>NZ_JADYVZ010000049.1:0-5350 GCF_020194195.1 Bradyrhizobium sp. BRP19 | reverse complement strand
ACACTACGAGATCAACCGCTTGCCGCTTGTAGTCATCCGTAAACGACCGACGTTGACGTCCTTCCATCCGACACCTCCTGGCTCTTCGAGCCTACTACAGGTGTCCATCAATTCGGAGGAGGTTCAGGACATTCCGGCTCGCGCCATTCGGGTCGTGATGAAATGCTGCGGCGAGCCGATGCTTGAGAGGGCGCTTGGCCTTCAGAGGTTGCGGCAGCTGAAGCGGAGATATGGGGAGATCAGCGCACAGTTCGCGGCGCTCTGATCGTTTCTGCATGCCCACCAATCCCGGTAGGCGATTGCTTGGCGGCGCCTTGCTAGAATCCACTACCGGGATTTGCGGCACGTGATAGGGACAGCGCCTTCCATGCTTGCTCCATTCCAGGTGGAATGCGCCGAGTCACGTTCGTCGCCAACCGTCCCGGAAGTGCGGATGCGGCAGGCAGCGCCCCCTATCCAAGACCCCCTGGTCGATATGGGCGCCGAGTCGCATCCGCGCTGCTTTCCACAGACATCGATTTATCAATGGGCGTAGTCTTCAACCCCTTACCGACCGAGGGTCGCGAGGTGGTTCAGTCTGTGTAAGGAATGTCACCTTACAAAACGCCCCTAAAATCAGTGGCTTAAAGCGGATTTGGCGTTGACAGAAACGGCGCGGTTGTGCATTGTATAGTTGCGCAGTCGATAGATTGCGCGGGGCCTAAGAACCCCATTAAAGGCGCCCACAGCGCCGAGCTTCGAACGGCGCTTTTTTGTGTCCGGCTTTCCGTTCGACGTTCCGCTATGGCGGGAGGGCCGCGCTAAGGCTGGAAACACCACGAATAAGCGCGCCTGTGCTCTACAGGTTCTTAGCCTCCCGCCGCCAGCGGAGGCTTCCATCAGTCTCTGCGGGGTTTCACTAAGAAGCCTGTAGGGGAACTAAAATGGAAGTCATTCGCAACGTCTCGAACTCGAAGATCGCCGAGACTGATCGCCCAAGCGCCTGGCGACGACCAGTCCTGGTAGTTGTGCCACGGGCTTTCCGGACGATACTTTCCGCCGTCAGCTTCAGGCGCTTGAGGCTGGCCATGTTGAAGTTAGCGGCGCGTGGTAGGGGACAGCGCTTTTTCTCTAAGCGGGCGCCGCGTCACGTTGCCGCTAACTTCTACCATAGGTCCAAATGGACGGTGATCATCAGCGTGACAAACCTTCGCCCGCAGAGCTGAGACGTTCGGAGCGGATACTACGCGCCGATCAGATCGCGCCTCGGGGCCCCACTAAGGCCGACGCGGGCCGCCTATTGTGGTTGCTCCAAGGACGCGTTCGACACGTGGATTGACCTTGCCCCCATATGTGGAACGGCCCGCGTGGCAAGAGCTTTTTCAGTCGATTTCACATATTCGGTGCGGTCATATGTCCGGCCTTTGCGCGCGGCACATGGCCGCTGGCCTCGATGAGATCCGCGGAACGAGGGGCTAAATCAAGTTTACGCGTTTGAGCGCATTGGGGGCAGTAGCTTCACTCGTTTCGGGATGTCGTCCCATGGGTTCATCGGCTGTTGTTGCACCTTGCCCTCTGCCGGCCTGCGCCGGTCAGATCGCTTTGGCGGTCACTGCGTCCATCAGACGGCGGCGGCAGTCAGCGGGTCGGGACGTCGGTACGTCCCGCCCTTGTTCAGAAGCGCCCAGATGATCCGCGCCGTCTTGTTGGCCTGCGCGACCGCGGCAACCTTGAAGGGCCGTCTGGCGAGAAGCGCCTTCAGCCACGGCCGCGCCCGAGCGTCGTTTCGGACAACCCGCAAGACGGCCGTCGCCCCGACAACGAGCAGAGAGCGGAGTTCCGGATTTCCCATCTTCGATATTCCTCCCAGTCGCTCTTTGCCTCCGCTTGAATGAGGCCGCGGCGTCAATCCGAGCCAGGCGGCAAAGTGGCGAGCCGACTTGAACCCGCCGGGATCCGGCACGAGCGCCTTGATGGTCGCCGCCGTGATGGCGCCGACGCCAGGTATCGTGGTCAACCGACGCATGTCCTCGTCGTGCTTGGTCTCCACAACAATCGCGCGCTCGAGCCTCTCGATTTGGTCGGCTGAAGCTTCAATCTGGTCGACAATAGCCCTCAGCGCGAAGCGCGCTGCTGCGGGCAGGCGAGCATCTGTCTCATCCCGTACGATTGCGATCAGCGCCTCAACCTTTGCAAGGCCAGCGGTGGCGATGATGCCCAATTCAGCCAGATGCGCGCGCAACGCGTTGACCGCCTGCGTTCGCTGCCGCACTAGAAGAGCGCGGGTCTTCAGCACCATCGCGGCAGCCTGTTGCTCGGCCGTCTTGATCGGGACCAAGCGCATGGTCTTGCGGGTCACCGCTTCGCTGATGGCCTCCGCGTCCGCCGCATCCGTTTTGCCTCGCTTGACGAAGGGTTTAACATAAGCCGGGGGAATGAGCCGCACCTCATGACCGAGAGCTGCGATCTCGCGCGCCCAATAGTGGGCGCTACCGCAGGCTTCCATCCCCACCAGGCATGGTGGCACTTTCTCGAAGAAGCGCAGAACCTCGCTGCGCCGCAATTTCCTGTTGAACACGGGCGAGCCCTCCGCATCCGCGCCGTGAACCTGGAAAACGTGCTTGGCCAAATCTAACCCGATGGTGCTAACCTGTTTCACGGAACGGTCCCTCCTTTGTGGCGTTCGAACAACGACCACGTTCTAGCACTTTGATGCAGTTGGAGCGGGCCGTTCCACCACATCAAGTTTTATCCAGTCCTGAGTTCGCCCCGGCTGTTGGATTTAGCCGAATGGGCGGTGGTAGCGACGGGAGCTGGTGCGGAGCCATCGGCATAGCGCAGCGCCAGATCCCGTCGCGGGTTGCAGGTGAAGGCAAACTCCGATGGTGTTTTCCATCCGAGTTGCGAGTGAGGTCGCGTATCGTTGTAGTCGGCCCGCCAATGTCCGAGTTCGACGCGGGCCTGGGCCAGCGACGTGAACAGCGTCTCGTTCAACAATTCGTCTCGGAGACGGCCATTGATGGGGAAGACGGCCCCGCTCCCTCGGCGCCGCGATATACTGGCGATGTACGGACCCGCTAACAGGAGCTATTCCCTATGAAAGTCGCGACAATTGGATTGGACATTTCGAAGCACGTGTTTCACATCCATGCAGTTGACAGCCAAGGCCAAGTGACCAGTCGCCAGCGCCTCCGGCGAGGCGAGATCATGTCGTTCTTCTCCTCGCTCGCACCTTGCTTGGTCGGCATCGAGGCTTGCGCGACCGCTCTCACTGGGCGCGGGAGATTCGGCAGTTTGGACACGATGTAAGATTGATTCCGCCGGCCTATGTCAAACCCTACGTACGAAGAGGAGCCAAGAATGACGCTGCTGACGCGGCCGCGATCTGCGAAGCCGTCACCCGTCCAAATATGCGGTTCGTTCCAATCAAGAGCGTCGAGAACCAAGGGTTCTTGATGCTTCATCGTGCAAGAGGCTTGCTGGTCCGCCAGCGAACCATGACAGCCTGCGCCATTCGGGCTCACTTTGCTGAGTTCGGAATCATCCTCGGGCAAGGCCGGCAACGGGTGGATGGTCTGGTGGACTTGTTGGATGACGAGGGGTTGACGCTGCCGTCCCATGCCCGCATCGCACTGGCCGTTCTTATGAACCAACTGAAGGAATTGGACCGGCAGGTCGAGGCCATCGAGCGCGAGCTAGCTCAGATCCAGCGAGTAAATCCGATGGCGAAGTTGCTGTCCTCGATTCCCGGGATCGGTCCCATAACGGCCACGGCTCTCGCCGCGACCGTACCGGACGCGACCATGTTCCGCTCCGGGCGGGAGTTCGCGGCCTGGCTTGGCCTGACGCCTAAGCAGAATTCCACTGGCGGGAAGGATCGGCTCGGCCGGATTACGAAACAGGGCGATTCCTATCTCAGGCACTTGCTTGTCATCGGAGCACGTAACGTCGTTCGGTACCCAAAGGCACGCTCCCGGGTTGGAGGCGGCTGGATCGAAGCCCTGCTTGAACGGCGTCGGCCCATGGTCGTCGCCGTCGCCGTTGCCAACAAGTTGGCCCGGATCGTCTGGGCGATGATGACGACCGGAGAATTCTATCGGTCAAAGCTCGCGGCCTGACTTTCCGCGTATGTTGGCCACCTTATGGTGTGTAGGGCAAATGACAGCATGATGGACACCGGCGGAGCTGGGGATCGAGCAAGCCCGAAGAGCTTTAAGCGCAACAAGCGCGACCCGTTGATGAGGCCTCGATCCGCGATCTCCATCAGGGCCAGCGGCCATGGCATCGGTCGCACTAACAGGCCGTATACATGAACGCACCCGACCGATATCCAAAATGCTGTAAAAACCTCTTGCACCCGCGGGGCCGTCTATACATGAAGCTTTCGATGAAGGCATTCTGCGTCGGCTTGCCGGGCGCGATGTAATGCCAGGCGACGCGGCTCTGATCGGCCCATGTCAGGATGGCGTTGCTGGTCAATTCGGTGCCGTTGTCGCTGACCACCATTTTGGGCTTGCCGCGCTCGATGATCAGCCGGTCCAGCTCCCGCGCCACCCGGGAGCCCGACAGCGAGGTGTCGGCCACCAACGCCAGGCATTCGCGCGTGCACTCGTCGACCACGGTCAGGATGCGGAAGCGGCGGCCATCGGTGAGCTGGTCCGAGACGAAGTCGAGCGACCAGCGGTCATTCGGCACTATCGGCACCACCATCGGCGCCCTGGTCCCGAGCGCCCGCTTGCGGCCACCACGGCGACGGACCGCGAGCCTCTCTTCCCGGTAGAGCCGGAACAGTTTCTTGTGGTTGACCAGATAGCCCTCCCGCCTGAGCAGAACATGCAGGCGCCGATAGCCGAAGCGACGGCGCACCTCGGCAATCGCTCTCATGCGTTGGCGTAGGGCCGCGTCATCCGCCCGGGTCGTCCGATATCTGATGGTCATGCGGCAACAGCCGATGGCTTTACACGCCCGCCGTTCGCTCATCTCGTGGGCCTCCATGAGATGGGCGACAGCTTTCCGCTTCCCCGCGGGCGTCACCACTTCTTTCCCAGGAGATCCTTTAACGCAGCATTGTCCAGCATGGCGTCGGCCAAAAGCCGCTTCAGACGCGTGTTCTCATCCTCCAGCGTCCTCAGCCGCTTGGCCTCCGATACCTCCATCCCGCCAAACTTGGCTTTCCATTTGTAGATGCTGGCATCGCTGACGCCGTGCTTCCGGCACAGATCGGCAACCGACACGCCAGCTTCGTGCTCCTTCAAAATCCCGATGATCTGCTTCTGTATTCGGTCTGCTTCTGTCAATCCCTTAAGAGCGCGTGCCGCGGGTACCTTGCTTCTGTTCGTGGTCGGCAAAGCCGCCACACGATGGGATTCGG
>NZ_JADYVZ010000048.1:0-5474 GCF_020194195.1 Bradyrhizobium sp. BRP19 | reverse complement strand
CTTTTTCGGCATTGCGGTGTCATCAATGACTAATACCGCATCCTTGCCGCCGACAAGCCGATCCGCCTGGTTGAGCAGCTCAGATTCCAGCGGTGATGCGTCCCAGACACCTTCGACGATGAAATGGTGCAGCTGATCGTAGTTGCCGGTTGCAAGGCGTTCTGCCATCGGCTGAACGCTCTTGCGATCGCCCGGGCCGATCAATCCCGCAACGTACAGGGGACACATCCGCTGCCGGTCTTATGACCCAACCGGTCCAGGAACGGCTTCAGCCAGCGTTCGAGTTCGTCTTCCCATTCCACCATGGTCAGCCCTCCAAGAGCCGACCACCCATGAATCATTGAAAAGTCGATTCGGGAATCCTAATAAAGAGCCCAAATCCAACAATCTGCCAAAGTAGTGCTAGTGTCCCGAGTCACAAGTTCGCAATCGTAGATTCGCATTAGATTCGCGTCGCTGTGCCAGAGATGGCGGCTGCAACAGCGACGGAGGATCTGATGGCGACCCAGCGACTTGCGCCCCTGGTATTGAGCGATGATGAGCGTGCTGAACTTCAGCCGCTGAGAATGCGGCGAAAGGCGGCGCAGGCGTTGGCTCTGAGAGCCCGGATCGCGCTGGCCTGCGCGGAAGGCGGTCAGAACAAGGAAGTGACGGCCAAGCTAGGCCTGGAGCGGGGGACGGTAGGCAAACGGCGGCGGGGCTTTGTGAAGCAGCGCGTGGCTGGGCTGCACGATGAGCCGCGCTCGGGAGCACCGAAACGTATCTGGCGGGCCTTCGGGCTCCAGCCGCACCGGCTGGAGACATTCAAGCTCTCGACTGATCCGAACTTCGTGGCCAAGGTGCGTCATGTCGTCGGGCTTTACGTCTCGCCACCGGCACACGCCATCGTCCTGTGTGTAGATGAAAAGTCTCAAATCCAGGCGCTGGACCGCAGTCGGCCGATGCTGCCGATGCGTCCCGGCCAGCCGGCCCGAAGGAGCCACGATTACAAAAGGCACGGCACCACATCGCTGTTCGCCGCCCTCGACATTGCGACCGGACGGGTTATCGGCAAGTGCTACGGACGGCACCGTGCCGCCGAGTTCCGCAAATTCCTGGACGAGATCGAGGCCGCTGTGCCGCGCCAACTCGACGTCCATCTCGTCATGGATAACTACGCCACTCACAAGACCCCGCTGATCCGGAAATGGCTGGCCAAGCGGCCGCGCTGGCATGTGCACCTGACCCTGACCAGTTCGTCATGACTCAATCAGGTCGAGCGCTTCTTACCGATTAGAAGATCAGGCGCCGCGTCTATCGCAGCGTAGCCGCCCTCAGGGCGGACATCGCCTCGTTCATCGAACGACATAACGCTGATCCCAAGCCGTTCCGATGGACCAAGTCAGCCGATGATATCCTTGCTTCCATCGAACGCTTCTGCCGTTACAATGCCCCGGTACAACACGACGCGATGTTGCGAACTTCTGGTTCAGGACACTAGACGCGATCCGGCAGACAGTTAGCTAAGTTCATCAAGCTCAGCGCCAGGCCTCATCCCGTCGTGACAGCCTGGCAGCCCCCTTTCAGGCCCATGGGACCGAAAGCCGGTTGGGGAGGGACTGACGGCGCTGCGCTAGGCACGGGGCGGAGCTTCGATCGGGCTCGTATTAATAGTGTAACGCCTGCGACATCGATTCGAATCCAATTGGAGGGAGGTTTCATCTACTCCCGGGACAGGTGCCTGCGACGTCACTGCCCCCTGCATTTCGTCGGAGAGACGCGTCGTGCCTCCTCGAAGAGCAGCAAAACACTATGCTTCGTGATTAGTCGAAGTGTTCGTGTCGGGCTAACGACAACTGTCGTGAAGCCAACATCGAACACAGAAACCCTAGACCAATTCACTCGCGCGCGCTGGCTCAGTTCCTGCATAGCAAAAGCCATCCATGCAGCGGGCGCCTCTTCTGAAGAACTGTTGTTCGGTAGCGGCGCGGCAAGATCTGGAAGTCTCACGTCATGCTCAAGGTATCGATTACTACCGTTCTGATGTGTGTCTCATGCAATGCCATCGCAAACGACGATTTGATGATGACAGCCAGACAGATCTTCAAACCGATCCCTTCTGGTATCCCCGCCCTAAAGGACAATCCCGTGACTACCGAGAAAGCGGAGCTCGGGAAGATGCTGTTCTTCGACCCTCGTCTGTCGGCGAGTGGGATCATTAGCTGCAATACCTGCCACAATCTTGGCACCGGCGGCGTAGACGCGGGTCCAACGTCAGTTGGTCACGGTTGGCAACGGGGAGCGCGGCGGGCGCCGACCGTCTACAATTCAGTGTTCAATGTCGCGCAATTCTGGGACGGACGCGCGCCGGATCTTAAGGCACAAGCCAAGGGGCCCGTTCAGGCGAGCGCCGAGATGAATGCGACTGCGGATCACGTAACGACCACACTGAATTCGATGGAAGATTATGTGGGCAAGTTCAAGCAAGCATTCCCGCGTGATACACCGCCGGTCACCTTTGACAATTTCGCGAAAGCGCTCGAGGCTTTTGAAGCGACGCTCACGACACCAGCAGCTCCGTTCGATGGATACCTGAACGGCGATGCCAACGCGCTGGATGACCACCAAAAGGCAGGATTGCGGCTGTTCGTGGACAAAGGCTGCGCCTCCTGCCACAACGGAATCAATATTGGTGGGCAGGAGTTTTTCGCGTTCGGCGTGATTGAAAGACCAGACAGCAAACTGCTTCCCCCAGCCGACCAGGGGCGTTTCGCGGTCACGAAGGCCTTCAGCGACCGATACGTGTTCCGCGCCGCCCCTTTGCGCAACGTTGCCCTGCGAGCTCCCTACTTCCATTCGGGTCAGGTTTGGACGCTCCAGGAAGCGGTAGGCATTATGAGTGAGGTGCAGCTCGGCGCCGAGCTCACCGAGAAGGAGAAGAACGATATCGTTGCGTTTCTTAATTCATTGACCGGCCGGTTACCCAAGATCGAATATCCGATACTGCCAACGCGCACAAAGGATACGCCGCCACCGTCCTTAGACAGATAGTGCTCTTGTTCACTATCCTGGTTGTTCCACGGTTTAGTCGCGGCGACGCAGCTCCGCTTTGCAGCTGCCGCAAGCCGGAGCGCGTTCAGGCTCGTCGAACCGATCTCTGAGATCGCACTGCTCCCTATCGCGAAGCACTGGATCAAGGTGAAGAGCGGCTTCGGTTCACGATGCCAGTGCAACACCTGCTAAAGGTGTTGTTGCGATGGGACGATGCTCAGCCTTGAGGAGCGCGGCCCTGGCCGGTCGCCACCCACGATCAGTCGGGAACTTAGGCGCAATTCCAAGCGAACGAAGGCTTGGGCCGGCGGCGACGAACCAATCCGCGTCCAGCAGGTGGCCGAGCGACGGCGGTTCCAAGGGAATGGCTTGATCGGACCCCAATCATCGATTTTGCTGAACTTGACCCTCAGAGTGTAAGTCGCACCATGGATGCGCGATTCCTCACAGCGTCGCGCAAGAGTTTGCTGCTGAGACACTGAATCGGCGCTGGCTTGCGACTGTTATGCCCGAACCATCAATGACAAGTTGGATCTCGTGCGCTCAGCTCCCACAACCTGCTTGGGCAGCACAGTGGAGGGTTTCCCCAGAGCATCGTGTCCGGATTACGACTAAACAATTCGCCTGACTTAGCGACAGCATGCCCTTCTTTTTGGCACCGACAGAACCACCAGCGCCGAGCTCTCCCGCGTGCTGGCGTCGTCGCAGCGTGCCTGTAGGTCATCGACAAGACGACATTTGGCTCGTGCTGCCCAGCAAAGCGATCTGACGATCTGCTGTAAGGCGACCGCGCGAGAGTGCACTGTGCGTGGTCGCGAATTGAGGATGATCTCGAACGGCACGGACGCACCTGATGCGCAATTCAGACGACCAGCTCTACTTAATGCCGAGCGCGCTCACGTCGGTGAAGTCGGACAGGGCCTTGGAAGAGGAGAACGTGAAGCTGAAGAAGCTTCTGGCCGAGCAGATGCTCGATGCCGCCGCACTTCGCGAGCTCCTTTCAAAAAATGGTAAGGCCCGCCGCTAAGCGCGCTGCGATCGCGCATCTGCAGGCTGTCATGAGCCTGTCGGAACGGCGGGCCTGCTGGCGTTGCAGGTGAACTCGGTGCCATGGTCGGACACGATCATTTCTCGCTTGCCGCGTCGCTGGACGATTGCCGTCAGTTCGCCGACCACGCGCCGCCCCGAGATCGACGTCTCCGGAATGGCGCCAGGCATTCGTTGGTGACGTCGTCGACGATGTTGAGGATGCGGAAGCGTCGGCCATTGGCGAACTGGTCGTGGACGAAGTCCAGCGACCAGCGCGCGTTCGGCCTCGCCTCGACCAGGATCGGGGCACGGGTCCCCACGGCCTTTGCGGCGAGCCCGCCTTTTGCAGACGGTGAGCCCTTCCTCGCGATAAAGCCGGTAGATCCGGTTGATGCCCGATGGCTCGCCCTCCCGCCGCAGCAAGACGTCCCGCTGCTTGACGGATTT
This sequence comes from Bradyrhizobium sp. BRP19, assembly GCF_020194195.1. Lineage (NCBI taxonomy): Bacteria > Pseudomonadati > Pseudomonadota > Alphaproteobacteria > Hyphomicrobiales > Nitrobacteraceae > Bradyrhizobium > Bradyrhizobium sp. BRP19. The sequence continues at coordinate 968 of NZ_JADYVZ010000048.1, read as the reverse complement.
GCAGCTCGACGCTTACAATCGAGCTCGCGAACCGAAGCATCTCGTGCTTATAAACGCTAGGATCCCTATGTGTGTCACCTCGCAACCGTGAACAGAGTCACTGGCGATTGGTTCACCAAGCATTTGGCCAACCAAATGGATCCTGCTGTTATCTGATTTTGATCAATGACGTTTCATTGCAGCCCTGCTTCTGAGCAGCCCGTCCGTCTCGTCAGACCTCCGATCTGACCGACCCCATTTGGTTACCCCAGGTGAGCCCTCAGCGACGCGCTCGCCATAGCAATGAGGTAACACCAGCAAATTTGTTGGTCGACGGCTATCCGTGGCCACAAGCTTGACGTATCAAGCTCTCTACCTTTGCCTTGACTCCTTGACCGAGAGAGCAGCGCACAGCTCCGGCATACCCCGCACAGTTCATCGCAATGACGGCTTATAGAGCTGAGGACCCATCATTGCCCTAAGGGCTGATGGGGCAGGCGGGTTATCAGGCTTACGGACTGTCGCCTGCCATTTGGAAATTGGAATACTCTAGCCATAGGCCCCGCCTCCGGACGCATTTCAAAGTCGGCCGGAGAATGTTCATTGACGTCATTTTCCTCCGTTCTTCCCATTGACTCGGAGGCGGGCTTTTCTGTCCAACTAGAAAAAGCCATCGCCATGTGTCCGATTTGCGACCTTACGTTAGAACATGACCTTGACTGTCCGATCTCTGACATGCTGTCGGTCTGGTACACTTCCTTGAAAAATTATCCCTTACTGATCAAGCTGTCGCGGTTGGCACAGGATTTGAACAGAGAGGTCCATCTACCGCAGCCGCCACGAAGCGGCGGCTACACTAACGTCGGCTGTGGCCTTTTGACGCAATGACACGAGCTGCCACATGGAGTCGGTCTCAATAGCACGTCACAAAAACTGCCCTCAATGTGGCTCTGCATTGGTCCACCTCGAGTGGCATGAACGCATCGGTG
>NZ_JADYVZ010000047.1:0-5987 GCF_020194195.1 Bradyrhizobium sp. BRP19 | reverse complement strand
GCTTGATATCTCGCAACGCCGAAGCCCACAGCGTCAGCGTATCTTCAACTGACGCGCCACCAATCATCAGATCCCGAATCATGGTCGCCCATGGATTCAGAACCTTCAGGAAGATGCAACTGTAATGCTAGTTCTGAATGGTCCAAAGTTCGGCCTGGCTGCAATACCCAACGGGACTCTAACGTAACCGGATGAGTTCCCACGTCCGCGGTGATCAGCGAGCGCGGGCGTAGCGGATCGGCATCCAGTATTGCCGCAAGGCCTCGACCGCCGCCGGAATATCGGCGTGGGCGTTACGCAGAAAGTTCTTGGTCTCGCGGCCGCTTCGTGGTGGTCCAAGCAGCGGACGGCCCTGATCGTCGCGACAGTGCAGCAGGATGGGCAGAAGTAGGCCGTGATTGACGTTGCTGGCGTCCAGCAACGGCGCCCACGCCGATAGCTTGAGCCGCATCGCGGCATAGAAGCCTTGGCACCATGGTCGCGGATCGACGTCTCCACTGGGTTTGCGCCGGTACATCGGCGCGAACCTGTCGGGTGCGGTCGAGAGGGTGTTGCTGATGTCGTTGTGGCACAGCGCGACGGCCGATAAGGCTGCAAACTCCGGGGTGCCGCCGTGGTTGAAGGCATCGGCATCAATGGCAAGCAGCGGGCAGATTCAGTCGAGTGGGCTCATCGACACCGGTCCGGCCACGATTGCGGCGACGTAGCCGTCGAGCATGGGGAGATTGGTGGCGGCAGGATGCTGATCGACTCGAGCCTGCAGCCATCGCTCGAGTTCCGCAAGTGGCATCGCGGCGGCGGCCATCGATGACGATGCTTTATGGCGACGTGGGCTCACGCAGCGGCCTGTGCGGTGCGCTGGCGCGCCGCCTTCCAGTGCCAGGCGAGCAGCTCGTGCAGTTGATGGCTCTTGGTTCGCCCGGAGACGATGCGCTCCAGCACGTCGGTCAGATAGGCCTGCGGATCGAGCTCATGGAGCTTTGCGGTGTTCACGATCGACGCCAGGATGGCCCAGCTCTCGGCGCCGCCTTCGCTGCCGCTGAACAAGGAGTTGCGTCTTCCCATGGCAATCGGGCGCATGGAACGCTCGACTGTGTTGGAGTCGACCTCGACGCGGCCGTCGCGGAGAAACAGCGTCAGTCCGTCCCAGTGATTGAGCGCATAGTTGATCGCCTCTGTCAGCTTCGATTGGGAGAACAGCTGGCCGACGATCTCGGTCAGTCGCGCATTGAGCGCCGCCATCAACGGCGCGCTCCTGGTGCGGCGGGCGGCCAGCCGCTGCTCCGCACTACTGCCGCGGATCACTGCCTCGGTCGCATAGACCGCCTGCAGCCGTTCAATCACCTCGCGCGCGAATGGCGACTGCGTGGTCTTGTACACCTCGACGAATTTGCATCGGGCATGGGCGAGACAAAAGGCGAGCTGGATCGCGCCGCCATGACCGCGGGCCAGCGCCTTGCAGACGGCATAACCGTCCACCTGCAGAATGCCGGAAAAGCCCGTCAACTGTCCGGCGATCTCCTCGGTGCCACGGCCGTCGGCGAATACGTAGGCAACCGCCGGCGGCGAGGGGCCACCCCATGGCTGGTCATCCATAGCATGCGCCCAGAACTGGCAGATGCGGGAGCGATGTCGTCCGGGATCGAGCACCGGCATCGGCGTCTCGTCGCAGAACACGCGCGGCGCGGCCTGAATCATCCGCAGCTGCAGCTCATAAAGGCTCCTGAGCCACCACGCGGCGCGTTTGACCCAACCGGCGAGTGTCGCGCGGTCAAGATGGATGCCCTGGCCGGCGAGGACCTGAACCTGCCGGTAAAGCGGCAAATACCAGGCGAACTTCGAGACCACCACGTGGATCACGAGGGCCGTCGACGCCATGCCGCCTTCAATCAGGCGCGGCAGCACTTTCGCCTGGACCACGCCATCAGTGCAGCCGCGGCAGCCGTATGTGGGACGGATCGTGCGCAGCACGCGCAGGATCGCCGGGATCACGTCCAACACCTCGCTGACGTCCTCGCCGATCTTGTGAAGCTGGCCCTGGCAGCACGGGCAGGCCGTCACCTCCGGCTCCAGGACCTGCTCACAGCGCGGCAGAGGCTTGGGCAACGCGCCGATGTTGCGGCGCGCCTTCTTGCGCGGCTTATCGGCCGGCTTCGCCGCAGGCACATCGTCGTTGGCAGCTGCAAGCGGCGTGACACTTGTCTCAAGATCGTCAAGCTCAAGCGCAAGTTGCTCGGCCACGAGCGTGGCAAGCCGTTCCGAGCGCTTCCCGAAGATCATCTCCTTGAGCGTCTGCATCGCAACACGCAGCTTCTCGTTCTCGGCGTCAAGCGCCAGCACCATCTCGGTTAGAGCGGCTGGATCAGTCGGGAGAACGTCCGGGCGAATCGCCATGAACGGACCATACATCCGCGCGCCACAGGCTCCAGCGAAATCCTCTCCTCTCAGCCGAAAACGGCCGGCTGCTTCACAGGCTTGGGTGAGACGCGCGTCCGCATCGCGAGCTGCGTCGCACTGAGATGCACCACGCCGTCGCGGATCGGCGGCCAGGTGAAGTGCCCCTGGTGCAACCACTTCGTCACCAGCACCATGCCGCTGCCGTCCCACGCCAGAAGCTTCACTCTGTCCATGCGTTTTCTGCGGAACACGAAGACGTCGCCACAATACGGGTTCGCACGCAGCGCTTCGCTCACCAGTGCGGACAGCGTATGCACCGACTTGCGAAATCGACCGGCTGTGTCGCCAGCACCACTTTGAGGTCAGAGCGTAGCGCAATCACCGGATGCCCCGAAGCGCCGCCAGCACGGTCGACAGCGTCGCCAGCTCCACGCCGGGCTCGACCCGGATGCGCGCCCCGTTCACCTCGATCTCGACAACCCCGCAAACCTTGGCCGGCAGCGCGGCGATCTCCAAAGGCTTCGTCTGTAGCCGCGAAATACGCTCGGGCTCGCCGGCTGTCCCGCTACCGCTCTCGGCACCAATTTGGATTGGCACGAAGTTCGACGCCTTGCCAACCACCGCCGCCGCAACTTGGCGTCGCCACACCGTAAGCAGCCCCCGCGAAACGCCATTGCGCCGCGCAACCTCGGAGATGTTCGCACCCTCCCCTCACGTACAAAAAGAGGTGCCGTTCGCCCCGCTTCCAAACGAACTAGGCGAGTCGAAGCTCACATCCATCGTCGACGCACGCAGTGCGTTCGATGGTGACGATGTGGAATTGTTCGGCCCCGAGAGGCACGTCCACCGTTTACAACTTTCGGAGCTTCGCGCTCGTCGGCGGTTGATCGAGGCCGCTTTGCAGTCCAGAGCCACAGCGGCGACTCGTGAGCATATCGCGCGCGAGTGTCTGAAGCGCTTGCAGCGAGCCTCGAAGCTTGAGCGGCCGATCCTGGCTGCTTGGGCAGATGCTAGCTTGAGATCATTAGGCTTCACCGATGCGCGCGATCAGATCGCTAAGGCCGCAGGTGTGAGCGTCGAGCAGGCCCGTGTGTTGATCGCCCGAGGTCGAGCAGAGCTGCAAGCCGCTCAGCGTGAGGTCGGTCAGTGGCTCAGCACAAAGCAGCGTCGCGGCCGAACCAAACCGGACCTCCGAGAAATTGAGGTGGGATCGCTGTTCGACGGCGCAACCTCCGCTCACGCTATCGCCGCACTGAAGTCAGATGCCCAGCATGCACTACTGCACGCAATTGAGAATCGATTCATTGACGCGGGTATCAACGATGCCAATGCCGAAGCGAAGTCCAGGCGTATTCGACCGCTTGCGCGCGGCGTTTTGAGGGCACTCGACGAGTTGGGCCGTAATGATGAGGCGAACCGCGATCTGCTCGGCAGACTCGACCCCAATCAGGCTCAGCGTCTTGTTGCTCTACTGGTTTCGGCCAGAGCTGATGAACTGGATGGGCGCGTCGGCCAGTCGAAGGCCGAGCTAACAAAGCTGATCAATTAGATCGTTTTACCGACCAAAACGAAAACCGCAAAGCGTGCGGCCACGGCGCACGCTACCCATAGCCACAAACGCGCTGCCACCAAGGCCGCAGCGTAAACCCCAAGAGGACTAGCAATCATGACGCACACGCGATCCGGCACAGCCACCGCCCACTTCAAGGGGGTTGACCATATCGGACGAACGCTGATCGCGCCCGCGATTCAGGGTAGCGACGGGAAGCTATTTATTGACCAGCACGGGAAGGTAGTGCTGGCGATTCTCGAATCAGGAAGGCCCCCTCTGAGGTCGAATTAATATTCGAGGAATCAGAAAAAAGTAAGAAGGCGAACGCACATATCGCGAGTCGCGAGGCGCTGAAGCGCTATATCGAGAGACTGTTTAACGTGGAGCAGATCTTTGCCGATCAGAAGGCAGAGTATCAGGACACGAAGAACGACCTGAAGGTTGAGATAGAGGCCGCCGGTTACGGCTTTTCGTATGAAGATGTCAAGGCGGCGGTGGACCAGAGAATGCGGGATGTCGAACAGCTCGACAATGAGGTTTCTGCCCAGCTAACGATTACCGGAAGGGCTTACAGCAATGACTAAACCGCTCGACGCGGAAGTGCGCGACTGGAAACGCGAGTGGGCGCGAGTAGACGGGCGCGTAGCGACAATAGGAGCATCGCGATTGAGCTTGTGAACGCAGGCATTGCGATCCTTTTTGTCGACGGGGAGAGCAAGGTCCCGTTGACGCTCGCGCACGGTCAGTTCGACACACAAATTCCCGCGGAAGAGCGGGAAGCGAAGCGTCGCGCGTTCTTTGACAAACACGGATTTGAGCCGTTCGCTATCGGTGCGACAACTAACCGGGCGCCGGTACGGCGCTTGATGAGCGAGAAGCCTGATGTCCTCCCGGCCATCGCTTGCGGGCCGAGCGGCCTTGTAGTGGTAGACAACGACCTGAAAGAGCGCAATGGCGAGCATCGCGATGGAGTGAGGCTGTTCGACTTATTCGTCGAACGAAACGGTGAGTTGCCCAAGAAAACCGTCGCCGTGCGGACCCAACGCGGCGGGCGGCATCTCTATTTCTCTAATCCCGACAGGCTAGGGTGCAGCGCCGGTAAGCTGAAGCGGGACTGCGAGACCGACGTTAAGGGAGTTGGCGGGTACGTTGTGGCGCCGGGCGTGACGCGTATTCACGACGGGAAGACATACGGCAAGCGTTCTGACACGGCTGCACTGACCAAGGCGTATAAGGCGCGCACGTTGCCCGCCATCCCTCAATTCGTGCGGGATGCGATAAGCGGTGAGTCGTTGGGCGCTGTCTCTGATGAGGACGCGGTCGATGACCACGAGGCGTATTTCGCAAACGGCGGCACGGAGAAGCAATGGGACGCTTGGCAAGAGAGGCTCGCAGCGGAGAAGGCGGAGCCCTTCGGCGGCCGACCAATTCTGGTAGGTGCCAGCCGGAACTTAGAGCGTAAAGTGGCCCGCCATTTTTCTCAGCCGGAGAGCAGCACAATGGACGCATTACCCCGCATCCAAGTCCTCCGGGATCTTATCGAAGAACAGATTGAAGTCGTCGCGGCGGCTATCTGCGACGGCAAATGCCCGTTGGAGGCCGAGCTGCGTTTAGAGTGGCTTACTCGCGAGCTGGTGATCGAAGAGAGCGGGGAACGCGTCTTCACGCACCAGAGCATAGCTCAACGGCTTTGGGACCAATATAGATGGGCCTCCCGCACGCGCCGTCGCCCCTACACTCTCAAACAACACTAAGAACCTTCTAGGCCGAACAAATCGGTTGGTCGGGCGGGCGAGTCTATTTGGTCGAAGAGACGTGGGAGCCGGGAGTGCCTGAAATCGTGACGCCAATCAGCCGTAAGCGTGCAATAGATTGGCTGAGCGCCAATCCGGCCCGTCGTCGTGATGCGGCTATAGCGCGACAATCTGGGTGGGAAGCGCACGACAATCAGGATGGCGAGTCGGTGTCGCGGCGAGGTGATGATTGCCGCGTTAATTGTCGCGCGCAAGAGTTTTTTGAACTCTGATTGTCGCGGAGC
>NZ_JADYVZ010000046.1:0-6126 GCF_020194195.1 Bradyrhizobium sp. BRP19 | reverse complement strand
CGCTGGCGGCCTACCAGTCGCCGCAAGGTGCGGTCGAGACGGCGCTGGCGCAGATCTGGGCCGAGCTCCTTGGTGTCGAGCGCATCGGGCGCAACGACCACTTCTTCGAACTGGGCGGCCACTCGCTCTTGGCCGTGCAGATGTCGAGCCGGCTGTCACAGGCTGTCGGGGTCGAACTGCCACTGTCGACGCTGTTCGCAAGGCCAGTGCTGAGTGACCTGGCGGCAAGCATCGTCGAGCTGTTGAGCCGCTCCGGTCCGCACGAGCTGTCGTCGATTGCAGCCGTGTCGCGTCATGAGCCGCTTGTGCTGTCGTTTGCGCAGCAGCGGCTATGGTTTTTGGCTCAGCTGAACGAAGGCAGCACGAACTATCACATTCCGCTGGCCTTGCGATTGCGCGGGATGCTCGACCGCAGCGCCTGGCAGCGCAGCCTTGACCGTCTGTTTGCGCGTCATGAGGCGCTGCGCAGTGTGTTTGTCGCGACCCAAGGCAAGCCCGGGGTTGAGGTTCTGCCGCCGGACGCGGGTCTGCCGATAGTTGAGCATGATCTGCGGGAGAGATCGGATGCGGAAGCGGCATTTTTGGATCTGTGCCATGAAGAGGGGCGCACGCCATTCGATCTTGCGCGCGGTCCGCTGATCCGCGGGCGGCTGATCCGCATCGCCGACGAGGAACACGTCTTCCTACTGACCCAGCATCACATCGTCTCGGACGGTTGGTCGATGGGCGTGCTGCTGCGTGAACTTAGCCAGCTCTACCGGGCATTCGAGGCTGGGCAGGACGACCCTCTGCCGCCGCTTGCGATCCAGTATCCGGATTACGCCGCCTGGCAACGTCAATGGCTGTCGGGGGAACGGTTGCAGAAGCAGGCGCAGTATTGGCGCAGCGCCCTGGCAGGCACAGCCCGTCTTGTCTTGCCGACGGACCATGCGCGGCCTGCCCAGCAGTCGTTTGCCGCGGCCACGGTCCCGATCACCGTCGATGCGGATTTGACGCGGGAGTTGAAGCGGCTGAGCCTACAGCATGGCACGACGTTGTTCATGATGGTGCTGGCGGCCTGGGCGGCGGTGCTGTCGCGTCTGTCCGGGCAGAACGATCTTGTGATTGGCGTGCCGAGCGCCAATCGGGGGCACCGCGAGATCGAAGAGCTGATCGGGTTCTTCGTCAACACCCTGGCGCTTCGGCTGGACCTGTCGGGCAAGCCGCGCGTGTCGGAGCTTCTGGAGCGGACGCGGCGCACGGTGCTGGCTGCGCAGGAGCATCAGGACCTGCCGTTCGAGCAGGTGGTGGAGATCGTGCAGCCGCCCCGGGCTCTTGATCACACGCCATTGTTCCAGGTGATGCTGGCCTGGGAGAACAATGCGGTTGGGTCATTGGACCTGCCGGGGCTGAGTGTCGAAGCTGCCGGGGAGGAGATTGATCAGATCAAGTTCGATCTGGAGCTGAGCCTTGGCGAGCAGGGTGAGGTGATCGCTGGGACGCTGGGTTATGCCACGGCGCTGTTCGATCAGGCGACGATCGAGCGGCAGCGTGGTTATCTGCTGGCGCAGCTGCGGGCGATGGTTGCCGATGCGCAGCAAGAGGTCCACCGGATTGAGCTGCTCTCGACTGCCGAGCGCACGTATCTGCTGGAGGAGCTGAACCGGACGGCGGCGCCGTATCCTGCGGAGCGGTGCATCCACGAGCTGTTCGAGGCGCAGGTGCACAAGGCGCCGGATGCGGTGGCGGTGGTCTGCAAAGATGAGCGGCTGAGCTACGGCGAGCTCAATGCACGGGCCAACCGCCTGGCGCATCACCTGATCGCCCTCGGGGTCAGGCCGGACCAGCCGGTTGCGATCTGCGTCGAGCGCAGTCCGATGATGGTGGTGGGGCTTTTGGCGATCCTGAAGGCCGGCGGAGCGTATATGCCGCTGGACCCCGCCTATCCGTCGGCGCGGCTGCATCAGGTGCTCGACGATGCGGCCCCGCCGCTGCTGCTGGCCGATGTGGCTGGCCGTGCCGCCTTCGGCGCGGATGTGCCGGCCATTGTGAGCGTGGTGGAGCTCGATGCTGCGGCGCCGGCCTGGGCCAGCCTGCCGGAAGCGGATCCTGACCGGCGCGCGCTCGGCCTGACCTCCCGCAACCTCGCCTATGTGATCTACACTTCGGGATCCACGGGCACGCCCAAAGGGGCACAGAATGAGCATCGGGCTATCGTTAATCGCCTGATCTGGATGCAGAACGCCTATGGTCTGAAGCCAACAGACGTCGTGTTGCAGAAGACGCCATTAAGCTTCGATGTCTCGGCCTGGGAGTTCTTTTGGACTTTGCTTGAAGGGGCAACGCTGGTACTGGCGCCACCCGGTGCGCACAGAGATCCCGATGCATTGGTCGACTTGATCGTCAGCCAGCACATCACGACGGTTCACTTCGTGCCATCCATGCTGGTCAGCTTTTTGGATGCGAAGAGTGTTGACCGCTGCACATCGCTGCGGCGGGTTTTATGCAGCGGCGAGGCGCTCCCTGCCGCCAGTGTGTATAGGGTTCGGCGCGTATTGCCCTGGACGGCCCTGCACAATCTCTACGGTCCGACTGAGGCCGCGATCGACGTTACATCCTGGAGCTGCCCGGCTGAGTTTGATGAGGCCATCGTCCCGATTGGCCGTCCTATTGCCAACACGCGGGTCTACTTGCTGGATGGTCATGGCGGGCTGGTGCCGTTCGGTGCGGTGGGCGAGCTCTGCATTGGCGGGGCGGGGGTGGCGCGGGGCTACCTCAACCGCCCTGAGCTGACAGCGGAGCGGTTCATCCCCAGTCCCTTTGTCGAGGGCGACCGGCTGTACCGGACCGGCGACCTGGCACGCTACCTGCCGGATGGCAATCTGGAGTTTTTAGGCCGCAACGACGAGCAGGTGAAGATCCGCGGCTTCCGGATCGAACCGGGCGAGATCGTCGCGCGGCTTTGCGGCCACCCCTGCGTGCGCGAGGCGGTGGTGGTGGCGCGCGAGGATGGTCGCGGCGAGCAGCGCCTCGTTGCGTATGTCGTTGCCGCCGAAGCTGAGGAATCTGATCTTGCCGGCGGTTTGCGGGCGCATGTGAGTGCGGGGCTGCCGGACTACATGGTGCCGAGTGCGTTCGTGCGGCTGGCGGCGCTTCCGCTGACGCTGAACGGTAAGCTCAATCGAAACGCGCTGCCGGCCCCGGGCGACGAGGCGTATGCGCGCCGGACCTACGCGCCGCCACAGGGCGAGACGGAGACGGTGCTGGCGCAGATCTGGGCCGAGCTGCTGGGGCTGGAGCGGGTCGGACGGCACGACAACTTCTTCGAACTGGGAGGGCACTCGCTCTTGGCGGTGCAGATGATCGAGCGTCTAAGGCGGCGGTCACTGCGCATCGAGGTGCGCACCTTGTTCGTCAAGCCGGTGCTGGCTGATCTGGCTGCAAGCCTGGGCCGCCATCACGAGGTGGCGGTCCCGGCCAACCTGATCACCGAGCGAAGTGCGGCGATCACGCCGCAGATGTTGCCGCTGATTGAGCTGGCCCAGGGCGAGATCGACCGGATCATCGCCACAGTGCCCGGCGGGATTTGCAACATCCAGGACATTTACGGCCTGTCGCCGCTGCAGGACGGCATCCTGTTCCATCATCTGTTGGCGGCAAAGGGCGATCCGTACCTGCTGGTATCGCAGATGGCGTTTGACGAGCGTGGGCTGCTCGATCGCTATCTTGCCGCGGTCCAGCGGGTGGTGAATCGGCACGACATTCTGCGCACCTCGTTCGTCTGGGAGGGCCTGTCGCGCCCGGCCCAGGTGGTGTGGCGGGAGGCGCGACTGGAGGTGATCGAGGTCGAGCTGGATGGCGCTCATGGTGCTGGCGCCGCGCAGCTTAAGGAGCGGTTTGATCCGCGCCAGCACCGCATCGAGCTTGGCCGAGCACCACTGCTGCGATTTATGATTGCGCGCGAGCCCGGCAGCGCGCGCTGGCTGCTGCTGGAGCTGCAGCATCATCTGATCGGGGATCACACGACGCGGGACGTGATGCATGCTGAGGTCCGGGCCGAGCTGGAGGGGCGCCAGCATGAGCTGACGGCGCCGCAGCCATTCCGCAATCTGGTGGCGCAGGCGCATCTACGCCGTGATGCCAAGGCCGATGAAGCGTTCTTTCGGGAGCTGCTGGCCGACATCGACGAGCCGAGCACGCCGTTCGGCTTGCGCGAGGTGCGCGGCGACGGCAGCGGGGTTCGAGAGGCGCAGCGGATGCTGCCGTCAGCGCTCCAAGCGAGGCTGCGCGAACAGGCACGGCGGCTGGGCGTGAGTCTGGCGAGCCTGTGCCATCTGGCGTGGGGACAGGTGGTGGCGCGCAGCAGCGGCCGCGAGCAGGTGGTGTTCGGCACGGTGCTGTTAGGCCGCCTGCAGGGCAGCGCTGGCGCCGACCGCACGATGGGGCTGTTCATCAACACCCTGCCGCTGCGGCTTGATCTTGATGGGACAGCGGTCGAGGCGAGCGTGCGAACCACGCACGCCCGGCTGGCCGAGCTCTTGGCGCACGAGCAGGCCTCGCTGGCGCTGGTACAGCGCTGCAGCGCTGTTGCGGCGTCGGCGCCGCTGTTCAGCACGTTGTTGAACTACCGTCACAACACGGCGCCGGCTGTGCCCGGCTCCGGGATGGATGATGTCTTGTCGGGCATGGAATGGCTGGGTGGGGAGGAACGCACCAATTATCCGCTGACCCTGTCGGTGGAGGATTTTGGCGAGGCGCTGGGCCTCACTGTGCAGGTGGCGGAGCCTATCTCTGCGGATCGGATCTGCGGCTACATGCAGCGGGTGCTCGAGGAGCTGGCAAAGGCGCTGGAGCATGCCCCGGATACGCCGGTACGCGAGTTGGACATCTTGCCAGCTGAAGAGCGCACCTATCTGCTGGAGGATCTGAACCGGACGGCGGAGGCCTATCCATCGGACCTGTGCGTCCATGAGCTGTTCGAGGCGCAGGTGCAAAAGGCGCCGGAGGCGGTGGCGCTGGTCTGCGAAAACGAGCGGCTGAGCTATGGCGAGCTCAACGCGCGGGCCAACCGGCTGGCGCATCACCTGATCGCCCTCGGGGTCAAGCCGGACCAGCCGGTTGCGATCTGCCTCGAACGCAGTCCGGCGATGGTGGTTGGTGTCTTGGCGATCCTCAAGGCTGGCGGTGCCTATCTGCCGCTGGACCCAGCATATCCCAGCGAGCGGCTGCATCAGGTTGTCGACGATGCCGCGCCGCGGCTGCTGCTTTGCGACGTCGTCGGTCGCGCAGCACTCGGTCTCGAGGTGCTGACCGATGTGACGGTCATCGATGTGGAGACGGCCACGCCCGCCTGGGCCGAACGGGCGGCTTCAAACCCTGACCGGCGCACGCTTGGCCTCACATCGGGCCATCTCGCTTATGTGATCTACACCTCAGGCTCAACCGGAACCCCAAAGGGGGTCATGGTCCAGCATCAAGGGTTGGTCAATCTGCTGTCGGCTCAGGTCGGCCTCTTTGGCGCTTCTTCCAACAGCCGCGTCGTGCAGTTCGCCTCCATTGCTTTTGATGCAAGCGCTTGGGAGCTTGTTATGGCGTTTGGCTCCGGAGCCGCTTTGCACTTGCCTGCGGAAGAGATCCGTCAAGCGAGTAACAAGCTATCGGATTATCTGCAAAGCGAAGCCATCACCCACGCGACATTACCCCCAGCGTTGCTTCAGACAAACAAGGATCCGAAATGTTTGGCTGTGCAAGCTCTCGTTCTTGCTGGAGAGCTGCCGAAGCCAGAACTCATCCGAAGTCTGGCCCCAACATCAATTGTCAATGCTTACGGCCCGACCGAGGCAACAGTCTGTGCGACGATCTGGACTTGCCCGGCTGATTTTAATGGGTCATTGGTCCCGATCGGGCGCCCAATCGCCAACACGCGTGTGTACTTGCTGGATGGCCATGGCGCGCCCGTGCCGTTCGGCGCGGTGGGTGAGCTTTACATTGGCGGGGCGGGGGTGGCACGGGGCTACCTGAACCGCCCTGAGCTGACCGCGGAGCGGTTCATCGCCAGTCCCTTTGTCGAGGGCGATCGGCTGTACCGGACCGGCGACCTTGCACGTTATCTGCCGGACGGCAATCTTGAGTTCCTGGGCCGCAACG
>NZ_JADYVZ010000045.1:0-6519 GCF_020194195.1 Bradyrhizobium sp. BRP19 | reverse complement strand
CCCCTGTGGATCGCGCCGACGCCGGGCTCGTAACTCCGGTCGGGCTACGCCCTCCCTGCGTCACGAGCCCGGCGAAGCTCTCTCATCCTGATTGACGCTCCACTGTCACCCTGATTGCCGCGCGGCACCTGCCGAGCCGAACGACCTTGACTTCGATACGCGCAACGCTGTCAGACTTGATGTCTGTTACCTCGAAGGCTTCACCCGTGCGAATGAGCGTGATGCGATAGCCTTGCAGCAACGGCCATGGCAGCGCCTTGTGATCGAAAGTGAAGATGGGGACGCTTGTGGTTATGAGCGGGCTCAGCGAATGGCCGCGCGCATGCACCTTGTTATGCCCATCACCACAGTCTCAGGCTTCGCCATGAAGACAGCGGTCCCAGTCACAGCCCTGTCAGGCTGAGGCTCTCCGGGGAAGTTAGGCCTCCCCGGAGTCACAGGAATAACCACAACTGGCTCACCCATATTGTCGTCAATGGCTACGCTGACACGCTGCATGCCCGCGCGCCACGTTTGTGGGAATAGCATCTTCATTCTTGTGATCCTGTCGGCGGCCCTTGTGTGGACTTAACCGAATTGTCGCCAGGCCCCTGCATTCCCGTGCCGAGCTGGCCGTTGAGTTGAACGCGTGAAGCCGCTTCGGCCCGAGCCACGACGGCTTGCAGGTAAGCGGACGGCTCGACGGTGACCGTGATGTTCTGATGCATCTCAGCCTCGCCGGAGGCGCGGATGTCGAGCCGATCTATCCGACCACCAAAGACAAGTCCCGCTTGCTCTATCGGTACCTTGACCGTCTCATCCCACGGCAAGTCGCCGCCTATTAGCGTCTCCTGGCCGAACGGGACTTCGCTCCAGCTCCTTGTATCCGCCCGGGTCGGATCGTCGCAGGCAAGACCTTTGGTCGTGCGGCGAGCGGCTTCCTTCACGGTATGTTGCCAGAGGATAGCTGGTGGCACCGAGCGCTGTAGCGGCCAGGACGCCAGAACCTTGCTGGACGCTGCCTCAATGGCGGCCTCGATCTCGTCGGCGTTTGCGCGCGCGAAGCCCGGCCTTGGCTCAAGCCGTGTTATCGCGCCGGCAATGAGCTCGTGTACCAATTCGCCAAAAGCTATCGGATCAAGCTGGAGCGGCTCGCCCTCCAGGCGGATGGAGCGCCATCCCAGCGCATAGCGCCAGACGTAGCCGAGCGGGTCCCGCAGGAGCCTCTGAAGCGACGTCGTCGATTGGCTCCGGGCGAGAGCGGCTAGGATCGCGGGATGGTCGGATGCGACCAAGCCGTCGTGGCGTGCCAGCACTGCTGGCTCTGACGGACATGCTCGAGCGCTCCCGCATCGCGCGGCCGCGCCAGAAGCCGGTCTGCTTCGCTGAACGCGTGTTCGGGAATACGGTCACGCTTCTGGACCACCTCGTTCGCGGGATAGAGCGAGCTTGGCGATAGGATGCTGCCCTTTGCATTGCGCTGTGGCCGCGAGAGGATCAGGTGCTCGCGCGTTCCATCGCGGATAACCTCAAAGTGCCGGCGATCGCGATCTGCTGTCGTCAATACATGCAGCATCCGACGGTCGAGAAGATGGTGAGGGATCAAGGATCATCATTCTCGAGCCGAGGCCAGGATCGGCTCGTCAGACCAAGCAGTCGCGTGAACGGTCGCGGGCTCGCAGCGAGATGCGAAGCGGGGCTCCACACAACGCTGTTCGCCGGGTCTCGGCCGTCGCGCACCCGCATTGCCTGCAAGGAAAGCGAAACCGCGTGTGGTGGCGCGCTCCGCAGTTCCACATCGCGAGGCTCGCGCCGCTGAGTAGGAGTCGGCCGGCTTCCTGGCCGGCCTCGGGGCCGCGCGCCAGAAGCTCCAGAATCGGAAGCAGGGCACCTTCCGCAGCCATGTCGTCCGCGCGATGGGATCTCGCGGCGATGAGCGCCTCGCGCCACTGTTCGAGCGTCCTCAGGCCCGCGCCGCGCGGTATGCCGGCAAACCAGTCTTTCGGAAGGGTGCCCGCGAAGGGCCGTGGCGGCAGCGGTCTGATCAGGCGCCAAATCCTTTCCTGGCTGAGACCGGTCCTTAGAACGTCGGCCAATGCGGCACAGGCTTGCCCCTCCGGCGTGCTTGGCGCTGGTATGCCGTGCGAGAAGTGCAGGGGAAGGCCCGCGCTATTTGCATAGGCGAGAAAATGGTCGTCCCAGTCCGTCGTCGACGTCGCCGCAATGCCGATCTCCTTGGCTCTTGCCTCGCCAGAAGACAGCAGCCGATGCACCCACCGAAGCGCCTCCACCACCTCGGATTTGGGACCTGCGCTCGCCTCGGCCGAGAATGTCGCCGGCGGTGTCACTGGCTGCCGGTGGATTGTGCCCTTAAACCACGCCTGTTCCTCCGTCGGCGCCGGGATGTTCCAGGAGAGCCCCGTGAATTGCGCAATCCCGTTGAGCAGGGGGCGCCAGACGGCATTGATCTCAACGATTCCATCGAGCGTGACTGGCCGGAGCAAGGACGTGGAAAATGAAGCCCTCGCCAATGCAGCGTCGCGAAGATCGCGGGGCAGCATCCTGGAGGCGGGAAGGCGCTCTCTGATGCGCGTTTCGAGGAGACACAGATCCGCGAAGCGGCCGACATGTTGTGGCAAGGACGAAAGATCGATGTCGGCGCGCCAGACTGCGGTCAGCGACTGAAGGACAGCCCGGGGCATCCCCGGTAGGCTCGACTCGTGGCCGAGGTCTTGGAAGCCGCCCGCAGCCAGCGCCGCCTGAATGGCGGGATAAAGAACGTCGGTCGCGACGGGCGCCACAAAGCCGCCGGCAAGACGAGCAGCAAGGAATGGAAGCGTGAGGATTTCACGGCCGGTGCTTCCTTCCCGTGCCGCCACCAGCCGCTGCATCCGCATCGCGAGCGGTCCATCGACCACGAGAGTTGATCGCCGGACCATCTCCTTAGAACACTCGCACTGGCACCGGCGCATTGTATGAGCGCAGCCAATGGCCCAGTGTCAACGCCTCGTGGCGATTGAAGAACGTCTCGAAATCGAAAACATGCCGATCGCCATTGAGGTCCGCCAACAGCACCTCGCTGCGACCGAGACTGCCCCCGCTCTGCGAACCACAATAGCCGACGATAGTCGCGAACAGATCGGTCTCGCGCATCGTGCCGAACCGCTCACGGAACGGAGGCGATTCCACGCAATACCGGCACGGATTGGCAGGATCGAAATCAGCCTTGCGCCGTGTCCGATGCGGATGGCCAGTGACGAGGGCTACGATCGGCCGGCCGCCATGGCATTGTTCGACGAAGCGCCACAGGGTTGAGGTCATGGTGTTGCCAAATCCCTTGCTCAGGCTCTTGACGAGAGCCAGGCTCGGAGCAGAGCTTGCAGCTTGGGCGGCAAAGCGGCTTGCGAGAAACAGCAACTGGCCGGCGGCATAGTTTGCCTCGGCCTCGATCTTCTGGTGGCAGGCGGGCATGAGCGTCTGCTCGGTGTCGCTCAACATCATCTCATTATGCCACGGGATGATGTCGTGCCCGATCTCATGAGCCTCGTTCCAATGGTGCTTGAGGACGGGGAGATCCTGGTCGAGCAGGATCCGCTTCTGATCGGGCAAGTACAGGGCTTTGAGGCTCAGGGTCTGGACCGCTTCGCGTAGGATCGTTGGGCGGAGAAGAACCTGAAGACCTGCGACCTTCATGCGCGAGAAGGTCTCTCGCAAAAGGCTGTCGTCCGTGGTCGAGTAGTAGCCGCGGTCAAGCTTCAGCAGGTCGCGGACAATACGTAGATCGATCGGCGGCTCCGGGTCTCCAAGACCGCGCAGGACCTTGTCGACCGGTCCGTCGATGTCGGCGATCGTTCGATGTCCGAGACTGACGTTCTTCACTTGGCTCGCTTAGGATCCTGTTCGCTCAAGACGGCGACGAATGCCTCAAGAGCCGAATTCTCTTCCGGCGTCAGCTTCTGCACAGCCTCGGAGCGGGCGGCAAATCAAACGGCTTCCTGCCGCAACCCAGCATCGTTTGCCGCCGCCAGTCCGGCAAGCTGCATCAAGCGTCCGCAAAGGTCTGCGCCAGTTTGAAGACCGTTCGGGGCTCTGGGACATAATGGACGTCGTCCTCGATAACGAGTAGTTCGCTGGCGTCGAGCTCGGCGACCTCTGCCAGCCTCTCCATCGAGAAGCCGCGGCGACGGCGCATCAAGTTCACGAATTTGCCAAAGGCGATTCGCGTTTCTTCAACCGCCGCGGTCTGCTGGGCAGCAGCCGGGCGCGTATCGGACTGGATCGAACGCGAGCAAGCCGGCGCCGATGACGGCGTCGCCTTCACGACGTGCCCGAGCCATCCACCACTCTTTGCTTCGTTCAAGTTTCATCGTTCTCCTCCTTTTCGAAGAAAGCGCGAGCCTGCTCGCTGGTCATCTCAAAGTACCTTAAATTCTGGTACGACGCGTCCTGCCCCAGATCGGTCATCCCGATCTTGCGGTAGAAGTTATCGGCCTGCGGCAGCGAATGCAGCCCCAGACGTCCCTTGAAGCCCTCGTCCTCGCTGTCTGCGCGTGCGGCCGGAGCCGCACCGGGCTCTCGTGAACCGAGCCGCGTAGCGTCTCGGCCTGCGGCTTCGATCCCTCGCGCTAGAGCTTTAGTGCTCCTCGCCGGGGGCACTCGGGAAAGGGGCCCGCCCTCATGAAGATGCCGACGTCGCTATCACTGCCCCGTTCCCGGGTGCCCTTTTGACCGGTCTCGTCGCGGCACTCGGTCCCGCGTGCCGCCTTCGGCGCCGCTATGCTCACGCTCCTGCGGGTGCCATTTCTCTTTAAGGCGATGTGCCCTGGCGCACGCCTGATTAAGGCCTGCGGCCCTAAGGCAGATTGCGCAAAAGGCTGAGAGTAAGAGTGCGGCTGGTTTTTTTCCGTGACGGGTTACAAGCTGCGAGAGAGGCTCGTGGCGCCCGTCGCGGAGAACCGGGATGTCAAGCCCTGCTGTTCACGCGTGCGCCGGCCAGGACCGCGCGAACCTCTATAACGAGATCACCGACAAAATCATTGCTGAGCTTGAGGCAGGCCGCGTGCCCCGGGTCCAGCCTTGGGGCACTGCCGCGGCAAGGGCACCCTTAGCGATGCCGAAAAATGCTTCGACCGATCGATCCTACAGCGGGATCAACGTCCTTCTGCTCTGGGGAAGCACGATCGAGCATGGTTACAGCGGTCAAAGCTGGCTCACGTTCCGGCAAGCGCTGTCGCTTGGAGGCCATGTGCGTAAGGGGGAGCGTGGCACCGCGATGGTCTACTCCGACCGTTTCGTGCCGCGTGAAGAGAAGCGGCGCGCCGACGAGACCGGCGACGAAGCGCAGGCCATTCCATTTCTCAAGCGCTTTAGGGTCGTCAACACCGATATGGCGAACTAGTCGAAGTCCAACACGCCCACGACAGGCAAAAAGCGACGGCGGCGCGATGAGGTCTTGCGGCGACAGCTCGGCAAGGGCAAAAAAGATCCACAGCTTCTATCACCGTGAGGTCCGTTGGGCCGAACGCGCGTGCCTTTAATGCAGCATTTGTCTGATCGCCTGCCTTGATAGCCTGCGCGACGGTGCAGCCCGCTGTCTCGCTGCGGTATCGGCGGCCTAGCTTGCCCTCGTCTCCACCCTCGGCAGCGAAGCATGATATTCATCCACGCTGTCGAGGTCGATCATGGTCTTACCTCCCATCTTGTAGGCCCTAATCATCTCATAGGCGATCAGTTCATAAGCCTTAGTTTTTCCGAACTTGCCATAGCGGCAACCGTCCTTGAACTCCACAAGCCGGCGCCGCTTGTTGTTATTGTTGTCAACCATGGTCCCTGCCTATGCTTCGATGATCTCAGCGACAATCGGAAAAACCACTGACTAGATGGGCATTTTCACAGTGCGACCTTGGGGCTCGACGCGGGCTTACCAACAAAGGCGCTGCTTTCGTGGTAGCCGATGGGGTTGCTGCTGACTTGTTTCGACGCCATCTGAGTCTAGCCCAATTGCCCGGATGTGTTGGTTTATATCGCCTTCGGTGCCAAACAAAAGGCTCTCTGATGCCGCCCCCAATTCCCGCGCGCTGTAGCGTAAAAATAGGACGGGCCGGAAGCATTATTTGCAAGCTCGAAGCCACCGTTCCCCTGCTCAGTTGGCTCCGTTCGGTCTACAAGCGCCCTTCAAACTCATACCCTCTGCCTCGAAGTGTCGCTCGTAGACGCGGCGGTACCGCAGAGTCGACATTTTGGCGCGCGATCTAGTGACTCGGTCGTGATGCTGGTCGGTGCGGACGCTTGTTCTTCGCTCTGCCAGTCGTAATACGAAACTAGACTAGCACTACTTTGGCAGATTTGGTTTGTGCTGTGGTTTTTCACGGATTCGTCTTCTGCAGTGCGGGCATCGCTGCGATGGCGGCCGAAGAATGAGATCGACGATGGCGTGGCGTACGGCGGGCATGGTTGGTTGAGGCGGAGGCCCATTGATTCTTTTTTTTCCGTCCCGCATGTGCGAGGCGACGGTGCTGCAAGAAGGCGTAGGCAATCATT
>NZ_JADYVZ010000044.1:0-7541 GCF_020194195.1 Bradyrhizobium sp. BRP19 | reverse complement strand
GCGTGACTTTCGGTATTCGTTTCAATAAACAGCGCTCGAAGTACAGAGCCGTCGAGGTCAGGCTGATCGATTGAAATATCGCGCATCCTGCTGCAGGCGTGCGCGTTACATAACATCCATAGCGCAAAAGCAACAATGGATCATGCATGAGTTCATTTGCGGGAATCAGACACCTATCATGGACGTTTACGACGCTCGCGCTCGGAAGCGCGACGCTAAGCTAATCGATAGGAATTGTCTTCATTGTCAATGCCGAGCAGACAGCCAAGCTCGCCCGTGCATATCCGCTTAAGCGATCCCGATTGAAACAGGAGGTCGGTGGAATGCGACCGAAAGTGTCAAGGTGGCCGCTGCCTAAGGTCGCAAGGTTGACAACCAGGTCAAAAAGATCAATTAAATCAAAGCCTGTTTTTGATCTTGGCGCTCCCTAGGGCCTGTTTCAACCTTGAGAGAGCATTGGTGTCAACGCTCGTTACAAGTTGAGTTCGATCGACCGGCGGATCCGAGACGATGCCGTGCGAGTCGGTTCATTTTCATTCACACCGACCGCAACCCACAGGCCGGACTAGCGGCATCTGGACAACGTGCTAGGCACGAGAATTTCGGTCGCGCTCAAGCGAGCGCAATGCACTAAATTAGCGCTCTCGTGGTAGCTATCTGGTAGCTACAACAAATCCGCAACCTTCGATGATTTCTGTAAGCATTTGACTTTGTTGGTACAGTTGGGTGGGCTCGAACCCCCATGCTCAGGCATGCAAAACCGCCGCCGACTTCCCCGGTACGGTATGTCTAAAAAGCCTTGCACCACGGCCATCCGCGCCACTACGTCCGAAAGAAAGGCATACCGCGCGCCACCCTGCCCGGGCTGCCCTGGTCGGAAGAGTTTATGCGGGCCTACGCAACCGCCCTGGAGGAGGGCAGGAAGGCCGGACAGGCAACGAGCGCGCCTGAAAGCTGGCAAGCGGCGCACGCCCGTCAAAACCGTTCCCGCTGGCAGTATGGCGGCCCTTATCCGGCATTACAAAAAGATCCAAGTTCCCCGAGTTGGGCCAAGTCACTCAGGACAACTACACCCGCCTATTTGCCCGGCTCGAAGAGGCCGCTGGAAGCCTGCCCGTCGCCAAGATCACCGAGGAGGACATTCAAGCGCATGGTCGACGAACGGGCTGCTGAAGGCGGCATAGAGGCCGGGAACAGTACGCGGCGAATCTTCCGGCTGCTCATGGCGTTCGCCAAGGACCACAAGTACCGAAAGGACAATCCGGCCAAGGACATCAAAAAGAAGCGTCGACCGAAAGGCGCGAAGAAAGGTTGGGACACGCTATCGGAAACCAACATAGCCGAGTTTCGAGCGGTGGCCCCTCGGCACTCGGCAACATCTCGCTATGACCGTACTGCCCTACACCGGCCAACGGCGCGGCGATGCGGTCAGGCTCGGGCCTCACAGCGTGGTCGGCGGCAAGTTCGATCTCGATAACCTGAACGACAGCAGCATCGAAGTCCGACAAAACAAGACCGGCAAAGAGCTGGAAATCCCACTAGCTGCACAACTCGCCGCGCTCAAGGCCTGCAAGATCGCAACCGATGCGCCAGCATTCATCCTTGCGGATTCCGCTCGATGTCGCCCAGCATTCCGAGATGATCTCGCCCACCATTCCGATTTGAAGTCGCCCACCCATTCCGAGATGATGTCGCCCACCGTTCCGGGATGATGTCGCCCGGGTGACGAGGCCTCTTCTGGCTTCCATAGGGTCCCCCTTTCGGCTTTGCGAAGGGGGACCCTGGATGCCGACGGAGAGGCTTGCGATGCGCCGTGTGCGCGATGTGATCAGGATGAAGGCGGCTGGGCTGCCGAGCCGCGAGATTGCGCGGCGGGTGGGCGCGGCGCCCTCGACAGTGCGGCTGACCATCCGGCGGTTCGAGGCCGCAGGCCTGAGCTGGCCGTTGCCCGACGAACTCACGGACGCGGCCCTGGAGGTCCGTCTGTTCGCCAAGACCGGCAACGGCAACCGGCAGGGTCACCGCCGCATCGCCGAGCCCGACTGGGCCGCGGTGCACCGCGAGCTCAAGCGCAAGCACGTGACGCTGTCAATCCTGTGGGAGGAGTACATCGGCGCCGAGCCCGGCGGATACCGGTACTCGCGCTTCTGCGAGCTTTACCGCGCCTGGGAGGGACGCCTGTCGGTGACGATGCGCCAGGCGCACGCGGCCGGCGACAAGCTGTTCGTCGACTACGCGGGCGACGGCGTGCCGGTGGTGGTCGACCGCCTCACCGGCGAGCGGAGGACGGCGCAGATCTTCGTCGCCGTGCTCGGCGCCTCGAGCTTCACCTCCGCGCAGGCGACGTGGACGCAGGGGCTCGCCGACTGGATCAGTGCCCATGTTGGCGCCTTCGCGGCGATCGGTGGCGTCCCGGCGCTGCTGGTGCCCGACAACACCAAGGTCGCGGTCATCAAGGCGAGCCTGTACGACCCGCAAATCAATCGCACCTATGCGGAGATGGCGGCGCATTACGGCACCGCCATCTTGCCGGCGCGGCCGCGCAAGCCGCGCGACAAGGCCAAGGTCGAGCAAGCCGTCCTCATTATCGAGCGCTGGCTGCTCGGCCGCCTGCGCCACCGCGTCTTCTACAGCCTCGCCGAGGTCAACGCGGCGATCGGCGAGTTGCTCACAAGGCTCAACGAGGAGCGGCCGATCCGGCGGCTCGGCGTGACGCGCCGCCGGCTGCTCGAGGAGCGCAGCGAGGCTTCGCGTTCGAGCAGCAGCGCGAGCCATTCGGCGTGACCGAGGCTATTCGCCTCGCCGGTGGCTTCGATGTCGGCGAAGGCCTCGGCCATGCCGTGGAGGCCGAGGGCGTTGAGGCGGTCGAGGGTCGGATGGGTGAGCAAGGGATGGTCTCCTAATTGTAGTAGCGCGGTCCGCGGATGTTGGCATGCAGGATCGGCGCATCGTCCGCGGAGCGCTGATGAGCGGGACGCCGATCGAGATTGTTGGCGAGGATCGACTTGACCGAGCCATAGGTGCGCGCACCGATGTCGATCGCCCGCGCAGCCGCGGCGTCCAGCCGTTCGCGCCCGTAGGAGGCGGCGAGCCTGAGGATGCCGAGGCAGGCGCGGAAGCCTTGCTCGGGGTGCGAGCGCTCGTCGAGAATGAGGTCGCACAATGCGCTGGTTGCCGGCCCGATCGCGGCGGCGTCCTGGCGGATACGCGCGATAGTCCAGCCGGCATAGCGCCGATGGCTGGAGGCCATGTGCTCCGGCACGGTGGTGTGTTTGTGATTGCCGCTCATGCGCTGATGCGCGGCGATCCGCTCGCCCTTGTGGAAGATCTCGACGGTGCGGGCGGTGAACCGCACCTCGACCTCAGCGCGGGCGAAGCGATGCGGAACGCTGTAATAATGCTTCTCCACCTCGACGTGGTAATCGAGGCTGACGCGGCGGATCCGCCACTCGGCGAGCAGGTAGGGGCTCGCCGGCAACGGCTTGAGCGCCGGCCGGTCGACCTCCACGACAAGCGGCTCGCCACCCGCCTGCGCTACGCCAAGCTGCGTCAGCAGGCGTGCGTCGAGGACATTGACTACCGCACCCCGCGCGGCCTCGACCGCCCACTGTTCGCCAAGCTTGTCGAGGGACGCTGGATCGACGACCATGCGAACCTGCTGATCTGCGGCCCGGCCGGCGTCGGCAAGAGCTGGCTCGCCTCGGCGCTCGGCCACAAGGCCTGCCGTGACAATCGCTCCGTGCTCTATCAACGTGTTCCGCGGCTGTTCGATGACCTCGCTCTCGCGCGCGGCGACGGCCGCCATCCACGCCTATTGCGCGGCCTCGGCCCTGTCGATCTGCTGATCCTCTATGATTGGGGGCTCGAGCCGCTCGATGCCGGCGCCCGTCACGACCTCCTAGAAATCCTCGAAGATCGCTACGGTCACCGTTCCACCATCGTCACCAGCCAGCTCCCCATGGACCAATGGCATGTGCTCATTGGAGATCCCACCTATGCCGACGCCGTGCTCGATCGCCTCGTCCACAATGCCCATCGGCTCGACCTCACCGGCGAGAGCCTGCGCCGAACTCGGCAATCCGCCCGAAAGGCCTGAGCCCGTAACGCTGTGGACATGCCGCTTCGCTTGGACAACGCCAGGCGTTGCCCACATGCCCACAGAACCGCAACAGAAACAGAAACGGAAGAAGTTCAAGCCGCGATTCCAGGTTGACCACGCGGCTCGCCAAATGCCAGAGAAACTACCGCCAGAACGCCTCGTCACCGGGCGAGATCAAATCGGAAAGGTGGGCGACATCGTCTCGGAATCCCCCGGCGACTTCATATCGGTACACCCGGGCGACTTCGTCGGAATCCGCATTCATCCTGACTGAACGCGGAAAGCCTTACAGCGACAAGTCGTTCACCGGCAAGTTTTCAGCCTGGGGCAAAGCGGCCGGGATCACGACGCAATGCAGCCCCCACACGTTGCGCTTCGCGGCAGCCCGTCGACTTGCCGAGCTGGGGTTGTCACTGAAGGTGATTGCCAGCATCAACGGCCACGACAGCTTGAAAGAGCTGGAACGATACACGAAGGCTGCGGAGCAAAGGCTGCTCGCCAAGCAGGCTATTGCTGCGTTAGGCTCACACTAGCCCACGGGTTCGCATCTTCCGCATCGCCCGAGAGAACTTCGAAGGCGCGGTCAATCAGTCGCATGTCCCACAAGACCATGCCGCCGCGCCTGATGGGCCTCGGCATCGTGCCGTCCTCAACCCACTTATCGAATGTGGACGGAGACACCCCGACGTAGAACGCCGCGTCTTCACGTCGCAATCCCCTGCGAGGGCGCGTGAACGCGGATTGATTGGGGCTTTCCGTTCTGACCATCGGCAGACCTTCAGGGGCGACAAGCATCAGCCCTGTAGTCGCACGGATTTTCGGAAGCTGTCTATTAAATAGCCTCAGCGTTTGCGTTCGCCGCACCGGAATTGTACGGGAGGCGAAAAGAATTGTCTGTGATATCTTTGGTTGCGGCTCATCCCGAGTCGCGAAACCGATAGGCACTCCAATGGCAAAAAATGAACGTACCGGCAAAGGCGTGGGGTCGATTGCTTCGAAAGGACTTCGGAGCCCCGGCGCGCTGACTAACAAGGAGATCAAAACCGTTTCGGCGTCCGCCCTCACTCAGCGACCGGATCACAAGGGGCCATCGAAGCCCACTCGGCGGAAGTAGGTTCTTCGGCATGGGTCGAGCGCGTGGCGGGCGGCCCGTAGCGGCAGGCGCGCGGCCCTCCACATCGACGCCTCGCTCGCTACATCAGGTATTGTCGCGCTTGTAGATCACCAATGGGAGAAAATGAATCATGGTCGACCTTCTTGGTCATCAGGACAGACTTGATCAAGCTCAACGTGCTATGGAGCGGCTTGCAGCCGCGAGTGAAAATACACAGGTGAAGGCTGACCTTCTCAGGGCTGCAAATGCGCTGGGGAAAGCCGAAGACCGTATCGCGGCGCTTGAGGCCATCGTTAGTCGGCTGTGAACAAGCCTGTAAGCGATTGAGCAGCGGTCTGTTTTTGGTGTTTTGACGGCGTTTGAGATTGCAGGGATTTGAGGCTTGATGGTCGCAAACCTTGCAATTCGTTTTGTGGATTCCTCTCCGCTGTGAACCGTGCTTGTGTGGTGCACCGGAGGGACGATGCGGCCGAAGAAGCACAAGACGACGGGATCGAACGATCTGTTCCGGGCACGGCTGGACCAGATCATCAACATGAAGCACGAGTTGGTTCTGCTTGCCGGCAAGATCGATTGGGACTGGATCGACAGCGAGATCGCCCCGCTCTACAGCGAGAACGGCAGGCCGGGGATCGAGACCCGCTTCATGATCGGGCTGCTGTTGCTCAAGCACATCCGAGACACTCACCGGCTGTGCGGTCGAGCGGGCCTATGTCGACAAGGGCTACCGCGGCCACGACGCGCAAAATCCCCGCCGCGTCTTCATCTCCGGCCAGAAGCGCGGTGTCTTCGGCGCCATCAAGCGTGAGCTGCGCCGCCGCTCCGCCATTGAGCCCATCATCGGACACCTCAAAGCCGAAGGACACCTCGGCCGGTGCTACCTCAAGGGCCGCGCCGGCGATGCCGCCAACGTCGTCCTCTCCGCCGTCGGACACAACCTCCGTCGCATCCTCGCCTGGTTCAGAGAACTTTTGCGCCTATTGTTGGTCTCGCTCTGGCGCTCGCTCAACTGTCTAGCTCAGCTCAATCCGGCTTCTTAACGGTCGACTCGTTAAAGTGCTGGTCAAGAAAGCTGACGTTTCATCGAAATGACTTTGGCTACCCTACAGGACATGAATTGCCGGAGAGCTGCCTAGTCGAACTCCTTCGCCGCTCACTCAGCCCTCACCCTCTAGAAGATCGCGTATGCGCGCAGCGATCCGCCGGGCATCCTTCGGCCTAAGATTGGGCTTCACGCTGTCGAGGATGCCTAACACTGCCCGAGCCTCCTCGGCATCAAATGTCGCAACTTGGCGATCTGCCAGGCTCAAAGGCTGATCGGCCGCCCGGGCCTGATTGGCTGCAAGCACCTCAAGCGCTTGTGCCGCTCGAATATATGCATCCTTTGGCCCCATGGTTGGGAGGTAGCGGCCACGTGGCTCGGCGCTCAATCTGAGAGAAGAAGAAACGCTGTCCCCACTCACGCGCGCCGCTAACTCCACCGCCAGCTTCGGGGAGGGAAGAAGGCTGGCGGTAGGATACATCCACCGCAAAAAGCCGTGGCACAACTACCAGAACTGGTTGCCGCATCACAGTCACGGTCGCCTGGCAATGGGGGCGCGACTCGGCGCCGAGAAGGATGCAAGGCACCTACTAGATGCGGTAATGGGCCCGGCTCCGGAGCAAGGGGTCATGATGGTGGCTGTCCCCCGATAGATGATGAAACGGGGTCACGACTTGAGGCCCCAAGCATCTGGAGACGGAGGACAGCCGTGGAGAAAGGCAGAATACGGAAGACTACACAAGGCTGTGCTGGCAATTGTGCGTGATGATGCAGTCTGCCGCCGGCTTATGACAGTACCAGGCGTTGGCCCCCTGGTGGCCATCACCTACAAATCGGCGATTGATGATCCTCATCGCATTGTAAAGTCAAAGGCAGCAGGCGCGCTGTTCGGGCTCACAGAAATATCAATCGGGAGAAAAGGACGTCACGGGCGGAATCACGCTGGCCGGCGATGAGACGGTGCGGACGGCCTTGTATGAAGCCGCCAACGTTCTGTTATCGCGCATCACGCGGTTCTCAAAACTCAAACACTGGGGGATGGACGTCGCCAAGCGGAGGGGCTCGAAGCGCGCAAAGGTCGCCTTGGCACGCAAGCTCGCAGTGATCCTGCATCGGATCTGGGTCGATGGCACGACTTACCGATGGGCCGAAGCGGGCTTGCCGCGCGGCAATCAGGGTGACAGTGGAGCGTCAATCAGGATGAGAGAGCTTCGCCGGGCTCGTGACGCAGGGAGGGCGTAGCCCGACCGGAGTTACGAGCCCGGCGTCGGCGCGATCCACAGGGG
>NZ_JADYVZ010000043.1:0-7835 GCF_020194195.1 Bradyrhizobium sp. BRP19 | reverse complement strand
CCCCAGCCTCATGCTCCTTCAATACCGCGATAATCTGCTCTTCCGTGAACCTTGCTCGCTTCATCTGTCCGTCCTTCTTCGGGCCGGACTCTAACTCCTTCTGGAGGAAATACGCAGTGGCAGGTCAGCGCTTTTAGATCAATCCGACGTTCTGGAAGACGTCCCACCATGTGCTTCTCCCGCTTTTGAAACTCCGAGGGAAGCGAAACCCGAAGATGCCTCGATCGCTTATCGCTGCGGGACATGCAAAGTGGTGACCAAATAGGGGCCAGCACATCCGTAGCACTACTCGATGCACCCTAACCTAAGCCTCAGGCCGAGGTTGTATCGTGAAGTTTCTCACAATCGCTGTTGTAGTTGGATGACGCAGCTCACCGCGGCGTGTCCGCGACGATCGACGGCGAGTTCGGCAGTCCCGCGCAGGGTCTCACCAAATTCGCGGTGTCGGCGCCTGATAGACAAGTCGCAGGTTCCGCTCACTAGAAATGTCATCGGTGAGAGGACAGCTAGGCTGGCCTGATCGCCCTATGTTCGACCCGCCGGAGGCGCGGAGTGTATTGATCATCCGCAACAGGGAAGGGCTCGCAGAGCTTCGAGGCCGTCAACGATACCGATAGAACCCGAAGCGGACGATGTCGAGTGAATGTCCCTCGAGCGAGGTCGAAGCACTGCGAAGGGCGATTTCTCCTGGCAGATTCCGCGGCACAGTTGGTCGTTCTCCCTTGGGACCTCAACTCTACAACATTTGGTAGTAGATGATTCCAGCCATATGATGCTTCCATCACAATTACTCGTCGGCGGCAATTCGATTGATGGCGCTGCCTGGGGCCTTACTCCTAAAACTGGGAGCCCACTTTGCGCTTGCCGAACTATTCAAGAACTCTGAGCTCTGACCGAAAACAGCATTTGCCTTCACAGGGCGTGAACCATGTATAAAATCGACCGCGAGCGTTTTCTCGACCTTACCGAGAATCATGACATCCCAACAGTGCCGCAAGTCGAGGCAATACTGGAGGAAGCGGAGAGCGAGTCACTCAGCTACGCGAAGCTCAATTCACTCGTGAACGCGATCCACTCAACCGAGTTCCAGGCCATTCGCGACAAAGTTCTTGCAAAGTCCGAATTTGTCCGTCGCAAGATTTATGGCGGCTTGGTTGTTTCGATGGCACCGGTGGAGGTAACAAATCGCTGCGCGTCTGATTGTAATTTCTGTGGCTGGCGCTCCGACAACAATGAGATGCGCCGGATAAGCCTGGACGAGCGGCTCATTGTCGTGCAGGTTGAGTACCTACTCGCGAAGGGTTTCCAGCACATCGAACTTGTTGGTGGCGATGATGTAAAATTCGTAAGAGATCAGCTTCCCGTCCTTGTTCAACGAGTAAGGCAGATAATGGGCGGAAGTCTCGCAAACAGAGTACTGTTTTGCACGATGGCGCTGACGTCACGGCATTATAGAAGCCTGAAGAACGCCGGCGCTGACGGCATCATCATGTGGCAGGAGACTTATGACCATGAAGTCTATAACTCCCACATTACGAAGGGTCCCAAGGCTCGCGGCATCGATGACAACTACAAGGTCGTGAAGAATGGTGATGGATACCGCTTCCGGTTGGAGAGCCAGGATCGCGCGCTACGGGAAGGCTTATCGGCTTCAGTTGGAGCAATGCTAGGCCTAAATCCAAATATCGGGTTCGAGATAATTGCAACCGTAGATCACGCCCGATATCTGGAAAGTTCGTACCAGCCCGGTGATCCTATTATCGTAGGCATGCCAACTTGGAACAACATTACTACGCCGCGCACCGACAAAAGACCAGCGCGCACTCTTCCGATCGACGGCTATTTTGCATTCTTCGCATCGATCTACTTTCTCGCATTGCATCGCTACCGCGCATGGATATTCCCGAATTGCAGGGTGAGCCTACCGATCCAGATCGACGCTGTTCGTGCGGCCGGTGTTTATACCTCAACTGAGGTAAAACTCGGGCCGGGTGGATATCTAAACTCGGCAATTGCCAAGCTTCCGGTCGAGCAACGAGCTGCCATCATGCAGATGCTGAAATCGACATTCAAAGGAGAGTTATCAGCAGAAAATTGGCATGATGAGCTCGACAACCTTGAGCAGTTCAAGCACGACTTTCACCATCACGAGACCTACGTAAAAGCGTTGACTGACGCCGGCTTATTCATTGGCAGCCAAACGGCGCCTAGTTCGGCGAACCATTGATCGGGAGCGTGTTGCTCACTCCAGGTGGCCGATCATATTCGCTATGAGTCGATCAACTGCACGTGCCGCGGTCCAAATCGCTCACGAATAAGCAAGTAGCCTTCTGGACGATCCGCTGCCATTCCGCTTCGGGCTTGAGCGTTCAGACTGGGCCGGCCCTTCGCAAAGCGCTCGCAAACGCGCTCGTGTTGCTTGACCATCACGGCGGTCAGCATTTTTATGGCTGCTCGTTCCGCTTCGAAGCCGCGCAACTTCGCAAAGGTGGAACGCAGTTGCTGCAACATCGAGGAATGGTCGCGAGCCCAAAGTCCTGTGAAGGCCTCATCCACGCCGAGCATCGGAACGACCACGTGTTTCTCGTAGTCGTTCCTGGACATATTGCCGGCAACCTTGAACGCGACTGCACACGCCCTGGTTATTGATGAGAACCGCTGAAACTGACGAGCAGTGGCCACATGATTGTCGGCTGAAATAGCACGTTCCATTAGCTTGAGGCTGCGCTCGAGTTCACGGCAGAGTACGAACAAGCCTTGATGACCAGTAATCCAGTTGGTGAGGGCTTCACCGGCATGGGCCCTCCTAAGTTCCTCGTACTTCATAGGGCCAGTCATGT
The DNA here is from genome assembly GCF_020194195.1 of Bradyrhizobium sp. BRP19. NCBI lineage: Bacteria > Pseudomonadati > Pseudomonadota > Alphaproteobacteria > Hyphomicrobiales > Nitrobacteraceae > Bradyrhizobium > Bradyrhizobium sp. BRP19. Next base: position 4,995 of record NZ_JADYVZ010000043.1, on the reverse strand, counting down.
TCGTTCTCCGTAGTTTTCTACAATCGATTGAACGGCCTCGCCCAGGATCGCTTCCTCAACATCTGTTAGGACGCTCTTGGAGCTTACAAGTGCGGCGCATCCACTCATAGTCCGAAGAAGCGCCACCAATCCGGCAAGGTCTGAATCTTTTTGGATACGCTGGACCAAGAAGAACCAGTCGTAGCGATCCATTTTGGAGCCTGAACTCGGCACCTTGTCCTCAAGAGCGACTGCGTTCACATCGGCGCCGAGAATGAGCCTCAAAGATTTCATTTGGCTTATGAGAGATGGCGAGGAGTTTCTAATGATGTCAACTACCGCCTGCGCGCGATCTGGCGACAGATGCCTCATCAGGTCCGCCGATACCTCGATTGGAAGCATTAGATGTGGCGTGGCCATAACTTAGCCTTTCTAGATTACTCCACGAGTTTCATCCAGCCTGCACAACTACACCAGAGCCGGTTCAAACAAACCACGTCCGCAGACCAAGATCTTGGTTCGTATCGCAAGCTCTGATCAAGACCAGCGGAAGCAGCGGGTTTGCTTTCTGCCAGTGCTCGTCCAGCGGATTTGCCCCCCCCAACTGATAACGCGGTTGCTGTCTGCGCGAATTCGTCGCCCGCACGCTAGCCTCTCTGGCAGGCGAGACAGAAGCCGACGCCGCAACACAACCAGAGCACACGCCGTTCAGTCATATCTTTCCCACACAAGGGTCCCGGATTGTATCCCCGAAAAGACCAACAGGCGCCTACCAGGATTGGTCGGCCCATGCCCCCCGTCCCTGCCTCCTATGTATCCGTTGCTGAGTTTGAAGTTGTGAAAAACTTGTTTTCCTACAGTCCCAGAATTTCGCTGATGTGGAATCAGATCGGTCGCGCAGCGGGTATCATCAAAAGGAGATCACGCTGCCTGGATCGCGCCACTCGCGATCCGCAAAAGAAGCCGCGTGCCTTTGGGTACCGAACGACGTTGCGTGCTCCGATGACAAGCAAGTGCCTGAGATAGGAATCGCCCTGTTTCGTAATCCGGCCGAGTCGATCCTTCCCGCCGGTGGAATTCTGCTTAGGCGTCAGGCCAAGCCAGGCCGCGAACTCCCGCCCGGAGCGGAACATGGTCGCGTCCGGCACGGTCGCGGCGAGAGCCGTGGCCGTAATGGGACCGATCCCGGGAATCGAGGACAGCAACTTCGCCATCGGATTTACTCGCTGGATCTCAGCCAGTTCGCGCTTAATGGCCTCGACCTGCCGGTCCAATTCCTTCAGCTGGCTCACAAGGACGGCCAGCGCGATGCGGGCGTGGGCCGGTAGCGTCAGTTCCTCGTCATCCAACAAGTCCACCAGACCGTCCACCCGTTGCCGGCCTTGCCCGACAATGATTCCGAACTCAGCAAAGTGAGCCCGAATGGCGCAAGCTGTCATGGTGCGTTGGCGGACCAGCAAGCCTCTTGCACGATGAAGCATCAAGAAGCCCTGGTTCTCGGCGCTCTTGATTGGAACGAACCGCATATTGGGACGACTCCGCTTCGCAGATCGCGGCCGCGTCAGCGGCGTCATTCTTGGCTCCTCTTCGTAGGTAGGGTTTAACATAGGCTGGCGGAATCAATCTGACATCGTGCCCAAATTGCCGAATCTCCCGCGCCCAGTGGTGAGCAGTCGCGCAGGCCTCGATGCCGACCAGGCAAGGTGCGAGCGAGGAGAAGAACGACACGATCTCGCCTCGCCGGAGGCGTTGGCGACCGGCCACTTGGCCTTGGGCATCAACTGCATGGATGTGAAACACGTGCTTCGAAATGTCCAACCCAATTGTTGCGGCTTCCATTGGTCAATTGCTCCTGTAAGCGGGTTCGTCCATCGCCAGTATATCGCCGGCGCCGAGGGAGCGGGGCCGTCTTCCCCATCAACGGCCAGCTGCGGGATGAATTGCTGAACGAGACGCTGTTCACGTCAGTGGCCCAGGTTCGCATGGCTCTCGGATGCTGGCGGGCCGATTACAACGATGCCCGACCCCACTCGCAGCTCGGATGGAAAACGCCCTCCGAGTTCGCCTTCACCTGTCACCCGCGCCGGGATCTGGCGCTGCGCTATGCCGAAGGCTCCGCGCCAGCTGCCGTCGCTCCCACCGCCCAACCGGGCAAATCCAACGACCGGAGCGAACTCAGGAATGGATAAAACTTGATGTGGTGGAACGGCCCGCTCCAACAGCATCAAAGTGCTAGAACGTGGTCGTTGTTCGAACACCACAAAGGAGGGACCGTTCCGTGAAGCAGGTTATCACCATTGGGCTGGATCTGGCCAAGCACGTTTTCCAGGTTCATGGGGCGGATGCCGAGGGCTCACCCGTGTTCAACCGGAAGCTACGGCGCAGCGAAGTTCTGCGTCTCTTTGAGAAGCTGCCAGCGTGCCTGGTGGGGATGGAAGCATGTGGTAGCGCCCACTATTGGGCGCGCGAGATCGCAGCTCTCGGTCATGAGGTGCGGCTCATTCCCCCGGCTTATGTTAAACCCTTCGTCAAGCGAGGCAAAACGGATGCGGCGGACGCGGAGGCCATCAGCGAAGCGGTGACCCGAAAGACCATGCGCTTCGTGCCGATTAAGACAGCCGAGCAACAGGCTGCCGCGATGGTGCTGAAGACCCGCGCTCTTCTAGTGCGGCAGCGAACGCAGACGGTTAACGCGCTGCGCGCGCATTTGGCCGAATTGGGGATCATCGCCGCCGCCGGCATGGCAAAGGTTGAGGCGCTGATTGCGATCGTGCGGGACAAGACAGATGTCCGCCTGCCCGCAGCGGCGCGCTTCGCCCTGATGGCGATTGCCGATGAGATCGAAGCTGCAGCGGACCAGATCGACAGGCTCGAGCGCGCAATTATTGTGGAGGCAAGCGCGACGAGGACATGCGTCGGTTGACCACGATTTCTGGCGTCGGCCCCATTACAGCGGCGACCATTAAGGCGCTTGTGCCAGACCCCGGAGGGTTCACGTCAGCTCGCCACTTCGCGGCCTGGCTGGCAAAGAGCGGCTGGGGCGGATATCAAAGATGGGGAATCCGGAGCTCCGCTCTCTCCTCGTCGTCGGGGCAACGGCCGTCTTGCGGGTTGCCCGAAACGACGCGCTGAGCCGGCCGTGGCTGAAGGCGCTTCTTGCCAGACGGCCTTTCAAAGTTGTCGCGGTCGCGGAGGCCAATAAGACGGCGCGGATCATCTGGGCGCTTCTAAACAAGGGCGGGACTTATCGGCGTCCCGACCCACTGGCGATTACCGCGGTAGCCGACTGATGAACGCAATGACCGTCACAACGATCTGACCGGCGCAGGCCGGCAGAGGGCAAGGTGCAACGACAGGCGATGAACCCATGGGACGAAATCCCGAGACGAGTGAAGCCACTGCCCCCAATGCGCTCAAGCGCGCAAACTTGATTTGGCTCCTCGTTTCGCGGATCTCATCGAGGCCAGCGGCCATGTGCCGCGCGCAAAGGCCGGACATATAACCGCACCGTCCCAATGTGTGAAATCGACTGAAAAAGCTCTTGCCTCGCGGGCCGTTCCACATATGGGGGCAAGGTCAGCTGTCCCTGCCACGAGCCGCCAACTCCCACACCGGCCAGCCTCAAAGCAGCGGAAGAAGCAGGCCGGGAGATCATCGTCGTCGGAGGACGAGCCTAACTACTTGATCCCGGCCCACCAGTCGGAAGCAGCGCGGGCGCGGCTCGGAGTCGGTTAGCCAGGGAGGCATGAAGGCCCGTATCCTGCTACACCCACGCTGCCGTCGAGTTTAGCGGGCTGCCGCGCCTCGCCAAACCCATCGGCTTTGTATCGGCGCTAGCTGACTGAAAGCTGAGGAGACCGCGTAGCAATTCACCCAACGAAACGCAGCCCGCCTGGGCCACTTGCCTCGAGAACAATGAAGACGTTTAGACACCAGACAAAGGGCGTTCGGCGTGCTTACGATCAGAGGCAGCCGCACCACGACGACGGGCCGGGTTGGCGATCAGCCAAACCACTGCACGCTTCTGACTGATCGCCGTGACGACCTCACGCTCTCCCGGTTCGTGCTGCTCTTCGACCAAGTAGAGCCGGTCGTCTGAATTGCGCATCAGGTGCGTCCGTGCCGGCGGCCACGCACAGTGCACTTTCGCGGTCGAATTCGAACAGATCGTCAGATCGCTTTTGCTTGGCAGCACGAGTCAAATGTCGTCTTCTTGATGACCTACAGGCACGCTGCGTCGACGCCGCAACCTGGAGAGCTCGGCGCTGGTGGTTCTGTCGGTGCCAAAAAAAAGGGCACGCTGTCGCTATGTCACGCGAATTGTTTAGTTGTAATCCGGACACGATGCTCTGGGAAAACTCTCGGCTGTGCTGCCAAGCAGGTTGTGGGAGCTGAGGCGCACGGATCCAACTTGTCATTGATGGTTCGGGCATAACAGTCGCAAGCCAGCGCCGATTCAGTGTCTCAGCAGCAAACTCTGCGCGACGCTGGGAGGGATCGCGCATCCATGGTGCGACTTACACTGTCGCCCGTGAACAAGCCTCTAAGCGATTGAGCGGGAGTCTGTTTCTGGGATTTGATGGCGTTTGAGATTGCAGGGATTTGATGCTTGGACGCCGCAAACCTTGCAAATTCGTTTTGTGGATTCCTCTCCGTTGTGAACCGTGCTTCTGTGGTGCGCCGGAGGACGATGCGGCCGAAGAAGCATAAGACGACGGGATCGAACGATCTGTTCCGGGCACGGCTGGATCAGATCATCAACATGAAGCACGAGTTGGTTCTGCTTGCCGGCAGGATCGATTGGGACTGGATCGACGGGGAGATTGCCCCGCTCTACAGCGAGAACGGCAGACCGGGGATTGAAACCCGCTTCATGATCGGGCTGTTGTTGCTCAAGCACATTTACGGGCTGTCCGATGAGGGGGTGTGCGAGCGCTGGGTCCACGACCCATATTTCCAGTACTTTACCGGCGAAGAGTTCTTCCAGCACGCATTCCCGCACGAGCGCTCGGACCT
>NZ_JADYVZ010000042.1:0-8369 GCF_020194195.1 Bradyrhizobium sp. BRP19 | reverse complement strand
GCTTGATATCTCGCAACGCCGAAGCCCACAGCGTCAGCGTATCTTCAACTGACGCGCCACCAATCATCAGATCCCGAATCATGGTCGCCCATGGATTCAGAACCTTCAGGAAGATGCAACTGTAATGTTAGTACCTGCAGCAAACCCGGCGATCGGTATTGTGGGCGTAGCGTGCTATGGCTTAAGCACAGTCGGACCGTACTTGGAGCACTACTCAGGAATCCAAGTTCGTGATCCTGGCGGGCAGACCGGCTACTACATACCATACATCTATGTGACAACGAATGATGCAGCGCTCGCTTCGGGGGTCCTTGGTGCTCCAAAACAAGCTGGCGCACATCAGGCGCGGCCATGCTTCAGCACCAGCCGGCCGGCGATCTGCTCCGGCGAATGTCCCGTCGCAAGGCTTTTGCCCACGCATTTGCGCAGGTCTGACTGGCGCGCCAGCTTGAAGCGACAAATCGCTCGGCCGAAGCTTGTGAGCCCCGTCGCGGCTAGATCCACCTGCGCCGGTGTGGTGATCGGCCATCGTCTTGTGGACTTCCGTCTGGCAGTGCCACCTCTTAAAGGACGGGCATTTGCATCGTCCGAATAGGCAGACGGGCTTCCGGCTGGCGCGGATGCATGCATGGGAGAGCCACGGCAAAATCTAGCTGCCTTGCACAGCGCCTGGTCCGTGCGCTCAGCCTAGCGCTGAGCCGACGGGGAGTGGCTGGCCTTGACTTTAAGCCGCCTGGAAGTGCAATTGTGGAACGGCCGCAACCAGCTTCCTCGTATAGGATTGCCGAGGCCGTAAAAATACATCGTCTGCTCCGCCGACTTCGACGGCCACGCCATGATTCATGACAAGAACACGGTCGCTCAGGTGGTGCACCACGCCGAGATCATGCGAGATGAATAGATAGCTGACGCCCAAATGAGCCTTGAGATCGCCAAGCAGATCGAGAATTTGCGCCTGAATGGATACATCAAGTGCCGCGACCGGCTCGTCACACACGATGATCCTGGGGCGCGGAGCAATCGCGCGGGCGATCGCAACCCGCTGACGTTGACCGCCCGACAGTTCGAGTGGGCGCCTTGTCCTGAAGCTCGGTGACAGCCCCACAAGATCGAGCAACTCGCTGGCCTCGGATTGTCGACTGGCTCTGTCGAGGGGATCTCCGCGGCGTCTTGCCAAGGCATCATCAATGACGCGCTCGATGGTCCAGCGTGGATCGAATGAACTTAGTGGATCCTGGTAGATGACCGAGATATCCGATCGCCTTCGGCGCCGCTCTTTCTCAGTCGCAGAAGTCCACGGCGCACCTCCGAGTGTCACGTCGCCTTCATCAGGCATTTCGAGCGCGAGCGCCATTCGTGCCACGGTCGTCTTCCCAGACCCTGACTCTCCGACGATGCCAAGCGTCTCTCCATGGCCGAGGTGAAACGAGACGTCATTCACAACAGTACGCAGCTCGCCATCCGGCCCACGAAAGCGCTTGACGAGCCGTTCCGCCTCAAGCACGGGCCTACCAGGCTGTGCGATATCCGGTTTGGCCAGCGCTCTGACCTCTTCACCTTCAGCCGAGACGAAGCGCGGCGCCTTAGAGGACGAAAGACGGCTTCCGCGTGACCGGACGGATGGGATCGCCTTGAGAAGACCCCGCGTATATTCATGTCTCGGATCGCCAAAAATCTGTTCTAATGAGCCATGCTCGACGATTTCGCCGTGTCGCATGACAATAACTTCGTCGGCCATCTGCGATACGACGGCGAGATTGTGGCTGATGAGGATCATAGCCTTGCCGCGCTCGCGGGTTTCGCTGAGCAGATCCAGGATTTGAGCCTGGATCGTAACGTCCAGCGCCGTCGTGGGCTCATCTGCGATCAAAAGAGCTGGATCGAGAGCAATTGCCGTCGCAATCAAGGCTCGTTGCCGTTGTCCTCCTGACAGCTCATGTGGAAGCTGCCGCGCCTTGACGGCCGGCTCGGGCACGCCCACGAGCTTCAGAAGCTCAACCACCCGTTCGGTCAAGTCTGCGCGTGCCCTGATTGCACGGTGAACACTCAGCGCTTCACCGATCTCCTTGCCAACCGGTCTTAGCGGATCGAGCGACACAAGCGCGTCCTGTAAGACGAAACCGATGCGCTTGCCGCGCAAGGCTCTCCATTCCTTGTCACCTAGGCCATCGATATTCTTGTCCTGAAAAGCCAGGCGGTCAGCCTGGACATGAGAACGCGCCCCGGTAAGACCAACCAACGTCCGGGCCGTAACGCTCTTGCCTGACCCCGATTCACCGACGATCGCGACACACCGGCCTTCCTCAACCGCGAAAGAGACCCCCTTTACAACATCTCGTCGCGAATGCGCCGGCCCGAAGGAAACGTTGAGGTTTTGTACCCCGAGCAACGGGTTGCTAGCCGCGGGCGATGTGGCATTTTGCCGGAAGGAGGCTGCGGGATAGGTCACGTTCATAGAAGCTCAATCCTTCCTTCCAGGCGTTGCTGCACGTACTGGCCGACAACAGTAACTGAGAGTGCGAAGGCAGCGATGGCAATACCGGGCATGACCTCGAGCCACCAGGCATAGATCACGTAGTTACGCCCGGCATTGAGCAGCGCGCCCCATTCCGATGAGGGGGGCGCAACTCCCAAGCCTAGAAAGGAAAGGCCGGATGCCCAAATGATGGCTTGCCCGACACCGAGCGTGAACATTGTCGCAAGTGGGCTGATTGCGTTGGGGAGAATATGCTTGAACAGGATGCGTCTCGGCGAGTGGCCTAGCGCCTTTGCCGCCTCAACATAACCGGTCGCTTTAACGCTCAGAACCTGCACCCTCACCATCCGCGCATATCCGGGCGATGTTCCAAGGCCGACTGCGATGACCAGCGTCGGGACCGAGGTGCCCAACAACGAAACGAAGAGAAGCGCAAGAAACAGAGTGGGGAGAGCGAACAAGGCGTCGAACAGCCGGCTGAGCACATTGTCGATCCAGCCGCCAGACAGGCCCGCCGTCACGCCGAGTGCAAGCGCGAGGGCAAGGCTGAGCGCAGTCGCACCTAGCCCAATCGAGAGAGACTGACGTGTCCCCGCCACGATGCGGGAATAGAGATCCCGTCCGGACTGGTCCGTCCCCAGCCAATGCGTCAAGGAAGGGGCCTTGAGAGGTGACGTCAGGCTCAGCACTAAAGGATCATGCGTCTGAAGCAGTTTCGGCTCAATCGCCGCGATGAGGAAGAACGCCATAAAGAAAGCCGCGACATAGACCCGAACCGGAAACCTACGGGCGCCCGTCAGCACTCTTGCAGTTATGAACGCTTTTGCATGTCCGGCGGAGCTAGTGGCGAAACTCATGCCTCTTTCATCCTGGGATCGACGAGCTGCACCGTGAAATCCACGATCAAGCTGGTAGCGACAAACAGCGCTGCTGAAACCAGAACCACCCCCGAGACGACCGGGACATCCCGTGTGGACGTTGCTGCAACAAGGACGCCGCCCAGCCCCTGGCGGCCGAAGACCGCTTCGATCAATACCGCGCCGGAGAGCAGCTTCCCTATGATCCAGCCGGAAAGCGTGATCCCCGGCAAGGCAGCATGGCGCAGAGCGTGACGCAAACGGACACTGAAATCTCCCGTGCCGCGCATTCTCGATGATGTGATGAAAGGCTGATCAAGAACCCGCGTGAATTCACTCAGGACCGCTTGACCAAGGAAACCGTAGATTTCCAGGGCCAGGGCCATCGTCGGCAGAACGAGGCCCATGAGCGTGTTGCCGCCGACGACAGGAAAAAAGCGAAGCTGGATCGCGAAAACGACCAGCAGGATTGTCCCCAGCCAATAGGGCGGCAGTGTTGCGAGGAAGACCTGAAAGCCGCCTAGCGCCTTGGACCATATGTTGTCACGCCTGGCAAAAAGAACGGTTGTCGTGATGGTGATGATCCAAGCAGTCAACATCGCGGCAAAGGCGAGTGCAATCGTCGGTCCGATCTGGCGCGCAATCAGGTCCGTGACAGGTTGATATTGAACGTAAGACTGCCCAAGATCTCCGTGCATCACATCCCTTATATACTTTCCGTATTGCACGATGACGGGTTGATCGAAGCCATATCTGGCGTTGATGGCGAGCAGCTGGTCCCGAGGAATCTCTCCCACGTTTCCGGTATTTGCATTGAAGATGATCTGGGCGCGTTCTCCGGGCATCAGAAACTGCACAAAGAAGGTGAACGTTGCCGCAGCCCAGACCACAATCAGGCCGGACAAGAGCCGCCGCGCCAGCCAAAAGCTTCGATTGCCTATCGTCTTCACCGCATTCATTTCTTGCCGGTGAAATATGCGTCCGAGAAAACGGGCTCGCCCACCGACCCGCTGTCGAGCCAGATGTCCTTCACATTATCGGCCAAAGCGAGGGTGACATCCAAAACCGTGTAACTCAGGGACGGCGCGTTCTCGACGATCCGCCGTTCGGCCTGCTGATAAAGCGCGATGCGCTGCGCCTTGTCAGCGGCCTGTTCGGCCTTCTGGATGATGTCCCACAGCGGCAGATCCTGATAGCGGGATGGATTGAAGGGATTGCGCACACCATTCAGGTCGGGCTTGTACGAGATGCGATAGATCTCGGCGCCGGGCGCAACCCAATATAGGGGAACGATCTCGTAGTCATTTGGACCAAGATTCTTTCCTGCCCAGAAATCAGCCTGGTTGGTCGGCTGGAGCCGCACATCGAACCCTGCAGCCTTCGCTTGCTGCTGGATCATCTGCAGGACCTGATCGCCATCCGGAGGCGAAAAGGCGTTGGTGTAGGTGATGCGTATGATCAGCGGCTTGCCGTTCTTGCTGCGGATGCCGTTTGCATCGCGCTCCGTCCAGCGGGCCTCATCGAGCAGCTTGTTCGCCTTCTCGAGGTCATAGGAATAGGATTTTGAGAGGTCGCTGACATATTCCGGGGAACTTTGGCTCAAAGCGAAATTGCCCTCATAGGGCAGCGAGCCGAGAAACGCCGCTTGCACGGCAGCACGCCGGTCGGAGGCGTAAGCAAAAGCCTGCCTGACACGCACGTCGTCGAACGGCGGTCTCTCCGAGTACAATGCAAGCCGAAGCGGCGTTCCGCCCGTGAGGTGACGCACGACCTTGAACCGGGAATTGGCGTCCTGCCAATTGACGGCCGGGATATGATAGACAACGTCGGATTCGCCGGTCAGAAGCGAGCCGTAGCGTATCGTGGGGTCAGCAAGAAAACGCCACTCAATTCCTTCGACATAGGCCGGGCCTTGATGCTTGGCAGTGGCCGGCGCCGAACTATAGTTTGGGTTTCGACGGAATATGACGTTCTTGCCGCGGTTCCATTTCTCCACGATGAACGGACCCGAACCGACCGGGCTTTCGCAGTTCACGGCCTTGCCACGCTTCAGCCCCGTCGGCGATAGGATACCTTGCGAGGACTGCGCAAAGACATTCAGCAGCGGCTCGAATGGCGTCTTCAAGGTGATCTTGAGCGTCAGCGGCCCGGTCGCCGCCGCGGATTCGAAGACGCCCTTGAGATAAGGGCCGGCTGTGGGGTTCTCCAGCTCCGGATTGTCGCTCAGCCATCCATTGATGTTATCGACGACCGCCTGGGCGTCCAGAGACGTCCCGTCCGTGAACTTGACGTCGGGCTTGATCTGGAATGTGTAAGTTCTGCGGTCATCCGAAATGGTCCATGCGGTCGCAAGCCAAGGCAGGATCCTGCCGTCTTCAGCCCTGGCGACCAGATTGTCACTGAACTGACGCTGAAGGTACCATTGCTGCACCCAACCACCATAAAGGCATGGCGGCTCCTGGAAGTGTCCATACCGGATAATCCCGCCGGATCGCGGCTTGCCAGCCGACGCGTCTTCCGCCTGCACGGCATCCGCTTTCGAAAGGCCAGACATCGTGATGGCGATGATTGCGGCGCGAGACGTCAGACGACGGTTCAGAATTTTGAGAAGAAACGTCGAACGAACGGCAGCCGGCTTAGACATGATAAGCTCCGATTGTGATAAAGGAGAAGCACTCAGGCGGCGGAGACCTGGTCGGTGGGCTCGCCCTGCAGTGGAATGCCAAGATGCTCGCGCAGCGTTTCGCCGCGATAGTCCGAACGGAACAAGCCGCGCCGCTGCAGGACGGGAACAACATGGTCGACGAACGCAGGCGTGCCGTCGGACAGAACATCCGGTATGACGTTGAACCCGTCCACCGCGCCAGCCCGGAACCACTCTTCGAAGGAAGCGGCAATCTGCTCCGGCGATCCGACCAGCACCCGGTGACCGTAAGCAGGCGCCTCGACGATGATCTGGCGGACCGTTTTGCCGGAGCGCACGAGCGCTTCCACAGTGCGATACTGGCCGATGGAAAAAGCCGCGTCCGCATGTCGCGGCAGTAAGTTGGGGTCGATTGGTTCGTCGATCTTCAGCCTTTCGGCAGGAATACCGAAACGACCGGACAGCGCATCAAGGGCAACGTCAAAGTTGATAAGTTCGTCAAGCTCTGCCTTGCGCTTGATGGCTTCCTCTTCCGTTCCGCCAACGAACGTGACGACGCCCGGCAGGACAAGGGGCGCCCTTCGTCCATGTTGAGAAGCAAACGACCTGAGGCGATCGGCCTCGCGCAAGGCGATTTCCAAATTGCCTGTCGATGAGAACACGGCATCGGCGCTTCGCGCCGCAAACTGAAGCCCTTGATCCGATCCGCCGGCTTGGAAAATAACCGGCCGCCCCTGTCTTGAGCCCGGATGTGTCAGGGGCCCACTGATGTCGAAAAACTCGCCGGCATGCCTCGTCGTCCGCAGCCTGCTCGGATCACCAAACCGCCCGGACGCTTGGTCCAGAATAAGGGCGCCTTCTCCCCAGCTATGCCAAAGGGTTCGCACGGCCTCCACGAATTCTTCAGCGCGGCGATAACGGTCATCACGGGATTGCTCGTAGCCGCCGAAGCTCCTCGTCGTATAGACATTGGATGTCGTAACTGCGTTCCAGGCCGCGCGGCCGCCACTGACAACGTCAAGCGACTGGAATCGGCGCGCGAGGTTATAAGGCTCGTTGTACGTGGTGGATGCCGAGCCGATCAGACCGACGAATCTTGTTTCTCGTGCGATGCTGGCAAGCGTAATCGTCGGCTCGATGCCATTGAGGGGCGGGGTTTTGTCGATTGCCGGATTGAGCGCTGGCGTGTCGGCGAGGAAAACCGCGTCGAGCTTTCCACGCTCGGCGAGCTTTGCGGCTCGCACGTAATGCTCAATATCGTAGAATGCCCCAGGAGGATTTCCGGGCCACCGCCACGCTGCTGCATGTCCCCCAGCGCCATGCAGGTTCAGGCCAAGGTGAAGCTCACGTTCAAGCGGCGACGTCATCACGCGATATATCCGCCACGGGTAATGGTAAGCCGGAAGCTCAAAAACGTCATCGCACTCTTCTCAATCTTCGGTAGCCATGAGCGCGTCATGGCGCTTCAACATTGTTGAGGAGCCGACCAGCGTCAACCACGCAGGAAAAATAAGAATGCCTGTTTCGCTTCGTGCCGCCGGATAATTGATTTTTGTTGGGGATGCATCACCGCGCGGAATGATAAACTCCGTAACTGAGAAGTCCCATCTTTCTGGTTTGCAGTCGCATAGGTGGAGCGACGCAGTCCAACCTGTGCCCCGTGCAAAACGATTGTATCTCAGGCGCATGCCTCCCGGAACTGAAGGGCGCGATCGTGTCGCAATCAAGCGTACGCGTTTTGATGTTCAGGACGGAAGCCGCTCAGAATTGCTGCTCGCCCTGGCCTGGCAAGATGATGGCGCCTCGTGCTGTGAAGTTTCTAGATCACCAAAAACCGAGCCATCATCGGGGCAAAGAGTTGCAAGAGATCACCGATCAGCTGTCCGTATCGATCGGTTCTGCTCGTTAACGTTTTGGGCGTGCGCCGGGGCGCATCGCCTTGAGAGAAGTGGCACCCGCAGGAGCGTGAGCATAGTGACGCTTACGCGGGACCAAGTGGAGCGACGAGACCGGTTAATAGGGCCCCAAGTGGCGATGGCTTGGGTCTTGATCCGGTCGCACTCCTTCTCCGAAAAAGAGGTCGCCGGCCCGCTGCGCCATGCGAACAAAGTGTGCTGTCGGCTCGCCTTCCATCAACCCATTGCGAGAGAACTGGCAGCCCCTATGGCGAAGTTGCCTGCTTGCATATTGCTGTACAATCGGCCGGTTCCATCGTCGGAGCCATCGTATCGACTGTAATACTGCTAAAACATAATCTGGTGATTGGGCTTTCTGAATGTCCGATCCGTCGAAATAGCCTGTTGGAAAAAATATAAAATCGATAGCGAGAGATCCGAAGACTTCCCAGCCCTCTTCGAATGCCTTTGAAGCCTAATCAGTTCTGGTCGTTTTC
>NZ_JADYVZ010000041.1:0-10011 GCF_020194195.1 Bradyrhizobium sp. BRP19 | reverse complement strand
GCGTGACTTTCGGTATTCGTTTCAATAAACAGCGCTCGAAGTACAGAGCCGTCGAGGTCAGGCTGATCGATTGAAATATCGCGCATCCTGCTGCAGGCGTGCGCGTTACATAACATCCATAGCGCAATAGCAACAATGGATCGTGCATGAGTTCATTTGCGGGAACCAGACACCTAGTCATGGACGTTTGCGACGCTCGCGCTCGGAAGCGCGACGCTAAGCTAATCGATAGGAATTGTCTTCATTGTCAATGCCGAGCAGACAGCCAAGCTCGCCCGTGCATATCCGCTTAAGCGATCCCGATTGAGCAAGCGCTACCAAATGAGATAGGTTCGCCATGTTGCCGGTTGTGGTACTTTCCGAAGCCTCTTGGTCGCATCTAGACCACGCAGCGCGCTGCGATCCTGTTCAGACGGGGAGACGTTGAATGCCCGCGAGAAGTCCCGAGTACGAGAAACGCGAACGGAAGTCAGATCCAGAGCGCGAACGGGCCGCCCGGGCATCAGCCGGAGACAACAGACCTGTTCGGTGCGGCATTGAAACACGGTCAAAGCTGGCTGCTTCCTCTCTGCACGCTCAGGCCAATCTTCTGAAGAATCTTGCCAATTCCAAAACTCTCTCGGACGTAATGAAGTGCCATCTGGATTTCGCGGAGCGGCTCTGGTCGAAATCGTTTAACGAAAGTGACAGATAATATGTAAAGCGGGCCCGTCATCTGCGGCAAAGGTGAGCAATTCGCCGACGTGAAATCGCGCGCTATTCCCTCCGAGGTGAAAGAGCTTTTGGCAGGCCGATTATTCTTATACGGACTATCGGCGCGCTGCACGTCGCGGACTGCCCAGGAAGTCAGCAACGTCGTCACCTATTGGACGAAATCAACTGGCGGCCGGTCGGCCACGACTAATTCTCTTGCGACCGAAAGCGTCAAACTTCCATGGAGAATTGATCACGGCAACTGAAACCAAAGACCTGTCGCGAAGTTCGACCAACGATCCCGCCGTCGCGGGCGAGATATGGCAACCATTTTCGGCATTCAGAAGCGAGATCGATCGGATTTTCGACGATCTCGGTGGCCGCTTTTGGAACCAGCCAGTCCGCTCGCTCGCGCGCCTCAAACGCGATCTTTGCAAGAAGCTTTCGGCCCCGGCGGTCGACGTGACCAAAAGCGACAATGCGTACGAGATAACGGTCGAACTACCTAACCTCGACCAGAAGAATATCGCAGTCAAGCTTACTCATGGTGGTCTTAGTATCAGGGGCGACAAGCGAGATGAAACCTCTTCGCCCTACCGGACGGCGTCAACTCCGACAAGATCGAGCCCACTTTTAAGTACGGTGTACTGAATGTCGTTCTACCGAAGACCGAAGAGGCGCAAGAAGGCAGCCAAGACCATCAACGTCAAGGCGGCCTAAGGCTTCGCTGGGGCGAGGCTGTGCCCCCAGCCTCGCTCATCCTGCAAGTCCCCAGCATCGGTGAGGCGGCCTTTCATGCGTACACATCTTATCGCGAGCAAAGACCTCCTCTCGTGACGCCACACACCACAATCCAAAGAGCAGCCAATATCCTGCTCTGGATTCATGTCAGCGCGCCGGCCTCTCGTCAACGACGTTGAAACTGCTTCAAAAAGTGACTTTTGAAACTGTTTCGAACAGTGACTTTTGAGATTGGCGCACCGGTTCAAGTAAGCCGCATGGCATCGTCAACTTGATCAACCGCTGAGTCTCAGAGATTCGAGAGCAATGGCGCTTATCGTCGTGTATCGCACCAAGTCGCAAAGCAGGCGTGCAGAAGACGGAAGTCGGCAGTGACGGCTCCGGGATATTAAGAGGCAGGCCTCGAGCGGAGCTCAGCCATTAGGCCATCTGCTTAAAGTATTGTTCGTTCCAGGCTCCGGAGGTGGAGTGCATCGGCAAGGGCAACGCAGGAGCAGAGCCAGATGTCTTCCTTGGCCTTATCCGCTACTGCGGGTCGACCGGCGACGGTCCGGTTCATCGTGAAGCGCATGACGGAATGGAAACTCCTGATGCGCAAGCCGAGACGTTGCGCAAAAACTGGCGGCTCACGCACGCGCCATTTGATGAAGCGTCATATACGCGCGATTTGAATACACTCAGACGTCCATTAGATTACACCCGTTGTCGGATGTTCGACGAGTCGGACATGGAACGCAGCGATTCGGAGGTGCGCGTTGTTTAGAAAGATATACTGCTCTGGCACGTCGTTTGCTCCACGATGTACAACAACGCGCCCGGCTATTTAGGCCCCTCTAATGACAGGGCTTTCCGAATGCTCGCCGGTCCTGATGCTTCCGTCGTTCCAACAACTCAATAACAGATGACTGAGAACACCTGCCGAGCTGCAAAGCGTGGGGTCCGGCGACAGCGAACATTAGCCTAGAGGGGCGCGACGACCATGGACAGATTGTACGGGCATGATGAAGGCTCTTCGTACCGGGCCAGACGTTCGCTCCCGAAACAGAATCGTTTTTCAACGTTCGGGATTTCAGCGCAGCCGCTCATTGGGCCATCGAACGGCTCACTGATATGCTGTCGGGTAACGACGTTGAAGGTGTGCGTCTGCAAAGACCGGTCGATCTGATGGCCCGCGCCCGCAACCTCATGACGGCGGCGGCAGGCGTGCGCTACCGGCGTTCGGATCGCGAAGAAGGCACGGATATTGGACGAGTTCGTCGACATCACCGGATCCCATCGCAAGCATGCGATGCGTCTACTTCGAAACAAGGAAGACGCACGCCAAGGCCGACGGGGGCGACGTCGGATCTACAATGAAGCAGAACACACCGCGCTTTGTGCTGCTTTGGGAGCATAAGACCGGATCTGCGGGAAGCGACTGAGGGCGTTAATGCCTGCGCTGATCGAGGCGATGGAACGCCACGGGCACCTCGACCTTGCCCCTGAGATGCGTGCCAAACTTTTGGCGATGAGCGCTGCGACGATCGATCGCGCATTGGTGCAGGTCCGAGAAAAATTAGGTCGCAAGCGCCGGCGGCACACAGCACATTCCCTGCGTCGCAGTGTTCCATGATACCGTGTTCGTGAACGAGACGCTGAAGGCCTACTGCGAAGCGGCCGACATTGTCTCCCCGCGTTGTCGTCCCTACCGGAAGAATGACCAGGCGTTCGTCGAGCAAAAGAACGGCGCCGTCGTGCGCAGGATGGTCGGCTATCGTAGGTTCGAAGGCCTGGAAGCGGCCGAGCTGCTGGCCGAAGTGTATCGATCAGCGCGGCTGTTCGTGAACGTCTTGCGACGGTGCTCGTGTACGCAAGACATACCGCGCGTCAGCAACGCCTCACCAACACCTGGCAGCAGACGCCCGCACGCCTGATGCTGTCCGCCATCATCTCAAGAAATCTATGCCGTTCTCGATCCGGTCGCGTTGTTGCGCGACATTCGCGACGGGCAGGAACGCCTCGCGGCCCTCGCGGATACCCAACCAATCGGCAGCCCTGCTGCGGCATCGCACTCGATCGATCGTTTCCTGGCAAGTCTACGCACAGCTTGGAAGGACGGAGCCATGCGACCAACGGATCGGCTACTCGTGAAGGCGAGAAGAGGCCGGCGTCGTCCCGACCCGCTCATCCGGGCAACGCCAGATTTGCGAAAATGGTTTGAAGCCGAGCCTTGGCGGAGTGGCAGCGAACTGCTCTCGCGCCTGCAGGTGGAGTATCCTGGAGCCTATCCGGATCAAGCTTCGAACCCTTCAACATCGGCGGAAATCCTGGCGCGGCGAGCAAGCGAATGCGCTCTGTTCGCTTCAAGTGAGAAAATGCCGCCAGGGTATGAGGTGACAACGCCCCAATGACGTGCGAGGTGCCTGCGGAGGGAGGCCGGACGCTCCGAAACCCCGCCATCTCCGCACCCGGCCTCCTCCTCAACTCAGGCCAGGAGCAAAATAAATGAGGCAACCAATCGCGCCCGGGAGCATCGATATGTGAGGCAATACGCGCGTTCTCATCCCGATTGTCGCGCTATAACCGGCAACCGATGGCTAGATGAGCTTCCCTCTCTCGAGTATTTTTGTGAACAAGCAGGCTCCCTAGCCATCGTTCCAGATCGCCTTCACAAGGTCGCTGCGGCGACCGCGGAAGACGAACAGATGACCGCTGAGCGGGTCTTTGTGCAGCACCTCCTGCGCTTGGAGTGCCCGCGACGGAAAGCTTCTGCGCATATCCGTGTAGCCTGTCGCGAGCCACATTCGCACATTCCCCGTATAGCAATCATCGGCATCCAAGCAATCGAGGACCTGCGCCAGCGCCTTCGGATCGACGTGCGCATCCCCCCAGATGCACCATCGGTTGCCGAGATCGATCTCTATCAATCCAGTACGCGCGGCTGCCACGGAGCGAACTCCGCCCTCAACCGCAGGCAAAAGCTTCGGAGTTTCCTCAGCCGATCCGCCACGGCGGCGATCTGCACCGGCGTAAAAGATGGTACAACTTGTTCCGACGTCCGTGCTTGTCGATGCCAAGTAAACACCAGGCTGGCCGCTACTCCGTTGCGACGCGCAACCTCAGTCACCTTCGCGCCCGGCGCTAACGTCTCGACAATCCGCGCCTTGTTGTCCTGCGACCAGCGCCGCCGCCGCTTCCGTCCGCCCAAAACCTCGACCCGCATCGCCTGACGACCTTAAAGCTAGACTTAAGGTCACACGCTTCGCGAATTACCATCCGTCACGCAAGACGGCCCCCTTCGGATGCGTACCTCTCGAAATCCGGCCTGACTTCAGCTCCCCTGTTGCCGCCCCGAGGGGCTGACATCACACAAGCGAATATCGTCTGGCGAGCGATCGGCGCTCAGAGCGATGTGATCACCGCAATGGCAGTGGACTAGAATGCGGCGCAATCCCATCTCGCGCATCTCGCCGAACGTGATCTTGAACGGCCGGCCATCGGCTTCAGTGCGCGCGCGGTGACGAACCGCGGCTCGATCGCGAGCGCTGGCCGCCGGAGGCGGGCATGCCGTGATTAGAGCGCCATCGTAAGTACCTCGCAATTATCTATCCCTAACCGAGCGAATAAGCCTACGAGATAAGGTAGTTGAAGTATTGCTGTTTGCACGGCACCTTCCAGCCTGGATCCAGCGCTCAGGCGATTGTCACCTTACCAACCCAGTGGTGAGCTGAACCGGGGACACGAGCTCGCCCCCGGGGAACCCAGAGTGCGACTCCGAACAGACCACACTCGCCAACCAATCTGCGTCAGTAACTAACGGAGAATTACCCAATGGATTATGAAACGCTTGTGGATCTATCGCAGGACTTGCTGGTCATCACGGCGAGATTCCAGGAGCAGCTCGAGGATGTGGCAGACCAGATCGACCTCACGACGCGCTCTGGCGCACGAGTGTCGAGATCGCGGGCGAGGCGCGCATTGCGCGACGAGAACCTGTCCCGTGCTCGTCTCGATCGTGCAGCTCGCTCAGGGTTGCGGGCCGTTCGCGTGGCGCGCTCTCTGCGCGACGAAGAGTTGCGGGCCGAGCTCGCAGATCGTGCGGCGCGCTCGTTGCGGGATGAGGAACTGCGGGCCGATCGTGTAGCGCGCTCCCTGCGCGACGAAGAGTTGCGGGCCGAGCTCGCAGATCGTGCGGCGCGCTCGTTGCGGGATGAGGAACTGCGGGCCGATCGTGCAGCGCGCTCCCTGCGCGACGAGGAGTTGCGGGCCGAGCTCGCAGATCGTGCGGCGCGCTCGTTGCGGGATGAGGAACTGCGGGCCGATCGTGCAGCGCGCTCCCTGCGCGACGAGGAGTTGCGGGCCGAGCTCGCAGATCGTGCGGCGCGCTCGTTGCGGGATGAGGAACTGCGGGCCGATCGTGCAGCGCGCTCCCTGCGCGACGAGGAGTTGCGGGCCGACCTCGCAGATCGTGCGGCGCGCTAGTTGCGGAATGAGGAACTGCGGGCTGATCGTGCAGCGCGTTTGACGCGACGAAGGGAGTGAAATGGCTGTACTTGCAGCGCGTGTGGCGCGTGAGCTGGGAACGGTGGCCGCCCGATGGTGGCGCGATTTCCAGGCGGTCTAGAATTGTGAAGTAGTACAGTGCTCACTCCATCCGAGAAGCGAGTGGGCCTCCTCCTGAATTTGGAGGTCCGACCGCATATCTCCATGAGGAATACTTCATCCGCCATCGCATCGAGGCGACTAAGCGAATCCTTCTCACCGCCAGAATCGATGTGCCGGCTGTTGCTTCGCATGATCGAGGAGGACCCCGATAGTAACCGTTTCTGGAGGTCACTACGCCACGGAAGAGCTGAACCAGGACATCCTTTATAGGCGTGACCTTAAGCAGAACGGCCACAGTGATGAAGTCATAGACGAAACTCCTCCACTCGGTGCGACAGAGTTCAAATTTAGGAGCGATCATGAATCCGTCCGTGGTTAACAGAGCGTGGCTGGAGACCGCGCAATCGATCGAAAGCATCGCTACTCCGAGTGCAGAGGAATTTTATCGACGATTTGTGCGTCCGGCGCTTCCGGTCGTCATCAAAGGCGCGGCATTGACCTTGGGGGCTATCGAACGTTGGAGCTCCGGCTACTTAAAGGCAGCAGCAGGCCATAGGCGGGTGCCCATCGAATTCTCTCCGGACAAAGAGTTCGCAGTCCCAGAGCGAATTGGCAAAGATCAAACCCACTCGACCTTCGGCCGCTTCGTCGATTATCTGCTCTATGGCGACGTAGCCAGTCAAACGACCTATTATCTCGCCCAGATTGATACGTTGCGGTATCTCCCTGAACTTGTGGGTGATGTCGTTCGTCCGCCGTTCGCCCCACTCGCGAAGATAATGAGGCCTCCATACTTATGGATGGGAATTGGCCGTAACGCCTCGAAGCTGCATTACGATTCCTACGACAACCTGTATGCAATGATAAGCGGTCGTAAGCATATTACCTTGTTCCCGCCGGCGGATCGCAGGAATCTCTACCCATATAATGACCATCCTAAGCATCGTCACTTCAGTCGTTTAAACCTTCGCCTTCCAGATCTCGATCGGTTTCCGAGATTGTTGAACGCGCGGCCTTTCGAATGCGTATTGTGTCGTGGCGATATTCTTTACATTCCCGAGGGGTGGTGGCACTATCTTCGGTCTCACGGCCTGAACGTTGCTGTGAACTGGTGGTGGATAGAAGGGCATGCCTGAGGGCGCTGGCGCAAGCCTTGTTGGTCGTATAGTTGCGGCTGAAGCTCGCATCCGATCACTCGTGAGGGAGACTTTCGTCGACCGTTCCCCAATTCTTTCGGGTTTGTCCGGGGGAGGGGAGGTGTGGCTCAAGTACGAGAATCTTCAGCACACGGGATCTTTCAAGGTCCGCGGCGCTCTCAACAAGATCCTGTCCCTCTCCAAAGACGATCTCGCCCGAGGCGTCATCGCCTCGTCAACGGGGAACCATGGACTTGGCGTCGCCTATAGCCTTTCCGCGCTAAAGGCACGCGGGACCATATTTCTGCCCACGACTGCCTCGAAATCCAAGATCGTCGCTCTTGAGCAGTACAAATCCGTCAAGCTGCAGTTTTTCGGCGCGGATGCTGTTACTTCCGAAGCGCACGCGCGCGAAGTCGCGGTCGTCCAACATAGGACATACATCTCGCCCTATAATGACTTAGACGTTATCGTGGGTCAGGGCACCATTGGCATTGAACTTGAGCGGCAATGCCCTAGGCTAGACGCAGTGTTTGTATCGGTCGGTGGCGGCGGCCTTATCAGCGGCATCGCTAGTTATCTCAAGCCCCTCCATCCTGAGCTCCGGATCGTCGGCTGCTGGCCTGAGAATTCCCCGGCACTGTATCTTGCGTTAAAGGCTGGAGAAATAGTGGATGTGTGCGAGAACCCTACATTGTCGGACGGTACTGCGGGCGGCATCGAAAGTGAGGCCATCACTTTCAATTACGCTAGAGATCTCATAGACGAGTGCGTCCTGGTTCAAGAAAACGAAATCGTGGACGCTATTCGGCTCGTGCTCGCTGGCCACAGGATGGCAATCGAAGGAGCCGCAGGAGTGGCGGTAGCCGGCTATCTGAAGACGGCGGAGCGATACGCTGGCCAGAACGTTGCCGTCGTGGTTTGCGGCGGTAATATTTCCTATGAGATGCTATGCTCAATCCTCTGCTAACAGAGCGGCCGGCTGTCGGCTTCAGTGCGCGTGCGGTGACGAACGGGGCGTGGCATGCCGCGATTAGAGCACGATCGTAGGTACCTCGCAAACTATCGATCCTAGCCGAGCTCGCACAAATAAGCCTACGAGATAAGGTAATTGAAGTATTGCTGTTTGCACGGCACGTTCCAGCCTGAATCCAGCGCTCAGGCGATTGTCACCTTACCGACCCAGTGGTGAGCTGAACCGGGGACACGAGCCCGCCCCCGGGGAACCCAGAGTGCGACTCCGAACAGACCACACTCGCCAACCAATCGTATTCCTCCATTGAGGACCGTCTTGTTTGACGAAGGCGAGGGCTGCAGGCCCTAGGGGTAATCCTAGGCTAGGCTAAGATCCACTGCGGGGCTTGCGGCGACCTTCTTGGCAACCGACCTTCCAAGACTAGCGTGCGGGGGGAACGAGCGGCGCCAGAAATCGCCGCCAAAGAAGTCTTCGAACAAGCGATCCACCTCGTTGCGCAATGCCTCGAGTGGGCGCCATGCTTCAGGAAAAAACGCGGGCTCACTAGCCTTCCTGGTGACGGGTAGTCTCGTCTCATTCGCCATGATCTAACTCCATGTTTGAGATCATTCTGGAAGGCGCAATCTCTGACTGCGCTGAGCGGACCAGGTCGTCATAGACCGTAATAGCAACCAATGTGCCAACTCGCCTCCTGATTGAGCGCTCATGTGTGAGACGAACATATTTGAGGCGATGGCTACGGGCGACCGGTCGAAAGTTTGGAAGATTGAGCAGGACCCATCTGAAATAATAGGTGGTCCCGGGGAATGCTCCCTAGGCATGCGAGGTGGCTGTCTAACAAAGACGACCCACAGCGTCCGATCTCTGACAAGCTTGGTTCTCAATCGGACAAACGCTGTGCAGCAGAACAGGAGGACGAAAGTTGCGCGGCCATCCTTCGTCTCGGCAGCAACAAGATGCCTGGCATCGGCTTTGCACCGAGAGATCTGGGAACGTCGTGGAAAGTCACCCTGCTCGCAAAACGTCCTGTTGAGGTTACGTGCTTTCTTGGTCACACTTTGACCTAGCTTGCGAGCAGTTTGTCGGATGAAAGACGCCATAGATAGGCAATCCGGCACCACAGCGCAATTCAGTATCACGGGGCGGCATCGACTCTAGAACAGAGGAGGTCAGGCCATGTCTGACTCGTTCCAGCGCTCCAACCTGGCCAGTCAATGGAAGCGCAACGTGCAGAATTCGAGCACGCGCTCACCGGCAGCCCATTCAGAATCTACGCTGATCGCATGGTCCAACAGGGCGCGAAGACCATCAACATTCTACAAGTTGCCTGGATACTGCGGGTCAAGCGCGGCTGCGAAATGGTCTTTACACGCCTACCCGAGCTCTTGGCAAGCGGCGAACGTCTAGCCAAAGATCTGAGGAACCTGCGTGACGATGGACGGCTTGGCGTTTCTTGGCGTGAATACATCCGCGACGCGGGCGAGCGCGCTATATTGCTAATCGATCTTCTCCGAGAGAGCGGCGACCTCTTCCTTGAACATGAGGCGGCAGGCTGTCCGCCGGTTCTTTTCTACGAGTACGAGAAGATCATGGACGGAAGGGATCTTCCCGTAAAGTCCAACTTCGTATTGCTGCGCATCATCCCGTCGCAAGATGTTACGGTCGATTACTCCCGTCGTCGGCCGTTTGTTATCATCCCTCCTCGTGCGGGACACACTGCGGGTGTGGGAGCCCACGAGCACGATAGTCAGCTCTGCCGCGCGGCAATCAGGGTGACAGTGGAGCGTCAATCAGGATGAGAGAGCTTCGCCGGGCTCGTGACGCAGGGAGGGCGTAGCCCGACCGGAGTTACGAGCCCGGCGTCGGCGCGATCCACAGGGG
>NZ_JADYVZ010000040.1:0-11415 GCF_020194195.1 Bradyrhizobium sp. BRP19 | reverse complement strand
CGTCCAGCCCCCCACCTAACCCATTGATCTTGCAACCCCCGTCTACTGTGCATGGGGTTGTTTTCAAACTTTTGTTGCTCCATGCCATCACGCGAAGCGTTCAACCGCCCCGGCACCCGATCCGCCGCCCCCCACCAAGCGAGACCAACATGCACTCTTCCGCCAGCGGCTGGGGCAACGGGCTTCTCGGCGTCATCATCTTCAGCGGCTCGCTGCCGGCGACGCGGGTGGCGGTGGGGGGCTTCTCGGCGCTGTTCCTGACCTCGGCGCGCGCGGTCATCGCGGCGCTGATCGGGGCGGCGGTGCTCGCCGTGCTCCGGCAGGCGCGGCCGCAGCGCGGAGATCTCGCCTCGCTCACCATCGTCGCCATCGGCGTCGTGGTCGGCTTTCCCCTGCTGACGGCGCTCGCGCTCCAGCACATCACGTCCGCGCGCTCCATCGTCTTCATCGGCCTGCTGCCGCTGTCGACCGCGATCTTCGGCGTGCTGCGCGGCGGCGAGCGGCCGCGGCCGCTGTTCTGGCTGTTCGCTGGGCTCGGCAGCGCAACGGTGGCCGGCTTTGCTCTCGCCGGCGACGACGCGGCCTCGCTTCAAGGCGATCTGCTGATGGTCGCCGCGATCGTGCTGTGCGGCCTTGGCTATGCCGAGGGCGCCGCGCTGTCGCGCCGCCTCGGCGGCTGGCAGGTGATCTCGTGGGCGCTGCTGCTCGCGCTGCCCTTGATGCTGGTGCTCGCCGTGCTGACATGGCCGCCGGTCTGGAGCGGCGTCAGTGTGCCCGCCTGGATCGGGCTCGCCTATGTCTCCGTCTTCAGCATGTTCGTCGGCTTCATCTTCTGGTACCGCGGGCTCGCCATCGGCGGCATTGCCCGCGTCGGCCAGCTGCAGCAGCTGCAGCCGTTCTTTGGTCTGGCGCTCGCCGGCCTTCTGCTCGGCGAGCCGGTCGCAGGCAGCATGATCGCCGCGACGGCAATCGTGGTCGCCTGCGTCTTCTTCGCGCGGCGCTTTGCGTGAGCCAAACCTTGATCTAGATCAATGCCTGTTCCGGCGCGGTGGCTGCCTCTAAACGCAGGAAAAGCGGAGGAGGACGTCATGCGACACCGAACGAAATTGTGGTTAGCCGGCGCCGTTGTTGTCTGCGCAGCATTGGGCTCGGTGCAGTGGTCGGCCGAGGACGGTCTTTCACTCGCGATCCAGAGCGCGGAAGCCCGAGTCGGGCGGCCAGCGACGCCGGCGAGTGTTGCGGGCGTCGCACGTCGAACGACGCGTCGTGCCGTGGTCGGTGGCGCCGCCGTCGGTGCAGCAGCCGCAGGAGCCGCCGTCGTCGCGCCAGCCTGCGTTCGCGTGCTGGTCAACGGCGTCTGGGTCTGCCGCTAGGCCTCACTGCTGCCCCATCACCGTTCGCGTCAGCGCGGCCTTCGCGAACTTCTTCAGCGGCATCGGCTTGCCGAACAGAAAGCCCTGATTGGGGCCTTTCGATCCCGGGTAGTCGCGCGATCTCTCCGGCGAGGAAATCGACCAGGAGGCGTACGCGCGCAATGCCGGACCGCTCCGGCACGATCAGCATGTTCAGCGGCACGGGCGGCGGCGAATAGTCCGGCAGCACGCGTTCGAGCCTGCCGCCCGCGAGCAGGTCGCTGACCAGCCACAGATGCGCCGGCGCAATGCCGCGGCCGGCCGCGAGCGCCTCACGCGCGGCAAGCCCGTGATCGAGGCGCAGCCGCCCGTTGAAGGGTATCGCGTGGCGGCCACCGCGGCGCCCCTGCAGCACGAGGACATCGCTGCCGGCGATGTTGGACATCCGAACGCCCTCGTGCTTGGCGAGGTCTTGCGGGCGCGCGGGCCGGCCACGCGCGGCAAGATAATCGGGTGCGGCCACGAGCACTCGCCGCGACTGGCCGAGCGACTTCAGCCTCATCGTGCTTTCGGCGAGCGGCCCCAGACGCAGCGCGACGTCGACGCCCTCTCTGACGAGGTCGATCCGCTCGTCGGTCAGGCTGAGGTCGACCGAGACCTCCGGATAAGCGTCCTGGAAGGCGAATATCAAGCGGCTGACGTGGAGCACGCCGAACGCCGCGGTGCAGGAGACCCGCACCGTTCCGGCCGGCGCGCCGCGCGTCGAGCGCGCTTCATCACCGGCCTGCTCGACGAGACGCAGGACATGCACGCAGTCGGCGTAGTAATTGCGGCCCTCCTCCGTCACGGTGACCCTGCGCGTGGTCCTGGTGAGCAGCGGCACCCCGACCGCCTGCTCCAGCTCCCGAATGTGCCGCGTCACCGTGGACTGGCCGACGCCGAGCTCGCGCGCGACCGCGGACAGGCTTCCGCGCTCGGCAACGCGCACGAAGCTGCGCATGCGCTCGAGCGTAACCTCCGGCCTATCCATTTTCCGGCACAATCTTATCCATCGGCTACGTCTACCGGATCGCGGGCCACCGCGCTATCTGCCGAGCGACAATCCTCAATCCAACGGTGCCCGAACATGAAAGTGTTGATCGTCTATGCCCATCCTGAACAGCGCTCGCTCAACGGCTCGCTCCGGGATGTCGCCGTCAGAGAGCTCGAGGCGCAGGGGCACGAGGTGCGGGTCTCTGACCTCTATGCCGAAGGCTGGAAGTCCGAGGTCGACCGCGGCGACTTTCCGTCGCTGCCGGTCGATGCGCGTCTCGCGGTCGCCGCGGCATCCAAGCAGGCGTTCGAGGCGGGCACGCTGACTGCCGACGTCAAGGGCGAGATCGAGAAGCTGCTGTGGGCGGACGCTCTGATTCTGCAGTTTCCGCTGTGGTGGTTCAGCATGCCTGCGATCCTCAAGGGCTGGGTCGACCGCGTGTTCGCCTACGGCTTCGGCTATGGTGTCGGCGAGCACAGCGACAAGCGCTGGGGCGACCGTTACGGCGAGGGGACCTTGGCCGGCAAACGCGCGATGCTGATCGTGACGGCCGGCGGCTGGCAGGACCATTATTCCGCCCGCGGGGTCAACGGGCCGATCGACGACCTGCTGTTTCCGATCAATCACGGCATTCTCTATTATCCCGGATATGACGTCCTGCCGCCGTTCGTGGCCTATCAGGCCGACAGGTTCGATGAAGCCGCTTTCGGCGCGACGGCCGAACGCCTGCGCGAGCGGATGAGAACGCTTGCGACAACTTTGCCGATTCCCTATCGGCGCCAGAATGGCGGCGATTACGTCATTCCGAGCATGCAGCTCCGCGCCGGGCTCGAGTCTCCCGGAGCGCGCGGTTTCGCGCTCCACCTCGATTCCGCTCACGAAGGCGGCGCGCCGAGCAAGCCAGGAGCGATGCGGTCAACGGCAGATCTCCGCGAGGAAACGGCGTAGCGAACGCGGTCATCCCATCACGGTGCGCGTCAGCGCGGCCTTCGCGAACTTCTTCAGCGGCATCGGCTTGCCGAATAGAAAGCCCTGCACGACATCGAAGCCGATCTCGCTCGCTGCGATGAGGTCGGCGCGGCTCTCGACCCCTTGTGCTACCGCGCGCGCGCCGAAGGTCTGCGCCAGCTCGACGATGTGACGGCACACTGTGCGCTTCAACCGATCGCCGCCGCTGCCGGTGACGAATTGCCGGTCGGCCTTCAGCTTAACGAAGGGAATCTTGTCCAGCTCCATCAGCGACGGCCAGTTGGCGCCGAGATTGTCGATCGACAGGCCGATATTGTGCAGGCCGACCTCGCGCGCGACCTCGGCGAGGAAATCGAGCTCGCGGATCGCCTCCTCGCTGTCGATCTCGACCGTCAGTCCGCCGAAGGCCGGGTGCGTCGGCACGCGGCGGCACAGATCGCGCACCGCCTGCGGCTCCCTGAGATAAGCGGCGGGAAGATTGATCGACAGGTCGACCGGACTTTGCTGCTCCAGAAGATAGTGCCAGTCCTGCACGGCGCGATCGATCACGAACTCCGACAGCTCGCGAAAATGCGGATCGTGCGGCTCCGGGATGAAATAGGCCGGCGGCACCACGCCCCAGGTCGGATGCCGCATCCGCACCAATGCCTCGGCGCCGTTGCGGACCAGCGTGCGCGCGTCGATCTTGGGCTGGTACCAGAGCTCGAGCCAGCCGGCATGCAAGGCCTCGCCGACATGCACGGCCGGGCTCGGCGCCGGCTCCTCCGGCAGCAGCATCGCAACGCGCTCGCGCAGCGTCTCCGCGGCGAAAGGCGTTGTCAGCGGCGGCAGCATCGCAAGGCCATATTCGTCGCCGACCTGCCGTACGGCTTTGACGATGATCGAATCGCGGGCGCCGACGGCGAGAACCTTGCCGGCAAATGCCTCACGCACCAGGACTTCGAGGAATCGTCCCGGCTCGATGCCGTCGGCGGCGACGCCGAGCAGGATCAGGTCCGGCAATTCGCTCGCGAGCACCGTCTTCAGCTCGTCGGCGCTGGCACATTCGCAGGTGACGAAGCCGAGATCCTCGAGGATCTCGCTGAGGAACGCGCGCAAGTGACGCTTGCTGTCGGCCACGCAGGCGCGCGGCGTCACCTTTCGCCGTCCGAAGGTCACAGGCCTTCGTCCGACGAGTTCAATCATCCCATCGTTCATCGTACACCACTCCCGTTCCGTGACGGTTTCTTAAACGCGGAGCGTGGGTTCAAATAAGGAGAGCTTCACTTCGTTCTTGAATTATCTGAGTAACGTTAAGCCCTGCAATTCGAGCTAATTTGTCGACGAAATCTTTGGGTGCACGCGCGCGGTTGTCGCGAGGCGGCGATGAAGCCGGCGCAACGTGAATCGGCGGCGGCTTTCACGCTGCGTCTTCCCGCGATGCGCGCATCGCCGCCTTTCGCTCGTGACGGTCGTGCGACAACGGGTCCGCGCCGGCGGCCGAGAATGTGAAGCACATCACACGCGTGTTGCCGCGCTCGCGCTAAAGCTCCCCCGAGCCGGTGGAGGGCTGTTGAGGACTACAGCTATGTCGATGCGGCGAATGATGTATTGGTGGTTCAGGTTCGTGCTGTCAGGGCGATTCATGGATCGCTTCCTGTGCCTGCCGCGCTAGCCGCGCGGCGCATCGTGGCTTTTCGCGGCCGAACCGGATCTAGAGCATGATCCGGAAAAGTGTGCAGCGGTTTTCCGGAAAGATCATGCTCAAACGCTTTAGGTTTGCCCGATCAATTTGCGGAACGCCGCCGCGCCGTCCTGCATCGCGTCTCGTCCCTTCCAGGCCAGATAGCTCAGCTTGCCGCCGAGCGTATCGTGGCTGCGCAGCCGCCGCGAGCCGAGGATGTGGCCGACATTGGCAGGGAAGCGGCTCACCTCGGCGGAGACCAGCGCCGCGATTGCATCCATCAATTGCTGGAGGCGGACGCCCCATTCGCATTGCTCGATGCCGTCGATGCGGACCTTGAGCGCATATTCGGTGTCGTAGATGTCGGCGAGCAGGTCGCGGGCGATCAGCACCCGGTTGTGCCGGAGTGCGACACGAAGCGCGAGGCGCTTGTCGTCGAGCCGGTCGAGCACCATGGGAACGACGCAGGCATAGGGCGTGGCGGCAACGTCCGCGGCGGCCTTGCTCGCCGCGGGCTTGGTGGCAAGCCGCACCAATTGCCAGGACGTCCTCAGGCGTCGCGCCACCAGCGCCAGCGCGAAGGGCAGTGCCTGGGGATGGGCCTTCTTGAAGGCGTCGAGCTGCGCGGTGATTTGGGCGACCTGGCCGTCGTCGAACTTCGCGATCTTCTCGGGCAGCTTCTCGTTGAACTTCGGCAGTGCATCGCCGGCGCGCAACACGTGCAGCATCTTCACGACTTCGTCGAAGGCGGTGCGCGAGGCCGTATATTGCCCCAGCTTGGCGCGCGCGGATTCGGCGCTCTCGGGCGAGGTGAGGGTGCTCTCGAGGACCTTGACGACCTTGATCTGGAAGGTCGAGGCGATCTTCTGGACTTCCTTCGGGTTGTTGGCCGCGACCTGGTCGCCGATCGCCTTGATGTAGTCGCGCGCCATGGTCGGCAGCAGGTCGCGGCAGATCCATTCCCAGATCGGGGTGAGGGTATTGCGCGAGATCCGCCCCATGTTGGCATGCTCGGGCGCGCCATCGATCAGCAGCAGCTCGAGCGGCGCGAAGAAATAGCGCGACGGGCTGGTGGCGCGCGCCTGGGTCGATCCGTCCTTGCGGAATTCGGCGCGCAAGCGGGCCTGGATGTCGGCCGAACCCGGCATCTCGATGCCGCACAGCTCGAGCCGTTCGAGCTCGCTGAGCAGACAGCTGCGCGACAGCGGCGTCAGCCTCTGCAGAAATTCCGATAGCCGGTCGATCTCGTCCATGGCACGCAATCTTTCGCAGCGTGTCCCGCGGGCTTGCGGGTCCAATGCGTGGAGGCATTTGCGCGCTCTCAACCTCTCTAGAGAAGCAAGTCGCCGTTAATTAATCCGTAAAATCCGGGGGGTGGATGTCGGAGCAAGGCGTTCGCCGAGGAGCTTTCCCGTTCCCACCCCACGATTTCGGCAGAAAACTCAACCGCTGCATGGTCGCGTGCGGCACCGCGCAAGCACAAATTGTGCCGAAGTCGTCATTTCAGCGTAAAACCGTCTAAATCACCGTAGTCATACGGAGCAAAAAGTTAATCACAGAGCCGCCCCGGTTCCGCTAAACGAGTGACATGGGGTCACAGAATGATACGGCCACCGATTCGCGGCCGTCGGCATGGCACGAGAGCAGCGCTGCTTCAGCTGAAGAGCTCGATTTCGCCCGCCTGAGCGCCTTGCGTGCCAAGGCGGCCGACGAAATGGCGGCTGCCATCGCCCGCGAGCTCAATGGCCCCCTGACCGCGCTGCTGCTCTACATGGGCGAGATCAAGCACCACAGCGATCAGCTCGTCCCCGCGACCGGCGATCGCGCCTATTTGCAGCGGGTGGTGGAGAACGCGCTGGCCCAGACCGAGCGCGTTTGCGGCCTGGTCAAGCAGCTCGCCGGCCCGCCCAAGGGCGGCTCCAAGGGCGGCTTACCCAGCCCGTCCGAAGAAGCGGAATCGAAGGCCGTCCGCGTGCTGCAACCGCCGCGGCCGCCGAGCGCCGATCTGATCGGCCCGTCGGGCCAGAAGCGGCTGACCAGGCGCGAGCGCGAGGTGCTGAGGCTGATCAGCGAAGGCTACTCGAACAAGCAGGGTGCGCTTCGCATGCAGATCAGTCCGCGCACTTTCGAGAGCCATCGCGCCGAGGCGATGCGCAAGCTCGGTGCGCGCAACACCGCGGACCTCGTCCGTGCGGCGCTGCTGCATTCGATCGACTGAGGCCGGGCCCGTCGCCCGCCGTCGGGCGAGACCCGACGCCTATCTCGAAAGTTGGGAAATCCGTGGCGCTCAGAAATAGTCTTCGGCGAAGGGACGTGCGCGCGAGGTGGGACGCAGCGGCTTGATCTCTTCCTTCGGCGCGCTCGGAATGATCGTGATGGTCCAGCGGGGGGGCATGCTCGATTCCTGCTCCAGCACCGAGCGCACGAAGCCGGTCACGGTCGACTCGCCGGCCTTCACCGTCGCCATCCGGCCGTTGAACTGTGCGATCCGGAAGCGACGAACCTCCTTCTGGTCTGCGGTCTCGTAGGTGAACATGGAAAACCCTCCTGGTTTTCCGGGACTATCGCCAGCTATGATTAGCCATCTGTGAAAATCGCAAACCGTAGAAGTACGGCGGGAATGCACGCGCGAGTAGTTCGGAGCGTTTTCACGCGAAGCAGCGCGACGAGCGCGCATCCCAAGCGAGCTAGCCTTGCGGCTCCTGCGCATGCGCGGCGGCGTAGGCCGCATCCATCAGGTCCAGCAGCGCGCGGAATTCGGTCTCGCCGAGGCTTTCCGCGGTTTTCTCCAGCCGGAGCGCCAGCGCTGCCAGCCTGAGATAGCCGAACGTTCCGGCCGCGCTCTTCAAAGAATGTGCTTCGCGCGCGATCCTGGCGTGGTGCTGCGCAGGCGAGAGCGTTCGGAACGATTCCAGGCGCGCGCAGGTCTCGCTCCAGAACACGTCGCGCACTTCGCCGGCACCGTCCTCGCCGATCTCGCGCACCAGCGCTTCGTACGCGCGCGGCTCGCGCGCGGGTTCGGCATCGATCGCGTTCGCAAGCCCGACGGTGACGTCAAACATGTCTTGCCTGCCCTGATCCCGGTTCGTGTCGCGCGGCACGCCGCCGCGCGAGGCATGTCGCGTTTGTACGGCCTTCGAATTTCAGTTCTGGTAGCAGGATGGCTGGTGTTTGCAGGCCGGCATTAGCCCGCGGTTTACCAAGCGACCGCGGCGTTCAGGGCGGGCCGAGCAGCCGGTCGTACTGGGCCTTCACGGCGGCGTAGCATTCGCACGCCGTCTGGCGCAGCCCGTCCAGGTTGGTGATCTGGATGTGTCCGCGGCTGTAGTGGATGAAATTGGCCTGCTGCAGGGAGTTGGCGACCAGCGACACGCTGTTGCGCCGGGCCCCGATCATCTGAGCCATGGTCTCCTGTGTCAGCAGCAGACGCGACTCGCCCGACATGTCATGCGTGTGCAGCAGGCAGCGCGACAGCCGCGACTCCACCGGATGAGCGGCGTTGCAGCCCGCGGTTTGCTGCACCTGGGCGTAGACCGCCAGCCCGTGACGCGCAAGCTGCGTGCGCAGGGCGCTGCTCTGATCGGCGGCCATGCGCAGGCGGTCCAGATCCACCACCGAGGCGGCGCCGGGAACCAGCACGATGGCGGTGTTCAACGCACACGCATCACCCTCGATGGCGAGCGTTCCGAGCAGGCTGCCACGGCCGATCATGGCGACCTGCACATGCTCGCCTTTGGCCAGTTCAACCACCAGCGAGATGACGCCGCGGTGAGGAAAATAGGCGCGCATGAGCGTCTCGCCGGTCTCGACCAGCACCGCCCCGTGGGGCAGATCCACAGTTCGCAGGTGCGGGCGGATCAACTCATAATCGTCTGCCGACAGTGCGGACAGGAAACCGTTGGACGGACGCGCCATGCTTTCCAAAGCTGCCTCCTCCGTACCCTTGCACCTGGGAATCGCACGCCTGCACTCACGCGGTGCGCGGGTAAGTTCCATCATCCTCGCGGCGGGATATATTGGCAATTGAGACAAGTTGTCCGGCCCTGGCGATGCATCGACGCTGCGTGCACGTCGGAACACAGAGATCGCATCGTGCTCCCGTCACGCCACGACTCCCATCAGGCGCAGGTGATGGGCCTTCACCGCCGAATAGCAGCCGCAGGACGTCGCCAGCAGCGCCTTGGGATCGATGATCTCGATCTGGCCGCGGCTGTAGTGAATGATGCCGGCGCGCTGCAGCGCATGCGCGACCAGCGAGATCGCGTTGCGGCGGACGCCGATCATCTGCGCCAGCGCCTCCTGGGTCAGCGGCAGGATTTGGCCGTCGGACAGGTCGTGGGCGCGGAGCAGCCAACGCGCGAGCCGCGCCTCGACCGGATGCAGCGTATTGCAGAGCAGCGATTGCTGCACATGCGCGAGCATGACCTGCTCGTGGCGGACCATCAGCTTGCGGAGGCGTGCGCTTGCGGTCGCGACCGCGCGGAAAACTCCGATTTCGATCACGGAAGCAGCTCCTGGGAACAGCACAACCGCGTCCATCGGCGAGATGCCGTCGGCAAGGGCCGCACCGGCCCACACGACGCTGTCGCGGCCCAGCAT
This sequence comes from Bradyrhizobium sp. BRP19, assembly GCF_020194195.1. Classification (NCBI taxonomy): domain Bacteria; kingdom Pseudomonadati; phylum Pseudomonadota; class Alphaproteobacteria; order Hyphomicrobiales; family Nitrobacteraceae; genus Bradyrhizobium; species Bradyrhizobium sp. BRP19. The sequence goes on along the minus strand of NZ_JADYVZ010000040.1, from coordinate 1,799 downwards.
CGCAATTTCGATCGTCTGTCCTTCGGACAGGCTCACCCTGATCGAAACGCATCCACCATGCGGGAGGTAGACATGTCTCGGTGCAGTGCCGATCTCGCCCACGACAGATTTGCTGACCATTTCAACCGGCGCGAGGTGCGGACGCAGCAGATCGAAATCCGCGGCATCGAGCAGTTGCAGCAGCTGGTTGGGCGGGCGGCCGCTCACGGTCATGCAGGTTAATCCGGCGGGTTCGATGGACGCTGGGCGCGGCGGCCTTCGTCACTCAGTTGCACGGCGCGCAAATACTAATCTAAAGGTTGTGGTGTCGTCCATATACCCGTTAGAGGGCAGACAGCCTGTCTCGTTTGCGGCGGAATTAAGTAGCGCACGCTGATTCGTTGACGAGGCGGCCGTCCTGCAACGATTGCGCAGGGAAAAAGCGGCAAGGGGGCCTCAGGAGCCGGAAGGCATTGCAGTCGCGCTGGCCATTGGGCCGGCTCGCGTCGCCTCGACCGCGTCCGCAAAAATGTTAGTTTCATCTCTCATCGAAAGCAAAGGAGAAAGGCGTGCCCCACGGTTCGATTGTTGAATCGCCGGAACGGGAAGCTCAATCCGGGCGAGACGATCTGCGCCATATTCTCGTCGTCGACGATGACCCGATGGTGTGCATGGCCATCGAGGTTTACCTCCAGCGCAACAATTTTCGGGTGACGATCGCCGAGGGTGGTGAAGCCGGACTGCGCGCCCTCGAGCACAAGCAATTCGATCTGATGATCATCGACATCTTCATGCCGCACATGCGCGGGTTCGAATCGATCCGGATTTTCCACGACCGGGCTCCGGTCATTCCGCTGATCGCGATGTCCGGCTACGCCTTCGCGAATTTGGACTCGCCCGCGCCGGACTTCCTGCGGATGGCGCTGGAGCTCGGCGCCGCGCGCTGTCTGCGCAAGCCGTTCACGCCGCACGCGCTGCTCGCCGCCATCAACGATTGCCTGGCAGAGCCTCGCCCCCGCTCCGACATTGCCACGGCCGTGCAGCTCGGTTAGCGCGACACGAGCCGCTTTCCCCGCGGGGTAACGCTTCGTTTACCTCGAGCGTGGACCGCCTAGATCCGGCAACGCCCAAGCACTCGCGCGACGAGGGCGCGGCCGGCTTGCCTCGACCGCCTCTATCGTTCTTCACGAGCAGGACTTTCTCGCACGCCGCGTCGCGCGATTAGTGGCTCGTTTACCGCGCGGCTCTCGCCGTTGCGGCGCGGGGATGGTTTTGCCGAAAAGCGCTGCAACACGCGGCAGAACCGCAAACTTCTCTTCAAAATCCGTAGTAGCACGGAGGATGAAATTAACGGGACTGTGAAAGGGGATGTCTAACGATCCAAAATAGGGCGTCCGTCCGTGCCAAGGGTGGCTCGGACGTCGCGTTTGCGGCCCGGGTCAGTAAGGCGTAGCTCATGGATGATCTGTTGCGGGAGTTTCTGACGGAGACCAGCGAGAGCCTGGACACCGTGGACAATCAGCTGGTGAAGTTCGAGCAGGAGCCGAACAACGCCAAGATCCTGGATAACATCTTCCGCCTGGTCCACACCATCAAGGGCACCTGCGGCTTCCTCGGCCTGCCGCGGCTGGAAGCGCTGGCCCATGCCGGCGAGACCCTGATGGGCAAATTCCGCGACGGCATGCCTGTGACCGCCGAGGCGGTGACGGTGATCCTGTCCTCGATCGACCGCATCAAGGAGATTTTGGCTGGCTTGGAGGCGACCGAGGCCGAGCCGGAGGGGAACGACCGCGATCTCATCGACAAGTTGGAAGCGATGG
>NZ_JADYVZ010000004.1:0-643880 GCF_020194195.1 Bradyrhizobium sp. BRP19 | reverse complement strand
GCCGCAGGAAAAGCGCACAGCGTCGCCCTGATCGCTTGCGCCAGGAAGCTCCTTATCTACGCCAACACCGTTGTTGCCCGAGGTACGCCCTGGCGTGAAAATACCGCCGCAACTTAATGGTTGCTACGGGGCCGGAGCAAGGCGTAGACCGCTCCTGCAACTCACTAGCGACTACATCCTGTGGATCATCGCTTGATGTCCCACACGGGGCTGCTAAATCCCCGCCCATGACCTCCCAGCACGACAAAACCTCGGTCGCGGCCATCTCGATCTTCGCCAGCGGCGGCATGGCGGCGGCCAAGTTCGCGGTCGGGATCGCGATCGGCTCGCTGGCGCTGATCTCGGAAGCCCTGCATTCCCTGATCGACCTGGTTGCGACCATCATCACCTGGGCGGTGGTGCGGGTGTCCGACAAGCCCGCCGACGAGGAGCACCATTACGGCCACGGCAAGCTGGAAAGCATCTCCGCGCTCGGCGTCACCGCCCTGCTCTACGTGCTGGCCGGGGGCATCCTGGTTGAGGCCTATAGCCGGCTGCGCGAGGGAACCCCGCCGCCGACCATCTCTGCCGTGCCGTTCGTGGTGCTGGTGATCGATATCGCCGTCAATCTCTGGCGCGCCCGCGCCCTGCACCGTGCCGCGCGGGAGACCAGAAGCCAGGCCTTGGCGGCCGACGCGCTGCATTTCGCCTCGGACGTGATGGGCTCCTGCGCCGTGATCGTGGGCCTGATCCTGGCTGGGCTCGGCTTCTGGTGGGGCGACACCGCGGCGGCCGCAGCGGTTGCGGTGATGATCGCAGCGCTCGGCCTGCGCATGGCCGGCTCGACCGTGCAGACGCTGGTCGATCGCGCTCCCGAAGGCGCGCAGGAGAAGGCCAAAGCGGCGATCCGCAGCGTGCCCGGCGTGATCGACGTCGAACGCTTGCGCGTGCGCATGGTCGGAGCGACCACGTTCATCGACACTATCGCGAAGGTGCCGCGGACCTATCCGATCGACCGGGTCGAGGACATCAAGCGCAACGCGCAGGCCGCCGTCGCCAAGGCTTTCGGCGATGCCGACCTTACCTTCGCCGCAGTGCCCGTCGCGCGCGACAACGAGACCGTGCGCGACCGCATCATGGTGATCGCGCGCAATTCCGCCCTCGCCGTCCACCACGTCACGGTGCACGATCTCGGCGTCAAGCTGATCGTCAGCATCGACCTCGAGGTCGATGCCAACATGCAGCTCGAGGCCGCGCACGACATCGCCAACACGCTGGAGCGCAACATCCAGGAGGAGTTCGGCGAGGACGTCGAGGTCGACGTTCACATCGAGCCGCTGGAACCGGAACTTCCGTTCGGGGTCGATGCCACGCCGGACCGGGTGCGGACCATCGCCGCCGCGCTGACGGAATATGCCGCCGGCAGCGAGATCCACGACATCCACAATGTGCGGGTCCGCAACACCGACGCCGGCGAGATCGTCAACTTCCACTGCCGCGCAACACCGTCGATGAGCGTGATCAAGGTGCACGAGCATGTCGACGCGATCGAGCGTGCGTTGCGGCGCGCGTTCCCGAGCGTGAAGCGCGTCATCAGCCACGCCGAGCCGCCGCGGGCGTGATGAAGAATGCGCGACGAGTCACACGTTCTCGTTTCGGACTCGTTGCACCCGTGCCTTTGCGGACGCGCGACGCACAAACTGCGTGTTGGATAAGAATAATTTCGCGTTAACGATTCGTTGACTCTCGACAGCCCGCGAAAACTGGATTCAAATCGGTGTGATTCGGAAGTGACGTGGGGCTGCTTCCGGAACTCGTTTTTCAGGGGGCCGAAGGCATGTCGCGTGCAGACGCCGCGAACGCGTGCGTCCAATCCGATTCCATCAAGGGATTGGCGCAATCGATCGCGAAACCTGCCTATCATCGGCTGTTGATCGCGGAGCCGGCGCTGCGTCGCGCCGTGCCGACGCTCATCATCGCCTTCCTGATCACGATCTGCCTCGGTGCCTTCGTGCAGGTGGTCGATCAAACGCGCCAGAAGCGGCTGGTGATCCGACACGACATTTCGGCGCTCGGCGACCTGCTCGCCGAGCGCATCGACCGCCTCACTTCGGTTCGCCAGGAGCGGCTCAAGACCATCGAGGGCCTGCCGACGCTGCTGCCTGATCTCATTCCGTCCTGGGCCACGGCCTCGGGCCGGCACGTCATCGTCACCTCCGCCGGCATCGACCGCCGCATCCTCGCGCGCATCCCGGCCGACAGCGACCCCTCGGGCAACGACCGCCTGCTCGATGCGATCACGACCGCGCAGCTGGTCGCGGCGCCGCCACGCGACGCCAACGTCTCCGACCTGACGCTGCCGAGCGGCAACGCGGCGATGGCGACCTCGCGGCAGATCAAGTCACTGCCCGGCTTCGTCACCGTGATCCAGGAGCGCAACGAGCCGATCTGGGGCTCGGACGCCGCGCTTTCAGTGACGCTGTCGGCGACCACGGGCTTCGTCGTCCTGATCCTGGGCTTCGCCTTCCACTGGCAGTCGACCCGCGCCCGCGAAGGCGACCTCATCAACGACGCGGTGCGCGGCCGCATCGACACGGCGCTCAACCGCGGCCGCTGCGGGCTGTGGGACTGGGACCTGTCGCGCGGCCGGATCTTCTGGTCGCAGTCGATGTTCTCGATCCTCGGTCTCGACGGCCGTCACGAACTCCTCACCTTCGGAGAGGTCAATGCGCTGGTGAAGTCCGATGACATCGACCTGTTCGCGATCGCCGACCAGCTCATCTCCGAGAAGATCGACCATATCGACCAGACCTTCCGCATGCAGCATGTCGACGGCCACTGGATCTGGCTCCGCGTCCGCTGCGAGAAGACGCGCGGCGCGACCGATTCCAGCGTGCACCTGATCGGAATCGCCGTCGACATCACCGAGCAGAAGAGCCTCGCCGAAAAGACCGTGGAAGCCGACCTCCGCCTGCGCGACGCGATCGAGACCATTCCGGAGGCCTTCGTGCTGTGGGATGCGAGCGACCGCCTGGTGCTCTGCAACTCGCACTTCCAGCGCCTGCACAAGCTGCCCGACAGCGCCGTCATCCCCGGCACCTCCTACGAGACCGTGCTCGAGGTCGGCCGCATGCCGGAGGTGCGCACCCGCCACAACGAGACCGCGGCCCAAGGCCCGGGGGCGCGCACCTTCGAGGCGCAGCTCGATGACGGCAGCTGGCTGCACATCAGCGAGCGCCGCACCAAGGACGGCGGCTACGTCTCGGTCGGCACCGACATCACCCGCATCAAGGAGCACGAGCAGAAGCTGGTCGACAACGATCTGCGCCTGCGCGCCACCGTCATCGACCTCAAGCGCTCGCAGGCCGCGCTGGAGCGCCAGGCGGTCGAGCTCGCCGACCTCGCCGAGAAGTACCAGCGCGAGAAGACCCGCGCCGAGGAAGCCAACCAGACCAAGTCGAAATTCCTCGCCAATATGAGCCACGAGCTGCGCACGCCGCTCAATGCCATCATCGGCTTCTCCGAGATCATGGGGTCGGGCATGTTCGGCGAGCTCGGCAGCGAGAAGTACCAGGAATACTGCCAGGACATCCTGACCAGCGGCCATTATCTGCTCGAGGTCATCAACGACATCCTCGACATGTCCAAGATCGAGGCCGGCCGCATGAAGCTCGACATGGAAGAGCTCGACCTCGCGCAGACGCTCGCCGAATCGTTGAGGGTCGTCACCGGCCGTGCGCAGGACAAGCACCTGACGCTCGATGCCGACATCGCAAAATCCATCTCGGTCGTCGCCGACCGCCGCGCCACCAAGCAGATCATCGTCAACCTGCTCTCCAACGCCGTGAAGTTCACGCCCGACGGCGGACGGGTCGTGGTGCGCAGCCGGCAGCTCGACGACAGGATCGTGCTGATGATCGCCGACACCGGCATCGGCATCGCACCGCATTCGCTGGCGCGGCTCGGGCGTCCCTTCGAGCAGGTCGAGAGCCAGCTCACCAAGACCTATCACGGCTCGGGCCTCGGCCTTGCCATCGCCCGCTCACTGGCGCAGCTCCACGGCGGCTCGATGCGCCTGCGCTCGAAGATCGAGGTCGGCACCGTCGTCCGCGTGACCCTGCCGCGGGATGCGGTGAAGGCGGCCGGGATATCGGCTGCGGCTTAAAACCGCGAGCAACGATCGAGTCAGTTTCGATCTGGGATGCCCTTCTCCCCTTGTGGGAGAAGGTGGCGCGAAGCGCCGGATGAGGGGTGTCTATCCACGCGCAATACTTTCGGGAGGAGAGATACCCCTCACCCGTCTCGCCGCTACGCGGCGAGCCACCCTCTCCCACAAGGGGAGAGGGGAAGAAGAGCTCTCGGTTCACTCGGCTCAGCCAAAAGACCTTCCGCTTACGATTGCAGTGTCGGCGCGACTTCGCGCGCGACGTTGACCAGCGCTGCAATCAGCGGCGTCATGGGATCGCGTTGCGGGATCACCAGGCCGATGCTGTAATTGACCTCGGGGTCGACGATCGGGATCGAGCGGACGGTGTCCGACAGGCCGAGCGTCTCGGCGAGCTTGGCCGGCATCACGCTGGCCCAGCGCCCGGTCTTGACGTGCGTGAACAGCACCAGCAGCGAGTTCGACGTCAGCGTCGGTGTCGCCTCCGCGCCGACCGATCGCAATGCGCGGTCGATGATGCGGCGGTTCTGCATGTCTGGCGTCAAGAGGCACAGCGGCACTTGCCCGACCTCGGTCCAGGTCACCGTCTCGCGATCGCCGAACATCGCGTCCGGCGCGGTGAGCAGGCGATAGCTCTCGTTGTAGAGCGGGATGGTGCGCACCTTGCCGATCGGCTCGTTCTCGATATAGGTCAGCCCCGCATCCACCTCGAGATTTTCGAGCAGGCCCAGCACCTCGGACGAGGTGGTGGACTGGATGCGGAAGCGCACCTCCGGATGCTTGGCACGGAACGGCGTCGTCAGCGCGGCGACCATGCCGAGCACGGTCGGGACCGCCGCGATCCGGATCTCGCCGGAGAGCTGATGCTTCAGCCCGTTGATCTCGTCGCGCATCGCCCGGGCATCGCCCACGATCCGCCGCGCCCAGTCGAGCGCCCGCTCGCCTTCCGGCGTAAATCCCTGAAAGCGCGAGCCGCGCTGGACCAGCATCACGCCGAGAATTTCCTCGAGCTGCTTGAGCCCGGTCGACATCGTCGGTTGCGTCACGCCGCAGGCCTCGGCCGCGCGTCCGAAATGACGCTCCTTCGCCAGCGCCAGCAATAGTTCAAGCTTGTCGATCAACCGGCCGTCCCCTCGGATTCCATCGTGGCACGCAAGCTAGCACGCCGGGCCTGCACCAACACGCAAAAACCCGCAGCCGACCCAACTTTCATGACCAATCCGTATCGATCGATTGCGGTTGCAAATCGATCGGAATCCGCAATCGCAGCTTCTGAGCGATGAGCTCGGTCACCGCGCTGAAGCAGGCTATGACTCTTCCAGCAGCGCCCTGAACACGCGCCGCACCTCGCTCTGGGTCTCCTTCACCCGCGCCTCCAGCGAGGAGAAATCCGGCGCGTCGCCGGCGCGCGCCATGACGCGCTGCAGGTCGGTGCCGGCGGTATCAGGCTTGAAGCGCTCGCTGACGCAGAGACGCAGGATCTGCGTGAGGTCGTGATAGAGCCGCGCCGCGGCCCGCAAAATCTCCGTCTCGGATTGCGCGAGCACGCCGATCCTGCAGGCATTCTCCAGCACCTGCATGGTGCTGACGTCGAGAATCTCGGGTTTGTCGTGCGCGTGCACGAGCTGGAGATACTGCGCGATGAAGTCGATATCGACCATGCCGCCGGCGGCATGCTTGAGATCCCAGCAATCCGCCTCGCCCTTCTCCTGCGCGATCGCGCGCCGCATGTCGGCGACGTCGTTGGCGGTGATGGCGGGATCGCGGCGGCGGGTGAGGACATCGCGGATGACGCGCTCGATCCGTTCCCGGAATTCGGGCGAAGCCGAGACCACGCGCGCACGCGTCAATGCCATGTGCTCCCAGGTCCAGGCTTCGTTGGCCTGGTAGTCCGCGAACGAGACGAGGCTCGAAGCCACCGGACCTGCGCGTCCCGAGGGCCGCAGCCGCATGTCGATCTCGTAGAGCACGCCGTAATTGGTGCGGGTCGTGAAGGCGCTGATCAGGCGCTGGGTGAAACGGGCGAAATAGTGTGCGCCGTGAAGCGATTTCACCCCGTCGGAGTCCGGATGGTCGCCGTCGAAATCATAGAGCAGGATCAGGTCGAGATCGGACGAGGCCGTCATCTCGCGGCTGCCGAGCCGGCCCATCGCGACGATCGCGGTCTCCTGACCCTTGATGCGGCCGTGCTGGGCGGCGAAGCGATCGGCGACGAGACCGTGCACGGTGTGGACGATTCCCTCCGCGACGTCGGCGAAGGCCGTGCTCGCCTGCTGCGCCGAGACGGTGCCGGAGAGGATGCGTGTGCCGATCAGGAACAGGCTCTCCTGCCCGAACAGGCGCAGGCGATCGAGGAACTCCTCGTATGAGCCGGCGTCCTGCACGGTGGTCGCGAGCCGCCCCGACAATTCCTGCCTGTCGGGCATGGCGCCGAAGAAGCGCGGATCGATCAGGCCATCCATCAGCTGAGACTGCCGCGCCAGCATGTCGCCGAGCCGCGGCGCGGCTCCCAGCACCAGCGCCACCAGCGCGACGAGATCGCGGTTCTGGCCGAGCAGCGTGATCAGCCGGCCGCCGCGCTGCAGCGCGCCGAGGAAATGATCGAACGAAACGACGGCGCGATCCGGCTCTTCGGCATGGGCAAGGCCGTCGATCAAGGCCGGCACGAACTCGACGAAGGCGCTTCGCGTCGCCTCAACGCGGAAGACGCGATAGTCGCCGGTGATCCAGTCGCGCACCGTCTGCGCGACCGCGGCGGGCTTCTTGAAGCCGAGCGTCGCGAGGTGCTGCAGCAGGCGCGGATCATCGGGGCCCGCACCGTAGTCGAGCGCCGGCAGCCTCGCCGTGCCGGTGGGGTCATCGCCCTCGAACAGTTTTTCGTAATGGCCCTGGACGATCTGGAGCTGGCGCAAGAGGTCGCGCGCAAAGGCCTCCCGAGTCCGATAGCCGAAGAACCACGCAAAGCGCTCGACCGCTTGCTTGTCCTCCGGCAGCGTGTGGGTTTGCTCGTCGGCGATCATCTGCAGGCGATGCTCGACACGGCGCAGGAATTCGTAGGCGGTCGCCAGCTCGTCACGCGCCGCCACAGTGATCCAGTTGCTGGCGGCGAGCACGTCAAGCGCCCGCAGTGTCGGCCGCACCCGCAATTCCGGATGGCGGCCGCCGGCAATCAATTGCTGGGTCTGCGCGAAGAATTCGATCTCGCGAATGCCGCCGCGTCCGACCTTGACGTTGTGGCCCTCGACCGCAACCTCGCTCTGGCCGCGATAGGTCTGCATCTGCCGCTTCATGTCGTGTACGTCGGCAAGTGCGGCAAAGTCGAGATGCTTGCGCCAGACGAACGGCCCGATCTCGGCGAGCAATGCCTCGCCCGCTTTTGAATCGCCGGCACAGGTCCGCGCCTTGATCATCGCGGCGCGCTCCCAGGTGCGCCCTTCCCGCTCGTAATAGTTCAGCGCGGCGTCCCGCGAGATCGCCACCTGCGTCGAGGACGGGTCGGGCCGCAGCCGCAAATCGACGCGGAAGACGTAACCATCATAGGTGCGCTGCTGCAGGATGCGCGCCATGCCTTGCGTCACGCGGACGAAGAACGGCTGCGGCTCGATATCGGGCGCGAGGGTCGTCGCATCGGGATCGAAGAACACGATGAGATCGATATCGCTGGAATAGTTCAGCTCGCCCGCACCCATCTTGCCCATCGCGAGCACGATCAGCCCGCAGCCCTCTTCGGGTGCCTCGGGATTGGGCGGTGAGAGCTTGCCGCGTGCGGCTTCCTGCCGCAGCAGATATTGCAGTGCCGCCTGCACCGAGGACACCGCGACATCGGTCAGCGCCGCCGTCACCCGCATCACCGGCCAGACACCGCCGATATCGCACAGCGCGATCAGGAGCGCAGCCTCAGCCTTCATGCGGCGGAGCAGCCGCATCACCTCGGCCTCCTCCGAAGCCGCGAGCACCGCGCTGCGCGCCTCCGCGATCAGCGCCGTCAGATGCGCATCCGGATCGCATTCGAGCAGCCGGATCAGACGCAAGGCATCGGCGCGCACCAGTTCGAACAGATAGGGCGAGAATTCCGCAATCCCGGTCAGGATCTCGCGGGCGAAGGGATGGCCGAGATGCGTTTCGAGACGGGCCGATTGTGCCGGCTCGAGCTCGGCCAGCCAGCTTTCGAAACGGGGTTCATCGGTTGCGGAAGCGGCAATATGGGGAGCCTCGGCGAAGCGTGCGGCCAGCCTCTCACCATGCTTGTCCGCGTTTCCCGGCGCGGAGTGGTTCATGCCACCTTCTGTGGCACATCCGGTGTTGGCGGAGCAACCCTGTCGCCGGCGCCCGCGCGCGCCGGCAGCACGAGCGTGGCGACAAGGCCGGGATGGGCATCGCCCAAGCGCAATTCGCCGCCGTGCAACGTCGCCACCGCCGAGGCGAGGCTGAGGCCGAGGCCCGAGCCCGGCAGCGTGCGGCTGGCCTCCAGCCGCACGAATCGCTCGATGACGTGCTTGCGGTCGGCTTCGGGGATGCCGGGGCCGCGATCGGTGACGCTGAGCAGCACCTGGTCGCCCTCGCGCCTCGCCTCGATCGTGATTTGCCTCGCGTCCATGCTGACCACGGTTCCCGCCGGCTGTGCCGCGGGCTGGCCGTATTTGATCGCGTTCTCGACAAGATTGGCGAGCGCCTGGCTGATCAGCTCGCGATTGGCATGAACCGGCGTCGGCTCGCACTTGACCTTCAGGGTCATGCCGTCGTCCTCGGCGAGCGGCTCGTAGAGCTCGTGGATGCCCTCCGCGACCTCTGCGGCGTCGAAGTCGTCCATGTTGCCGCGCGCCTGTCCGGATTCCGCGCGCGCGATCATCAGCAGCGCGTTGAAGGTCCGGATCAGCCCGTCGGACTCCTCGATGGTCCGCTCCAGCGCGGCGCGATAATCCGCCTCGCAGCCCGATCTCGCCAGCGCCTCCTCGGCGCGATTGCGCAGCCGCGTCAGCGGCGTCTTGAGGTCGTGGGCGATGTTGTCGGAAACCTCCTTCAGCCCCGCCATCAGCGCCTCGATCCGCTCCAGCATGGCGTTCAGGTTCTCGGCGAGGCGATCGATCTCGTCGCCGCTGCGCCCCACGGGCAGGCGCTCGCTGAGATCGCCGGTCATGATCCGCTGCGCCGTGCCGGTCATCGCGTCGATGCGCCTCAGCACCCGCCGCGCGACGAAGATGCCGCCGCCGAGGCCGAGCACGACGACGATCAAGACCGAAAACTGCGCCGCCTTGGCGACGATGCCGAACAGGCGCCGCCGCTCGGCCAAGTCGCGGCCGATCAGAAGCCGGAAGCCGTTCTCCAATTCGGTGACGCGAACGAGCGCGCGATGATCGCGGTCATCGCTGTCCTCGATCCGCCGGTAGGCCGTCTCCGACCAGCCGCGCGTCGCCATAACGCCCGGCGCCAGCGAGCCGACATTGCCGGCGATCGCCTGGCCCGTCGGCGTGGTCACGAGATAGAGATTGGCGCCTGGCCGCAGCGCCCGATACTCGATCGTGCGCACGAGACCGACTAGGCCGCGGCGGTCGTAGATCTCGTTGATCTCCGAGGTCTCGGCATTGACGGTCTGCGTGATCTCCTCGGTGATCAGCCGCCGCGTATTCCAGGCGAAATAGGCCAGCAGCGAGGCCGCGAACATCGCGAACAGCAGCAGATAGACCAGCGTCAGCCGGAACGCCGTGGTGCGGACGAGTTTACCGAATGCCGTCACGAATCATGTACCCAGTTTCAACTACGCGCCTGCATCACGAGCATCGAAACTCACGTATTTCGCTTTGTTTACAATAACATAGCCTATAGATTGTCGCACCTGCGCCTAGGTCCCTTGTGGAACGAGCAACGCGAAAGGCATTCGTGACCACACATGATAGGCGCACGCGGAACGTTAAAGGGGCACTCGATCGGAACCAAGTTAAATCCCCGCAAGCTCGGGCCATGCGGACACCGGACGGAGCCTGCGGGAGCAGTGATCCGCTGTGGGCCTCCCCTTCCGACCACGCTGAGGAACATCAGCCGTTACGGGCGGACGTCCTTGTCGAGGGCATCGCGCCATTGCGGTCAAACCCGCCGGCTTCCCTCACACTTCCAGCCATTGCGCGCGAACGTCGCTGTTTGATTTCAGTTGCTCGGGCGTACCTTCGAAGACCACACGACCGTGCCCCATGACGTAGACGCGGTTGGAGATCTTCATCGCAATCGACAGCTTCTGCTCGACGAGCAAAATTGCGACGCCGGCCTGCGCAATGCGGGCGATGAGATCGCCGACCTGCTGCACGATCAAGGGCGCAAGACCTTCGGTCGGCTCGTCGATCATGATGAGATCGGGGTCGCCCATCAGGGTCCGGCACGTCGTGAGCATCTGCTTCTCGCCGCCTGACAGCACCCCCGCAGGCGTATCTGCCCGCGCGGCAAGGTTCGGAAACATGTCGAGCATGTCCTGAAGCTGCCATTTGCCGGGACGCCGCGTATCCTTGATGCCGAGGAGCAGATTCTGGCGGACCGTCAGCCCCGGAAAGATGTCCCGATGCTCCGGCACATAGCCGAGACCGAGGCGCGCGATCCTGTAGCTCGGCAGCCCCGCGATGTCCTTGCCTTTGAAGCGGATCGTGCCTTGCGGCGCAACCTCGCCCATGATCGCCTTGACAGTGGTCGAACGTCCGACGCCGTTGCGGCCGAGCAGGCTGACGACCTCGCCTGCCGCAACGTCGAGATCGACGCCCTGGAGAATGTGGCTCTTGCCGTAATAGGCGTGCAGGTCCCTGACCTCCAGCATCAGTGCGCCTCCTCGCCGAGATAGGCTTCCTTAACTTTCGGGTCCCGCCTGATCTCCTCCGGCGTGCCGGAAGCAATGATGTGGCCGTAGACCAGCACGGAAATGCGGTCGGCCAGGCCGAACACAACGCTCATATCGTGTTCGACGATGACCAGGGTCTTGCCCTCGGTCAGGCGCCGGATCAGCGACACCGCGCGGTCGGTCTCGGCGTGGCTCATGCCCGCCGTCGGTTCGTCCAGCAGCACGACGGTCGCGCCGCTGGCGATGGTGATGCCGATCTCGAGTTCGCGCTGCTCCGCGTAGGTCAACAAGCCGGCCGGAACATCGCGCCGATGCGTCAGATGGATGTCGTCGAGGATTTGCGCCGTGCGCTCGCGCACCTCCGGCAGGCTATCGACGTTCTTCCAGAAGGCGTAACGGTGCCCCGTCGCCCACAGCACGGCACAGCGGACGTTCTCCCAGACCGACATGCGCGCGAATACGTTGGTGACCTGGAACGACCGCGACAGGCCGCGCCGGTTGATCTCGAACGGCCTGAGGCCGGAGATCACATCGCCGTTCAGTCTCACCTCGCCCGAGGTCGGCTTGATGTGGCCACTGATGAGATTGAACGTCGTCGATTTCCCGGCACCGTTCGGACCGATGATGGCGTGACGCTCACCTTGCGCGACGCTGAGATTGAGATCGCGGATGATGCCGACATTGCCAAAGCGCTTCTCAACGGCGCGGACTTCGATCGCTGCCGTCATGCCAAGTACCCCCGATCGCGCGCGACCGTCGCCGCGCGGTCCCATGCCTCGGCGACGCGCCGCCAGCTCAGGCGCGCGACGAAGAAGCCGCCGATGAGGAGGACCGCCGCGCTCGCCCACGTCAGCGGCGACGCCGGACTGAAGGCAACGCCGAACAGGTTGATCGGATTGCCCTGACCGCTATGCGTGCGCGAGATCGATTCGATCGTCAGGATCACACCGCAAGCCAGTGCCAAGGTCGGCACCGCCGCGATCAGATAGGAAGGGATCACCGTCGGCAGAGTTCCGGCGCGAACCAGCGGCCGGTGCATCATGACCAGCCCGGCGATGCCGCCGGGGGACAGCATCACGATGCCGATGAAGATAATGCCGAAATAGAGCTGCCACGCGCCGGTGACGCTGGTCAGCCCGAGCTGAAGATAGGTCACGAGGATTGCACCCAGGATGGGTCCGAAGAAGTACGCGACGCCGCCAATGAAGGTCGAGAACAGCACGAGGCCGGATTGGATCGCGCCGAGATAGGCGGCGTTGGCGATCTCGAAGTTGATCGCGGCCAGGCCCCCTGCCACGCCAGCGAAGAAGCCGGCAAAACAGAAGGCGATGTAGCGCACCACGTGCGGATCATAACCGATGAACTGGACGCGCTCGGGGTTGTCCCGCACCGCATTGCTGATTCGCCCCAGCGGGGTCCGCGTCAGCGCATACATCGCGACGGCCGAGATCACCAGCCAGAACGCGATGAGGTAATAGACCTGAAGCTGCGGGCCGAAACTCAAGCCGAAGATCTTCGGCAAAGCCGTGCGGTCGGTCGATATTCCGGACTCGCCGCCGAACACCGAACGCAGGATCAGCGAGGACGACGCCACCAGTTCGGCAATGCCGAGCGAGATCATCGAGAACACGGTACCAGCCCGCTTGGTCATCAGCCAGCCGATGATGATCGCGAAAACGAGGCCGCCGAGTCCACCGAACAGCGGTATGAACGGCAGCGGGATTGGCCAGCCGTGCGAGACCACTGCATTCATCATGTGGCACGCTGCGAAGCCGCCGAGGCCGTAATGCACCGCATGGCCGAACGACAAGAGGCCGGTCTGGCCGAGCAGGATGTTGTAGGACAGCGCGAACACGATCGCGATGCCGATCAGGCTGAAGGACGTCAGCGAGCCGCCGGAGGAGAAGATCAGCGGCAGCACGATCAGCACGGCGATGCCGGCAAGCCATATGCCGTAGAAGCGCAGGCCGTCGCCGGCCGGCTTCCCTGCGATTGTCGATGTCGGCGTCGATGTCGTTTTGGCGTTCATGTCTCGCGCGTCCCCATCAGGCCCATGGGGCGTACGATCAGAATGATCACCAGCAGCAGGTAGGGTACGATCGGCGCCACCTGGGCAATGGTGACGTTCCAGATGTCGGTGAGCACGGACGGCCCTGCCGACGGATCGAGCGGACCGAAGGCGCTCGCCAACGAACCGTTCAGCGCCACCGCGAAGGTCTGTATCAGGCCGATCACCAGCGAGGCGATGAAGGCGCCCGGCAAGGAGCCGAGGCCGCCAAACACGATGACGACGAACAGGATCGGTCCCAGCGCCGCGGCCATGTCGGACTGCGTCACCAGCGCCGGACCGGCGATCACGCCGGCAATTCCCGCCAGCGCGCTGCCGACGCCGAACACCAGCATGAATATGCGTCCGACATTGTGACCGAGATGCCCCACCATATGGGGATGCGTCAGCGCGGCCTGAACGATCAGGCCCACCCTCGTGCGCTTGAGCACCATCAGCAACACGATGAATATCAGGATCGACACAGCCAGCATGAAAATCTTGTAGGCGGGATAATTCGTCGAGAAGATCGTGAAGGCCGGAAAGTCGAGCAGCGCCGGCACGCGGTAATCGACGGGGCTCCTGCCCCACATCATCGCCACGATTTCTTCGATCGCGAACGCAAGACCGAAGGTCAGGAGCAACTCCGCCACATGGCCGTGCTTGTGCGTATTGCGCAGGCCGTAGCGCTCGACCGCCATGCCGATCGCGCCGACCAGCAGCGGAGCCAGCAGCAGGGCCGGCCAGAAGCCAATCCATTTGGTGAGCTGGAAACCGAAGAAGGCGCCGAGCATGTAAAAGCTGGCATGGGCGAAGTTGAGCACGCCCATCATGCTGAAGATGACGGTCAGGCCGCTCGACAGCAGGAACAGCAGCATGCCGAACAGCAGACCGTTCAGCGTCGATATAACGATCAGTTCAAGCACAGTAATCACACCTCTGGCCGGGACAGAAACGGCCCCGGCGAAGTCGGTCCGGATGCGAGCAGCAACCTTCCCGCGAGCCGCTGTCGGCTGCGGGAAGGCAAAGCTATTCCAGGCTTACGGCCGGGTCATCTTGCAGGTTGTGGGAACCATCGTCTTGGATGTGTCGATCTTGGAAACCAGATGCCATCCCCAGCCGGTGCCTTCCTCGTCGAACGGCTCGTCTGCAGCGAGCTTGCCGAAGGAGGAGATGTAGATCGGCTGGAAGAACTGGTGATCGTCCTTGCGCATGACGCCCTCACCGCCATCCAGCACCTCGAACTTGAGATCCTCGAGGGCAGCCGCGACCTTCACCGGGTCGAGCGAGTTGGCCTTCTCGGCCGCGGCCTTGAACATGCGCATCTCGTTGACGGCGCGCGGATACCAAAGCGACATGTTGACCTTGGCACGGAAGGTCTTTTCGAAGTCCATCGCCGGCTGGTGGCCGGAATTGGCAAAGCCCTCGGTGATCTGGAAGACCTGATGGTCGAGACCGGTCTGCTTGATTGCGGTCGGACCACCAGCGCCGCCGGCATAGTAGGTGTACCAATTGACCTTCAGGCCGGCGTCCGCCGCTGCTTTGAGCAGCAGTGCGATGTCCTGGCCCCAGTTGCCGGTCACGACGCTATCGGCGCCCGAAGCCTTGATCTTGGCGATATAAGGCGAGAAGTCGGTGATCTTCAACAGCGGATGCAGTTCGTCACCGACGATTTGGATGTCGGGCCGCTTGGCGCCCAGCATCTTGCGCGCATCCGCACGCACCGACTGGCCGAAGGAGTAGTCCTGGTTGATCAGGTACACCTTCTTGATCGCGGGGACATCCTTCATGTAGCTGGTGAGCGCTTCCATCTTGATGTCGGAGCTCGCATCCCAGCGAAAATGCCAGTAGCTGCACTTTTCGTTGGTCAGGCTCGGATCTACGGCGGCATAGTTGAAGTAGAGCACTTCCTTGCCGGGATTGCGCGTGTTGTTCTTGGTAACGAAGTCGGACAGCGCTGCGGCGACCGACGAGCCGTTGCCTTGCGTGATGAAGCGGGCGCCGGCATCGATGGCCTTCTGCGCCTGCACCAGGCTTTCCTGCGGGTTGGTCTTGTTGTCGAGAGGCAGAATCTCGATCTTGCGGCCCAATATGCCGCCCTTGGCGTTGATCTCGTCAGCCAGATACTGGAACGTCTTCAAGCCGCCTTCACCGATGCTGGCGCCACCGCCGGACAGCGGATCGATGTAGCCGAACTTGATTGTTTCCTGCGCGAATGCCGCTCCTCCGAGCATCGTCAGCGCTGCCGCCGCAGCAATTGCGAGCTTGTGCATCCTGGCCTTCTCCCTTTTGTATGTTCTTGTCCTTGGCGATCGAAGCTGACTCACAACGTCGGTCGCGCCCACTCTTCGCTACTCCAATATTGAATACTGTGTAAAGTTTCGGTGCAAGAAGTAATTGCGGCCTCAACGTGAAGATTGCCGCGCGCCGTCCGGAATATTGAATTCACAGGCAACTTTTGGGATCAAAGCCGCGCTCAATCTGCGGCTGTCATCAAGTCCGAACGGGAAAGGATGAAGAGCGCGATCAGGGTCTCAGATCGGTTGCTTTATACCACTCCCCGACGGGACTTGAGCCCCAAAAGGAACAGCCGCGAAAAATAATCGGCAATCTGCATCGGAGACCAGCTCCGCTCGTCCCTGAACCAGATCGGGTACCAGTGGCCCATTCCAGTCAGAACGCGTTCGGCGAAGTAAGTGTCGACGCTGCGGAAGTATCCCTCGTCGATCCAACACTGGTGGTTTCTCTGGTCCTGCTGGATCGTTGCGAGCACCTGCCTGACATAGTGCTTGCGGTCAACGTCGTTGAGATAGTTGATGTTGTGGTAGGTCGCCTTCGGGCCGCAAGGGGTATCGTGCAGCATCAACAACAGGCGGACTCTCTGGACGACGTAATCGAACGCCCCGAGCCTCAGGTCCTGCAAATATTCTCGAATCCCGATCTCACCGGCCAGACCTCTTCGCAGGCAAGCCAGCAAGAGGCGCTCCTTCTCGCTGAAATGATAATAGATGCCGGCGCGGGTCATGCCTGCCTCCGCCGCGATGCTCTCGAGCGACGTACCGGACGCGCCCCTGCGATTGAAACTGTCCGAAGCAATCGAGAGCATCCTGTCCAGCTTCGCGGCGCGCTTGTTCAATTTCGAGCGGGACTGGAGAAATGGTGCCAGGCTCGGCGCTTCAGGCATGTCCGGTAAGGCAATCTCACGCCGATACACCCCATGCGTGATGATGTCGTCAATGGCATCAATCGCCTGCTGGCGCGAATAATAATCGCGCTCGGAGAACCAGAACGGAACCCAATCCAGGATGGAGATGAGGGCGACGGCCGTAAGGAGCGGCTCCTCGCAGGCAATCGAGCCGTCGGCAATGCCACGCTTCAGAAAGTCGGCGAGCAGCGCGGCATTCTGCCAGCGCCTGGCATGCACGTCTTTGCTGTAAGACGCAGCCAGTGCATCGATGTCGGAGAACAGGATCATGCGCTGGCCTTCAGGCCGCAGCCGGGCTCTTATGAAGCGCCTGACGATTTCGAGCCCGTCTATCCCGGGTTCGGCCGCCGTCTCGATTTCGTGCCTGTAGATCGCAAGACCGCGCAGGTAGCAGTGAAAGATCAGGTCTTCCTTGTCGCGGAAGTAGTGGTACAGCGCTCCCGGCACCGATCGAACCGATGCTGCGACCTGCTCCATCGTCACATTCGCATAGCTATGGCGGGCAAACAGCTTGGAAGCCGACACGAGGATCTCTTCAGCTCGGTCGGACGGGAAGGCGGCGACTTGCAAGCTTGAATATCCTTCCTGATCGTGGACGGATTCACCCCGGTGAAACGTCCACTACCACACGTCGGATATTCTTGCCATCGGACGAGGCGTTAGGCCAGTATCGCCCGCAACCCTCGGACGGCGGTGCAAATGAAGACGCAGCCGATGATTGCAGGCGCGCCGTAGATCGACGCCGAACGCCCTATCTCATGCCGTCACGGATCATGTATCCGGCGCCGCGGATCGTGTGCAGCAGCGGGCGCTCGAAGCCCTTGTCGATCTTGGAGCGCAGCCGCGAGATGTGCACGTCGATGACGTTGGTTTGCGGATCGAAATGATAGTCCCAGACATTCTCCAGCAGCATGGTCCGCGTCACCACCTGGCCGGCGTGCTTCATCAAATATTCGAGCAGGCGAAATTCGCGCGGCTGCAGCGTCAGCTCGTCCTTGCCGCGGGCGACGCGATGCGAGAGCCGGTCGAGCTCGAGATCGCCGACGCGATAAAGCGTCTCCTCGGCGGGACCGCCGCGGCGGCGCGACAGCACTTCGACGCGGGCCAGCAGCTCGGCGAAGGAATAGGGTTTCGGCAGATAATCGTCGCCGCCCGCGCGCAGACCCTTGATGCGGTCATCGACCTGCCCGAGCGCGGAGAGAATCAGCACCGGCGTCGTATTGCCCTTGTCGCGCAATGCGCCGATCAGCGACAGGCCGTCGCGCTTGGGCAGCATGCGGTCGACCACCAGCACGTCGTATTCGCCGTTCTCGGCCATGGCGAGGCCTTCCTCGCCGTCGGCGGCGTGGTCGGCGATGTGTCCGACTTCGCGAAACGCCTTGGCGAGGTAGTCGGCGGATTCGCGGTCGTCTTCGATGATGAGGAGGCGCATCGTGCGTTCGGCGGCGGTCAAGGAGGTCAACCTTCTCTAAACATGGCGCGAGCGACAACCGCATGCAAGCCGAGCAGGAGAGGCTCGAAGCGGGAAAAAGGCGGGCGGTGAGGCTGGGGGGACCTCACCGCCCTAGGCCTTCCGACGGAGGGGGGCGTAATTCCACCGGAAGGTAGATGAGGGAAGCCAGCGTTGCGCTGCTTCCCCGAAGGGCACCGGCGGCGGGGGCGACTGATGCCGGCGGTACCCTTCATCTCGTGGGCCTCCTGAAGGCCTCAGCCCTTGGCGATGGGCACCGCGACGAAGCGCGACTGGCCGCCGCTCTTCACGCGCATCAGGACGCTGTTCTTGTTGTCGGTCCGCGCCGCATTGATGGCGTCGCGGACTTCGCCGGCGGTCGCCACGCTCTTGCCACCGACCTCGAGGATCACGTCGCCTTCCTTGAAGCCGCGTTCGGCCGCCGCGCTCTTCGGATCGACCTCGGTGACCACGACGCCTTCCTTGCCGGCACCGGCCACGGAATTGGCCGGCGCAACGGTCATGCCGAGCTTCGGCACGTCGGTGCCCTTGCTGGCGCCCTTGCCGCTGTCCTTGTCGGTATCGGCCTTGGCCTCGACCGTATTCGGCAACTGGCCGAGGGTGAGGTTGACGACCTTGTCCTGGCCCTTGTGCAGCACATTGAGCTTCACGGACGCGCCGGGCGCCATGCCGCCGATCGTGCGGGCGAGCTCGCGGGCATCCTTGACGGGGTCGCCGTTGACCGCGGTGATCACGTCGCCGGACTCGATGCCGGCCTTCGCGGCCGGACCGTTGGCCTGCGGCTCCGCCACCAGCGCGCCTTCGGCCTTCTTCATGCCGAGGCTGTCGGCGATGTCGGAGGTGACGGGCTGGATCTGGACGCCGATCCAGCCGCGGCTGACCGAGCCCTTGTCCTTGAGCTGCGCAACCACGCTCTTGACGGTGTTGGCCGGGATCGAGAACGCGATGCCGACGCTGCCGCCGGAGGGCGAGTAGATCGCGGTGTTGACGCCCATCACCTCGCCGTTGGTGTCGAAGGCCGGACCGCCGGAATTACCCTTGTTCACGGGCGCGTCGATCTGGATGAAATCGTCATACGGGCCGTTGCCGATGTCGCGGCCGCTCGCCGAGACGATGCCCGCGGTCACGGTGCCGCCGAGACCGAAGGGATTGCCGACCGCGAGCACCCAGTCGCCGATCCGCGGTTTGCTGTCGGCGAGCTTGGCGAACGGGAAGTTCGTGCTGCCTTCGACCTTGATCAGCGCGAGGTCGGTGCGCTGGTCGGTGCCGATCACCTTGGCGGTGTAGGTCTTGCCGTCGTCGGTGGTAACCTCGACCTTGTCGGCGCCATCGACCACGTGGTTGTTGGTCACGGCATAGCCGTCAGCCGAGATGAAAAAGCCGGAGCCCTGCCCCTGCACGACGCGGCCACGGCCGCCCTTCAGGCCGGGGGGCAAACCATCCGGACCACCGAAGCGGCGGAAGAAGCGCTCCATCGGCGAGCCCGGCTGGAACGGCGAGGAGGAATCGTCGCCGTCGTCATTGCTGGCGGTCTTCTCCTTCATGTTGACCTTGACCGAGATCACCGAAGGCTTCACGCGCTCGACGACGTCGGCGAATCCGACCGGACGCTCGACCTTGCGGACCTCGTTGTTGACCTGCGCATGCGCCGGGCTGGAGAACAGGTCGGCCGGCGAGGTCGACGGGCTGAAGCCATAGACGGCCGCGCCGAGACCGGCGACGACGGAAGCCATCAGCGCGAGCTTGCGCGCGGAAAACACCGACCGGCGCGGCTGCCGGTAGGACGGGAGGTTCGAAAGGTCGATACGATCGTTCATGCGGAAATCTCCAGAGCCCTGAATTCCTGTTGGTGCCGGATGCCGGCACCTTGCGGACCTGAAGATGGGGACTCCCGCCTTACCGCGCGCTGGCGGCGGGGTTAAACTTTCGTAATGATGGTCGAGGCCGATGCGGCAGTTTAGCACAGGCCAAAAATCGTGGTCTTACAGGAACTTAATCGAGTTCCCCGACAAGGCGGCAGGCGCGAATTCTGGCCCCTCAGCTCGCCCTGACACTGACGATGAACTCGTCGACTTCGCGCTTCAAGGTCTCGGCCTGCCGCGACAGATCGACGGCCGAATCCCTGGCTTCGGCCGCCATGCGGCCGGTCTCGGCCGAGGTGGAGGTGATCTGGACGATATGGTTGGAGACGTCGAGGGTTCCGCGCGCGGCGTCCTGGGCGCTGCGCGTGATCTCCTGTGTGGCGTTGCGCTGCTGGGCTGTGTCGACCTCGATGCCTGACATGATCGACGAGATCTCCGACAGCGTCCTGGAAATGCCGTCGATCGCGCCGCGGGTCTCCGCGGTGATGCCCTGAATGCTGGCGACCTGCGAGGTGATCTCCTCCGTCGCCTTGCTGGTCTGATGCGCCAGGTTCTTCACTTCCGAGGCGACCACCGCAAACCCCTTGCCCGCTTCGCCGGCCCGTGCCGCCTCGATGGTGGCGTTGAGCGCCAGGAGATTGGTCTGCGATGCGATCGCCTGGACGAGCTGGACGACCTCACCGATCTTTTCGGCGGCATCCGACAGCGTGTGAATGGTATCGCGGCTCTTCTCCGCCTGGCTTGCAGCGCCTTCGGCGCGCTGTGTCGCGTCCGTGACGCGGCGGCTGATCGTGCCGATCGAGTTCGTCATCGCCTCGGCGGACCCTGCAACCGTCTGCACGCTGGCGCTGGCCTGGCTCGCCGCGCTCGCGACCGCATTGGCCTTGGTGCTGGTGTCGTTGGCGGTCCGCGACACCGTCTCCGCGTTGGTCTTCAGATGCACGGCCGATGACGCCACGCTGGCGACGACACTGGCGACGAGATCGTTGAAGCGCTTGATCCTGTTATCGAGGAATTTCGACCGCTCGGCCTGATGCTGCGCTTCATGCAGCTGCTGCTCGGAGAGGCGGCGCCGCTCGATGCCGTTGGTCTTGAACACCTCCAGCGCACCGGCGAGCAGGCCGATCTCGTTGGTGCGGCCGAGCCCCGGGACTGATGTCTCGAACTTCTGGTCGGCAACCTCGCGCATGGCATGCACGATGGCCGCGAGGGGATTGAGGATGCCGTTGCGCACGGCGAACCAGGTGGTGAAGCAGATCGCGAAAGCGACGACGGCGATCACGCCGCAGGCGACCAGGAAATAAGAAAACGCGGTCTGCGCCTGCTGGTAGATCTGCATGGCATGGTCGCGCGCCGGGCCGCTCAGC
Organism: Bradyrhizobium sp. BRP19; assembly: GCF_020194195.1. Classification (NCBI taxonomy): domain Bacteria; kingdom Pseudomonadati; phylum Pseudomonadota; class Alphaproteobacteria; order Hyphomicrobiales; family Nitrobacteraceae; genus Bradyrhizobium; species Bradyrhizobium sp. BRP19. The sequence continues at coordinate 622,967 of NZ_JADYVZ010000004.1, read as the reverse complement.
GCGGCGAAGTTCGAGGACAGGCTGGTGATCTCGTTGTTGAGATAGAGGACCGCGATGAAGCCGGTGCCGCCGCCGATGCCAAGCAGGAACAATAACGCAGCGACGACGGCGCCGACCAGGAAGCGGATCGTCAGATTGCTGTTCGCGAACATCGGGGGACTCAGGAGCTGGAATCAAATCTCGCGACAAGCTTCCAGACAAAGGTCAATTTAGCATGAACCACGCAGCCGTTGCCGCGCACTGCGTGGCACGACGTAGACGGCTTCAGGGCGATTTGGGTTCGTCCGACATCAAGGCCGCGAGCCGTGCCTTCTCGTCGGGCGTGAGCGGCGGTGCCGGTACGTCCACACCAGTTCGCGAGCGGCGGCGGATTTGCAGCCACAGCGCCAGGCCGCCGCCGATCAGCAGCACCGGCCCGAGCAGCCACAGCAGCAGGGTCTGCAGCTCGAAGCGCGGCTTGAGCAGCACGAACTCGCCGTACCGCGCCACCAGGAAATCGAGCACCTGCGAATTGCTGTCGCCGGCCGCGATGCGCTCGCGCACCAGCAGTCTGAGATCGCGTGCCAGCGGCGCATCGGAATCGTCGATCGACTGATTCTGGCAAACCATGCAGCGAAGCTCGCGCGACAATTCGCGCGCGCGCGATTCCTTCACCGGATCCGGCATGATCTCGTCGGGCTGCACGGCGTGGGCCGCCGGCAAAGCCAGCAACACCAACGCGATGAACGCGGCCATCATCCGGCGCATCGGGTCATTCCGCGGGCTGGAGGCGCTGCTTGGCCCGCGCCGGCTTCGGCGCGCCGACCCGCAGACGGCGGTCGGAGAGTGAGAGCACGCCGCCGAACGCCATCAGCACCGGTCCCCACCAGATCAGGAGAACCAGCGGCTTGTGATAGATGCGCACGGCGATGGCGCCTTCGGCGGTGGCGTCGCCGAGCGAGACGTAGAGCTGGCTCGCGCCGCTGGTCAACAGCGCGGCCTCCGTCGTCGAGGAGCCGCGGGTGGTGAAGCTGCGCTTGGACGGCGTCATCACCGTGACCGCCTCGCCATCGCGGCTGATCTTGAACTCTGCGATCATCTCGCGGTAGTTCGGGCCCTGGCGTTGAAACAGTCCGTCGAGCTTCAGATCGTAGCCGGCGACATGGGCAGTCTCGTTCGGTTTCATGGTCGCGATGTATTCGCTGTTCCAGGTGGTCTCGCAGACGATCCCGATCAGCGCAACGCCGAGGCCGGCATGCGCGAACGCGGTGCCCCAGGCCGAGCGCGGCAGGCCGCGCGCCCGGTGCAGCACCGTTGCGAACGGCAGGCGCACCAGGCCCGTCCGCTCGACCAGATCGGTGACCGCGCCGGCGATGACGAAGACGCCGAGGCCGATCGCGAGCGGCGCCAGCGCGCTGCCGCCCCGCACCCAGGCCCAGACGATGGCGACCACGACCAGTCCGGCAACGCCGGCCGCGAGCAGACGTTGCATCACGCCGAGCAGGTCGCCGCGCTTCCACGCCAGCATCGGCCCGAACGGCACCGCGAGCAGCAGCAGCGCGAACAGCGGCGCGAAGCTCAGATTGTAGAAGGGTGCGCCGACCGACATCTTGAAATCGGTGAGCATCTCCATCGCGAGCGGATAGAGCGTGCCGAACAGCACCACCGCGCAGGCCACGGTGAGCAGCAGATTGTTCAGCACTAGCGCGCCCTCGCGCGAGATCGGCGCGAACAGGCCGCCCTGCTTCAGCGAGGTGGCGCGGCCCGCGAACAGCGACAGGCTGCCGCCGATGAACAGGCACAGGATCAAGAGGATGAACACGCCGCGGGTCGGATCGGTGGCGAAGGCGTGCACCGAGGTGATGACGCCCGAGCGCACCAGAAAGGTGCCGAGCAGCGACAGCGAGAAGGTCAGGATCGAGAGCAGGATGGTCCAGACCTTCAGCGCGTTGCGCTTCTCCATCACCAGCGCCGAATGCAAGAGCGCGGTGCCGGCGAGCCACGGCATCAGCGAAGCGTTCTCCACCGGATCCCAGAACCACCAGCCGCCCCAGCCGAGCTCGTAATAGGCCCAGTACGAGCCCATGGCGATGCCGAGGGTCAGGAAGATCCAGGCGACCAGCGTCCAGGGCCGCACCCAGCGCGCCCAGGCCGCATCGATCCGTCCCTCCATCAGCGCCGCGATCGCGAAGGAGAACGAGATCGAGAAGCCGACATAGCCGAGATAGAGCATCGGGGGATGCACGGCGAGACCGATGTCCTGAAGCACGGGATTGAGATCGCGTCCTTCGATCGGCGGGCTGGCGATGCGCAGGAAAGGGTTCGATGTCATCAGGATGAAGAGGTAGAACGCGCTGGCGACCCAGGCCTGCACAGCCAGCACATGCGCGCGCAGCGAGAGCGGCAGATTATTGCCGAAGCTGGCGACCAAGCCGCCGAACAGCGCGAGGATCAACACCCACAGCAGCATCGAGCCTTCATGGTTTCCCCACACGCCGGTAATCTTGTAGAGCAGCGGCTTCATCGAGTGGGAATTCTCGTAGACGTTGGCGACGGAGAAATCCGAGTTCACGTGCAGCATCACCAGCGTCGTGAACGAGGCGCCGACGAACAGCAGCTGAGCCAGTGCGGTCGAGCGCGCCACGTTCATCAGGGCGGCGTCGCCAAGGCGCGCGCCGATCAGCGGCACGACGGACTGGATCAGTGCGAGGGCGAGCGCCAGCACCAGCGCGTAATGTCCTGATTCCGCGATCACCGCACCGCTCCCTGCGGATTACCCTGCGCGGTCGTCGCCGCGGGGGTGGCAGCGCCAGAAGCTTGGGTGCCGGAACCTTGGGGACCGTAATCGTCCTTCCAGTGCCCCTGCTTCTTCAGGGCATCGGCGACGTCCTTGGGCATGTAGGTCTCGTCGTGCTTGGCAAGGACGGTATCGGCCTTGAACACGCCGTTGGCATCGAGTGCGCCTTCCGCGACGACGCCCTGCCCTTCGCGGAACAGATCGGGCAGAATGCCTTTGAAGGCGACCGGCAGCTTGGCGTTGCCGTCGGCGACCTCGAACGTCACCGCAAGATTGTCGCCGCGCTGGAGCGAGCCGGGCTGCACCAGGCCGCCGAGGCGAAACCGCTTGCCGGGCTCGACATGCTTCTCGGCGACCATGGTCGGGGTCGAGAAGAACACGATGGAGTCGCGCAGCGCGTTGAGCACCAGCGCGGCCGCGAGCGCGAGCACGGCGAGCGATCCGCCGATGATGGTCATACGTCGCTGCTTGCGCGTCATGGCGTATCCGTTCTCCGCATCTGTCGTCCCGAAATCATCCGCCGATCCCGAGAGTCTTCAGGCCTTCGTTGAGCTGGCGCAGCCGCTCGGCGTTGCTGGCAACCGCCTGCCGGGCATCGGCCGAAGCGCCCATTGCCTTGTCCCGCTCGCCCATCACGAGATAGGCGCGCACCAGACGCAGCCAGCCCTCGACATCGTCGCCGTTCTGTTTCAGCCGCGTCGCGAGACGATCGACCATGCCGCGCACCATGGCGTTGCGATCGGTTTCGGCCATGTCCTTGGAGGCAGCAATCGTCTCGTCGGACAGCGCCGGCAGCGTGCCGCCCCCACCGACCCGCGCCAGCGAGGACTGCACCAGGGCACGCCACGGCGCATCCGCAGGCGCTTTCGCAAGCAGCGCGCGCCAGATATTGGCCGCGTCGTCCTTGCGGCCGTCCTGCTCGGCGGCAAGGCCCAGAAAGTAATTCGCCTTGGGATCGTCGGCGTTCAAGGCGTGTGCGCGCTCGAATTCGGCCTTGGCCTCGGCGGTCACCACGCCGCCGGCGGCAGCCGAGATCGCTTCGCCGAGATCGGACCTGCGCTCCGCGCTTTCGCCATTGTAGGTGAGCGAGTTGCGATAGGCGCGCACCGCGTCGTCGAAGCGGCCGAGCCGCTCCAGAACCGGCGCGAGCACGTTCCAGCCGCGCCCGTCCGTCGGATTCTTCTCAAGATGCTGCTCGACCTGCACGACGAGGTTCTCGAGCGACTGCGCCATGCCACCCCCGCGCTCCCGCTGCGCAAGGGGAAAGTCCTGCAGCCGGGGCGAGCCGAGTGGCATGTAGACGCCGGCCGCGATGAGCGGCAGTCCGGCAAGCGCCAGCACGGCCGCCGCACGGCGCCATTTGAGGTTCGACTTCGGCGCCGTTGCCGGCTCGCTGGCCGCCGCCGCGAGCAGCCTGCGGCTGACCTCGACGCGCGCAGCCTCCGCCTCCGGCGCCAAGATCAACCCTGCGGCGAGATCACGCTCGATCTCGGCCAGCTGGTCCTTGTAGACCGCGACCTCGCTGCCCTGATCTTGTGCGCGGCTGGTGCGGCCAAGCGGCAAGAGCACGGCGAAAATCGCCGCGACCGTCATCAGCGCGAACACGAACCATAGCGTCATCTGGCAAGCTTCCGGCGGCGCCCGAACCGCGCCTGTAGGTGCCTTTACACCACGGCCGGACGATGCGGCAATTGACAATTGTCAAGGCGGCGCAACCGCATGTAGTGCCGAAAAGGTGAAAATCCAACGGCTTAGCCGATCTCGAAGTCGACACTTTGCGCGGCCTGCTCGCCGTGCCCGTCGAAGGCCTTTAGGAAGTATGTTCCCGGCTTGATTGCATCCGGCAATCTGATGCGCAGCGCTCCGACCGGAACCCGAGATGCAACCCTGGTGGCGGTCTCAGGCAGCTGCCGATCGCTGGCCTTCTCGACCAGCACCACCTTGGCTCCAACCATCAGCCGTTGATACTTGGCAACGATGACGCGGTTCTCAATTTCAATCGAGCTGATGACCGGTTTCATGCGCCTACAGATGGAAATTTCCAGACTTGCACCGCGAAAGTACGGTGCGCCATCGGCGTCGTCAACTTAAAATTGTGATCAGGAAAAATGCGCGCCGATCAGCCTGCGCGCGACGATTTGCGCTCGCCCGTGAGTGCATTTTCGGCGGCCCGGCTCATCAATGAGGCGTAATCGTCGCCGAACAGCACCTGGCAGAAGCGGATCGCGGCCTGCACCTGCTGCTGCCGATAGGTGCGGACCTTGTGATCGGCGGCACGCAGCGACTGCACCAGCTGCTCGGTCGACCGTTCCACATATTGCTGGAGATCGGAGAAGGTACGCAGCGTCACCTCGTTGATCGCAAGCTCGCTCGCATAGTTGCGGCACGTCGCGACGAAGTCGATCAGTGCCACCGTTTCCTCGACTTCGGTGCTGTCGATCCGCGCGCCCGGCGGAATGTCCTTTTCGGGGCGCTGGCGCAGGATGCGGCGGACGCGGCCGGGAACGCTGTCGATCTCGGACTGCAGCGCATTGGAGATGTCGGCCCGGATCGACGTCAGTTGCTTGCCCCAGGTCGAATCGTTGCGCAGGTCGAGCTCGGTGCGCAGTCCGCGCACGCCGTCGTGCAGCGTCTTGAGGTTGCCGGCGACATTGTCGAAATGGCCGCGCTTGATGTCCATGCGCAGGACCGCGGCGACGCAGGACAAATCGTGCAGGGCCATCGGGACGGCCATACCGTAGGGCGTCGCCGCGACGCGGATCTCGTCATCGGACGCCGCTATCTTGACCGCAAGGCGGATGATCTGCCAGGGCGCGGTCATCCGCTGCACGACGATCGACAAGGCGAAAGGCAGCATCTGCGGCGTCTGAAGCGCCGGAATGTTGAGCGCCGACGTCACCGAGGCGATCTGGGAATCCCCGAAGGCCCGCAAGGTGCGCGGTAATTTCTCGTTCAATGTCGCAATGGCGTCCCGGACCTGGAGCACCGCACCGATCGAATAGAGATCCTCGATCACGTTGGGCGGTCCGACCCGGGCCAGCGCCCGCGACTTGTCGCCGCCGCCCGGCCCCGTCAGCTCGAAGATGGCGTCCGCGGCCACCGCCTGAAGCTTCTGCGCCAGGGCTTCGACCTGCCCAGCACTGTCCGCCGGCATGCGCGCCAGCGCCGCCTCGAATTCGTTCACCTTGTCCGGTGCGCCGTCACGGCCAAGCCACTGCCAGATCGGCTGCAGCGAGGAGCGGCGAATCTGGCCGGCCCTGACAGGAGTGCCCGCTTCGACGAGGAACGGTTCCAACACCTGGAATAGGAGCCGCGACAGATCGTCCGTGCGCGGCGGCAAAGCCTCGTCGGCCTCGCTCTTGCGGACGATCTTGCGCAGCTGCTCGAGCACGAGGGTGGCCACCGCCGTGTCCTGGCCGCGCTCCAGCGCACGCTCGAACTCCCGCATCAGCAGTGCCTGCGACTGCGGCGGGAGCTGCGCGAGATATTCCCTCAGCCGCTCGATCGATGTCTGGCTCATGCGCCCGGGTAATGCACGGTAAAATGGCGGACATGGGATGGGTCCGGCGCGATCATAGGGGGTCCCCACTTAAGAAGCCGTTTAGGAAGCTGCCTCGAATGCCTCCCATGCTTCGCTGGAGGAGCCTCGGCCGCGCCGGAAATTGTCGTCGAAACAAGGGATTATAGTCCGGGAAGAACCAGCTCGGCGCGCAGACCCCCAGTCGGAGCGCTGCCGAGCGAAAGGCTGCCGCCATAGAGGGCCGCGAGGTCGGTCACGATCGACAGCCCCAGTCCCGACCCGGGCTTGGACTCGTCGAGGCGCTTGCCGCGCCGGGCGACCTGGGCGCGCTCGGCTTCCGACAGACCACGGCCGTCGTCGTCGACGATGACCCGCAAACGCGGGCCGGCGCCGGCCCGCTGTTGCGGCTCGACCAGGACCTCAATGAGGACGCGGGAGGCCGCCCATTTGCAGGCATTGTCGACGAGATTGCCGACCATCTCCTCAAGATCCTGCCGCTCGCCCCGGAACTTGGCGGATGGATCGGCCTTGGCCTCGACCACGATGCCGCGGTCGCGATGGATCTTCTCCATGGTCCGCCGCAGCCCCTCGATGGCAGGCGCCACCTCCGTCACGGTCGCGACCACCGAGACCCGTGCCGCGATGCGGGCGCGCTCCAGATGATGGGCGACCTGGTCGCGCATCACATCCGCCTGCTCCATCACCTTCTCCGCGAACGGATCGGCGGCATGCGCGCTGGCTTCGTTGACGATGACCGAAAGCGGCGTCTTGATCGCATGAGCGAGATTGCCGACATGGGTGCGCGCCCGCTCGACGATCTCGCGATTGGCGTCGATCAGCGCGTTGGTCTCGCGCGCCAGCGGCGCGATCTCGACCGGGAATTCGCCCTCGAGCCGTTCGGCCCGCCCGGAGCGGATGTCGGCGATCGCGTCCGAGATGCGCTTGAGCGGTGCAAGGCCGAAACGGACCTGGAACACGGTCGTCAGCAGCAGCACGATGCCGAGCGCCGTGAAGGTGCCGCCGAGATAGTAGTCGAAGCTGCGTGTCTCGTCGAAAATCTCGGTATCGTCCCCGGCGACGCTGACCAGAAATTTGCCGTCGGCACCGAGATCGACCGGCCGTTCCACCATGCGCAGATTCTGCCCTTCCGGCCCGTCGACATAGGCGAGGCGGATGCCGGCGGCGGTGAGCTCGGCACCCTGCTCTTCGAGCTTCGGTAGCTTCTTGTCCCAAAGCGAGCGCGAGGAGCGCACTTCCGGCTTTTCGGTGTCGGTCCGCGTGATCTGCCAGTACCAGCCGGACAGCGGCAGGTCGAACAGGGGCTCGCCAAGCGACTGGAACTGGCGGTCCGGCGGCTCGTCGGGCGTTGCGACCTCGGCGATGAGGGTGCGCAGATAGAGATTGAGCCGGCGGTCGAAGGCGCGCTCGGTGGCGTTCTTGTAGACTGACGACAGCACCACGCCTGTGATGGCCAGGATCACCACGAGCCAGGCGGTCGCCGACAGGAACAGTCGGTTCGCAAGCGAGCTAGCGGCCATCGGAATGATCCCGGGCGGCGCAGGATGGCAGGTGGTCGGACGTCATGACCGGACCAAGGGCCCTGTTCGGCCTCCCGTCAAGCCAAGATACTTCAAAGGCCGGAACGCCTCAGGCGCCCGGGGCCGGCGGCGGGGTCAGGAGATAGCCCAGGCCGCGGACGGTCTGGATGATGTCGACGTCGAGCTTCTTGCGGATGCGGCCGACGAAGACCTCGATGGTGTTGGAGTCGCGGTCGAAATCCTGGTCGTAGAGATGCTCGACCAGCTCGGTGCGCGAGACCACCCGCCCGGAATGGTGCATCAAGTAGGCCAGAAGCCGATATTCGTGCGAGGTCATCTTGATGGGATTGCCCGACACGCTGACCCGGCCGGTTCGGGTGTCGAGCGTAACCGGGCCGCAGGTCAATTCGCTCTGGGCATGGCCGGTGGAGCGGCGCAGCAGGGCGCGGATGCGCGCCAGCACCTCCTCCAGGTGGAACGGCTTTGCGACGTAGTCGTCGGCGCCGGCATCGAAGCCCTGCACCTTGTCGCTCCAGCGGTCGCGTGCAGTGAGGATCAGGACCGGCATGGTGCGGCCGTTGCGGCGCCAGGCTTCCAGCACCGAGATGCCGTCCTTCTTCGGCAGGCCGATATCGAGCACCACGGCGTCATACGGCTCGTTGTCGCCGAGATAGTGCCCCTCCTCCCCGTCGAAAGCCCGATCGACGACATAGCCGGCGTCGGTCAGCGCCTTGGTGAGCTGGCGATTGAGATCGGGGTCGTCCTCAACAACGAGCAGGCGCACGCTTCTCTCCAAGGATAGGCTGCAAGAACAGGCGACATGAACACCGCCACAGATGAGCAATTCGGGCGTGAACTGAATATGAACGCAGGGAACCGGGCTACGTTACTTTTTGGTCATGTACGACCCGGCGCGCGCAAATGCGACTGCGCCCACCATGCCGCCGGAGGAGCCGGCGGCATGGTGGGCGCAACGTGCCGCATCGCGCGGCGAGCCGGAAGGTGCCGGCGTGCTGATCCGGCCGTCAGGTCCGGAAGAACACGAACCAGACGACGGCGAGGATCAGGATCGCAAGCCCGGTCGAGATGGCGAGCAGCGCCGCCACCGAAGGTCCGGGCTCGCCCTGGCGCGCCTCGGTCGGAGTTTCGACGATCCGGTTCTGCTCTCGCCTGGTTGCCATGGTGACCTCGATCTGTGGCTGTCGCGTCGGATGGCCGCGACCTCCTCGGCGATGAATTGCCGGGGCAACGCGTCATCTCGGGCGATGTTCCGGTCCAGCAAACACGGCGCAGGCGGCGATTAACGCCGTTGCAAGATTCCGCGCCGGCGGTTGCTATGATTCGCAACTGGGCGATGGTATCCTCAAAGCTTGTCCGCTGTTGCGTCTGGAGTAGCCCATGGCCCCCCGCGCCAATTGGAAGGGTTTTCTGCGTCTGTCGCTCGTGACCTGCCCGGTCGCGCTCTATCCGGCTACTTCGGATACGGAGAAGGTTTCGTTCAACCAGATCAACCGCAAGACCGGCCACCGCATCAAGTATCTCAAGGTCGATGCCGAGACCGGCGACGAGGTGACCTCCGAGGACATCGTCAAGGGCTACAAGGTCGACACCGACACTTATATCGAGGTCACCAAGGACGAGCTGGACGACATCGCGCTCGATTCCACCCACACGATCGAGATCGACGAGTTCGTGCCCAAGGCCGACATCGACAACCGCTATCTGATCCGCCCCTACTACCTCGTGCCGGACGGCAAGGTCGGCCACGACGCCTATGCGGTGATCCGCGAGACCATCCGCAGCATGGACAAGGTCGCGATCGGCCGCGTGGTGCTGACCAACCGCGAGCACATCATCGCGCTGGAGCCGCTCGAGAACGGGCTGATGGGCACGCTGCTGCGCTACCCCTACGAGGTCCGCAGCGAGAAGGAATATTTCGACGACATCCAGGACGTGAAGCTGACGAGGGACATGCTCGACCTCGCCAAGCACATCGTCGAGAAGAAGTCCGGCGCGTTCGAGCCCGAGCTGTTCGAGGATCATTACGAGACCGCTCTGATCGATCTCATCAACAAGAAGCGCAGCGGCATGCCGATCACCGCCAAGGCCGCACCGAAGACCGGCGGCAACGTCATCAGCTTGATGGACGCGCTGAAGAAGAGCATCGCGAACGAGAAGGACGCGGCCCCCGCGGCGAAGGTCGCCAGGGACACGGACAAGGAGACCGCCAAGGACACCAAGGCCAAGAAGCCGAAGAAGCGCGTCGAGGGCCAGCGCGAGATGCTGCTGCCGATATCAGGCAAGGGCGGCAAGGACGCTGCGGCGAAGGCTGCGACCACGCCGAAGAAGGCCGCCGACAAGCCGGTGCGCGCGCCGGCGCGGGCAAAGAAGGCCGGCTGACAGCACCACGCCCCGCGATCACGCCGTGATGTCTCTCCTCGCCGATCGGCCGGCCTGACATGCCCTGGTCGACGGCGTTCGACGATCCCGTCCGCGTGAGCAACAAGCGCAAGTTGTTCACGCTTCAAGAAGCCGCCGACTACATCATGGAGCTGCCCGAGGACGCTCAGCACGAGGCGCATTGGCAGACGGCGATCGAGACCTTGATCAATGCGGCCGAGACCGGCGGCGGCTGGGTGATGTTCGCCCGCATCGCGATGTTGCGGGCGCTGAATGCGGACGGCCGGCGCGGATGAGCGCGATCGAGACATCCTTGCCTATTCGTTGACGAACAGGCTCAACAATCGGTTAAGCGGCCAAGCCAATGGGGGCAATGCAACAGGCTGTCGGTTTGACTTCATTTGAACAGATCGACGGAACCCTAATTTAATGAATGCCGTCGTACGAGGTAAGGTGCGATCGCCGTGTTTTGGCGCGCTCGAAGATTTATTCGATCGATTTGCAAGTCCGATAACGACGCGACCATCCATCGGATCGGATGAACAGGAGTTGGCAATGCGTCTGCTTAGGTCCTTCCTTGCCGATGAGAATGGCGCAACCGCAATCGAGTACGGCCTGATCGCCGCAGGGATCGCTCTGGCAATCGTGACCATCGTCAACAGCACGGGCGCTGCGCTGCTCAACAACAAGTTCAACTCGGTCAGCACGGCGATGAAGTAACCGCCGGCCAACGGCCTGCGCAGCGGCTGCCCGCCGGAGCGGCGGGCCATGATCTGGGTCAACAGCATCGGGACGGCGACGTCTAAGCATGGAGGTCCGACTCCCTGCTGCCGGCCCGTCCATGCATCCAGACCTTCCGCATTCCCAACTGAAGATCCGCCGCGTCCGCCTCGACACCGGCCGTGAGAACGTCGTCGTCGTCTCGAGGCGCTCCAAGGCGCTGCGCGCGGAGATCTTCCGCGGTTTCAGCCGCGTCGAGCTTCGTCAGGGCGGCAAGGTTCTGCTGGCGACCCTGCTGATCACGGACGACGATACGCTCGCGGCTCCCGACGAGATCGGCCTCTCCGAGCCTGCGTTCCGGCGCTTCGCCGAAGCGGTCGGAACGGAGGTCACGGTCAGGCCCGCCTCGCCTCCGGAGAGCCTGGAAGCGGTGCGTGCGAAGATCCGCGGACGAACTCTGAGCCAGGCCGAGATCGGCGCGATCATCAGCGACCTTGCCCATTATCGCTACTCCGACATGGAGATCGCCGCCTTCCTGATCGGGTCGGCGAGCTTCATCACCAGCGACGAGCTGCTCGCCCTCACGGGGGCCATGGCGCAGGCCGGCACGCAATTGGTCTGGCCGACCCCTGTCGTCGTCGACAAGCATTGCATCGGCGGCATCCCCGGCAACCGCACCTCGATGGTGGTGGTGCCGATCGTCGCCGCGCATGGCCTGCCGATCCCGAAGACCTCCTCGCGCGCGATCACCTCGCCGGCCGGCACCGCCGACACGATGGAGGTGCTGGCGCGGGTGAATATCTCCGTCGAGGAGATGAAGGCGATCGTCTCCTCCTGCAACGGCTGCCTGATCTGGGGCGGGCACGTGAACCTGTCGCCGGCCGACGACGTCCTGATCTCGGTCGAGCGCCCGCTGAGCCTGGATACTCGCGAGCAGATGGTCGCGTCCATCATGTCCAAGAAGATCGCGGCAGGCTCGACCCATCTGCTGATCGACATTCCGGTCGGGCCGACCGCGAAGGTCACCGGCGGCGTCGAGGCCATGCGGCTGCGAAAGCTGTTCGAATTCGTCGGCGACCGCTTCGGCCGGACGGTCGAGGTGATCACGACCGACGGCAGCCAGCCGATCGGCAACGGCATTGGGCCGGTGCTGGAGGCCAACGACGTCATGGCGGTGCTCGGCAATGACAAGGATGCGCCGCGCGATCTGCGCGAGAAGTCGCTCCGGCTCGCCGCCCATCTGCTGGAATACGATCCCAAGCTGCGCGGCGGGGCCGGCTATGCCCGGGCGCGCGAACTGCTGGATAGCGGCGCGGCACTGAAGCAGATGCAGAAGATCATCGACGCACAGGGCCCCTCGACATGCAGCAACGAGCTCGGACCGCTCAGCTTCGACGTCGAGGCGAGGCATGATGGCATCGTGTCCGCAATCGACTGCCTGCGTCTGAACCGCCTCGCCCGCACCGCCGGCGCGCCGCTCGACAAGGGCGCAGGCATCCGCCTGTTCAAGAAGATCGGCGACCGCGTCGAGCAGGGCGAGCCACTCTATCGCGTCTACACGTTCGGCCGGTCGGAGCACGATTTGGCGGCCAGCGCGACTGCGGCCGACGACGGCTATGCGATCAACGGCAAGCCCCTCGGAGAATGACAGATGAGCATCACCGTTCGATTCTGCGGTGCCACCCGCACCGTGACCGGCTCGAGCTATCTGTTCCAGACCGCAAGCGGCTGTTTCCTGGTCGATTGCGGATTGTTCCAGGGCCAGAAGACGCTGAAGGAGCTCAATTATCGCGCCTTTCCGTTTCGCCCCGCCGACATCGATGCGGTGCTGCTCACGCACGCTCACATCGACCATAGCGGTCTCTTGCCGAAGCTCGTGCGCGCGGGCTTCGAGGGGCCGATCCTGGCGACGCGCGGCACGATCGACCTCTGCTCCTACATGCTGCCCGATGCCGGCAACATCCAGGAATCGGAGGTCAAGCAGCTCAACCGGCGCAATGCTTCGCGCGGGCGCAAGGAGGTCGAGCCGATCTACACGCAGGCCGACGCGATCGCATCGCTGCGATCGTTCCGCGCCGTCGACTACGAACGATGGACCGACGTGATCCCCGGCGTCCGCGCACGCTACTGGAACGCCGGCCATTTGCTCGGCTCCGCCTCGATCGAGCTGGAAATCGCCGAGCAAGGCGCGGCGCGGCCGCTGCGCGTGCTCGTCTCCGGCGACGTCGGGCCGGAGGCCAAGCTGCTCCAGCCCGATCCCGAAGCGCCGAGCGATTTCGACTACGTCATCTCGGAATCGACCTATGGCGACCGCGCGCGCGAGGCCACGACACCTGCGCTTCGCCGCAAGCACCTCGCGGCCGAGGTGCGCGATGCCGCGGCGGCCGGCGGCGCGCTGCTGCTGCCGGCCTTCGCGGTCGAGCGCACCCAGGAGCTGATCGTCGATCTCGTCGACCTGATGGAGCACCGCGAGATTCCGACGGCGCCGATTTTCCTCGATTCACCGCTCGCGATCCGCGCGACCGAAGTGTTCCGCCGCCATTCCGAGAGCCTCGATCCGTCGGTCGACGCCACGCGCCTGCTCAACTCGCCGCATCTGAAATTCACCGAGACCGCGGACGAGAGCAAGGCGATCATGCGTCTGTCCGGATTTCACATCATCATCGCCGCGAGCGGCATGTGCGATGCGGGCCGGATCCGCCATCATCTGAAGCGCTGGCTGTGGAACGAGCGCGCGACCGTGCTTCTGGCCGGCTTCCAGGCCAACGGCACGCTCGGCCGCTTCCTTCAGAACGGGGCCAAGGCCGTCCGCATCCAGGGCGACGAGATCAAGGTCGCCGCCCGCATCCGCATGATCGACGAATATTCGGGTCATGCCGACGGAGCCGGCATGGCCAGCTGGATCGCGGCGCGTCGTCCCATCGCGCGCGGGCTGTTCCTGGTCCACGGCGAGGAAGCGGCGGTTGCGGGCCTGGCCGAGCGCATCGCCGAGCGCATCATTCCCGCGGCCAGGATCTACCAGCCGATGCTGGACGACACTTTCGAGCTCGCGGCACCCGAACCGCGCGTGCTCGACGCCGATCGTCGCCGGCGACTGTCGCCGGAGGCCGTGACGCGTCTCGACTGGCACAACGAGATGTCCGAGCTGATGCTCGACATCAACGATCGCGTCGCAGCCGCCGCCGACGACCGCGCCCGCGGCGTCATCATCCGAAGGCTGCGGCGGGCGCTGCAGGAAACGGCGTAGCGCCGGCGGAAACAATAATCCGGATTGCGCCTCGCTTCATCCAGGCTACGGCGCTTTGACGGCCCTCTGGGTGCTGATATTCTCCGGCGGAACGGGCTCGACGAGCCATGCCGTCAATCGATCAACCAGCGCTGCCGAGAGAATGCGGATGAGACGCGTGATGCTCCTGACGATCGGCCTCATGTCTGTCGTCGCCTGGCCGCACGACAGCGCCAGAGGCCAAACTTCGGCCGCGCCGCCGGTTTCGCTTGCTCGGCCCGATGCAGCGCCGCCACGCCCGGGTGCCACCAAGCCCGCCCGGGTAACGACGAACGGAACTCCAGCAGCGACGTCCAGCAGGGAGCCTTCCGTGATTGGCCGGCCTCAACCGAATCCGGCCGCCGACTACGATGGCTTCAGCGTCGGCACCGTCGATGACGTTGGCACTCCGAGCCGCGTGACGCCGGCCGTGCGTTCACGCGCAGCAAGGGACGCCAGGTCCGATCCGGATGGTCTCGATCAAGAAGATGAGGCGTTGAAGCGAAAGCTGATGATCTGCCAGAGCTGCAAATAGCAGAGCAATCGGATATGACTTGTGGCGGCGGCCTGCGCCTCGTCCTTCGAGACGGCGCTGACGCGCCTCCTCAGGATGAGGCTAGTCAGCATCAGTGCTCGTTGAAATGGCTGCCGCGCACTCCGCCCTCATCCTGAGGAGCCCGCCCATAGCGGGCGTCTCGAAGGATGGCCGCCGGGGAAACTCCCAAATGCGATAGCCCTGCTGCAAAGAGGGATGTAAGCACAGCTTCAGATGCCGCGCCCATCCCGCTCGAATTCGTCCTTGCGAATCTTCAGGTTTTCGCGCCGCTGCTCCTATCCTTGAGGGCGGCCAGCAACTCTTTTCCGAGCGCTCCGGCAGAGGCGGGGTTCTGGCCCGTGATGAGCCGGCCATCGACGACGACGTGAGGTTGCCAATTGGCCGCGGACGAGTACTCGGCACCCTCTGCCCTCAACGCATCCTCGAGCTCGTAAGGTACGTCATCGCGCGCATAGTCGTACTCTTCCTTCTTCGAAAAGGATGTCAGCTTCTTGCCGCGCACGAACGGGACGCCATCGCCGAGGTCGACGCCAAGCAGCGCGCACGGCCCGTGACAGACAGCGGCGACGAGCTTGCCGGTGCTCCAGGCTCGCACAACGGCACTTTGGACCGCCGCATTGCGCTGGATGTCCACCATGGGACCAAGACCGCCGGGTATCAGGATGGCGTCGTAGTCGGCGGCATCCACCTCGGATAATTTACGGCTGTGATTCAGGCGGCGAAAGGGTTTGCTGGCGAGGAAATCCTTCTGAGCAGGATCTTTCTCGTCATATGCATCGTAAGGCGTCCACCCCCCGGCCGGCGACGCGAACTCCACCGCGATCCCAGCCTTGTCGAGCACCTCGAAAGGATGGGCAACCTCGGCGAAAAAGAAGCCGGTCTTGCGACTATGCGGTCCGATCACGGCTGCGTTGGTGACAATGAAGAGGACGTGTTGGGTCATGGTTTTCTCCTTTCGATAATGCTATCTGGGATCGCCTTGCCGCGGCGGAGACCGCCTCAATTCGGACAGGGTTGTCCGGCCGCGCCCCACATCGCCATGTCCTTGACGTGATCCTCGAAGGTGCCGGGCGGCGTTGAGCGGCCGGCTCCGGGCGCCCAGCCGCGCGGGATGAAGCCGCTCAGCGAGGCATCGTGCCGCAAATGCCCGACGAGACCAGCGGCGTCGCGACCGCCGTTGCGCTTGGGATCTTTCATCTGGGCACAGATCTCGGCGCCGCTCTTGCCGAACCAGATGAAAGCCACCGGGGCGAGCTGCCAATCGATGCCGGCGCGCGGCGGCGAGGGCGCCGGCTCGTTCGCCTGGGTCGAGGTCATGTGGCAGGTCGAGCACGGGATCGCTTCCGCTCCGATGCGGCTCTCGCCGCCATGGATGTTCATGCCATGCGGGCGAGGCTTGGTTTCGCCGGCCGGCGTCCAGATCGGTATCGCCTTGGCATCGACATGGCAGTTGGCACACCGTGGATGGGTCACGACGGCTTCGATCCGCTTCCACGCCTCCAGCCCCTCGGCGCGGCTGACGCTGCCGGGCGGCAGCAGGTCCTTGGCGGCCTCGTCCTTCGCGGCGACGATCCCGGTCAGGGCGGCGACGGCCGACGCTGCCAAGACCAACGCGATCAGAGATCTCTGCATGGCGTGTCTCACACGAAATCGATGAACTTGTTGAAGGGCATTTCGCGGATGCGCTTTCCGGTCGCCGCGAAGATCGCATTGGCAAGCGCAGGCGCGGCGGGTGGCACCGGCGGCTCTCCGAGGCCCCTCACCTTCGGATCGTTCTCGAGCCCGCGAACTTCGATGACCGGGCATTGGTGGATCCGCATCGCCTCATGGTGATTGTAATTGGTCTGCTGCGCCGCGCCTTTTGAGTAGGTGATTTCGCAATTGATCGCGTGGCCTAGGCCCCAGACGACGCCGCCCTGGACCTGGTTCTCGAAATTGACGGGATCGATCACCTTGCCGACGTCGACCGCGACCCAGACCTTGTCGATCCGGATGCCACGGTCCGTCGCCGTCACCTCGACGACCTCGGCAACCGGTGTCCCGAACGACTCGACGAAGGCGACGCCGCGGCCCCTGCCCTTGCCGAGCGGCCCCTTCCAGGTCGACATCTCCGCGACCGTCTCCAGCAGCTTGCGATAATGCGGCACATTGCACATCGCGATGCGCGCCTTCATGGGATCGAGGCCGGCTGCGTGGATCAATTCGTCAATGAAGCTTTCGGTGAAGAAGCCGGCTGTGGACGCTCCCACGGAGCGCCAGGTGGTGCACGGCGACAGCCCTTGCGCCTCGTAGCTGATGGCGCGGAAGTTGGGGATGTCGTAATAGACGTTCCACGTGCCGGCGGCCAATTGAGGATCGGGATCCTTCGAGGGTGCACCCATGCGCTCGAGCAGTCCCTTGAACGGCGCCGTCGATGCCAATTGCAGGTCGGTCGCAACGATCTTGCCGTTGGCGACGCTCCCCCTGTGACGCGCGATCGCAATCTGCCGCGGAATATCCTGGAGAAAGTCCTCCTCGCGCGAGAAGACGAGCTTGATCGGCGTCCCGCGCATCTGGTCGGCGATCTCCGCGAGCACGCGGACGTTCTCGAACTCGAGACGATGGCCGAAGCTTCCGCCGGTCCATTGATTGTGGAAGATGACCTGCTCCGGCTTGAGGCCGATAGCGTTCGCCGCAATCGCTTGCACCGCCTGCGGGCTCTGATGACCAACCCAGATTTCCAGGCCCTTGTCGGTGACGAGACCGACCCCGTTCAAGGGCTCGAGCGGCTGATGTGCCACGTAAGGAGCGCGATATTCGGCTTCGACGAGCTTGCCCCTCTTCAGGCCCGCTTCGACGTCGCCGATCGTCCGCCACTCCTTGCCGAGGAATTCGGGCTTGAACGAGGATTCCAGCACCTTCCAGTGATCGGCCTGCTCGGCGGGATAGGCCGACGGCGCCCACTCGCAAGCGATCGCGTCGACCGCCTTCATGGCGTACCAGCTGTTGGTGGCGATCACCGCAACGCCGTTCTTGATCTCGAGGATCTTCTTCACGCCCGGCATCGCGCGCGCCTTGCTGGCGTCGTAGGATTTCAGCGGCTGGCCCTTGCCGGGGTTCAGCTTGACTGAGGCGTAGAGCATGCCCTCCATCTTCTGATCGATGCCGAATTGCAATTCGCCCATAACTTTGGCGCGCACGTCGAGGCGCGTCATCGGCTTGCCCAGCATGCGCCAGGTCGAGGGATCGCGCGGCTGCGCATCGAGCACCGGCGGAATTCTTGCGGCCTCGGCCGCCAGTGAGACGTACGGAATTTTGCTTCCGTCGGGCAGGATCACGTGGCCGGATTGCGTGCGGATGTCGGCGATTGCGACGCCCGAACGTTTGGCCGCAGCTGCCTTCAACGTCTCGCGCGCAACTGCCCCTGCCACGCGCAGCTTCTCATAGGTGTCCGGGATCGTGCTCGAGCCGCCCGTCATCTGCAGGCCGGATTTGCGAAGACTTTCCAGCGCCGCAGCACGTGCTGCTTCGGCCGCAGGGCTCTGGTCCGCGGCCAGGAACGGCGCCAGCTCCTCCTTGAATCCGGTGTTGAAGTAAGCGGGACTCGGGCCGGCGAAGCGGACTTCGAACTGGCCGGGGTCGAGGTCCATCTCCTCGGCGATCATGATCGGCTGCACCGAGCCGACACCCTGACCGATGTCGGCGTGTTGCGCGATCAGCGTGATCTTGTCGGGGCTGATCTCGACCCATGGATTGAAGGTGACGGAATTCGGGCCGAGTCCGGCGGCCAGCGGATTGCCATCGGCACTCGGCGCGGCCGCTTCGGCCGGACCATAGGCACCGAAAACGATGCCACCGGCGACCGCGGCAGAGCCGAACACGAAAGCCCGACGCGAAAGGGTTTGCATGTCGCCCATCTCACTTCTCCGCCATCTTGTTTGCGGCGGCCGCATGGATCGCCGCACGAATGCGCGGATAGGTGCCGCAGCGGCAGAGATTGCCGGACATCACCTGGTTGATCTGCTCGTCAGTCGGTTTTGGGATCGATGCAAGAAGCGAGATGGCCTGCATGATCTGACCGGTCTGGCAGTAGCCGCATTGCGGCACCTGATGCGCGATCCAGGCCTGCAAGACCGGATTTTGGTCCTTGTTGTGCAGGCCTTCGAGCGTGACGACCGATTTGCCCGCGACCTCGCCGATATGGGCCTGGCAGGACCGCACCGCCTTGCCGTCGATGTGAACGGTGCAGGCCCCGCATTGCGCGACCCCGCAGCCGTATTTGGCGCTGGTGATGCCCAGTTCGTCACGCAGCACCCACAACAGGGGCATCTCGGGCACGACGTCGACCTGGCGCTTGATCCCGTTCACCTTGAGCTCGATCATGCCGATATGTCCTCTCGCCTACCTGGTCGCTGCAACAGCACTGCCCGATGCACGTTGATGAATATTTCCGAATCCTGCGGGATCATGCGCAATTCCTGCGCGATGCGGCATCGTCGGGGTCGGTCTCCATCTCGGTCCCGCCGCAGCACAATTCGCGGTACTGGCCCGGGGTGAGATTTGCGGCCTTCCTGAACACGCGCGTGAAATTGGCCTGCGAGCCGAAGCCGAACTCCAGGGCAATCTCGACCAGCGACAGGTGGTCGCGCGCGAGCTCCTGTCGCGCGGCGTGGACGCGGCGATCGGTGACGTAACGGTGCGGTGACAATCCGGTCGCTTCGCGAAACAGCCGGGAAAAATGATAGGGGCTGAGGCAGGCCTGGGCCGCCAGATCCTCGAGCCTGACATCGCTGCCGAGAGACGCCTCGATATAGTCCAGCACGCGCTGGAGGCGCCTTGGGTCGAGCGCCGGCGATTTGTCGGGTGCGCGCCAACGGTCGATGGTGTAATTGCCCAAAAGATGCGCAGCAAGCGCGACCTGGATCCCCTCCACGAACAGCGCGTCGGTCGGCTGGCGCGGGCGATGGAGCAGATCGCGAAGCGGCGAACAGATGTGGAAGAGCACCTGGTCCGCCAGACCGTGCGCATAGGCGATCTCGATTTTGGCCGGATCGATGTCGAAATCCGCAAGTGCACTGTGGTCGAGCAGCGCGGGCGGCAGATAGAGATGAAGACATTCCATCCGGTCGGAAAGCTCGAGGTGGCTCTCCTGCGTGCCCACAGGCACGAGATAACTCATGCCCGGACGCGCGAGGCTTTTCTGGATTTCGCCGTTGCCGGCGCGGGACACCATCCCTCCGCCCGACAGCAGCATGACGAGCTCGGTGCAGATGGGAACGGGCGTTGCCTGACAGCCCGCCTCGAACTTGCGATGCTCGATGCTCAGCCCCGGCCAATCATTGACCGCCGCGAGCTTCTCGCTGTTCTTGTACTTGTGATCTCCATGCGTCACGAGCGCCATTACGACCTCCGCTTCGTTGCGGCGATTCCCGGCCCCGTATCGCGCGAGCGATCATTCCATCCGGTGGTGAGTTGCAGCCCGGTCACTGCCACGCCGATCGCGAATTACTCACAAGCTGCGCCAGCGAAGTCCAGAGGCGGCACGGTTAAAAGAGGTAAAAGCCAGGCAGCGCAAAGGCTTGGAGCGGCGCGCGTTCGGCTTTCAAGGCCAATCTCCTCGCACCTCAGCAAGATGCGTGCGTCATCGCGCAGGAATCGGAAATACCGCAAAGCGGGCGCGCCCTATAGATGGCGCACCAACGGCAATGTCGCCGTATAGATGACAGGAGCCTGACATGAAGCCGCTTACCTCCGCGCTTGCCGCGTTGTCGATCGCAACCGCCGCCCCCGCGGCCGCGGCCGACAGGAATGTTTCGATTGTTCTCGTGCACGGCGCCTTCGTCGATGGCTCGGGCTGGAAGGACACCTACGGCATCCTCTCGGAGGCGGGCTATGAGGTGCTCGTCGTTCAGCAGCCGACGATCACGCTTCGCGACGATGTCGCCGAGACCGAGCGCGTGATCGCCAAGGCGCGGCATCCCGTCATTCTGGTCGGGCATTCCTATGGTGGGATGGTCATCACGGAAGCCGGCGACAATCCCAAGGTTCGCAGCCTGGTCTATCTCGCCGCCTTTGCTCCTGACGCCGGAGAGTCCGTCAGCACGCTGGCGGAAGCACCGGTGCCCGCCGGCGAGCACAAAGCTCCGCTGGTCACCGAGGGCAATTATCTGCTCGTCGACCGCGCAAAATTCCCCACCTCTTTCGCGGCCGATGTCGACCCGGCCACGACCCGCTTCATGGGCGCCGCGCAGCTGCCCTGGGGATTGCAGGCGGTGCAGACCAAGGTCGATCGCGTGGCGTGGAAGACGAAGCCGACCTATTACATGGTGACGAGCGAGGATCACATGATCCCGCCGACGGCACAGCGCACCATGGCCAAGCGTTCCGGCGCGAAGGTGACGGAGATGAAGAGCAGCCACGCCGTCATGCTGTCGCATCCGCGCGAGGTCGCGGCGTTCATCAGAAGCGCAGACACGTCAGCGACCGACTGAGATCGGCTGTGCCGCACACGGGCGGACTTGGCCCTCGCAGACAAGGACTAGCAACATGGCCCTCAAGGATATTCTGCCGGGACGACTAGGGTTCGGCGCGGCGCCGCTCGGCAACATGTTCCGCGACATCCCGGAGCGGGAAGCGCTCGCGACGGTGAACGCAGCCTGGGACGACGGCATTCGCTATTTCGACACCGCGCCGTTCTACGGCGCGGGGCTTGCGGAGATCCGCATCGGCGCCGCACTCGCCGGCCGGCCGCGGAGCGACTACGTGCTCAGCACCAAGGTGGGCCGCCTGATCCTGGACGAGATCGAGGACGTCGATGCCCGCGACCTCGGTGAGAAGGGCGGCGTATTCAGGTACGGCCGCCCGAACCGGATCGTGAACGATTATTCCCGGGACGGAACGTTGCGCTCGATCGAGGACAGCCTGAAGCGGCTCGCGACTTCCCACATCGACGTCGCTTTCGTGCACGACGTTGCGCAGGATTTCTACGGCGACGAGTGGCTCTCGGTGTTCGAAAGCGCCCGCAAGGGCGCCTTCAGGGCGCTCGACCGGCTGCGCGACGAAGGCGTGGTCAAGGCGTGGGGACTAGGTGTCAACCGGGTCGAGCCGATCGAGCTGCTGCTCGCGCTCGAAGAGCCGCGCCCCGACGGCTTCCTGCTCGCGGGCCGATACACGCTGCTCGACCATGCAAGGGCGCTGCAGCGGGTGATGCCGATGGCCGCCGAGCACGAGCTCGCGATCGTGATCGGCGGCCCCTACAGTTCCGGCGCGCTCGTCGGCGGCCCGAACTTCGAGTATGCGCCGGCGCCTCCCGAAATCCTCAAGAAGGTGGCGCGGATCAAGGCGATCGCAGACCGCTATCGGATCAGCATGAAGGCGGCCGGCCTGCAGTTCGCGCTCGCCAATCCCGTGGTTGCCGCCGTCATTCCCGGTGCGAGCCGCCCAAGCCGCATCGCCGAGGATCGCGCGGCGCTCGAGGAAGCCATCCCGGCGGAGTTCTGGCGCGAGCTGCGCTCCGAGGGGCTGGTCAGCCCCGCAGCTCCGCTTCCCGCCGCTGATTAACCAATCCACCGAACGACCAAGGAGAGCAACATGACAGATGAAACCGACAACACCACCGAGATGGGTCGCCGCGCCCTGCTTCAAACCGCCGGCGCCGCCGTCGTCACCGGCATCATAGCCGGCACGGCAATCGACGCACGGGCCGCGACACAGGATGCGGAGCGCGACGAGGCACCGCTCGGCGCGCGGCTCCAGGGCGTCCAGCATTTCGGGCTGACGGTCCAGAACATGGAGCGGGCGTACCAGTTCTACACGGAGGTGCTTGGCGGCACCGAGGTGTTCCGGCACGGCGACTTCCAGGGGGACGGGGTGCAGAATACGCTGCTGGCCGACCAGGAGATCGAGGCGAACGCACGCGGGATCAATCCGCGAACAATTGGCGTGCCCGACTTGCGAAGCGGGGCACAGCGGCTCGATGTCCGGTTCATCCAGTTCGACAACATGGTGCTGGAGCTGCTGCAATATCGCGAGGCTGATCAGCCCATGGGCAGCGCCAAGAGTTTCGCCGAACCGCTGGAGCACATGAGCCCGGCCTTTCCGCGCATGATGCACATCTGTTTCTATGTTCGCGACGATGTCGACTTCAACAAGTTCATTGCGGATCTCGAAGCGGAATCGGCGCGCCGCGGCATGACGCAGGTGAGGGCGAACCGCACCATCCGCGTCATGACGGAAGCGGATCGCAAGGCCGCGCCCCGCAGCACCAACACGAACCGGGTGACCGCCGAACCCTCGAACGGCTGGGAGTTGATCTATTGCAAAGGACCCGAAGGCGAGCAGCTCGAATTCGTCAAGGCGCTCGGTCCGGTCAAGAAGCGCTTCAGCGAGGCCTTGGCAAAACGGCAACAGAAGATCCTGCGCTAGATTCTCGTGCGGGGCGGCTGTCAGGTGTCCTGGCTGGTCACTCTGCGATCCAATCACATGTCGAGGACTTCACCATGCAAACTCTCGTCCGCAACTCGCTTGCCGCCCTGCTGATCGCCTCCGTGGCGCCGGCGACGCTTCCGGCCATGGCTCAGGAGGCGCCGCGCATGCACTATGGGGAGATCCCGGAGGGGGCATATTCCGTGGTGGCCCAGGTGCGCGCCAAGCCTGGAAAGGAAGACATGCTGCGTGCCGTCACCTTGCCGCTGATCGACTTGGTCCGCGGCGATCCCAAGAACCTGATCTATTTCCTTCAGGAAGACCGCGCCAAGCCGGGCCACTTCATCTTCTACGAAGTGTTCGCCAGCCAGGCCGATTTCGACGCACACAACGCGATGCCTTATGTGAAGGATTGGTTCGCCAAGCTTCCGGAACTTGCCGACGGCGGCGTCGAAGTCATGCGCATGGCCGTTCTTGGCAAGCCCAAAAAATAGCCGAGCCGTCCGGCGCGCGCGTGTGTCAATTGTCCTGCGGCAAATCGTACGACCCGGAAGGGTTCCCTTCAAAAATATTGCAGTGCATGATAATACCAGTCGATCTATTCGATCGATTGGCAATGATCAATGCGGGCTGCCACGGAGACACGACAACGGGGCACCGGCCGGCGGGAGCTCACCTACTGCTTCGGCCCATTTCGACTGATCCCCAGCCGCCAGTTGCTCCTTCTCAAAGGGCGCCCCGTCAAGCTGGGTGGACGTGCATTCGAGCTTTTGCAGCTGCTGGTGCAGCGCTGCGGCGAGCTGGTCAGCAAGACTGAGCTGATGGCGGCCGCGTGGCCGGGCACGTTCGTCCACGACAGCAATCTCAAGGTCAACATGTGGAGCTTGCGGCGTTCGCTGGGAGATACCCAGATCGAGCCCGTATACATCGCGACCGTGGCGCGCCGCGGATACAAGTTCATCGCGCACGTGCAGATCAGCACCGGCGAGGTCGAGGACGATCTTGCGCTCGCCGAACCGCTCCCCTCGTCCAGTCCGCCATTGCTGCGCGGCATCGTTGGTCGTGAAGCGGAAATCGACGATATCACCGGTCTGTTGACCGGCAACAGGCACGTGACGCTGGCTGGCGCGGGAGGAATCGGCAAGACGACGGTTGCCTTGGCCGTCGCCCAGGCGTTTGCGTCACAGTGCCGCGACGGCGTGTGCTTCGTCGATCTCGCAACGATCTCCGACCCGACGCTGTTCGGCGCCGCACTGGTGACGGCATTGGGCATCCGGGGCAATCCGGACAACAGCCTGGCTGCGGCCATCGACTATCTGAAACCGCGGCAGATGCTGGT
The DNA here is from genome assembly GCF_020194195.1 of Bradyrhizobium sp. BRP19. NCBI lineage: Bacteria > Pseudomonadati > Pseudomonadota > Alphaproteobacteria > Hyphomicrobiales > Nitrobacteraceae > Bradyrhizobium > Bradyrhizobium sp. BRP19. The sequence goes on along the minus strand of NZ_JADYVZ010000004.1, from coordinate 598,450 downwards.
CATTCTGGACAATTGCGAGCACGTCCTGCCAGCCGCAACGATCTTCGCCGGCAGGTTCATGGCGGAGGCATCGCCGTCCAAGCTGCTTGCGACGAGCCGCGAACCGCTCGGCACCGCCACCGAGCACGTCGTCCGGCTCGGCTCCCTGGTCTCACCCAAACCCGGCCACGCCCTGACCCCAGATCAAGCCGTCAGGTTTCCGGCAGTGCAATTGTTCGTCAGCCGCGCCGCCGAATGGGCGGACTACCAATTCGTCGATGATGATTGCGAGGCCGTTGCCGCAATCTGCCACTCGCTCGACGGCCTCCCGCTGGCCATCGAATTGGCGGCAGCCCAGATCGGCAGGTTCAATCCTCACCAATTGGTGGAGTTGCTCGACCAGAATTTGGGTTTTCGTGCCCCCGCCGCCGATGGCGCGCCGCCGCGTCATGAAACGCTGATGGCGACGATCGACTGGAGCTTCAGACTGCTGTCGCAGCGGGAAGCCAGACTGTTCGGCCTGCTCTCGGTGTTCAGCGACGCATTCGAGGTCGAGGACGCGGTCTTCGTCGCCGAAGCGGCAGGGCTCACGCCGGTCGACGTCGTCACCGGCCTCGGCAGTCTCGTTGCCAAATCGCTCCTGAGCGCGCAGGCACATGGCGCGAGCCTGCGCTATCGCCTGCTCGACAGCACATGCCGCTATGCGAGCGAGCGGCGCCGGGCCGATCCTGCCTGCGACCAGGCGCTGCGCCGTCATGCGCAACGTGTCCTCACGCTGTTCGAGCAGTCCGAGGAGGAGTGGAACTGGCGCGAGCCGGCCGATTGGACCCAGCGTTACCTTGGCCGCATCGCCGACTTGCGCGCCGCTCTTTCATGGGCGTTCGGCGAGCACGGCGATGCCGTACTCGGGATCAGGCTCACGGTTGCGGCGATCACCTTGTGGTCGGAGACGTCGATCCTGTCGGAAGCGCAGGCGCGGTATGCGGACGCGCTCGCATTGGCCAAGACCGTCCCGTGCGACGATCTGTCGAAGACAAAACTCGCCTGCGCCCTTGGGTGGAGCCTCTTCTACGCCCGCAAGATGTCGAATGAGAACGAGATTGCCTGGCTCGATGCCATCCTCTTTGCAAAGCGGGCCGGCAACATCGAATATCAGCAGCGGGCGCTGGTCGGGTTCGGCTTCTACCTGCTGCAGATCGGCCAGGTCGAGCGCGCCATATCTTATCTTGAAGAGGCCACTGAGCTCGCCGACCGCGATCGCGATCTGACGGCGACGTCCGAAGCCGATCGCGCGCTGGCCTGGGCTCGCGCTTTTGCCGGCGAATTGAGCAGGAGCCGCCCTGTTCTCGACCGTCTTGCAGCGACCTACTCGCTGGCCGAAGGGCGTTCGCGCAAGGACGCGAACGAAGTCTATCGGTTCATCACCGTCCGCTTCAATCTGCCCTTCGTCGCGTGGATGCAAGGGCAAGCGGACTACGCGGCGAGGCTCGCCAAGGACGCCATCGATGCCGCGGACCGCAGCGGCCATTGGGTGTCACAGTCGAACGCATTTGGGCTCGCCGCCCTTCCCGTTGCGCTCGAAACCGGCAATCTTGACGCGCTCGCGAGCTACACTGAGCGATTGCGTCGCAACCTTGAACGCGAGCGCATCTCACGCTGGGTTCCGGTCGAGCGCTATTTCTCCGCATGCCTTCGCGACCTGCGGGGCGATCCACGCGCGGTGGAGGATATTCGAGCCGCGATCGACGAACTGACAGAATGCCGGTTCTTGATGCGGATCGGCAGCTATCTCGCGGTCCTCGCCCGCGCCTATCTGAAGCAAGGGCGGATCGCGGAGGCGCAAGAAGCCATCACGCGGGCGATCGAGCATCAGGAACGCCAAGGCGAGCGCTGGTGCCGTCCGGAGCTCCAGAGAGTTGACGCCGCGATCCTTCTCCACACCGGCGAGCCGCTGCGCGCCGAAAAGCGGTTTCAGCAAGCGCTCGCGGAAGCGCGCAGGATAGGCGCGCTGACGTTCCAATTGCGGATCGCGACCGATCTCGCGGCACATTGGATCGCCACCGACCGCAGATCCAAGGCTGTCCGGCTGCTCTCGCCGATCTATCACGAGTTCACCGAGGGGTTCGGGACACCGGATCTGCTTGCGGCCCAGCGCCTGCTGCAGCCGACCGCGAGCGGCTGCAGCGACCATCACGGGATGGAGCCGGTGCACGCTCGCGACGCATAGCTGGCCTACCGCCGCGCCTGCCGCACGCGCTTTACGCTTCCGGAAATTCCTGATCCTCTCTTGCCAACAAGCCGGATCAACCGGCCTTGCCAGGGAGAGAGACGCCATGAAGCTCGGCACCGCCATTGCGGAAATCATGAGGCGCGAGGGGATCGAGATCCTTTGCGGCTATCCGGTCAACCATCTCATCGAGCACGCAGCCAAGGCCGAGATCCGCCCCGTGATGGTGCGGCAGGAGCGCGTCGGCATCCACATGGCGGACGCCATCTCGCGGGTGACGTCGGGGCGCAGCATCGGCGCCTTCTGCATGCAGCACGGGCCGGGCGCGGAGAATGCGATGGGCGGCGTGGCGCAGTGCTTCGGCGAATCCGTTCCCGTGCTGGTGCTGCCGATGGGCTATCAGCGCAGGCTGGCGCATATCGAGCCGAACTTCAATTCCAGCGAGACGATGAAGCCGTTCGCGAAATCGTCCGAGCCGATTATCCTCGCGAGCGAAGTCGTCAACATCTTCCGCCGCGCCTTCACCAAGCTGAAGAACGGCCGCGGCGGGCCCGTCATCGTCGAGATCCCCTCGGACATGTGGAACGAGGAGGTGTCGGAGCCACTGAACTATACGCCGGTGTTGCGCACCCGCTACGGCGCCGACCCCGTTCACGTCAAGGAAGCCGCCAGCCTGCTGGTGAACGCAAAACGGCCGGTGATCTATGCCGGCCAGGGCGTGCATTACGCGCAGGCCTGGCCGCAGCTGAAACGGCTCGCCGAGCGATTGGCGATCCCCGTCACCACCAGCTTGGGTGGCAAATCATCGTTTCCGGAGACGCATCCGCTGTCGCTCGGCTCCGGCGGCCTTGCAGTGCCGCGCGCGGTGCCGAAATTTCTGGCCGAGGCCGACGTCATTTTCGGCATCGGCTGCTCCTTCACCGAGACCAATTTCGGCATCGCGATGCCGAAGGGAAAGACCATCATTCATTCGACGCTCGATCCCAATCATCTCAACAAGGACGTCGAAGCGAAGATCGGCCTGGTCGGCGATGCCGGCCTCGTGCTCGACGCGCTGCTGGAGGAGATCGGCAAGACCGTCACCGCGGATCGCGATGCATCCGCCGCCGCGGCCGAGATCGCAGCCTCGCACAAGGAATGGCTGGCGAAATGGATGCCGAAGCTGACCAGCAATGACGCGCCGCTCAGCCCCTATCGCGTGCTGTGGGATCTCCAGCACACCGTGGACATCGCGAATACGATCATCACCCACGATGCCGGCAGCCCGCGCGACCAGCTCTCGCCGTTCTGGCGATCGGTCGAGCCCCTCACCTATCTCGGCTGGGGCAAAACCACGCAGCTTGGTTACGGCCTCGGTCTTGCGATGGGCGCCAAGCTGGCAAAGCCCGACAAGCTCTGCATCAACGTCTGGGGCGATGCTGCGATCGGCTTCACCGGCATGGATTTCGAGACCGCGGTGCGCGAGCGCATCCCGATCATGTCGATCCTGCTCAACAATTTCTCGATGGCGATCGAGCTGAAGGTGATGCCGATCTCGACCGAAAAATATCGCTCGACCGACATTTCCGGCGACTACGCCGCGATGGCCCGCGCCTTCGGCGGCTACGGAGAGCGGGTGACGCGGCCGGAGGACATCGTGCCCGCGATCAAGCGCGGCATCGCGAAGACGAGGGAAGGCGTGCCGGTGCTGCTGGAGTTCATCACAGCCAAGGAGACCGAGGTGTCGCGGCCCGGCACGTGAGCGGAGCCGGTGCGGGCACGGCTGCGAGCCGCTGGCTCCGGCCGCAGAAGTTGTGATAATCCGGCCCGGTGCCGCGCACGCCGCGGCATCAAGCTGGACCGGGAATGACGACCGTTTTGCAGGAAATCGAGGAACTCGAGCGCCGATTGCGGTCGGCCACCGCCGAGATTGCGCAGCTGCGGGCCGAGCTTGCGACGGCTCGGGATCGCCAGAGCGCCAGCGCCGAGATCCTGCGTACCATCGCGGCCTCGCCGTCCGATGCGCGGCCGGTCTTTACGGCGGTCGCCGCCAGCGCAAAGCGCCTGCTCGGCGGCTTCTCCGCCACCGTGCTTCAGTTCATCGGCGACGAGCTTCACCTCGTGGCGTTCACGCCGACCAATCCGGAGGCGGACGCGGGGCTCAAGGCGTCGTTCCCGCGCAAGATCGCGGACTTCCCGACTTTTGGCCTCGTGCGGGAGGGCCAGACGATCCAGTTTCCCGACAGCGAGGCGGCCGACGTCCCTGAACTGAACCGGGAGCTGGCGCGGCTGCGCGGCTTCCGCAGTGTGCTATTCATGCCGCTGATGAACCGGGGCGCGCCGGTCGGCATGATCAGCGTCACCCGCGCCGAGCCAGGATCATTCGCGCCCGACCTCGTCCAGCTGCTGCAGACCTTCGCCGACCAGGCCGTGATCGCGATTGAGAACGCGCGCCTGTTCAACGAGACGAAGGAGGCGCTGGAACGCCAGACCGCGACGGCCGATATCCTGAAGGTGATGGCGGCCTCCCCGTCCGACGTGCAGCCGGTATTCGAGGCCATCGCCACCAACGCCAACCGGCTGATCGGCGGCTTCTCCACCGCGGTGCTGCGTTATGTCGACGGCGCCGTGCACCTTGCGGCATTCACCCCGACGGATCCCGCGGGCGACCGCGTGCTCCAGGCCTCGTTCCCGGTGCCGTTCGCACAATTCCCGCCCTATCAGCTCGTGGCCAATGGTACCGCGGCGCAATTGCCCGACACCGAGGTCGAGCCGGCCGCGCGCGACATCGCGCGGGCCCGCGGCTATCGCAGCATGCTGTTCGCGCCTCTGATGAGCGAAGGCGAAGCCATCGGCATCATCACCGCGACGCGACGCGCGACCGGCAACTTCGCCGAGCATCATGTGCGCCTGCTGCAGACCTTCGCCGACCAGGCCGTGATCGCGATCAAGAATGTCAGCCTGTTCAACGCGACCAAGGAAGCACTGGAACGTCAGACTGCGACTGCCGACATTCTCAAGGTGATCGCGGCTTCACCGTCCGATGTCACGCCGGTGTTCCAGGCCATTTCCGACAGCGCCAAGGCGCTGATCGGAGCGCACTCCTCCACCGTCACCCGCGTCGTCGACGGCATGCTGCATCTGGCCGCCTTCACGACCGACAATGAGGCCGGCAATGCGGATCTGCTGAACTCATTTCCGACGCCGCTGTCCTCATCGGGCATTCACAGCCGGGTGGCGAGCAGCGGCGAGTATGCCTTCCGCAGCGACATGCAGAACGAGCCTGATCTTACCGAGGCCATGAAGGAGCTGGCGCGAACACGCGGTTATCGCAGCATCCTCGTGGTGCCGATGCTGCGCGATGGCCTTGCGATCGGCACCATCGCCGTCACGCGGCGGGAGCCCGGTTATTTTCCGGACAAAGCCATCAACCTGCTCAAGACCTTTGCCGACCAGGCCGTGATCGCGGTCGAGAACACGCGCCTGTTCAACGAGGTTCAGGACCGCACCAGCGAGCTCGCCAGATCGCTCGATGATCTCCGCGCCGCGCAGGACCGCCTGATCCAGACCGAGAAGCTGGCGTCACTGGGCCAGCTCACGGCCGGCATCGCGCACGAGATCAAGAACCCGCTCAACTTCGTCAACAATTTCGCCTCGCTGTCTGCCGAGCTGACCGAGGAGCTGAACGGGGTGCTCGCGCCAGTCCCGCTCCCCGAGAACGTCCGCGGCGAGGTCGACGAGCTGACGGGGCTTCTGCAGGACAACCTCGGCAAGATCGTGCAGCACGGCCGCCGCGCCGATTCCATCGTCAAGAACATGCTGCTGCATTCGCGCGAAGGCGGCGGCGAGCATGGGCTGAGCGACATCAATGCATTGGTCGAGGAGAGCCTGAATCTCGCCTATCACGGCGCACGCGCCGAGAAGCCCGGATTCCACGTGACGCTGAAGCGCGCGCTCGATCCAGCGGCCGGACAGGCCGAAGTGTTTCCGCAGGAAATCACCCGCGTGCTCCTGAACCTGATCTCGAACGGCTTCCACGCGGTCATCAGGCGCAAGGCCGACGGTGCCGCCGGTTACGAGCCGATTGTGACCGCCGCGACGCGCGATCGCGGCGATGACGTCGAGATCACGATCCGCGACAACGGCACCGGCATTGCCGACGATGTGAAGGAGAAAATGTTCAATCCGTTCTTCACCACCAAGCCAGCCGGCGAAGGCACCGGCCTCGGGCTGTCGATGACCCACGACATCGTCGTGAAGCAGCACGGCGGCACGATCGACGTCGCGACCGAGCCGGGCAAGTTTACTGAATTCACGATCGTGCTGCCGCGCAAGAGTGGTCTGTCAGGCAATAGCTGAGGTTGAATCGCGCGGTGGGTGCTTTCGGCAAACTGGCGTGGCTCATTCAGCGGCAATTGCTGTCGTTCTCCGGCGTCGGCCTCATGCTCGGTGCCCTGTTCTTCGCAGCCGCGCTGACGCCGACGCTGATCCCGCGGAGCTATCTCACGCAGGGCGCCATCGCCGGCGCCTGCTTCGGGATCGGCTATCTCGCCGGCAACGTCTGGCGCTGGCTGTGGCACTATCTGGAATTGCCCGAGCCGCCGGCGCGCCTGAGATCGACCGCAAACGCGCTGGTGGCGGCCGCCTGCCTGCTCGTCGTCATTGTTTTTCTGTGGCGGGCGGCCGGATGGCAGAACTCGATCCGCACCGTGATGAAGATGGCGCCAGTCGAGACCGCCCATCCGCTCAAGGTCTGCGCCATCGCCGTGATGACGTTCGTCGTGCTGCTGGTGCTGGCGCGGCTGTTCGCGCTTGCCGTGCGCCTCATCGCCGCGCGTGCGAGGCGCGTCATTCCGCGGAGGATCGCGAACGTCATCGGCGTGCTCGCCGCGGGCCTGTTGTTTTGGTCAATCGCCAGCAATGTCCTGATCCGCACGGCGTTCAACGCGCTCGATGTGTCCTTTCGCGAAGTCGACGCCTTGCTCGAGCCCGAGCGGCCGCAGCCGACCGCGCCCGAACGAACGGGAAGTGCCGCCTCGCTGGTGAAGTGGACGCAGCTTGGACGCATGGGGCGCAGATTTATTGCCTCGGGGCCGACCGCAACGGAGATCAGCGCCATTACAGGAAGGCCCGCGCTGGAGCCCGTGCGGGTCTATGTCGGCCTTGGCGGCGCCGAGACGGCGCAAGCGCGCGCCCGGCTTGCGCTCGACGAGCTCAAGCGGCAGCACGGGTTTGAACGCGACACACTCATCGTCGTTACGCCGACCGGAACCGGCTGGATCGACCCTGCCGCGATGGACACCGTCGAATATCTCCACCATGGCGACGTCGCCAGTGTCGCGATGCAGTATTCCTATCTCAACAGTCCGCTGACGCTGCTGTTTCAGCCCGAATCCGGTGCAGAGGCGGCGCGCGCCCTGTTTTCGGAAATCTACGGCTACTGGGCGACGCTGCCGAAGAACCGGCGGCCGAAGCTGTACCTGCACGGACTGAGCCTCGGCGCGATGAACTCGGAAAAATCCGCAGAGCTGTTTGAGATGATCGGCGATCCGATTGCGGGCGCACTTTTGAGCGGCGCGCCGTTCGAAAGTCGCATCTGGCGCTCGATCACGGCAAACCGCAATCCGGGCACGCCGGCCTGGCTGCCGGAATTCCGCGACGGCCGCTTCGTGCGCTTCATGAACCAGAATGGACCGACGGTGCCGGCAGATGCGCCCTGGGGTCCGATGCGCGTCGTCTATCTGCAATATGCGAGCGACGCGATCACCTTCTTCGCCTATCACGACGCCTATCGGGCCCCTGACTGGATGACGGCGCCGCGCGGGCCGGATGTGTCACCGGAGCTGCGATGGTATCCAGTCGTGACGATGCTGCAGCTCGCCCTCGACATGGCGGTCGCGACCAATACGCCGATGGGCTTTGGCCATGTCTATGCGCCCGAACATTACGTCGATGCCTGGGTCGCCGTCACCGATGTCCATGATTGGTCCCCCGACGCGCTGGCGCAGCTCAAGACCCATCTTGCAGCGGCGGCGCGAAAGGCCGCCGAGGGCAATGTCGCAAACGAGCCTTACGCCGATCGAGGCGGCTAGCCTACTCGGCCATCTCCACGGGCTGCTTGGCCGACGGTCCAGCCAGCGGCCGCTCCTCCATCGCGATCAGGCACAGCGCAGCGATCGTCATCAGCGCGGTGGCGGCGCCGAACACGTAGCGGAAGGCGTGCCGCATGTCGTCGGCGGGTATCGCGACGGCGCCCGCGGCGTGTTGCTCGCCGGCGAGCGGGACGTCGGTGCCGAGCGCGATGAGCAGGATCGCGGCGAAGGCCGCCACCGTGAACGAGGACATCAGCGAGCGGAAGAAGTTCATCGCGCCGGTGATGGTGCCGACTTGCGGACGCGCCACCGAATTCTGCAGCGAGACCACGCACACCGGAAAAGTCGTGCCGAGTCCCAGCGCGAATGCGGCCATCAGCAGCAGCAGGCCCCAGAGCGGCAAGGTGGTGACCGTGAGAACGAGACCGCACAGCGCGGCCCATGACGTGCCGACGATGGCGACGCGCTTGTAGTGCTTGGCCCGAGCCATGGTGCGGCCGGCGACGGCCGCGCCGACGGTCGAGACCGCCGCGAGCGGGATCAGCGCAAGCCCCGCCTCGCTGGCGGTGAGATGATAGACCTGCTCGTAATAGAGCGGCAGCTGCACGGTCAGGCCGGTGATCGCCCCGAGGCCGCAGCCGCCCGCGGTCAGCGCGAACGGCGCCACCGATCCCGTCAACAAGGGCAGCGGCAAGAACGGCTCGTCGGCCCGCCGGGCGTGCCACACGAAGGTCACCGCGAGCGCGACGGCACCGCCCACCATCGCCAGCACCGTCGGCGAAAGCCAAGCATAGCGCGTCCCGCCCCAGGTCAGCACCAGCATGAAGACCACGGCGGACGCCATCAGCAAGAGGCCGCCGAGCCAGTCGACCTTGCGCTTGCGGTGGAACACCGGGATCTTCTTCATCTTTGGCAGCAGCAATGCGAGTGCTGCGGCCGCAAGCGGCAGGTTGATCCAGAAGATCATCGACCAGTGCAGATGCTCCGCGAACACGCCGCCGATGACCGGGCCGAGGATGCCGCCGACCATCCAGACGCTCGAGAAATAGGCCTGGTACTGCCCGCGCTCGCGCGGGCTCACCACGTCGGAGATCACGGTCTGCACCACCGGCATGATGCCGCCGCCGCCGAGGCCCTGAAGCCCGCGTGCCAGGATCAGCATCGGCATGTTCGGCGCGATCGCGCACAGCACCGAGCCCGCGACGAACAGGCTGAGCGAGATGATGATCATGACGCGGCGGCCGTAGATGTCGCTGAGCGTGCCGAACACCGGCGCAACCGCAGTCGAGGCGAGCAGATAGGCGGTGATCACCCAGGACAGATTGGAGACGTCCTGGAACTGGCGTCCGATGGTCGGCAGCGCCGTCGCCACGATGGTCTGGTCGAGCGCGGCCAGGAACATCGTCAGCATCAGGCTGATGACGATGGTGCGGACCTCGTCGGAGCTCAGCGGCACCGGCGGGGCGATCGAGGGCGCGTCGTCGACGCTGATGACCTCGCTCGGCAGGCGGGACAGCTCTTCGGCAATGTCGTCGGGCAAGGCCTGGATGTCGGCAGAATCGCTCTGCCGGTCGAACTTGTTCATCTCGATCGGGCGTCGTGACGCGGTGCAACACCGCGAAGGATTCGTACTATGCAGCCCAATGTAGAGGGGAAATTTCTTCCCAGGCAGGCACCGCGACGCATGGGTGCATCCCGCCGACGCATCCTCGCGGCTCCGTGATCGACAGGCGGAGCGGCGCCGTATTGAGGTACTACTTGGAGCCTGAGCGCCCCCCAGCCCACTAAAGCTCGATCGGGTCCAGCAAGTTGATCAGATGCGGTTTGCCGGGATCAACGATGACCACTTTCTTGCCGAACTTGGGATTGCTCCGGAACAGAGCGCCGAGGCTGTGCTTTTCCGGCGACCAATTTTCTCGAACCGGCTTCTTGGTTGCCGGATTCTTCTTCTTGCGCGCCTTTTCCTTCGCCTGCTCCTTTTCCCAGTCGGCTTGGCGCTCGATATCGATCTCGTCAATCGGATAGGTCAGGTGGATTGTGTATTCGGCGTCGACGCCCCGTGCTTTCAGCAGCATTTCCAGGGTCGCTCGTTCGGGGTTACCGTGCTCGCCATCGCCTGAGAAGACGTAGTGATCGGCAGGCAGACGTTCGAAGAAGATCGTCTCCATATTGTTGTCGCTGCCGTGGTGCGGCACCTTGAGAAGATTGACGTGGCGCGTCTTTCCGGGGGCGAGCAACCTGGCTAGCTCAAGTCCCTCCAAGACCTTGTCGCCACGCGCGTCGCCGGTCAGCAGCATGCTCTTGCCGCCCATTTCAGCCAAAACGACGATGCTGGAGAGATTGGGCACCGACTTGTCGACGAATGCCGCCAGCATTGCTTCCGGGCTTTTCTTCCCCTGCTTTTGCTCCCGCAGCCATTTATCGTGGGCCTCCTGAAGGGCCATCAATTCCGGCTGCATCGGTCCGGCCACGGTCATCTTGAGGCCGCCATCCAACGTCACCGCTTCCGTATCCTCGGTTGCGACGATCAGCTCGCCGTCGAATTTGTGGTTCAGTTTCCATTGCCGACGTGCCGGCGACCGACGTTGCAAGACTTCCCGATCATCACGCAATTGACGGCCTTGCGAAATGCCGGCGAGAACATCCACCGTCTGATGCACCTCTTCCTCGTCGGATTCTTCGTCGGGCTCGATTGCGTCAAAATCCGGCCTGCGCGCAGTGCCTGCCTCGAATGACGCCGGCCCAAATCCGGACAACAGTTCTTCAGGCGCAGTCGTAAGCAGATCGTCAAAGCTGTTGTGCCACAGGCTGGCGACCTTCAGACGGAGATCGGGACTGTTGCCCAGCTGATCCGCCGTTAGTTCGAGAATGCCCCTGATGTGATCGTCGTCGATATGACTGATCATCACAACGTCTATCGGCAAGGGATCATTCGGCTCCAATTCGCGCGAACGGTGAATCTGCGCGATTCTCGGCGCCAGATGTGGCTTATAGACCTTGGCAGGTCCTCCATCGATCAGCATCAGATGCGGATCGTCAGCTGTTCCGAAATGAAGGATCAGGCAATCGCCCTTGCGGGCACGCAAGACGTCAAGGCTAAAATGCATCGCATTCCTCCTCAGATCGATTGAAGAGCCCGCAACACGTCGAGCATGCCGTGCCCCTGAAAGCTGCGCTCGCGGCCAAGATCCGTCGCGCTCTCGCACAGGATGCGTTTGACCCGACGCGGCTGCCCGATCAGCTCTTCGTATCGGGCGAGCAGCATCGCCGCGGCTCCACTGACCATGGGAGCCGCCATGCTGGTGCCCGATTCCGGAGCCCAATCATCATTCGGAACGGTCGATAGAATTCGCTCACCGGGCGCGACGAGATCCGGCTTCGCGCGGCCGTCGCCGGTTGGACCGCGGCTCGAGAAGAAGCTGATTCCGTATGTATGCGGCCAATTCCCGTGGGTCGATCCAACCGTGATGACGCCCTCGGCGTTTCCTGGATCGGTGATACTGAAGGCGGCGTAATTTTCGAACGGACCGTCCTTCGTTTCGAATTTCTGAAAGCCGCGATTGCCCGCTGCGGCCACGACCACCACTCCGCTTTCGACCAAACGCTCGCATTCGTTGCAAATCGGCGTCCGCCCACATGCAAAATTGCGCACGTTATGGGGAATTGAGAGGCTGAGATTCGCGCCGTGAATCATGATGTAGTTGTGCCGCTCGTTGACGTAACGGATGTACTGCATGGCAGCGATAACGGCGAACTCGGTCTCCTCCAGGCTCGCACCCAGCACGCGGAAATCGTAGAGTCCGATGTCCGGGCACATGCCGCCAGCGTATTTGCCGTCCTTCTGGTCCGCTCCGATGATTCCGGCAACGTGGGTCCCGTGCGAACTGGGCAGCTTTTCAGACTTGTCGTTTGGATCCGGCCTCTTGACCGTGATTAGCCTTTCGACGGTCGCCCAGTTGATGGGGCGCTCCTTCTCGAAGTCTTCGGCAATCTTCTCTAGATTGACGTCCACCTCGGCTTCAGCGAGCCCGGACGTTCGGATCAGCTTTTCGCGGGTTTGAGCATCGACGTCACCCGTCTCACTGCTAACGATCTCGCGAATATTCGTGAAGTCGAAGATTTTCCTGACACGCGACGTCGGCTTCTCGCCGGACGTCATGAACGCGTCGTGATTGTTTTGAATACCGGAATCAAGAACTGCCCAAACGATGTTCTTGCACTGGACGTTGAACAGCGACCTCGCAGCGTCGGCCTTGACCGCTGGCACCGACCGATCGAGCGCGGGAACGGCCGATCGGTTGAGCGATACCTGGAAAATACAAGTTGGTCTCTCTTCCGCCGGCTCGCTCCTGGTATCGACGCCGTCGTTCTGCTGCCGAGCATTCTCGTCCGCTTTGACTACTTCATAAAGTGCGAACATGCCGGAGAGAATCTCGTCAGCATAGTCCCGGTATCGTTCCAATGCCTGCTCAAAGGTCAGTGGCTCCAGTGGTTCGTCCCAACCGACGGGACGTTCCAGCTTGCAAATCCAGTAGATCAATCCGGCGAGCGCGATATACCTTTGGAGCGACGTGGCATTGTCCAATGTGCGTTCGCGCAGCGCGTTGGATCTCTTCGGCCCTTGCTGGAGCAGCTTTTTGATCGTCCCCTGATTATCGCCGGCATCCACGCCTTCGATCCTTTCGGCCACCTTCGGCTCGCGCCACCATTGTGTCCGCGGCACCAGGATGCGCAGCACTTGGTCGAAATAGAGCCGCGCACCGACGAGCCCCTGCAAATAGGCGACCTTGGCCTTTGTTGGAGGCCGGCCAGGCGGCGCAGATTCGACCGGCACTTTCAGCGCGCCTGCGATGGTACGGGCCACGCTCACCGCGGTCGCATTCTTGTGCGGCGTAATCAGAACGTCCTGGGCGATGCCCGGATCGAGAGCGTAAGCCGCCCAGACATCGCCGAGCAGCGGCGAGTCCTGCAGCACGCGCCTGTCGTCGCGGGGACCCAGGAGGATATGTTCGACCACTTCGGGCGGAACGGAGAACTGCTTGGGTCTTCCGTCGGCCGAGACCGGCCAAGTCGGCCCGCGGCTCTTGGGTGTGCCGCTTTGCGGTTTTGCACGCCGCTTACGCCCCTTGTCGTCCGCCATTGTCGTCTTCCTCAGACACCAGACTCCGGATAGGGAAAGGTGGGCGGCGGCCCGACCGCCGCGAGATGCTTGCGCAGGGCTGCATCACACACGGCGTAGCCCCAGTTGATCAGTCTTTCCTGCGTCGTCGCGTCCAACCGCTTCAGACGTGTCGGCACTTCCGCAAGTTGCAATGTACGCTCGAAAGGACACGGCAGAGCATCGGCCAGCCCGTAATTCGCGATGTCGGTGCGGATGCCCCAATAGGCGCCCTTGCGCGTTCCCGATTTGAAGGAGTCGATGACCTGGCGCTTGCGCAGCGAACGCACCTGATTGTCGATCAGATTGAGGATCCGGTAGGAATGCCGCGGCCAGTCCGTCTCCGGCTCCTCCTCAGCCTCGATCTTGCCGCCGGCGTCGCTGACCAGAACGGTCTGGTGGCGCTTCCATGCGGTCTCAAGGCCGAGATTGTCGTAGGCGCCGCCATCGCTGAGAACGACGCGCGTTGTAAATGGAGGCCGCTGCAGGTCGAGCCCGGTACCGGGCACGAAATCGCTGTCCTTGAGGCGCAATTCGAAGGGAGAGAGGACCGGAGGAAAAGCTGAGGACGCCGCCACGGCTTGCGCCAGCAGAATTTCTGGATTCTTCACCTCGCCGACGCGGTAGTCGCGCATATAGGGCTTCATGAAGCGCCAGAGCGCGCCTGACTGCACGTTCGTCGCATTGATCACGAAGCGCGGCTCGTCAGGCATATCCTGCAGAGTTTTGCCGCGAAACAGGTGATCGTCATACGCCTCGGCAATCCGATCGCCGATGCTGCCTGGTAACAGCGCGCCCAGGATGACCGACTCGGCATCGATTGTGATGCCGGCGAAGGCGCGCAACGGCGCGACGAATTTCGGAATGAAATCGCTGTCGACGCTGTCGGGTGTGAAGCTGAGGCCCGGCCACGCCAGCGCCAACATGCCGGCAGTGATCGACCCGCCGGAAACGCTCGATATGCGCCTGACGTTCTTCAGCAGTCCTGTTTCATATAGGCGCCACAGGACGCCGACATGAAACACCATCGCGCGATATCCTCCGCCGGAAAGGCAGAGCGCAGTGGTTGGTTCCAGCGGCTTGTTCTCGTCGTCGGTCGGTATCGGGTGAACCGGATCGGAAATCATGGGGCCCCCAAAAATCCTAGGGTACCTTCAGCAATTCAAAACAACCTGAATATAGCCATAGCAGAATCTACAACCAGCTTAGCACCTCAACCCCTGAATGTGAAGCGCATCTGCATGCGACCGCTGCGCACAGCTGTTCAAGGTCGCTTCTTCAGACGCGCCCGCTTCGGCAAGGTCGCCGGCCATTGCACGATGTGGTCCTCGAGCTCCTCGTCCGGGACCTCCTCCTCGCTGCCCTCCACGCGGCCGCGCACGGAGACGCCGGCTTCGTGCACGGTGTTGGGGTCACCCGAAACCAGCGGATGCCACCAATAGAGGTCGCGCCCTTCGGCGACGAGCTTGTAGCCGCAGCTCGGCGGCAGCCAGTTCAGGGTGCGGACATTGGCCGGGGTCAGGCGGACGCAGTCCGGAACCTTGTCGGAACGATTCGGATAGTCCTTGCAGGCGCAGCTCGTCCCGTCGAGCAGCTTGCAGCCGATATGGGTGAAGTAGATCTGCCCGGTATCCTCGTCTTCGAGCTTGTTCAGACAGCAGCGGCCGCAGCCGTCGCACAGGCTTTCCCACTCGCGCTCCGACATCTGTTCCAACGTCTTGGTTTTCCAGAAGAATCCTTCCTGGCCTTGAGATCGTTTGGGAGCTGCGGTCATGCGCCTCAACAACAGTTCGAAAGAGCTACGGCAACGCCATCTAGGGCGCGCGGCGGCAATGGTGCAAGCGAGGCCCCTTTGAGGCCCGTAATGAACCGGGGGTCAATTAGGCCTGTTGTTCAAAATAGCGAGCGTGGCCATTGGTTTATGAGCCCCGCTCGGCTAGAAGGAACAGCAAGTCCCTCGGATGCTGGCCGGGCGCCTTGGGTTTGCCGCAACATACCCGCAAGACGTCTCGATGCCGCCCCGGCCGGGTGCTTGAACGGTTTCGAAGCAAGCCGCAAGGGTTCTAGGTGCGCCAGATCATACCACCGCATTGGAAGCAGAGGATCCGGAATTTCTTCCTGGATCTCGATGCGCGCATCGACTCCTCGCTGTTCTCCTCGGCCAAGGGCATCCGCGAGCTCTACGAGCGCTACTCGACCTTCATGGACCGCTTCTATGTCGGGCGGTGGAAGCGCTGGGTGTTCATCGAGCCATTCTCGGAGGCCGCAACCCTCGGGCTTGGCGGCCTCGTCGTGATGCTCGCCCTCGCCATTCCGGCCTTCCGCGAGACCGCGGACGAGGACTGGCTGAAGAAGTCCGACCTCGCGGTGAGCTTCCTCGACCGCTACGGCAACCCGATCGGCAGCCGCGGCATCAAGCACAACGACTCCATTCCGCTGGAAGACTTTCCGGACGTGCTGATCAAGGCGACGCTGGCGACCGAGGACCGCCGCTTCTACGAGCATTTCGGCATCGACATCGCCGGCACCGCGCGCGCGCTCGTCACCAACGCGCAAGCCGGCGGCGTGCGCCAGGGCGGCTCCTCGATCACCCAGCAGCTCGCCAAGAACCTGTTCCTGAGCAACGAGCGCACCATCGAACGCAAGGTCAACGAGGCCTTCCTCGCGATCTGGCTGGAATGGCGCCTGACCAAGAACGAGATCCTCAAGCTCTATCTCGACCGCGCCTATATGGGCGGCGGCACCTTCGGCGTCGACGGCGCGGCGCATTTCTACTTCAACAAGTCCGCGCGCGACGTGACGCTGGCGGAAGCGGCGATGCTCGCCGGCCTGTTCAAGGCGCCGACCAAGTACGCCCCGCACATCAACCTGCCCGCCGCCCGCGCGCGCGCCAACGTCGTGCTGGACAACCTCGTCGATGCCGGCTTCATGACCGAGGGCCAGGTGTTCGGCGCCCGCCGCAACCCGGCCTTCGCGGTCGACCGCCGCGACGAGGCCTCGCCGAACTATTATCTCGACTACGCCTTCGACGAGATGCGCAAGCTGGTCGATACCTTCCCGAAGTCCTACACCGAGCGCGTCTTCGTGGTGCGCACCGCGATCGATGCCAACGTGCAGAAGGCGGCCGAAGACGCTGTCGAGAACCAGCTGCGCCAGTTCGGCCGCGACTATCACGCGACGCAGGCCGCGACCGTCGTCGCCGATCTCGACGGCGGCATCCGCGCCATGGTCGGCGGCCGCGACTACGGCGCCAGCCAGTTCAACCGCGCCACCGACGCCTATCGCCAGCCCGGCTCCTCGTTCAAGCCCTACGTCTACACCACCGCGCTGCTGAACGGCTACACGCCCAACTCGATCGTGGTCGACGGCCCGGTCTGCATCGGCAATTGGTGCCCGCAGAATTATGGCCATTCCTATTCCGGCTCGGTGACGCTGACGCAGGCGATCACCCGTTCGATCAACGTCGTGCCGGTGAAGCTGTCGATCGAGATCGGCCGGAAGAACGAGCCCAAGACGCAGAACCCCGCCAAGGTCGGCCGCGCCAAGATCGTCGAGGTCGCGCGCCGCTTCGGCATCAAGGCGCCGCTGCCCGACACGCCGTCGCTGCCGATCGGCTCGGACGAGGTCAACGTGCTCGAGCACGCTGTCGCATACGCGACCTTCCCCAATCGCGGCAAGGCGGTGACGCCGCATGCGGTGCTGGAAGTGCGCACCGGCGCGGGCGACCTGGTCTGGCGCTGGGACCGCGACGGCCCGAAGCCGCGGCAGGCGATCCCGGCTTCCGTCGCCGCCGACATGTCCGGCATGATGAGCCACGTCGTCAGCGAAGGCACCGCACGGCGCGCCGCGCTGGACGGCATTCCGACCGCGGGCAAGACCGGCACGACCAATGCCTATCGCGACGCCTGGTTCGTCGGCTTCACCGGCAATTTCACCTGCGCGGTGTGGTACGGCAACGACGATTACTCGCCGACCAACCGCATGACCGGCGGCTCGCTGCCGGCGCAGACCTGGCACGACATCATGCTCGTGGCGCATCAGGGCGTGGAGGTCCGGGAGATTCCCGGCATCGGCATGGGCCAGAAGCTGCCGCCGCAGCATGTGAGCAACGCGCAGGCCAACGCGGCGCCGAAGGTGCTGGAGACCAAGCCCGGTCCGCCGCCGGTGCTGACCAAGCGCGGCGCGGACATCCTGGTGCGGGTCGAGAAGCTGCTGGATGATGCGGCCAAGGCCGCGAACAAATCGACGGCGAATGACAGCAAGCCGGCTAGGCCGTCCTCGTCGACGAGCGCGCTCGCCTTCCCGCAGAACTATGCGGAAGACAACGCCAACGCCTCTGCCCCGCGCAAGAACTGATCGAAAGCAAGTGCGGCTGATCCTGACCACATTGACGGCGCTCCTTCTCGCGACGGTCGTCGGCGTCGGCGCGACGTGGATGACCACGACGCGCGGCACCGAGATCGGCGCGCTGACCATCGGCCCCTGGACGGCACGGCCGCGCACCGGCACCGCCGACGTCGATCCCTATTCGCGCGCCACCATCGTCCGCAACGGCGAGCTGCCGATCGGCACCGGCGACGGTGTCGCCTTCACCGCCACCACCGACGACAGGAAGAAGGCGCTCGACGGCCGCTGCGACGTGGTCGTCTCCGGCGTGACGCCGCCGGCGCGGTTCTGGACGCTGACGCTCTACGACCGCAAAGGCCATCTCGTCGCCAATTCGCTGCAGCGCTACGGCTTCACCAGCCAGGAGATCGTGCGCTCCTCCGACGGCTCGTTCGAGATCCGGATCGCCTCGCGCTCGCGCGCCGGCAATTGGCTGCCGACCGGCGGCATCGAGCGCTACGCCTTGATGCTGCGTCTCTACGACACGCCGGTCGGCGTTGGAACGCGCACCCAGCGCGATGCGCCGATGCCGAGCATCACCACGGTGGGCTGCTCATGATCCGGCTCGTCTTCACCGTCGTCGCCGGCGTGGTGCTGGGCCTCGTGGTCCATCTCGTCAGCGTGCTGGCGCTGCCGCGGATTGCCACACAGGATGCCTATTCGCGGCTGACGCCGATGACCAGGGTGAACGCCGTCACCCAGCTTCCCTTCGCCGATCCCAACAATTCGCCGATGCCGTTCATGGATCCGGCCTTCGCGCTGGCGATCTGTCGTTATGATCTGTCTGGCGGGCCGATCAAGCTCACCGTGCCGGTGAGCCAGGCCTACACCTCGGTGTCGTTCTACACCCGCAACGAGATCGCCTATTACGCCATCAACGACCGCTCCGCGGGCCGCAAGGTGATCGAGCTCGATCTGATGACGGAAGCGCAGCATAGCGAGCTGCCGGAGGACGAAGAGGTCACCGCGGCCGACCGACTGATCATCGATTCCCCGACCACGACCGGCCTGATCCTGATGAAGGCGCTCGCGCCCGAGCCCGGCTTGATGCAGCAGGCGCAAGGCTCGCTCCAGGCTGCGACCTGCGCCCCGCAGACCGAGCCGCCGGCCAAGGCCGAGGCACCGCGCAGCCGGCGGTGAGCGCGGCCGCCAACAAAAAGTGCGAAAACAACCCCATGCACAGTAGCTGGGCGTTGAAATCATTACGCTCTTCCGCCGACCGCAACGATACCGCCGGGGACGCCTGCGTACCTTTGACTCGTCGGGCAAAACAGGGGCATACTGGCATCATCGAGAGTTGATCACACCCGCACGGAGCCGTCCGTCGCGGGTGTTGTCTTTGGCGCATCTTTCCGTGTCCATGCGAAACAATCCTGCCGCGTTCGGCTCGGGCACAATCATCGGCACTCTGGGCGGCTTGATCGGTCTCGGCGGTGCAGAATTTCGGCTGCCCCTGCTCATCAGCCTGTTCGGATTTCGCGGCCTCGAGGCCGTGATTCTGAACAAGGCGACGAGCCTGATCGTGGTGGCGAGCGCACTGCCGTTTCGCGCACGCGCCGTTCCGTTCGCGGAGATACATGCCCATTGGCCGATCATCCTGAACCTGCTGGCGGGCAGCCTCGTCGGCGCCTATGCGGGGGCATCCTGGGCGACGCGTCTGGAGTCCGGGACGCTCTACAGGATCATTGCCGTCCTGCTGCTCCTGATCGCCGGCATGCTTCTGTTCGCACATGGCAACGAGGCGGCAACCCCACCGGCGCTGACAGGCGTGAGCCTGATCGTCGCGGGCATAGCAGCGGGCTTTGCGATCGGGATCGTGGCATCGTTGCTCGGCGTTGCCGGAGGGGAATTCCTGATCCCCACCCTGATCCTGTTGTTCGGCGCGGACGTGAAGCTCGCGGGCAGCCTCTCGCTCGCGGTGAGCCTGCCGACCATGCTGGTGGGATTTGCGCGCTATAGTCGCGACCAGAGCTTTTCGGTGCTCCGCGCGAATTGGCAGTTCATGCTTGCAATGGCCATCGGGTCGGTCGTCGGGACATTCATAGGCGGCCTGCTTCTCGGCGTCGTCCCGAATTCGATTCTTCTGCCGGGATTGGCCGTGATCCTGGTCATTTCGGCGGTGAGAATCTGGCGGCATGAGTAGGCTGGTTCGAAACAATGCCGCAACCGGCGATGCGCCCTCGATCGGTTCGCAGATCGAGACGGATCGCTAGAGCATGATCCGGAAAAGTGTGAAGCGGTTTTCCGAAAAGATCATGCTTCAAACAATAACCTAATGCGCGATGACGATTCATCCTAATCGCATCGCGCTTTAATGGATGATCTGGCCGAGGAAATCCCTCGCCCGCTCCGTCCTCGGCGCGCGGAAGAAGGTTTCGGGATCGGCTTCCTCGACGATCGAGCCGCGATCCATGAACACCACCCGGTCCGCGATCTCGCGGGCAAAGCCCATCTCGTGCGTCACGCAGACCATGGTCATGCCGTCTTTCGCGAGCTCCACCATGGTGTCGAGCACCTCCTTGACCATCTCCGGGTCGAGCGCCGAGGTCGGCTCGTCGAACAGCATGATCTTCGGCTGCATGCACAGCGCCCGCGCGATGGCGACGCGCTGCTGCTGGCCGCCGGAGAGCTGCCCCGGATATTTGTTCGCCTGGTCGTGGATGCGCACCTTGCGGAGCAGACCGATCGCGCGCTCATGCGCATCAGTGCGGGACAGGCCCCGCACCTTCATCGGCGCCAGCATGCAATTCTCGACGACCGAGAGGTGCGGAAACAGGTTGAAGCTCTGGAACACCATGCCGACCTCGCGACGAACGCCGTTGACGTCGGTCATCCGGTCCGACAGCTCGATGCCGTCGACGACGATGCGCCCCGCATCGTGCTTTTCGATGTGGTTGATGCAGCGGATCAAGGTCGACTTGCCCGAGCCGGAGGGGCCGCACAGCACGATCTTCTCGCCGACCGCGACCGTGAGATTGACGTCGTTCAGGGCCGTGAAATGGCCGAACCGCTTCACCAAATTTTCAACGGTGACGATGGACGCCCGATTCCCCTCAGCGAACTCAAGCATTTTTCCTCTCCAAAGACTGGGATGACCGTGCGCAGCGCTAGCGGCGTAGTCCCGCGATCGCATATCGCTTGCGCAAGGACGCTACGCATTGCGATGCCGCCGAACTGATCGCGAGGTAGACCACCGCAATCACCAGATACATCTCGACCAGACGGCCATTGAGCTGCGCCAGCTTCGAGGCTGCGCCAAGCAGATCGGTGAGCGAGAGCACGTAGACCAGCGAGGTATCCTGGAACAGGATGATGGTCTGGCTCAGGATGATCGGGCTGGCGACGCGAAGCACCTGCGGCAGGATCACGGCGCGATAGGTATCGAAGGTCGACAATGCGAGGGCCTGACAGGCCTCGAACTGACCCCGGTTCACGGCGCGCAATCCGACGCGGATGATCTCCGAGTAATAGGCCGCCTCGAAAAGGCCGAAGGTGATGAAGGCGGTCCAGGTGGCGCCGATCGGGACCGGTCGCCCGCTTCCGCCGAGATGACCGAGCACGATCGGCACCAGGAAGAAGAACCAGAACAGGACCAGGATCAGCGGGATCGAGCGCATCAGGGCGACATAGCCGCGCACGAGCTTGCCGAGCACGGGCACTTCGAAGTGCTGCACGAGGGCCAGGCAGGTGCCGAGGACCAGGCCGACCACGAAAGCAACGGCGGTCAGCGCCAGGGAAAACAGCAGGCCCGACCAGAGGTAAGGCCACGCCTGAAGCACAACGGAGAAATCGAGGCTGGTCACTTCACGACCTCCATCGCGTCAGGCAGGGAATCAAGCGGTTGGATGGCGTGCGTCGCGCCCGGCTTGACTGCATCGTCCGCAGGGCTCGTCCCCGGAATGCGCACGGCCCTGTCGATCAACGCCATCCCCTGATAGGCGATGAGCGCCAGCGCGAGGTAGACAAGCGTCGCGGCGCCGAAAGCGGTGAAGGTCTGGAATGTCGCTTCGCTGATCTGGCGGGCCTGCGCCGTCAGCTCCATCAGCCCGATCGTGAGCGCGACCGAGGTGTTCTTGTAGATGCCCATCACCTCGCTGGTCAGGCTCGGAATGATCAGGCGCAGCGCCTGCGGCACGATGACGTAGCGATAGGTCGGATACCCGCTGAGCCCGAGCGCGCTTGCCGCTTCGACCTGACCTTTCGGCAGGGCCTCGATCCCGGCACGCACCTGTTCGGCGATCCGGGCGGCGGTGTAGAGACCGAGGCACACCAGTGCCGGAAAGAACGATCCCCAGGGCGGCGGAATCTGCTTGATGGCGTTCCCGAGCGAGGCGGGAAGAATCTCCGGCAGGACGAAGTACCAGAGAAACATCTGCACCAGCACGGGGATGTTGCGGAAGATCTCCACATAGAGGCGGGCAAGTGCCGCGACGGCTCGGTTCTGCACAGTGCGGCCGATGCCGACGACGATCCCGACCGCGAAGGCAATCCACCAGCCGAAGAACGCCAGCGCGAGGGTCCAGCCGAGGCCCGACACGAGCCAGTCGATATAGCGCTGGCCGTCTGCGGTCTGTTCAAGAAGCACTGCAAACATGGCGAACCTCAGGGCTCGGTTTGCGGGACACTCTCCGCCGACGTCGCAATTAGTCCACCGCGTCGCTGGGACGCGCGATCCGTTCCGTGAGCTCGACCGTCAGCGGAAACGCCAGGTTCTCGTTCTTGGGCGGAATTGGCCTGGTGAACCATTTGGCGTAGGTCTTTTCGAACTGGCCCGATGCCATCTGCTTCGACAGAACGTCGTCGACCAGCGCCTTGAAGCCGGTATCGCCCTTCGTGAACATCAGGCCATAATAGATCTTGGCGTAACCCTCGGGGAGAAATATCAGCGCATCCGGCTTCGGAGCTGCGGCCTTGAGGCCGGCGAGCAGAATGTCGTCCTCCATGAACGCGGCCGCGCGGCCGGTGTTCAGCATCAGGAAGGATTCGGCATGGTCCTTTGCCTGGACGATGTTGAAGCCGAGCTGCTCCTTCGCATTCACGCCTTGCGCGAAGCCGACGGCATTCGAGCCCTGGGTGACGACGATGGTTTTGCCCTTGAGATCGCCGGCCGTCTTCAGGCCGCTGTCCGCTTTGACCAGCCAGCGCGGCTGACTGACGAAGGTGGCGACGGAAAACGAGACCTGCTCCTGCCGCTTCCTGTCGTTGGCCGTGCCGCCGCACTCGATGTCGACGGTGCCGCTCTGGATCAGCGGGATGCGATTGGACGAGTTCACCGGAACGTAATTGACTTTGAGATTGGGTAAGGCGGTCTCCGCCTTGATGCGCTCGACGATGGCCGCGCAGAGGTCGAGCGAGAACCCGATCGGCTTCTGGTCGGGACCGAGATAGGAGAACGGGATCGAGGCCTCGCGATGACCGATGGTGATGGCGCCGTTCGACTTGATCCTGGCCAGCGTGGGGCTGTCGGCGGCAGAAGCGGCGCTGCCGAGGCCGCCAATGACCGACAGAATGCTCAAGACACATGCAAACTTCGTCATGTACGTCTCCTTGCTGGACAGCCTATGCGGCTCTCGATGATGGCTTCACGCCGCGCCGCTGGATGACCTCGATCAGGCGGTCTACGTCGGCAATCGTGTTGAACATCCCGAACGACACGCGAATGCCGTCCCGCTCCGGCGACACGCGGACGTTATTCTCCTCGAAATGGCCGAGCCATTCGGCCGCGGGCAGCGCAATGACGTAGATGTGCGGCGCGCGATGCTGCCGCGCGCGAGGGCCGACCAGGCGAACGCCCAGCACATCGAGCCGGGCGACGAGATGATCGCCGAGATCGAAACAATGGTTCTGGATGTTCTCGACGCCCAGCGCTTCGATCATGTCGAGCGAGGCATCGAGGGCATGGATCGCCGGAAGATTGAAATTGCCGAGCTCGAAGCGGCGCGCGCTCGGGGCCGGATCGAGCCTGTCAGGCCGGGCGATCAGA
Organism: Bradyrhizobium sp. BRP19; assembly: GCF_020194195.1. NCBI lineage: Bacteria > Pseudomonadati > Pseudomonadota > Alphaproteobacteria > Hyphomicrobiales > Nitrobacteraceae > Bradyrhizobium > Bradyrhizobium sp. BRP19. The sequence goes on along the minus strand of NZ_JADYVZ010000004.1, from coordinate 574,646 downwards.
TCGACTGGGACTTCAGCGAGGCTCGCAGCCGCAAGATAGGTCGGCTCGAGCTCAGCCCTCGACTTGTCCCAATAGAGCAGGCCCAGCCCTTGCGGCACGAGCAGCCCCTTATGGCTGCCCGAACCGATGAAGGTCGCGCGCATGGCTTTCGCATCGATTGGCACGACACCGATCGCCTGCATCACGTCGACGACGAAATGGAGCCCCTTCTCCGCGCAGAGGGCGCCGATGCTTTCGATGTCGAAACGATGGCCGGCATGGAATGTCACCTGCGAGATCGAGATCGCCCTCGTGCTCGCATCGATGTAGGGACGAAGACTGTCGGCGTTCACGATCTCCGTCATCGGCACGAATGCGACGGTCACACCCTTGCGCCGCAGATTGAGGAACGCGTAGGCGTTGTTCGGATGATCGCCGTGGATCATCAGGACCTTGTCACCGGCGCGCAGCGGCAGCGCATTCGCGGCGATGTTCATGCTTTCCGAGGTGTTCTTGGTGAAGGCGATCCCGTCGCCCGATACGCCGAGAAACCGCGCCAGCTTTTCGCGCGTCTGCTCGACGCGATCGAGCCAGACGCTCTTCGGGCCGGCGGTCTCGAGACCTTCGCTCAGAAAACGATCGATCGCCGCTTTGACGGGGCGCGCAAGGGGCGTCTGGAAGCCGGAATCGAGATAGGTGATCCGCTCGGCAGCCGGAAACTCCCTCCGCACGGCATCGACGTCGTAATGGCCTGACATCCCGATCTCCTGAAGCACTTCCCCGGTGGCTCGCACTGCACAAATCCTGTTCACCACCGAGCAGCGCCAACGATATGGGCACGACACAAAAGTGCCTATACAAATTTTCATATTCCAGTATATTTCATTCCGAAAAATGATAATTTGTACTTCGGGTGGAGACTGGCGAAATGCAGCAGCCGAGTACCGACGGGCCATTGGACCGCGCCTTCGCGATCATTGGCTATGTCGCCAGCCAGACCAGAGCAGCCTCGGTCGCGGACATCGCCGCTGCGCTGTCCCTGCCGCTGCCGACTGCGCATCGGCTCATCGGAAATCTGGAGCAGCGCGGGCTGCTTCAGAAAGCCGTGGGAACGAAGCGGTACGTGGTCGGCAATCAAATGGTCACGCTGTCGGCCCGCGTCATCGGCGCAGCTTTCCGTACCGCCCGCCGGCACGCGGTGCTCCGCGCCGTCGCCGCCGAAATCGGCGAGCAATGCGAGATCGGCGTCGTGCGGGACAACGTCGTTGCTTACGTCGACAGCGTCCGCGTATCGCAACCTCAAGGCCTGCAATTCAATCCCGGCGAAGCGGCCCCGCTCCACTGCACGTCGACCGGCAAGATCTACATGAGCCGGCTGCCGGAACGCGCGCGCGAGAAGCTGTGCCACGCGCTCACGCTGACGCGATACACCGAAACCACGATCGTGGACGTCGAGCACCTGATGAAGGTGCTCGATGAGACCCGCAAGCGCGGCTGGGCCAAGACCAATGAAGAATATGTGCGAGGCGTGGTCGGCTGTGCCGTTCCCATCCTCTCACCGGATCGCGAGCTGATCGCGTGCCTGGGTGTGTCTGTTCCCGTGGCACGGGTGAGCTTCACCGAGCTGGATCGGTTCATAGCTCCCCTGCAGAAGGCCGCTGCGCTGCTATCGGAGACGATCCTCGCGGACAATGAGGACGGCGTAAGCGAAGCCGTGTCGGCAAGCTGATGCTGCTCGAACGTCGTCCACAGTCACCGAGATTGTCCTCGCCCTGCAAGCCGGATCAGGCCTTGGTCAATATCTCGGGCGGTGCGACTTCGCCCACTCGCGGGCATGTGCGATGGGCTCTTGCGGCGGCAGGATGGCGCGCAGCTTCTGTATCGCCGGCTGGCTCTCCATGGGTCCCGCCATCGACAGAAGGCCGGAAATTTCGGACCCTGCCGGCGCTGTTCCTGCAGGAGCGTCGTCAAAATTCAGGCTCTCGGCCATGGCGTTTCCTCCCTTCAGCACAGCCAGCATAGGCGGCCAGGACGAGACCGGCCCGTGCTGACGCCCGCGACGCAAAGGCCAAAGCGGCGCGCATTGTCGGCTGCCCAACACGTCAGACATTCAATCATTGAAACGCCTCACGGTGCATTTTCTGTGCCTTGGATCAGCTCTTGGTGCTGGCGGTCTTGTCGATCGCCGCGCGAAAGCCTTCAGCAAGCTTGATCGCGTCGTCATTGGCCCAGAAGTGCATGAAGAAGAGTCGCGGCTGTTCGTTCAGCATATGGCTGTGCAGCGCCGTCACCTCGATGCCATGCGTCCGCAGCGCCGCGATGACTGGATTCACCTCGTCGCTGGTCAGCACGAAATCGCCGGTGATGGCGGCCTTGCCGCCGCCGGTCGGCTGGAAATTGATGGCGGTCGCGACGCCCATTGGACCGACGGGGGTTAGCAGCATGCCGTTCTCCGTGATCGGGTCGCGCCGTTTCACATTGAACTGGTAGACGCCGCCATTGCCCTGCCCCTTGACGCCGATGATCTGATCGAGCTTTGCGGTGTCGAGATCGATAGAGGGCGGATTCCCGGCTGCGGCGACCGTCAGGGGCGTCTTGCTTTCGGCGAGCGCATCACGGATTGCCGACGCCAGCTTGATAGGGTCGCCGTGTCCGGCGACGTGCATGTAGAATGTCGCCGGGCTTGCGCGCAGCAGATGGTTGTGCACGGCAGTAATCTCGAGACCGCTCGTAATCATCTTCGCCATCACTGGATTGATCTCGGTCTCAAGCAGCACGAGGTCACCCATGACCATCGTTCCGTCATGCGCAGGCTTGAACGCCAGCCAGCCGCCAAGCGCCAGCGCCGGTTTGATCGTGACGCCATCCAACGTCACGGTGAGATCGGTGCGCGGGAAGCCGTAGCGATGGACATCGTCCGCAACGGTGGGCTTGCGGCCCAGCGTCTCATCGACCTTTTGCCAGTCGATGCTCTGCGCGTGAGCGTTCGTGATGAAGCAGGCAGCGACGCCGATCAGTGCCGAAACAGTCCTATGCATGGATCAGCTCCCTTGAGCTCTGGGTGTGTCCCTGCCCCAGGTGACGTCGGATATGTGAGGCCGCTCTGGCTGTTCCGCCACCCACAGCGGACTCGCCGCGGAGGCGCATGCCATGGTGGTTCGGATGCCGGGAGGGTCGTGGAATGGAGTTGCGATGTGTGATGACATGCTGCGCCCTTGGTGATCAGGACGCGATGCTTGGGCATGTCGCCTCACGGGGAGATCGCACATCCCCGTCGCGCTGACTAAAAACCCGCAGGACAGAACTGTCAACCGGCGCACGGCCGCGCCACGTCAAGAAGAGTTCACCCTTTGAAGCAACCCGCCAGCCGCCATCTTGAAACTACAAGTCGGTTTCACATACATTGTCGGCGTGGGGACGATGCAGACTCCCCGTGAGACCCAGGTCCAAGCTCTGCGCAGCACGCAATTCCGTGGAGCTTGCGCATGGACACCGAACGTCACTCCTCTCCCCTCCGAACCATCGCCATCCTCTCGCGCGGCGACATTGTCGCGCGGCGCGAGGCGACGGCGCAGAACAGCCGCTTCGTCCGCGTCTTCGAAGCGCTCGCCGCCGCGGGCATCGACGCCTTCCCAGTGATCTATGACGAGAGCTTTGCGGGCGCGGTCCGCGACCAATTGCTTGCAGCCGACGGCGTGCTGGTCTGGGTCGATCCGATCCACCAGGGCAAGACCCGCGCCGAGCTCGACGCCCTGCTGCGCGACGTCGCGGCGCAAGGGCCATGGGTGAGCGCGCATCCGGACATCATTCTGAAGATGGGCGTCAAGGAGGTGCTCTACCGGACACGGCATCTGGGCTGGGGCGCCGACACGCACCGCTATGACACCGCCACAAGCTTCCGCAGCCAGTTTCCGGCGCGCCTTCGTGCCAGCGGCCCGCGCGTGCTGAAGCAGAACCGCGGCAATGGCGGCCAGGGGGTCTGGAAGGTTGAGGCCCTGCCCGACAGCCAAGACATGGTCCGCATGCTGCATGCGCAGCGCGGCAGCATGCCTGAGGACATGCCGATCGATGCGCTGCTCGCACGGTGCGAGCCCTATTTCGGTTGGGGCGGCTGCATCATCGACCAGGCGTTTCAACCGCGCCTGCCCGACGGCATGATCCGCTGCTACATGAGCGGCGCCAAAGTCGCAGGCTTCGGACACCAGAAGATCAAGGCGCTGATCCCGCCGCCGCCGGAGGGACCGGAGGCGCCTGAGGCGCAGCCCGGGCCGCGGATCATGCACGGGCCTGATGCTCCGCCATTCCAGGCGCTGCGAGGAGCGATGGAGGACGAATGGACGCCGCAGATGATGGCAACGCTCGGCATCGATGAGTCGTCATTGCCGGTGATCTGGGATGCGGACTTCCTGTACGGGCCGAAAGATGCGGCCGGCGCAGACACCTACGTGCTCTGCGAGATCAACGCGAGCTCGTGCTTTGCGATCCCCGAGGAGGCGCCGGCTGCGATCGCGCGGACGGTGAAGCAACGGCTGATGCGGACTGAACGCACACGGGCGCGAACTTAGCCTGGTCGCGCTCGTCGGAAATGGCAGCAGCTGTCAGGCGACAGTACGACGCAATCCCGATTTGGTTGCGTTGTTGAAGCCAAAAGGCGCGAGGGCTATCGATCTGAAACGTCATCTTCGATCGGAGGAACGCATGAGCACCATCACCGGCGGCTGTCATTGTGGCGCAATCCGTTACGAGGTCGAAGGCGAGCCGATCGTACACGCGCTTTGCCACTGCCGCGATTGCCGGCTACACGCCGGCGCTCCTGTCGTCGGCTGGACGATGTACCCCGAGGGCGCGGTCAAGGTGACCAAGGGCGAGCCGAAGGTTTACCGCTCCTCGGAACACGGGCGGCGGCACTTTTGCAGCGCGTGCGGAACCGGGCTGTTCTACGTCAATGCCAACATGCTGCCGGGGGTCATCGACATCCAGAGCGCGACCTACGACGACCCCGAGGTCGTGCCTGCCACGATGCAGATCCAGGTCGCCGAGCGCCTGCGCTGGATGGAGCATGCGCACGAACTGCCGGCCTTCGAGCGCTATCCGCCGCAGCCGTAGTATGGCTAGGCGGAATGACCTTAGGTTGAATCGATTGCCACGGGCTCGGTGCAACCTCTCCCGCTTGCGGGAGAGGTCGGCGCGAAGCGCCGGGTGAGGGCTTTCTCCTCTTGGGGATTGTCCCATTGCGGAAGCACCTCTCCCCAACCCTCTCCCGCGAGCGGGAGAGGGAGCGCACCTCCGTCGTTGCGCGATCAGGGCTCATGTCATCGCACTCTAGCCTCGCGCAGCACTCTCAATCAATTTCCTGCGCGCCGATGAAGCGCATGAACGGCTTCTGACCGTCGGCACCGAACAGCACGACCTCGTAACGCTGCGGCTTGCCGCCTTCCATGCCCGGCGATCCGACCGGCATGCCCGGCACGGCTATTCCCTTCGCGTTTGGACGCTCCGCGAGGAGGCGTCGCACGGCCGCGGCCGGCACGTGCCCCTCGACGACATAACCGGCGACCTCTGCCGTGTGACACGCGACCAGGTTCGAGGGGACGCCGAGACGCGCCCGGATCGGCTCGAGGTCGGGAGTCTCCTCCACCTGGGCGGTAAATCCTGCGTCCCGCAGATGCTGCACCCAGCCGGCGCAGCAGCCGCAGCTCGGATCCCGGTGCACCGTGAGCGCGGCTGCGTCGGATGCTGCCGCGGCGGGCCTTGCAAAAGCTGCCGCGGCCATCAGCCCGACAAGGGACCGGCGGGTCATCAGATATGCGCGTTGCTTCATCTTCGGCTTCCTCTTCTGTCACTCCGTCGCCCTGACATATGATCGTGCGTCACGGCTCGCCTCATCCGGCCGGCTCCACGACGCGCAATCTGGCGCCGATCGGCTTGGGCATCTCAGCCGGTTGTTCTCTGTCCTCGCGCGTGGGCGGCAGGCGGACACCCTTCACCAACCCGAAGATCGCCGGGATCACGATCAGCGTCAGCAGCGTCGACGATATCATGCCGCCAATCATCGGCACCGCAATTCGTTGCATGATCTCCGACCCGGTTCCGGTGCTCCACATGATCGGCAGCAGGCCCGCCATGATGGCGACGACCGTCATCATCTTGGGACGGACGCGCTCGACCGCGCCCACCATGATCGCCTCGTGGAGATCCTGCCGGGTGAGGCCCCTGCCCTCGGCGCTGCACGTCGCCTTGATCTCGGCCAGTGCATGCTCGAGATAGATCAGCATCACGACGCCGGTCTCGGCGGCGACGCCGGCAAGCGCGATGAAGCCGACGGCGACGGCGACCGACATGTTGAAGCCGAGCCACCACATCATCCAGATGCCGCCGACCAGCGCGAAGGGCAGCGACAGCATCACGATCAGGGTTTCGGTCATGGCCCTGAAATTCAGGTACAGCAGCAGGAAAATGATCGTCAGCGTCACCGGCACCACGATCTTCAGGCGCGCCGCGGCGCGCTGGAGATATTCGTACTGACCGCTCCAGACCACGTAATATCCTGATGGGAACTGGATGCTGTCAGTCACGGCGCGTTGCGCATCGGCGACGTAGCTGCCGATGTCGCGATCGCGGATGTCGACGTAGACGTAGGTCGCGAGCTGGCCGTTCTCGGTCCGGATCGAGGTCGGCCCGCGCGCCGGCTCGACCTTCGCGACCTCGCCGAGCGGCACCGCGCCGCCTGCGGGCATCGGCACCAGGATATCGCTGGCGATCGCCTTGGGATTGTCGCGCAGGTCGCGCGGATAGCGCATGTTCACCGTGAACCGCTGCCGCCCCTCCACCGTCGTCGTGACGGTCTGGCCGCCGAGCGCCGCCGCGATGGTGTCCTGAACGTCCTGGATCAGGATGCCATAGCGGGCGAGCGCCTCGCGATCCGGGACGATCTCGAGATAGTAGCCGCCGATGCCGCGCTCGGCATAGGCCGATGAGGTGCCCGGCACCGTCTTGATCACCCGTTCGACCTGCTTCGCCAGCCGGTCGATCTCGACGAGGTCGGTGCCCATCACCTTGACGCCAACGGGGGTGCGGATGCCGGTGGACAGCATGTCGATGCGCGCCTTGATCGGCATGGTCCAGGCGTTGGAGACGCCCGGAAACTGCAGCGCCTTGTCCATCTCCGCGATCAGGCCGTCGATGGTGACGCCTTCCCGCCAAAGCTCCTTCGGCTTCAGACTGACCACCGTCTCGAACATCTCGGTCGGCGCCGGATCGGTCGCGGTCGCCGCCCGCCCCGCCTTGCCGTAGACCGATTCGACCTCCGGGAACGACTTGATGATGCGGTCCTGCGTCTGCATCAGCTCGGCCGCCTTGGTCACGGAGATGCCGGGCAGCGTCGTCGGCATGTAGAGCAGCGTGCCCTCGTTCAGCGTCGGCATGAACTCGGTGCCGAGCTGCCGCGCCGGCCAGATCGTAACGGCGAGCACGACCAGCGAAGCCAGGATCACCGGCGTCTTGGCACGCAGCACGCCCTTAATGACCGGGCGGTAGATAAAGATCAGGAAGCGGTTGATGACGTTTTTCCTCTCCGGCACGATCCTGCCGCGGACGAAGATCACCATCAGCGCCGGCACCAGCGTGACGGACAACAGGGCCGCGGCCGCCATCGCGAAGGTCTTCGTGAACGCCAGCGGGCTAAACAGCCGCCCCTCCTGCGATTCCAGCGTGAAGATCGGCATGAACGACACGGTGATGATGAGAAGGCTGAAGAACAGCGCCGGGCCGACTTCGGATGCCGCGTCGATCAGGATCTGGACACGCGACTGACCGGGCTCGGCGCGCTCAAGGTGCTTGTGCGCGTTCTCGATCATGACGATCGCGGCATCCACCATGGCGCCGATCGCGATCGCGATGCCGCCGAGGCTCATGATGTTGGATCCCAGGCCCAGCAGCTTCATGGCGCCGAACGCCATCAGCACGCCGACCGGCAGCATCAAGATCGCGACCAGCGCGCTGCGGACATGGAGCAGGAACACGATGCAGACGAGCGCGACGACGATACTCTCCTCGAACAGCGTGTGCTTGAGCGTGTCGATCGCCGAATAGATCAGGCCCGAGCGGTCGTAGACCGGGACGATCTCGACCGATTTCGGCAGGCTGCTCGCAATCTCCTTGAAACGCTTCCTGACGTTTTCGATGACGTCGAGCGCGTTGACGCCGAAGCGCTGCAGCACGATGCCGCTTGCGACCTCGCCCTCGCCGTTCAGCTCCGCAATGCCGCGCCGCTCGTCGGGTCCGAGCTCGACATTGGCGACGTCCCGCAGCAGCACCGGCGTGCCGTTGCTCGTTTTCAGGACGATGTTGCCGAGATCGTTGATGCTCTTGATGTAGCCCTTGCCACGAATGACGTATTCGAACTCCGACAGCTCGACCGTGCGGCCGCCGACGTCGGCATTGCTGGCACGGATCGCCTCCCGGATCTTCTGCATGCTGATGCCGCGGTCGCGCATGCGCTGCGGGTCGAGCACCACGTTGTACTGCTTGACGAAGCCGCCGATGCTGGCGACCTCGGCCACGCCTTCGGCCTTGGCGAGCGCGAATTTCAGATTCCAGTCCTGGATCGTGCGCGTGTCGGCGAGGTTCAATTCTTTCGACATCACGGCGTATTGGTAGACCCAGCCGACGCCGGTCGCATCGGGCCCGATGGTGGGGGTGACGCCGACGGGAAGCCGCGACGTGGCGCCGTTCAGGAACTCCATCACGCGCGAGCGCGCCCAATAGATGTCGGTGCCGTCCTCGAAGATCACGTAGACGAACGACACGCCGAAGAAGGAGAAGCCGCGCACCACCTTCGATTTCGGCACGGTCAGCATCGCCGTCGTCAAGGGATAGGTGACCTGGTCCTCGATCACCTGCGGCGCCTGGCCGGGATATTCGGTGTAGACGATGACCTGGGTGTCCGAGAGGTCGGGGATCGCATCCAGCGGGAGATGAAGCAGCGCGTAGAAGCCGGCGGCCGCCGCAAAGCCGGTCCCGAACAGCACCAGCAGCAGGTTGCGCGCCGACCAGGCGATGATGCGGGCGATCATTTGTGCTCTCCCGTCGCATGGCCGCCGTCGGCGGCTTGAGGCGCAGCCTCGGCAAAGCCTTTCAGCGCGGCCTTCAAATTGCTTTCCGCATCGATCAGGAAGTTGGCGGATGTGACCACCGCTTCGCCTTCGGCAAGGCCGTCGCGCACCTCGATAAAGCCGCCGCCGCGCCGGCCGAGCTTCACTTCCCGCGGCTCGAAGCGCCCGTCCCCCTTGTCGACGAGGACGGCCTGCCGCGTGCCGGTGTCGAGCACCGCGCTGTCCTGGATCGTCAGGACAAGCGCGCTATCGGCCGTGTCGACGTCGGCATCGACATACATGTCCGGCAGCAGCAACGCTTCGGGATTGGCGAGCTCGATGCGGACGCGAACCGTCCGGGTTTCGCGGTTCACCTGCGGATAGATCACCGCGATCTTGCCGGTGAAGCTTCGGCCGGGGAAGCTGCGCGCGCGCACCGCGACGGACTGCCCGACCGCGATGTTGCCGAGATCGCGCTCGGCGACGTCGACCAGCGCCCAGACCAGCGAGGTGTCGGCGATGCGGAACAGCACGTCGCCGGGATTGGCGCGCATGCCTTCGATCGCGTTGCGCTCGAGCACGATCCCGTCGCGCGGCGCCGACCAATGGATGGTGACGGGCGCGACACGCGTTCTCTCCATCTCAGCGATCACCCGCTCGGGGACGTCGAGATTGATCAGCCGTTGCCGCGAGCCGCGGCCGTAGATCTCGACCCCGCCGACGGTCTTGGAGGTGATGGTCGCAAGATAGTCGGCCGCCGCGGAGGCGACCGCCGAGCTGTAGATCTCCATCAGCGGCTGGCCCGCCTTGACGCGGGAGCCGGTGGTGACGTCCGCGATCTTCTGCACGAAGCTCTCGGCCCGCATCGCGATCACCGAGACGCGGCGCTCGTCTAGTTGGATCGTACCGGGCGCCTTGACCAGGACCTGGACCGATCGCCGCGCCACCGGCTCGGACTTCACGCCGCTGCGCTGGATCTTGCCGGGCGACAGTTTCACCGTGCCGTCATCGGCGTCGTCGCCTTCGTAGACGGGGATATAGTTCATCCCCATCGGGTCCTTCTTCGGCACCGGCGAGGTGTCGGGCAACCCCATCGGATTGCGGTAGTAGAGGATTTTTCGCGATGAAGCCGCCTGCGGTGGCTTCGGCTCTGCCTGAGCGGCCTTGTCGTCATCGTAGACCGGCAGATAGTCCCGCCCGCGGTCGTCCTTCTTCGGCCCGGCGGACCAAAGCGGCGCGCCGCTCGGATCGCGATAGTAGAGCGGAGTCCGGTCCGCTGGCGCCGCAGCCGGGGTCACCTCGGCATGGACCGACCAGCGCCCCTCGTTCGAGAACCAGTACGCGCCAAGGGCGAGGCCACTGCCGAGCGCGAGAGTCGTCAAGAGACGCAACGTCTTCATGGTTGTTTCGCGCGCTCGGAGCGCGCGTCCATGTGAATGGGAAAGAGAAGTTCGGGCACCGTCCGACGGCGCCCGAAAGCTCACTTGATCGCCTTGACGATGACCTTGCCGGTGACCGTCTCAGGCTCGCCCTGCACCTTCGCCGAGAGCGTGACCTGATAGCGGCCGGCCATCGGCAGGTCCGTCCTGAAGGCGTAGACGCCCGGCTCCTTGGAGGGCAGTGGCTCGACCGCCGATTCCATCTCGGCCATGCCGTCCGGAGCCATGTCGACGCGCGTCTTGAAGATGACGGCGTCGGGCACCGGCTTGCCGGTCTGCTTGTTGGTCAAGCGAACGGCGAGCGTGACGTCGTCGCCCTTCTTCATCTCGGGATTGACCGGCTCGAAGGCGTAATCGCCGGCACCCGCCAGAGCGACTGAAGCGGCGAGCGAAAGGGTGGCGGCAACAGCCGCAGTGCTGAACTTGGAAAGCATTGTCCTGTCCTCATGAATTGATCTCGACCGCGACGCATGAACGCGCACATCAGTCATCGCCGCGCGGGGCGTGCCCGCGCGCGTCCTGAGAGATCAGATTCGAGGAGGCCGGAAGGGAGGACTGCCGCCGCGCGAGTCGACGACCTGATCGGCAGGAATAGCGGTTTCCGCTGCCGCGACGGCAAGGAATTCGAACGCCAGGGGACGAATGTCCGCCAGTGCGACGGTGCCGCCGACACAGCAGAAGCCCATCCCGCATTGGTAGCCGGTGTCGGAGCCCGTTCCCTTCATGTCGGGACAACAATCGTGCACCGACATATCGTCGTCGCCGCCGACCTGCATGGCCGCCTTCATGTCACCCGACGACATCGCGAGGCCGGAAGCGGACGCGCCAGCCGGCAGCATCGCCAGGGAGATGGCGATGGCGAATGCCAGGATGGTCCGAACGATCCGCATGAAACGTGCTTTTAACCTTTTGGATACCTTTGGGAACCGCAACGTTGCCTGAGTACCATAGTCTGCGGCCGAATGCATTCTTTGATCAAAGTCAAGCATTCGTGACCGAGGCTCCGAGGCCTGTCAGGCCGACCGCCCGCATCCTGCCTCGCCTATCGCGACTTCGATACCAGCTCGTCGGACCGCGCCGTCCGCGACCATAGCAGCGCGAGCGGGCCGAGCGCGATCCCGGCCGCGAGCACGATGAAGGCCAGCAGCCAGCCCTCTGCACTCTGGGGGCCGCCAGCGGCATCGAGGGCAACCCCGGTTCCCCAGGCTCCGATCGCCGATAGGCCGAACCCGGCGGTCGAATGCAGGGCCAGAGTCGCCCCGCGATGCTCGGAGACAGCCGCAGCCGACATGCCGGCCGTCAACGCACCGGAATCCGCCGGCACCGTCAGGCCATAGATCATCAGCAGCAGCGCAAGCACCCATGCCGGAGCCGTCGCATTCAGGCCGATGACGAGGGCAACGCAAGCCGAGGCGATCATCACCACCGTGATCGCCCGATGTCGCCCGAATTTCAGTGCGGCCTCGTTGCCGAGGATGCTGGCCGGCATGGAGATCACTGCAAAGCAGAAGCTCATCAGGACCGGGCTCAGCCATGAGGGCGCACCCTGATGCGCGACGACGTAGGTCCAGAACCCGACCAGCCAGGTGCGAATGCCGTAGAGCTCGAAGCAGTGCGCGCCGTAGCCGAAGATGTAACCGAGCGCCTCCCGGTTGGCGAAGACGGGCGCAAAGTTCAAAAGGCGTCCTGATCTTGGAGCGGGACTGCGGCTCTCGATCAAGAGACACGCGACCACCATCGCGATGGGACCGATGCCGGTCACGTAGAACGCGGTCCGCCATCCCCAGCCGTCGGCGAGGACTTGGGCGATCAGGAACGACAGGCCGACCCCCACCGAGAAGCTCGACGTGTAGAGCGTGACCGCCCGCGAGGTGTCGCCGGCGGGCAACCGGTCGGTCAGTGCCTTGAGCCCCGGCATGTAGGCACCGGCAAAACCAAGGCCGGCCAGCGACCAGATGATGGTCCCCGACCAGAAGCCTTGCGCGAAGATGCCAAAGGCGACGGTCGCAAGTCCGCTGACGACAGAGCCGCCGAGGAGCACGAGCCGTGCGTCGATGCGATCGGTCAGTGTCGTCAGCACGGGCACCGCCAGCATGTAGCCAAACGCGTAGCCGCTCGCCATCATCCCGCCCTCGGCGGCGGACAATCCCCACACCGGCATCAGATGCTGGGCCAAATTCGCGGACAAGGTCACGTGCGGCAGCAGATTGCCTAGCTGGCCGATACACATCACCGCAATCAGCGGCCAGCCGCGCAAGCTACGAATGTTCTCCTCCCATCGGACAGCGACTCATGTCGTGTGATCCCCACGAAGCAGCAGAAGCGCGAAGAATGCAGAGACCGAGGCCAGCGCGCCGATCCAGAGCGCGCTGCTGCCGAGATGCTCCACCATCAGTCCCAGCGCAAGCGGCGCGAAGGCGCCCGTTGCCCTCGAAGGCAGCGAAATCATCCCGACCCGTCTACCGAACCCGACCGGCCCAAACAGCGCCAACGGCAGCGTACCACGGGCAATGGTGATGATGCCGTTGCCCGCGCCATACAGCACCGTGAAGAGCGGTGCGAGCAAAGGGCCGCCCGCGACCAGCGCAAGCACCCCGATCGGATTCATGAGCATGGCGAGCCGCGCCGACAGCAGCGGATGAAACCGGCCAAGCCATCCTGCTTCCAGAAGGCGGGCGCCGACCTGTGCCGGTCCGACCAGTGCTCCCGCCAGCAACGCCTGTGCCGGCGTGGCGCCGAACGCAACCAGCATGGTTGGCAGGATGGCCGAGACTCCGGAGCTGACAAAACTTGCGGCCGCAAACATGTACGCCAGCAATATCATTGCGAAGGTTTCGCTCTGTCCGCCGGATTGCTGGCTTGCGCCCGTGCTCGGTCCAGCCTCCTGATGCAACGGAGCGGCACGGGGCAGCGCAAGGTTGAGCGGCAAGGCAAGGCCGATGTGGATCACCGCCCAAAGCTGGCAGGCCGCGCGCCAGCCGTACTCCGTGGCGAGCCATGTCGTGAGAGGCCAGCCGAGTGTGCTGGCGAAACCGGCGATCAGGGTGATGCCGGTGATCGTTCGTCGCGCATTGGCGCCGTAAATGCGCGCAAGCGTCGCGAACGCGGCCTCATAGAGGCCCATGCCCATGCCGATGCCGAGCAGGATCCAGGCTGCGATCAGCACCGCTACGCCATAGGCCACGGACAGCAGCAGCAAGCCCGCCGCGAAAACGAGGTTCGAGACGGCAAGCAGGCCGCGCCCACCGAACGTATCGATGGCGTGCCCAACGCGCGGACCAAGCAGGCCGGAGATGACGAGCGCTCCCGATAGCGCGCCGAACACGTAAGTCGGCGCAAGACCGAGATCGCCCGCGATCGGCGCTGCCAGGATGGCAGGAAGATAGTAGCTCGACGCCCACGCGATGGTCTGCGCGGTGCCGAGGGCGATGACGACGGTGAGCGGGCCTGCAGTGCCTCGACTCATGAGCAGCCGCACCCCGCACCGCCCGCCTTCTTGACGGATTCATCGGCGGCACAGCAGGCCGAAGGTTCGGCCTTGGCCGGACCGCCGCAGCATCCCGCCGCGGCGGCGGACGCCACGCTGCCGCGGGTGCAGACGCCGGTCTCCGGCAGCACGAGCTCGACCCGTGCCGCGGCCTTCTTGTCGCCGGCGATGTCGGCGGCGATCGATCGGACCTGCTCGTATCCCGTCATCATCAGGAAGGTCGGCGCACGTCCGTAGGATTTCATGCCGGCGAGATAAAAGCCCGGCTCATCATGCGCCAGCTCGCGCGCGCCGTGAGGCCGCACCGTTCCGCAGCTATGCTCGTTGGGGTCGATGAGCGGCGCGAGCGCGAGGGGCGCCTCGATCGCCGGATCGAGCCGCAGCCGCAGCTCGGACAGAAACGAGAGATCGGGCCGGAAGCCGGTCGACACCACCAGCTCATCCGCAATCACATTCCGCGCGGCCGAGCCGGCGCCTGCCGAAATCCTGAGGCGGCCTTCGATCTCCGAAATGTGAGTGACAGCGAAGCCGGTCTCGACCGCGATCTTTCCGGCAGTCACCAGCGCGGCGAAGGCTGACCCCAGCTCGCCGCGCGCGGCAAGCTTGTCGTTGCGGCCGCCGCCAAAGGCCTTTGCCGGATCGTCGCCGCGCAGCAGCCAAACGGGCCTGGTGCCGGGCGCCTCCTCGGCGAGCCGCGCGAGATCGATCAGCGTGCCCAGCGCGGAATGGCCGGCACCGAGCACGGCGACGGACTTGCCGGCGTATCTGCTGCGAGCGGAGCCTCGCACCGCCGGCATGCCATAGGCGATGCGGCCGGCGCACTCGCGTTCGCCGAGCGCCGGCAGACCGTTTCTGCCGGCGGGATTGGGCGAGAACCACGTGCCGGAGACGTCGATGACGGCATCGGCGTGCAGCGCCTCATCGCCTTTGCCGTTCTGATAGCGGATTTCGAACGGCGCCTGGTCCCGCCCCTTCGTCTTCGCCTTGTCGAAGCCGGCGCGGCTGATCGCCGTGACGCGGCTCGAGGTCCGGATCGTCTCGCGCAGCGGCGTTCGCGTTGCCAGCGGCGCGAGATAGCGCTCGATCAGTTCGCCGCCGGTCGGATAGGAGCTTGGATCCGGCGAATTCCATCCCGTCGGCGCAAGCAGGCGCGCCGCGGCCTTGTCGACGTTGTATTCCCACGGCGAGAAGAGCTGGACGTGCTGCCATTGCCGTACCGCATGCCCGGCCTCGGGTCCGGCTTCGAGCACGACAGGGGACATGCCGCGTTCGAGCACATGAGCGGCGGCCGCGAGGCCGACCGGCCCCGCCCCGATGATGGCTACCGTCTTGTCCATTCCGAACTCTCCATCCTTCTAGAATTATGGAATAACTGATCAAATGAGTCAGGCTGCGGTCTGCGCAGCCTTGCATCCCGCTTCTTCCGCACAGCACTCGGCGGCCAGGAAATCGACCAGCCCGCGCATGGCGTCGAAATTGGCGCGGCAGATCAGGGTGGTCGATTCCCTGATCTGACTGACCAATCCGACCGAGACCAGCGTCTTGATGTGGTGCGACAACGTCGAGGCCGGGATCTTCAGCTTGTCCTGCAAGCGGCCGACCGGCATGCCCGCGTGCCCGGCCCGGACCAGCGCGCGATAAATCTGCAGGCGGGTCCGATTCCCCAGGGCTTCCAGGCGTGCTGCTGCGTCGTCGATCTTCATGCGCGACATGATGCGCCCGTGCGCATCAATCGTCAAACCATATTTCTAGAATATTGGAAATTACCGCTCACTCCATGGACCGGAGGTTTCCAGATTGACTTGCCCCCTATAATTCCATAAATCTGGATATATGGAAACAGAGCAAGCCGTCCTGGCGCTCGCCGCGCTGTCTCAACCGACCCGTCTGGAGGCGTTCCGGACGCTGGTCAGGCACGAGCCTGACGGTCTTGCGGCCGGCGATCTCGCCCGCCTGTTGGAAGTCCCGCAAAACACGCTGTCGGCGCATCTGTCGATTCTGAGCCGCGCCCGCCTCGTGTCCTCCGAGCGGCACAGTCGCTCGATCGTCTACCGCGCCAATCTCGGCGAATTCCGCGACGTCGCGCTCTTCCTGCTGCGCGATTGCTGCGGCGGACGGCCGGAGGTTTGCGAGCCCGTCGTCGAGACCTTGCAATCGTGCTGCTCGCCAAAACGAAAGGAGCGAAGCCGTGTCTGATCACAGGTTTAACGTCTTGTTCCTATGCACCGGCAACTCGGCGCGATCGATCTTGGCTGAGTCGATCCTGCGCAAGGACGGCGGCGGCCGCTTTCAGTCCTTCTCCGCCGGCAGCGCCCCGAAAGGCGCAGTTCATCCGCTGGCGTTGCGCACGCTGGAACAGACGGGCTATCCCACCGACGGAATGCGCTCGAAAAGCTGGCTGGAGTTTGCCGCTCCGGATGCACCGGTGATGGATTTCGTCTTCACCGTCTGCGACAACGCAGCGGGCGAGTCCTGTCCGATCTGGCCGGGCCAGCCGATGACGGCACATTGGGGCATCGAGGATCCTGCCGCGGCAGAGGGTTCAGAACTGGAGAAACAGGCGGCATTCGTCACCGCGTTTCGCTATCTGAGAAACCGCATCGCTACATTCGTGAACCTCCCGCTGAGGAGCATCGACAAGCTTTCGCTCGGCATCAAGCTGCGCGAAATCGGCCGCTCCGAAGGTGCAACCGATTTGGCGCCGAAGGCCGGCTGATGGACAGTTTCGATCTCCCGCGGCGCCTCGCGGCTGAAGCGCTCGGCACGGGTATTCTCGTCGCCACCGTGGTCGGCTCCGGCATCATGGCGGAAACGCTGACCAAGGACGTCGCCCTTGCGCTGCTCTGCAACACCTTGCCGACCGGGGCCATCCTGGTTGTCCTGATCACGGTGCTCGGTCCGATCTCCGGCGCACATCTCAATCCCGCAGTGACGCTCGTCTTCACCGGCAAGCGCGAGCTGCCGGTCAACGAGGCCGCGCTTTACGTGATCGCGCAGATCGCTGGCGGCATCGCGGGAACGCTGGCGGCGCATCTGATGTTCGGCCTGCCGCTGCTCGACCTCTCGACCAAGGTCCGAACCGGAGGGCCGCAATGGTTCGCCGAAGCGGTCGCTGCGTTCGGGCTGGTCGCGACGATCCTGGCCGGCATCCGGTTTCAGCGGACGGCCATCCCCGGGCTGGTCGGCCTTTACATCACGGCCGCCTATTGGTTCACGGCTTCCACGTCGTTTGCCAACCCTGCGGTGGCCATCGCAAGGTCGCTGACGAACACGTTCGCCGGCATTCGCCCCGCTGACCTGCCCGGATTCATCCTCGCGGAACTCTGCGGCGCCTTCGCGGGCATGCTGCTGATGAACTGGTTGCTCGGCCGCTCACGCGCGTCCGCCTCGGTCGCAATCACGGAGACAGTTCGATGACCGTCACGATCTATCACAATCCCGCCTGTGGCACCTCGCGCAACACGCTGGCGATGATCCGGCAGAGCGGCGTCGAGCCTGATGTCATCGAATATCTGAAGACTCCACCCTCGCGGGACAAGCTCAAGGAACTGATCGCGAGCATGGGCATTCCGGTCCGCGCGCTGCTGCGCGAGAAGGGAACGCCTTACAAGGAGCTCGGCCTGGACGACCCCAAATGGAGCGATGAGCAGCTCCTCGATGTCATGATCGCCCACCCTATCCTCATCAACCGGCCGATCGTGGTGACGCCAAAGGGCACGCGCTTGTGCCGGCCGTCGGAAGCCGTGGTCGATCTCCTGGACAATCCGGTTGGCCGGTTCGTGAAAGAGGACGGCGAAGTGGTGGAAGCGCGCTAGGCTGCAAGCGCGCCTGCGAAGGTGCAGTCGAGCTATCCCAGCAAGCCCTTCAACCCCGCATAGATCGAGCCGATACCGGTCGCAGCAACGCCCGCGAGGGGCCCGACGGTCTGCATGAGATCCTGAATCAAGCGGGCACGACGGCGCAGCTGTTCCTCGCCGACATGCTGCCCGAGCAGCCGCGCCACCCTGAATGCGAAAGCGTTCGGCTTGCCTCCCTGCGTCAGCACACGCGGCAGGATCTGGAAGATCACGACGCTGAGAATGTTGCCGGAGACGAAGGCGAGCAGGATGCTCGCGCCATATTCGAACACTTCACGCCATTCGATCCAGATCGTCGGAAGGATCGGAACATGGTCATGGATCCCCGTAACCGTCAGCATTGACAGGACGCTGACGGCCGCTGCCAGGAACGCCAGCACGAACGCCGTCAGGGCGGATACCCGGTGCAACGGATAAGCCACGAAGCCGAACAGCAGCGGTATGGCGATCGATGCAATCCGGAGCGGGATCGGGGACACGTTGAAGGTGATGGTCACGAGCACGTGCGCGATCACCAGCAGCAGGGCTGGAATGACCACATAGAGCACCGCATGCGTTCCGTAATAGCGCAGCGGATTGTTGTAGCGCTCGAGACGGACGTTGACGCGATCGAGATCCCGCCTGAGCTTGTCCAGCTCGGCAACGATCTCGTCGATCTCGAGGAGCGTCGGTCGCACGACGCGCAAGTCGCGCGAACAATGCTTGCACGCGATCGCTTCGTCCTTGATCGTCTCGGCGCAGAACGGACATTCCATCGCTAGCGCGACTTCCCTCGCCTCATAATGGCTTCGATCTCGCCTCTGGCCCGCTTCAGCTCATCGCGCAGATCCTCGCGCTTGCGCAAGAGATCGTCGCGCTCGGCAAGCAACGTGGCGGGAACGGCGATGTCGCGCCCGCACGAGGCGCAGACCAGCGCACCCTCGGCATTTTCCGACCGGCAGTAGAGGCACGCCACTTGCGAGTTCACCTGCGAGCTCACTTGGGCGCAACCTTCAGGGTGAAGACGGTCGTGCCCGGCCGGCCATCGCTGTCCTTGATGTCGACACGCATCGTGTACTCGCCCGGCGGCAACTCCGCATCCTGCATGTTGATGCCATCTGGCTGCACGAAGGGCCTGACCCGAGGCGTCAGGTCGACGTTCGGCGTTCGGAGGAAGATCACCTTGACCGATTCCGGATCGATCTTGGCCCCGCCATAGGACTGGAATTTCAACACCAGCCGCAGAGGAGAATTCGCGGGAGCGCCCGGCGAGACGAACTCGATCTTCGGGCCGCGCATGATGCCGCGCTGATCGACGGCGACCGCGCCCTTGGGAGGCGGCAGCTTGGCCTCCTCTTCCGTGATCAATGGCGCGGCGCGCGAGGATCCCGCGGCCAACAGACCTGCAACCACCAGAGCCAGTAGAGCATTCCGCTTCATTTTCCTTGCCCCCTTTCCCATTCGTCAACGCAAGCCGCCATCGCCGATGATCGTGTAAGGCGCCCAGAACAGCGGATGCGCATAGGCAAACTCGGTCTTGCCCTCGCTGTTGAGATAGCCGGGACCATCGACAAGAGCCATCGTCGCCTGGCGCAGCGCTTCGCTGCGCGACAGCTTGGGATCGTCGGCCTGTCGCTTGAACAGGTCCGTCACCAATTGCCGCGCCGACTGGGAGTGCACCGACCAGTTCGTCACCAGCAGGGCGCGCGTGCCGGCGTAGAAGAACGCGCGGCCCAGCCCGGAGGCCGCCTCGGCCCCTGCGCCTGCGCCGGCGCCGGTATTGCAGGCCGACAGGACGACCCAGTCCGCATCGAGCTTGAGACCGAGAATCTCTTCCATCGTCAGCAGTCCGTCGCCGCCCTCGCCCGTCACCACCGGCGACGACAGAGCGAGCGCCGGCTGCGTCAGCCCGTTGAGTTCGCCCGGGACCAGACCGTGGGTCGCAAAGGCCAGGATCCTGAAGCCGGAGAGATTCATCGTCTTCACCGCGCTCTCGGTCGCGCTCTTGCCGAGAAACAGCACCTTCGAGGGATCCGCCTGCAAGGCCAGCGCGATCGACTTCAACTCATCGGCGGTATCGGGAAGCCGAGGCAGCAGACCGAGTTCGGCGCTGTCGACGCCGTCGAGCTTGGGACTGTTGCGCCGCTTCAGCGGCCCGCCGCGCGTGATGTTGCCGCCGGCATCGGCGACCTGAATCTTCTCACCCGTGTCTTCCGCCTCGGCGTGCTGATCGCTGTTGAAATATGGATCGCCGAACGCGACGAGGTCGCCGCGGCCGGGCTTGCCGGGCGGCAACTGCCGCAGCGTGCGCAGCGCCGCCGCCGACGGCACCGTCGACACGGCATGGGTTCGCGCCAGCCACGGCACGTTGCGATAACCGACGAAGAGCGGGTCTTCGTCGGCGGCCACCTCCGCCGGTGCCGTCGGCAACAAGGCGAGCGGCAGCAGGCCCAGCGCACCGTTGGTGACAACGATCAGGTTCTTGGCCGGCTTCCAGCCGCTCTCGACCGGCTTGAGCAGCAGCTCGTACAACTCATGGCCGAGCTTGAGATCGAACGGTGGAATGTCCGAGATCATCGCCGCCTGCGGCTCGAGCGCCTCGCGCAGCTTGCGGATCTTGCTCTCGATGTCGCCGATCCTGGCCTGGACGGCGGCGAATGCCACCGGCCCCGACTTCGGCACGGCCCAGACGAAGCTGCCGTTCTGGCCGAAATAGAACGACAGCATGGCCTCGCCGTCGGTCAGCGTCGCGCGGATCTCGGCGACGCTCGGCGGCCTGGGCGAGACGAGATCGGCATAGATCGGGAATTTCTGCTTGATCTCCTGGCGCGCCTTGTCGCGCTGGCCGCGCAACGCCGCGATCGAGGCCTGTATCTGCTGCACGCCTTTCTCGTCGCGTTCCGCTGCGGGAAGCGCGAGCACGTTGTTAAGCGTACCGAGCTGGGCGTTGACCTGCTTGCTCAGATCCTGCTCTTTCCGCACGAGCTCGGCGAGCGCGGGATCCTTTGCCGCCGCACGCGCACTCGAGGCAGCCAGCGCCTGCTGCACCGAGCGGCCGCGGACGGCATCGGCCAGGCTGAATGTCTCTTCGCCGACATTGGTGCCGCCTCCTTCCACCCTGCCGAGCAGCAGCAGATAGCTCTCGACGATGGTCTGCAGCCGCTGGCTGCGCGCGGCCACCACGGTCGTGTTCTCGTCGTCGGCGTTATCGTTGGCGCTCGCCATCATCACCGGAATGGCGGCCCTAAACTCGCGGATTGCGTCGGCATCGCGGCGGGCGCGCATCAATCCGACCGCCAGCGTGCCGCGTGCCGAGGCGGCGTCGAAATGATTCTCCCCCACCCGGGCGATCTGCCTCTTCACGAGCTGCTCCGCGGCGGCAATGCCGGCGTCCAGCTGCCCGGAATCGTAGAGCGACAGGATGCGCGAGGGATTGAGCTCGAAGACCTGGCGGCGCTGCGGGTCCCAGCCGGCGACGGCCTTTTCTATCCTCGCAAACATCTCGCCCGCTTCGGCGTTCTGGCGACGAAGCGTCAGGATGCCCGCAAGCTGCGACAGCAACTGCACCGTCGCCTGCGAATCCTCGGGCACACCCACCGTCTTGTTGATGTCGAGGGCGACACGGCCGAGCTTCTCGGCCTCCTCGTAGCGGCCCTGGTCGACCAAAATGCCCGCCATCCCCATGACGAAGCGCGGCGTGACCGGATTGTACTTGCCGGTATCCTTCAGGCGCGACAGCAGCGCGCGGCGCGCATCCACCTCGGCCTCGGCCAGCTTGCCCTGCTTCGCCTTCATGCGCGCCTGGCTCAACACGGTGCCATCGATCGCCTGCAGCAGAAGGGTCTCAGCCGGCGCACTGTCCGACGCCATGATGGCCTTCGTGCTTGCGCGCTTGCGCAGCTCGGCGGTGCGATAGGCGGCCTCGGCATCGGCGAACTGTCCGCGTGCCTCGAAGATCGCGGCGCGAGTGAGCTCCAGCTCGCCTTCCCAGCTCTGGCCGAACTTCGCATAGGCCGCACGCCAATTGGGATGGCCGCTGGTGCGGGCCTCCTGGATCGCGGTCTGGGTGCGGCGGAGATAGGCTTCGGCCTGTGCGAGGTCGCCCATCTGGATGAGAACGACCGCGATCCCACGGTTCGTCACGAACTGAAATCCCTTGGCGCCGGGCATGCTGGCCGATTCGCGCAAAAGTCTTTGCATGATCTCGAGCGCGCGCTTCGGATCGCCCGCGAGCGAGTGTTGCAGGGACTGGAGCTGCAACATGCGCCCCAGCAAATTCGGGCCGACGGCGCCGCGCCCGACCTCCACGGCCTTGTCGGCGTCAGCCATCGCTTCGGCGAGCCGGCCGAGCTGCGCGCGTGCATTGGCGCGATCGAAATAGAGCTGCGCGAGGTCCTGGCGGGACTCCTTGCCCGTGGGCACGGAGTCGGCCTCCGACTTCAATTCCGCGATCATCTTCTCGTTGGGCTTGTCGCCGTCGAGGATCGCCGTGATGTCGGAGATGCTGCGCGGCGGGGCGACGAAATCCTTCGGCAGTGCCGTGCCTGCCTCAAGCTTTGGCGCCGTTTCCTTGGGAAGCTCGACGGCGACATTGGCGCGGCCATTGGCGGCGTTCAGCGCCGCCATTACGCAGGCCCTGACCTGGGGCGAGGCCTTGGCGCGGCAAGCTTCGAGATTGGCGCCGCCGGCGCGCATGCAGGCCTGCACGATCGGCTTGCCGACGCTCATCCGGCAATTCTCGAGCGCTGCTTCCTTGGTCAGCGCGGCCGCGGAGCCAGTCGATCCGAGCAGAATGGCAACTGCCAACAGGCGGCCCGAGGAAATGTCCAGACGGCTCTTGCGCGGATGCGCGGCGTTTAAGCTCATCTCGAAGGACCTTTGGATAAAATGAATTCGAAGAAACGATGCGATCCTATCCGGCCGGCGCGGAAGGACAAGGGCCATCAATGCGGTTCCCGGAGACCTCGACAGGTCGGGCGGCCACAGGCGGCGCACTCCCGTGGAACCGGTCAGGCGGCCCGGGGAATCGGGCCGATCGGCCGCGGGGCGGCCGCGCTCAAAGGGCTGAGGACCCGTGCTTAGCCCTTCGAGACCACCGCGCGACCATAGGGCGGTTGCCCCTGGACCGGCGGATTGGCGGTCTGGGCGGCGAGCTCGCCGATCAGGCGGTCGGCATCGGCGGCCATGCCGTCGGGGGCCTGGATCACCAGGCGCTCCAGCGCCCAGCGATAGGACGAGATGCGCTGCTCCAGGCATTGCTGCACCCACTGGATGATCAGCGAGTTCTCCTGCATGCGCGCGACCGCGTCGTCCCTCTCCCTCGGCGACAGCGCGGAGACACGCGCCATGCTGGCATCGCGCTTCCTGTCGAGATCGATGACGCGGATCGCGGACGCGAAGAACGGCTCGAAGCGGGTGATGTCGTTGCGCACGTCCTCGATCAGCTGCGCATAGCGCGAGGAATGCGAGCGGTGCGGCTCGTCGATCAGGGTGCGCCCGTACATGGTGCGGTCGAACACGACCTTCTGCCGCCACGGCGAGGGCAGCGCCTTGTAGTCGCCGAACACGCTCTTCCATGCGGGGCGCGACAGCGGCGGCTCGATCATGGGATAGGCGAGATCGCGAAGCTGGCGCTCTTCGTCGGTGAGCTGGAATTGCGATGGTCTCAGGCCGACGCTGGAGGTGACCTCCGCACCGAGCCAGCGATGCATGTCGTCGCTGCGCATGCTCTCGCGGGTGCGGCCGAAGTCGCCGCCGCTACACGCCGCGAGCAACGCGCCTAGCAGCGTGAGCAGGACGGCCGATAGGACAGGCCGGATCTGGCGGATGACGTCCGGCATTGCATGAAGCCGAATGTCAGCGGCGGCGACGACGGCGCCCCGGCGCTGTGCCCTGCTCCGGTCCGCGATCGCCGCTGGTTTCGTCCGCCTCGCGCTCGATTCGAATCACGGGAAGGATCAGAACCGTTCCCATGTCCGCGCGCGGAGCGACATCCCCGGACGAGCCCACCCGGCGACCGGCCGGAAATTCGATGATGGTCCCCATGTCAGCTCTCTTCAATTGCCGCGCGACCGAACGCGCCCCAGCAACATGCATTCATTAAGATCAGCTCATGGTTAACGGGGTGTAAACGGGCCGCTTCAACCGTAGCCGCACGGACCGCGCCGCGCCGTCCCGTTGCGGCACGACAACGCCTCAAATTGCAGGGCCGGCTTCACGCCTCGTTTTCCTTAACGAGGCTTTAAACGAAGCTGCGCTAGGCTCGCCCCCAAGTATCTTTCCCGAGTTGCGTACGCCTCCATGACCAAGTCGCTGTTTCCCGGATTCGACGGGCTGATGACCCTGTCCCGTCGCGAAGGTGTCGATGTCCGTCCGACGCTGCTGCGCGTGCTGACCGACCTCTATGTCCAGACGAGCACCCACAGCGACGACGAGCAGCGGCAATTCGTCGAGCTCGCCACGCGGCTGATCGACCAAGTCGACGATGCGACGCGCGCGGCCGTCAAGGCCCGCCTCGCGGTCTATCCGCAGACGCCCGTCCCGATCCTGCAGAAGCTCGGCCTGGTCGCCACCCAGGAAGGCCGCAGGGTTCCACTGGCCCGGGAGATCCCCGCCCCGCCGCGCGCGTCTGCTCCGGCGCGCGTGCCGACCGAGGCCGAGCAACGCATGGCCGCCAACTTGGCGATGCAGCCGAAAGAGGCGGCCGAGATCCACGACATGTTCTTCCGCGCCGGCGCCTCCGAGCGCGCGCTGATCCTGCACAATCTGGCGCAGACCCCGCTGAAAGCCGCCCCCCGTATTCCGACCGTGCGCGCCAAGCGCGCGATCCAGATCCTGGAGATGGCGGCGATCGCGGGCGATATCGAAAGCTTCACCTTCGAGCTCGGCGACAGCCTGATCCTGCCCTCGCGCGTCGCAGCCCAGATCGTCGACGATGCCGGCGGCGAGGCGCTTGCCGTTGCCGCACGCGCGCTCGACATGCCGAGCCCGGTGTTCCAGCGCATTCTCTTGTTCTTCAAGCCGGAGATCGGAACGTCCGTGAACGCCGTGTACCGCCTGTCGCGGCTCTATGACCGTCTCGCCGAGCGATCGGCGCTGGTGATGCTGGCGGCCTGGCGCGGCTCGACGCTCGCGGTCACCCGCGCGAAGTATCAGTCCTCGCTGCATGACGGGGAGCGCCAGCGCGCACGCGCCGGCGCGAGCCAGACGCGGCCGGGCGTGCAGCCCGGCTCGAGCCCGGCGGTGCGGACGGGGACTAATCCGTCGGATCGCTGATTTGCTTACGCCGCCTCAGCGAGCGGCAGCGGTGAGGCACGCAACGAACTCCAACCCCGTCATTGCGAGCAATGACGGTTGAGGCTACGCCTTGGCCAATTCCAGAAAATGCCGGCCCGCGCGATCCTCGGTCTCGACGATCCAGGCATCCGGATCGAAGCGGATTTCCTTGGTCAGCCGCTCCTCGATCGTGTGATCCGGCAGAGGCTGCGGCGCGACAGGGACGAAAAAGCGGTCGACCGGCCGGCCGTCGTCATAGACGGTCTGCGGCGCCGGCGCATACAGCATGGCATGGCCGTCGAGCAGCGACACCTTCACGAACACCGCGCCCGCCTCCTCGGCACCGCGACGCCGCACGGCGCCGAACACGCCCTCGGTCTGGCACCGGCGCAAGTAAGCCGCCACCCAAATATTGGATTTCAAACGCATGAATTCGACGATAGGCCAGTGCGAGGCCTCACGCCAGCTTTACGTCTCACGCCTTGCGCGTGCCGTCCTGACCACCGCGAATCTGCGTTGCGATGAAGTATGACAGCGGCATAGCGAGTGCAAATCCTACCGCCACGGCATAGGGAATGTTCCTGATGGCGTCGGCGGCGAAGCTCGGGACCATCAGCACCACGATGAGGCTGATGCCCGCCAGCGTCGTGCCGAGCATGATCCAGACGAGAATCGAGACCTTGAACATGACGACCTCTCTTCCTTGATGAGATGAGCCATCTTGTTCCTGCGGCCGCCGGCCGTCATTGATCCCACTCAAATCGCAATCGTATCGGATCCGGTCCATCGTGCCGGCGCCGGCAATTGACCTGCGTCAACGACACTCGACGTGCGGCTATTCGACCGGGCGGCCGATCGCAGCGGCGAGCTCGCGCAGCAGCCGGTCCGAGACCTGGCCGGTGACCTGCATCTTGTGCTCGCGCTCGAACTTCTGGATCGCGGCCTGGGTCTCGCCGCTCATGGTGCCCGTGATCTTCAGATTGCCGTAGCCGTATTCGGACAGCGCGCGCTGCACGCCGGCAATGCGGCGTGCGGCCGGGCTTTGCGCCGGGGGACGCAGGGCCGCGGGCGGCGTCGAGGTGGTCGCCTTGACCAGATTGGTCATCGGATCATTCGAGCGCGTCGAGGCGGTCGCCTCGACCGGCTTTTCGGCAGCACGCTCGGCGGGCTTGGGCTCGGCAGGCTTAGGCTCGACACGGAACTCGGTCGCGCGCGGCTCGAGCGGCGAGGTATCGGCGCCGACGGGGCGCGGACGCGGCATGGGATTCGACAGCGGCACGGACGACGGCGCGGGAAGATTGATCACCGTGCCGAACATCGGCGCGGGATGCCGGCCGGTCTGGAGGAACAGCGCATTGGCAACGATCGCGGCGATCGCGGCGACGGCGACGAGGCCGGCCAGCGTGTCCTTGGGGCTGTGCAGCAGCACGCGCATCACGAGGTTGCGCTCGGTCTCGACGTCGACAACCGCAGCTTTGGCGCCACGGCGGCGCGGAGCGGCTTCGTCCTTGGCAGACTTCTTAGGCACTTTTCTTCACCAGAGCGGGTTGGTCCTGAGACTGGTCGTGAGCTTGGTCTTGAAGATCCTGACCTTGAAGTTCTTGGCGCAGCACAGGCGTCAGAGTCGCAATCTTGCGCTCGGCCGGCTTGGCTTGCGGCGGCGTGTAGACGAGCGGCAGCTTGACGGTGACCGCCGTGCCCTCGCCCAACCTGCTTTGTACCGTCAATTCGCCGAGATGCAACGCCACGAGACTCTTCACGATCGAAAGTCCAAGGCCGGTGCCCTCGTGACGGCGCTGATAGGTCGTGCCGGCCTGGAAGAACGGCGCGCCGATGCGCTTGAGATCGTCGGGCGCGATACCGACGCCGGTGTCGCTGATGCGCAGCGTCAGCTGCGAGCCGGACACCGCGGCCGATACGCAGACCTGACCGCCGCGTTCTGTGAACTTGATGGCGTTGGCGACGAGGTTGAGCACGATCTGCTTGAAGGCCCTGGGATCGCCGGTCATGACGGGCAGGTCCTGCGGCGCGTCGGTGATCAGGTCGATGCCGTTCTCCCGCGCCTTCAGCGCCAGCAGATTGCAGCAATGCAATAGCGAAGCGCGCGGCGCGAACGGCTCGGACGCGATCTCGAAATTGCCCGATTCCATCTTCGACATGTCCAGGATGCCGTTGACGACCGACAGCAGGTGCTGGCCGGAATCGTTGATCAGCTGGGCGTATTCCTTGCGCTGCGCAGCACCCAGCATCAAGGCCTGCTCCTGCGCGATCATCTCGGAGAAGCCGATGATGGCGTTGAGCGGCGTGCGCAGCTCGTGGCTCATGGTGGCGAGGAAGCGCGTCTTGGCGGCATCGGCCGCCTCGGCGGCGCTGCGCGCCTGGTCCAGCGCCTGCTCGAAAAGCTTGCGGTCGGTGACGTCGCGCATCACCGCGACGACTTCGGCTTCGCACGTGACGTCACGCGCGCTGTCCTGATCGAGCGGACGGCAGCGCATCTCGACCCAGATGAAATCGACCTGGCCGCGCTCGGCGGCGGGCTCGCGCCGCAGCCTGAACTCGACGCTGCGCACCTCGCCGCGCGCCGCGTCGGACAGTGCCGTGAGATAGGCCGGCCGATCGGCGACATGGACACGGTCGAACAGGCCGTGGCCGAGCAGTTGCGCCACCTGCGCTCCGAGCATGGCCTCCACCGCCGGCGAGATGAATTGCACCGCACCGTTGCGCTGATGCCGCGAGATGACATCGCTCATGTTGCGCGCCAGCAGGCGGTAACGCTCCTCCTCGCGCGACAACAGCGCGACGCTGGTGCGCGCGAGCGATTCCGCGCCGAAGGCGAGGCCGGCGGCATAAAGAGTGGCAGACGTGACCCCGAAAGCCATCAGCACGCCGCGCTCGGCGGCACTCGGCTCAACCACCGGCAGCCAGCCGAGCTGGCTGACCAGAATCAGCATTCCGGCGCAGGACAGCGCAAGCAGCGAGGCAAACGCCGCGACGCGGCGCGAGGCCGACAGCGCAGCTTCGAGCGGAACCACGATCAGCCAGACCGCGGCGAAGGATTCGATGCCGCCTGTCGTGATCGCGACAGCCATGATCAGGCCGGCGAGCGCCAGCGACGACAGCACGTGTGCGCCCTCGTAACGGCCGGTGCGCGACAGGAACCAGGACAACATGATCGGCGCGATCAGCCAGGCAAAGGCCGCGACCTCGATCGCGCTCGGCGCGCCGCGCATGGCGAGATAGACCGGAAATGCAGCGAAGGCGGCGAGGCTGCCGAGCAGCCGCGGTGCCATGAAGGCGCGATGGCGCGCGCGCATCAGCGCATCGTAGCGCGCGGAGGGATGCAGCAGTGCATCGAGACAATCGCGGATGATACTCAAAACTGTCACGGGTCTCGCGCTTCGGCTCAATCGTCTCTTGGAAGACGCGCCGGAACGCCTCCTTGTCGTTGAGCCACCGTGTCAGAGCGACCTTAAACGAGTGCTAAGGCGGCACAGCGTGTGGCCGGACACCGCGTTATCGCGGAGCTTTTTAGACGATTTGGCGACGTCTTCGCTGCGAATGGTGAACGCGGGGTTTCGCCCTGCTCCGCATGGTTTCGAATTGGTGGATGCGGGCGGCCGGCAGAACCATGGGTACGGGCGTCAATCGAAAATTTACCGGAACGTCGCTGCGGAAGAATTTTGCGTCAATTTTCCGCGAATTAAGCTCAAGGCAATCACTTGCGATTTATCGAGGATCGCTAGGTCCGATATCCGCGGGAGATCGCCGCGGGCGGAGTCTAACGGACAGGTCGATAAGATGCGCTTTCTGCTCCGCATCACATTCTGGCTCGGGCTGGTGCTGGTGCTTCTGCCGCGGGACAAGACGCCCGAATCGGACAAGCTGCCGCAGATCGGCGCCGCCGATGCGGTGCAAGCCGCGACGGCGGCCGTTTCCGACGTGACCCAGTTCTGCAAGCGCCAGCCGGCGGCCTGCGAGGTCGGCGGCCAGGCCGCGACCATCATCGGCCAGCGCGCCCAGGACGGCGCGAAGAAGCTCTATCAGATCATCAACGACAAGAAGGAGCACATCACCAACGACAAGAACGACGGCGGCAGGAACGACGGCAGCAAGACCGACAGCAAGAAGGCGCCCGACCATACCGGCTCGATCGCGCTGGCCGGCGAAGGCGATTTTGCAGCGAGCGAGGCGCCGCGCGATACCCTGACCCAGGACGACCTTGCGCTCGAATGGCGCGGACCGGGGCCGGCGAATTAGCGTCCAGGCCCTATCGATTTCAGGGCTTCGCGTCTCTATATTGGCGGTAGGCGGGAACTGCGGGCCGATATGACGACGATTGACGAAATCAGGGACAATTTCGAGCTTCTGGACGAGTGGGACGACCGCTACCGGTACGTCATCGAGCTCGGCCGCACTCTGGAACCGCTGCCGGAGGCGGAACACTCGGCCGAGAACAAGGTGCAGGGCTGCGTCAGCCAGGTCTGGCTGCAGAAGACGGTCGATCGCAGCAATGGCGAGCCGGTCCTGAAATATCGCGGCGACAGTGACGCCCATATCGTGCGCGGGCTGGTCGCGATCGTGCTCGCGCTGTATTCGGGCCGCACGCCGCGGGAGATCCTCAATACCGACGCGATCGCCGTGTTCAACGAGTTCGGCTTTCGCGATCATCTGACGCCGCAGCGCTCCAATGGCCTGCGCTCGATGGTCGAGCGCATCAAGACCGATGCGAGAGAGGCGCTCGCGGAAGCGTCGTAAGATGCTCTCGTAGGGTGGGCAAAGCGGAGCGTGCCCACCTCCTGTGTATAATGAAAACTCGTGGGCACGGCGCTTTGCGCCTTTGCCCACCCTACAAGACCCCGACTACTTCCGCTTCCGCTGCTGCTGCCCGAGGCCCATCTGCTTGGCCAGTTGCGAGCGCGCCACTGCATAGTTCGGGGCGACCATGGGATAGTCGGCCGGCAAGCCCCACTTCTCGCGGTACTGCTCCGGCGTCATGTTGTACTGCGTGCGCAGATGGCGCTTCAGCGACTTGAAGCGCTTGCCGTCTTCGAGGCACACGAGATAATCGGGCGCGATCGACTTCTTGAGCGAGACGGCGGGCTTGGCCGGCTCCAGCGGCGCGGTCTCGGTGCGGCCTGACGAGACCCGCACCAAGGCGCCATGCACCTGACTGATCAGGTTCGGAATCTCGGCCGCCGGCGTCGGATTGTTGCTGAGATAGGCCGACACGATGCTCGCGGTCAGCTCGATGAAATTCTTCGCCCCCGCATCCGACATGCGCCCTCCCTTGTCCGCTTGTGGCTTACAGGATTGACGACACCGAAGTATTCCCTGTCAAGAATACATTCGGCTGAAACACGATGACTGACGGCGAGGCACTGATTACTGGTGAAAAGCGCCCGTCTACTTGAGCGCGCGGTCGCTTCAACCGCGCTGGTCGAGATGGGCACGGAGCTCGTCGATCGAGGCAAAGCGCATCATGCCCTCCGGCATCTGCGTCTCGATGGAGCCATCGGAATAGAGCGAATACGCCATGCCATCGACGACGCCGGACTTGAGCACCGTCACCGGCGGGGGCTCCACGGGCGGCGGCGGCTCGGGCGCCGGCTCAGGAGCGGTCTCCGCCAAGGTCGACGGCGAGCGCGGCAGCGGCGGACGGCGTTGGGCGGCCGGCGGCTCCGGCGGGCGCGCACGGTCCGGCTTCGGCCAGGCGACGTCAAAGCTCGCAGGGGGCGAAAGGTTCGGGGCCTCGCTGGGCTCCTTGGACGGCGGGGCAGTTTCAGTGGATGTTGCTTCCGCGCGCTCGCGCTCCTTGCGCGAGGTCGAGGCGAACAGCAGGTTGCGCCGGCGCGACGCTTCCGGAGCGGGAGGCGGTGTCGGGGCTTCCGGCTCCTGCTGCGGTGCCTCGGCACGCGGCCGCTCGCGCGCTGCAGCTTCGCTCTGCCACGGCGGCGGACTTGCGGGCGGTGGCGGCGGCGCCGGCTCGGCTCTCACCGCCGCAGCGGGCACCGGCTCGGGCGCGACTACGCCAGGCACAGCGAGGCCCGGCAGCGCGGGCCTGACCCGAACCTCGGATGGCGCGACCGCACCGGCCAGCCGGCGTGCGATGCCCCTGAGCTCGAGCAGCACCAGATGCAGGCCGACCAGTAACATTCCGGAGCAGACGCCAATGGTGCCGGAGACTATGAGAGTCCCACCGAGGCTGAATTCCCTGATCGTCATGCCGAAAATCACCGCGAGGAGACCCGCCAGCACGGCGCAAATCCCCACGATCAGCAATGCCAAATTCATCGAACTCACCCCCGGCCGCGCATCACGCGCGAGAACCGCTACGCCACGATACCGTCATACGCTGTTCCACGCCAACGGCCAATTCTGGGCGGTGTTCCTAAAGGGAAGGAAATCAGGGACTTATTCACATTCCCTTCAGCCGGGGCTCGCTACTGCTAAAGCTGCTCGCAACGTCATCTGAATGGGTGCCAACCGGAATTGCTGCGTCGCATCAGGAATTTAGCCATAATGCCCAATTACTTGGTAATGGAACTGCGCTATAGGGAGTCCGGGGTTGAGGCCCGCGCGCGCCAGCAGGGCCAAAAGGGGATTCCGGGGCACCGATAGCCATGACATCCATCACGACTTCGGCGATCGACACGCCTCAGCGGCGCTCGATCGAACGGACTTGCGACGATCTCGCCATGCTGGTGCTGGCCGCGGTCGCCGTCATTGCAGGCTTGACCTTCCGCGACTACGGGCTCGGCTGGGACGACTACACCCACGCCGAATATGCCGACCTGCTGCTGCGCATGTTCGGTTCCGGCTTCAAGGACACCGCGGCGCTCTCCTTCGCCAATCTCTACATGTATGGCGGCGGCTTCGACATGGTCGCGGCCCTGCTGCACAAGGTCATTCCGCTCGAGCTGTTCGAGACCCGCCGTCTGGTCGGCGCCATCGTCGGCGTAATCGGGCTTGCCGTGACATGGCGGCTCGGCCGCCGCATCGGCGGACCGCTTGCCGGTCTGGCTTCCCTCCTCCTGCTTGCGCTCTGCCCGACCTTTTACGGCCACATGTTCATGAACCCGAAGGATGCACCCTTCGCGGTCGCCATGGTCGTCCTGATGCTCGGCTTCGTCCGGCTCGCCGAGGAATATCCGCAGCCATCGCCGCGCACGATCCTGATCGTCGGCTTGGGGGCCGGCCTTTCGCTCGGCTGCCGTGTTCTCGGCGGACTCGCGCTGGTCTACGCCGTGGTCGGCTTCGTGCCGCTGTTCCTGGAGGAATTGCGCACCGAAGGTCCGCGCGAATCCGTTCGCCGCTTCGCCCATGTCGTCTATGTGTTGCTGCCAGGCCTCGTGCTCGGCTACCTCGTGATGGGCCTGATCTGGCCGTGGTCGATCATGGAGCCCGGCAATCCCTTGGCGGCGCTGACCTACTTCTCGCATTTCTTCGAGAAGCCATGGAAGGAGATGTTCGACGGTGCGATCGTGTCGGTGCCCGACATGCCCTGGTCGTATCTGCCGACGCTGTTCGCCCTGCAGCTGCCCGAGGTGATGCTGGTTCTGATGGGCGGTGCGATCGTCAGCACCTTCGCCATGCTGCCGCGGCGCGAGGTTCCGGCACGCCGCAAGACCATCCTCCTGATGCTGACGCTGGCTGCTACCCTGCCGCTCGCGATCGCGATGGTGAAGCGCCCGGCGCTCTACAACGGCATCCGCCATTTCGTCTTCGTGATCCCGCCGATGGCGGTGCTCGGCGGCGTCGCCTTCGCCTGGACCATGGAGCGCCTGCGGGCCAATCACCGCACCTGGCAGCCGGTCGTGCTCGCCACCTTCTGCTTCGGCCTTGCGCTGTCGCTCGCCGAGATGATCCGGCTGCACCCCTATCAATACACGCACTTCAACCACATTGCCGGCACCGTGCGCGGCGCCGACGACCGCTTCATGCTGGACTATTGGGGCCTCGCCTTGAAGCAGGCCTCCGACGGATTGCGCGAGCAGCTCGTCGAGCGCCAGGAAGTGCCGCCCGGCAACCGCAAATGGAAGGTGGCGGTGTGCGGTCCGCAGCGCCCGGCCCAGGTGGCGCTCGGGCCCGACTTCACCATCGGCTGGGATTCCAACGCGGCCGATTTCGCCATGACGCTCGGCGAGTTCTACTGCAAGGGCCTCACCGCCCCGGTCATGGTCGAGATCAAGCGCGACGACGTGGTGTTCGCGCGCGTCTACGACATCCGCGGCCGCGGCATTTCCAGCCTGCTGTCGATCCCGGCACCGTAGGATTTCTCCGTATCCGTAGCCCGGATGGAGCGAAGCGTAATCCGGGACCTGTGGCATCGTGCGAGCTGCCCCGCATTCCGCTTCGCTCCATGCGGGCTACGCGCTCCATGCGGGCCACGCTTGACAGCCACGCTCCTCGCGCCTTGCCGCAAGCCTCTCCCGCGACTACGCTCCTCCTCCGCAACAACGAGGTTCGGAGAGATCAGCCATGTCGCCAGCAGAAGCCCGCCTGAGGGAAGTCCCCTCCAACATGACGGAGGCGGAGTGGCAGCAACGGGTCAATCTCGCCGCATGCTATCGCCTGGTCGCGCTGTACGGCTGGGACGATCTGGTCGACACCCACATCTCCGCGCGCGTGCCCGGTCCCGACCATCACTTCCTGATCAATCCCTACGGGCTGATGTTCGAGGAAATCACGGCCTCCAGCCTCGTCAAGGTCGACCTGCACGGCAATCAGCTCTCCGAGAGCGAGTACAGCATCAATCCTGCCGGCTTCACCATCCATTCGGCGATCCACGAGGTGCGCGAGGACGCGATCTGCGTGCTGCATCTCCACACCCTCGACGGAACCGCGGTGTCGAGCAGCGCGGAAGGGCTCTTGCCCCTGAACCAGACCGCCCAGCTCGTCACCCACGACCTCGCCTATCACGACTATGAAGGTATCGCGCTCGACCACGAGGAGCGGCCACGGCTGCAGAAGGATCTCGGCGACCACAACCACATGCTCCTGCGCAATCACGGCACGCTGACGGTCGGCCGCTCGGTCGCCTCCGCGTTCGAGCGCATGTACCATCTCGAGCGCGCCTGCTCGATGCAGGTGCGCACGCGCGCGCTCGGCACGCCGGTCTATCCGGTCGAGGAGATCGCGATCGAGAAGAACACCGAGCTGCTCGCCAACCGCGACCGCGCCGAGCTGCGCGCAAACAACCTCGTGTGGCCGCCCTTGCTGCGCAAGCTCGACCGCGTCAATCCCGGCTACCGGTCTTGAGATATTCACGAAATTGAGGTAGTGTTTCCGTCGAACTACCTCTGCACGTATTGGAATGAAACGCCGCCCAATTCCGGGCGGCGTTTTTGTTTGAGTCGTCATTGCGAGCGCAGCGAAGCAATCCAGAATCCCTCCGCGGAGATAGTCTGGATTGCTTCGCTGCGCTCGCAATGACGGGAGAGAGTCTTCGTAGCGAATACTCTCGTAGGGTGGGCAAAGCGAAGCGTGCCCACGTCTTCTTCCTTCGTCATCCGGAGAGATGGTGGGCACGGCGCGTTGCGCCTTTGCCCACCCTACCGCACCGTGCCTATTTCACCTCCGCCAGCGCGGCGAGGATCCTTGCCCAGGAGCGGATGCCCTTCTGGAAGCTCTGCAGGTCGTATTTCTCGTTCGGCGAGTGGATGTTGTCGTCGTCGAGGCCAAACCCCACCAGCAGCGAGTCGAGGCCGAGCGTGCGCTTGAAGTCGGCGACGATCGGGATCGAGGCGCCCGAGCCCATCAGCACGGTCTCCTTGCCCCATTCCTCCGCGAGCGCCTTGCTGGCGGCGGCGAGCGGCTTCATGGTCCAGTCGAGCGCGACTGCGGGCGCGGCGGAATGGTCGCCGAACTCGACCTTGCAGTCGCCGGGAATGCGCGCCGTCACGTAATCACGGAAGGCCTTGCGGATCTTTTGCGGGTCCTGGCCCTGAACCAGGCGGAACGAGACCTTGGCCGAAGCATGCGAGGGGATCACGGTCTTGGAGCCCTCGCCGATATAGCCGCCCCAGATGCCGTTGACATCGCAGGTCGGGCGCGTCGAGGCCTGCTCGACCAGCAGCCTGCCCTTCTCGCCAGCCGGGAGCGACAGCCCGACCGGCTTGAGAAAGGTCTCGGGCGTGAAATCGAGCTTCTTCCACTGCTCCAGGATATCGGGCGGCGTGTCCTTCACGCCGTCATAGAAGCCGGGGATGGTGATGCGGTTGTCGTCGTCGAACAGGCCACCCAGGATCTTCGTGAGCAGGCGGATCGGGTTCATCGCGGTGCCGCCGAACACGCCGGAATGCAGATCGCGATTGGCGGCGGTGATCTTGAGCTCTTCATAGAGCAGGCCGCGCAGCGAGGTCGTGATCGCCGGCGTGTTGCGGTCCCACATGCTGGTGTCGCACACCAGCACGTAATCGGCCTTGAACTCGTCCTTGTTGGCCTCGATGAAGGGCACGAAGTTCTTCGAGCCGACCTCCTCCTCGCCCTCGATCAGGAAGGTGACGTCGACCGGCAGCGAGCCCGTCACCTTCTTCCAGGCGCGGCAGGCCTCGACGAACGTCATCACCTGCCCTTTGTCGTCCTCGGCGCCGCGCGCGACGATGATCTTGCGGCCGTCGGCATGATCGGTGACGACGGGCTCGAACGGCGGACGGTGCCAGAGATCGAGCGGGTCGACCGGCTGCACATCGTAATGGCCGTAGAACAGCACGTGCGGCCGGCCGCCCGCGCCGGTCTTGCCGACGACGGCGGGATGACCCGCGGTCGGCCTCACCTCGGTGGCAACACCGAGGCTGGCGATGTCCTTGGCGAGATGCTCGGCGGCAGCCTTGCAATCATCGGCGAAGGCGGGATCGGCCGAGATCGACTTGATCCGCAGCAACGAGAACAGGCGCTGCAGGCTGTTATCGAAATCCTTGTCGATGTGGTCGAGCACGGATTGGAGCTGCGCGTTGGCCATGATTGCTATCCTGATTGTTAAGTCTCAAGAGGTCCGGGTTTTAGCGCCGGTGCAGCCTTAGGGCTAGCCGCAAGCGGCGGATGCCGGATGTGCCAGGCGAGACACCCTGCGAGGATGGCGGTCGCAGCGAGGTTGTTGCCCCAAGCCTGGCAGGCGAGCGGAAACCACGGCAGCGACAACAGCATGAGGATGCCGGCCGCACTGAGGGCAAGCCAGGTTCCCAGGCGCACATGCGCTCGCTCGTCGAAGGCGGCCCGATGCATCAACACCGTCACCGGGAAGTACAGCCACATGAAATAGTATTGCCGGGCCAGAGGCGAGGCGACCGTCATGAGACAGAACAAGATGCCGAGCTCTTCGGCATCCGAGCGCGCCGTCCGCCGCGCTTGCCGCGGCATGACCGCAACAAAGCCGAGCCCGAGCAGCGCCGACAGCGCGAGCACGATCCAGTTCGCCGTCCTGTAGTCGACCTCGATCAGATTCATGGTGCGCGGCGGCTTGCTGGGATCGTCCTGATTGTAGTTGATCGGCCGGACCAGCCGATGCGTGACGGCAATGAGGGACTGGTTGACCCACGACCAGTTCTGCTCGTCACGCTGGCCAAAGCCCTTTTCCGAGCTGGTCCCGACCATGCCCTGGTACCAGGTCGCCAGCTCGGCCGCGTTGCGCTCGAAGCCGCGGATCGGTGCCGGCACGACATAGAGAAGAATGCCGGTGAAGACGATCGCGCTGACCAGGGCCGCCCATTTGCGCCGCCAGGCCAGATAGGGCAGCACGGCGATCGGGAACACCTTGATGGCGGCGGCGAGCGCGAACATGAAGCCGGCCAGCCACGATCGCTGATGCCGCAAGCTCCAGAAGCCGTAGAGCATCATCGCCAGAAGGAGGAGGTTCGGCTGGCCGAGGTCGAACATGTCGAACACGAAGGTCACGGTGGCGACGACCGGCAGCGCCTCGAGCCAACGACCCGGCGCGCGGTCCGAGCCGGTCATGACTTGGGAGAACGCCGCGGTGTACCACCACGCCACGGCGTTCAAGATCGACAGGACGACATAGAGCGGGATCTTGCCGAACCAGCTCGGGATCGCCAGCAGGATTGCCGGCAGCGGTGGATAGATGAAATCGAAATGCTCGACGGCCGTGGCAGGATACAGCGGCCCACCCTCCAGGACCTGCTGTCCGGCCCAGTACCAGAGCGAGTAGTCCTTGGTCTTGCCGCGGCCGAAAATCTCGGGGACAAGCACGTCGGCGATCAGGAGGACGCAGCAGAGCAGAAAAAGCAGATCCAGCGGCGCAACCAGCGACGGGCGTCTGGGTGCGTCAGGCTTGGCCAACGGGGCGGGCGGGGTCACGATGTAGTCCTGAGCGGCGACGACACAGGACCTAGCAGACCGGCGAAGGCTTGCAGAGCCCTTCACCTGAATTTGTGCGCCGTGGTAGCTCGGACGAGCAGATATCAGGCGACGGTCAACGTTCTAGAGCTTCACCGCATACGACGACTGCCTCAAACCGGGCGCTCTGCCTAACGCCGTAGCAATCCGCCGAGCGCGCCGCGGACCAGCGTACGGCCGATCGAGCCGCCGAGCTGGCCGCCGAGCGACTTGCCGATATTGGCGGCCATCCCGCCGATCACCTGGTTGGTGACCGATCGCGTCACGTCGCGGGCAATGACCTGGCCGGTCGACAGACGACCTCGCTTGACGTTGGTGCCGAAGATGGTGCCGACGATCGAGCCGATCTGGCCGAGAACGCCGCCGCCTGCGCCGGCTCCACCATCTTGTGCGTCGGCAGGCGCAGCCGTGCCGGCTACGCGCTTCTGCAGCATCTCATTGGCGGACTCACGATCCACCGCGGTATCGTATTTGCCCTTCACCGGGCTCCTGCTCATGATCGCCTTGCGCTCCTCGGGCGTGATCGGCCCGATCCGCGCCGTCGGCGGCCGGATCATCACCCGCTCCACCATCGAAGGCGTGCCGTTGCCCTCGAGGAAGGACACCAGCGCCTCGCCCTTGCCGAGCTCCGTGATCACCTTGGCGGTGTCGAGCTTCGGGTTGGGCCGGAAGGTCTGCGCCGCAGCGGCGACCGCCTTCTGGTCGCGCGGCGTGAAGGCGCGCAGCGCATGCTGCACGCGACCGCCCAATTGGGCCAACACCTTGTCCGGCACGTCGATCGGATTCTGGGTGACGAAATAGACACCGACGCCCTTGGAGCGGATCAGACGAACCACCTGCTCGATCTTGTCCATCAACGCCTTCGGCGCATCGTTGAACAGCAGATGCGCCTCGTCGAAAAAGAACACCAGTTTTGGCTTCGGCAGGTCGCCGGCTTCCGGCAATTCCTCAAACAACTCCGACAGCAACCACAACAGAAAGGTAGCGTAAAGCCTGGGGCTCTCCATCAGCTTGTCGGCAACCAGGATGTTGACGATGCCGCGACCGTCGCTATCGGTCTTCATGAAATCCTTCAGCTCCAGTGCAGGCTCACCGAAGAATTTCGTTCCGCCCTGGTTTTCCAGCACCAGCAGCTGGCGTTGAATGGTTCCAACCGTCGCCTTGCTCACATTACCGAAGCTCTGCGCGGCCTTCCGGATCTCGGCTAAAGGATCTTCCTCAGCATCCGGTCCCTTCTTGCCGCTGGCGGGCACGATCGCATCCAACAGCGATCGCAGATCCTTCATGTCCAACAATGGCAGGCCGTTCTCGTCCGCGACGCGGAACGCGACGTTGAGAACCCCCTCCTGCACCTCGTTCAGGTCGAGCATCCGCGCCAGCAATAGCGGCCCCATTTCGGTGACGGTGGCGCGGACCGGATGTCCCTGCTCGCCGAACACGTCCCAGAACACGGTCGAGAACTGGTCCGGCTGAAACTTGAGACCCATTTCGCTGGCGCGCTTGAGAATGAAGTCTTTGGCCTCGCCGACTTCCGAGATTCCGGAGAGGTCGCCCTTGATGTCGGCCGCGAAGACCGGAACACCGGCGCGCGCAAATCCTTCCGCCATCACTTGCAGCGACACGGTCTTGCCGGTTCCGGTTGCACCCGTGACGAGGCCGTGGCGATTGGCCAGCGCAAGCGTCAGCCAAGCCTGCTCGTCTCCCTTGCCGACGAAGATCTTGTCGTCGGTATCGCCGAGCTTGCTGTCCTGTGCGGTCATTATTCTCTCTGATCTTTCTGCCGAGTTTCGCGTCGCGAAACCCGAATGCACCAATTCCGTAGTTTAACGCATCTCGTGCGCCGATTAAATCGGTTCAGCGGCTCCTGCGCATGCGACATTGTCGGAAACAGACGGACAACATCGGCCGAAAGTCGGAATGGGGCGTTCGCATAGCGGCAATTTTTTGCCGATTCGTTCTAGGCTCTTGCACGGCGGCAACACTTTTCGCGCGTTCGCGACGGCGCCTGCGTTCATCGCTTGTATTTCACGTCACACCGGCTCAAGATCATTTTCGAAAGCAATATTCCGGCATGCAAACCGGCTGAGGGGCGGGGTCTTATGGACGAGCTGATCGGACGGCTGGCGACAAACGCCAGCATAGATGGTGCTGTCGCTGAAAAGACCGTCGGCATTATCCTGGCCTTCCTTCGCAACGAGGGCCCTTCCGACAGTGTGCAGGCCCTGATCGACCAGATCCCCGGAGCGGAAGCTGCGATCGAAGCGTCCAGGAGCGGTGGCGGCCTGTCGCGGCTGATGGGCGGCGGCTTGATGGCCGTCGGCACCCGCCTGATGGGCCTGGGGCTCGGCATGTCCGAGATTCAAAACGTCGCCCGTGAACTTTTCCGCTACGGGCGAGACAAAATCGGAGCGGATCAGATGGGCAAGATCATCGCGGGGACGCCGGGCCTCAGCCAGTTCGCCTGAGCGACGCTTTTCATATCGAGCATCATGACATATCCGATTTCCGAGATTGAGGGCCTGCCGGCCTTTGCCGCCAACAAGTTGAAGGCGCAAGGAATCCGCACCACCGACGCGCTGCTCGAGGCGGCGTCCACCGTGAAGGGCCGCAAGGCGCTTTCGGCCAAGACCGGCATCAGCGAGCAGCAATTGCTGGAATGGGCCAACGTCTCCGACTACATGCGCATCCCCGGCATGGGCAGGGCCAAGGTCGGGCTCGTCCGCGCCGCCGGCGTCACGACGGTGCGGGAGCTCGCCTATCGAAATCCGGCAAGGTTGGCGCAGAGCATGCGCGAGGCCAACGAGAAGAAGAAGCTGGTCCGCGTCCTGCCTTCCGAGAAGTCGGTCGGCGACATCATCGCCAAGGCCAAGAAGCTGCCGCCGAAGATTACGTATTAGCGCTGCGGACCAAGCTGGAGAGGTTGGGGTACCACTGCTCCCAGATCGTCATTGCGAGCGCAGCGAAGCAATCCAGAATCTTGCCGCGGTGACAGTCTGGATTGCTTCGCTGCGCTCGCAATGACGGAGGGTGAGCAAGAACATCGCATCCTCTCGGCCGTCTGCACGCATCGGAATGGCCGCGACTGGCCCCAATCCCGTCTTGACTCCCCCTGCCCGACAGCGCAATGCCACGCGCATGAATGCCTCGCCCTCCCCTTCCGTCCCGCCGGCCGGCTCGGCCGGGATCGGCGCACTGCGGACGCTCGTGGGCCGGCGGCTTCCTGCGGTGATGGGCGTGCTCAACATCACCCCGGATTCCTTCTCCGATGGCGGCGAGTTCATCGCGCCGGCGCGGGCGCTGGAGCGGGCGCGGGCGATGGTCGCCGCCGGCGTCGACATCATCGATATCGGCGCCGAATCCACCCGGCCCTACAAGGGCGCCCGGCCGGTCACGGCGTCGGAAGAGCTCGCGCGGCTGAAGCCGGTGTTATCGGACGTCGTGGCGCTCGGTGTACCCGTCTCGATCGACAGCATGAAGGCGGAGGTGGTGGCCTTCGCACTCGACCAGGGCGCGGCGATCGCCAACGACGTCTGGGGCCTGCAACGCGAAGCCGGCATGGCGCCGCTGATCGCCGCCAGGGGCGTGCCCGTCATCGTCATGCACAACCGCGACAGCGTCGATCCCGCCATCGACATCGTCGCTGATATCAAGACATTCTTCCTGCGCTCGCTCGATATTGCCGCGAAGGCAGGCATCGCGCGCGACAAGATCGTGCTCGATCCCGGGATCGGCTTCGGCAAGACCGCCGAGCAGAGCATGACCGCGCTCGCGCGCTTGCGCGAGCTCGACATGTTCGGCCTGCCGATCCTGGTCGGCGCCTCGCGAAAACGCTTCATCGCCTCGGTGTCGCCGTCGGAACCATCGGAGCGGCTCGCCGGCTCGATCGCCGCGCATCTGATCGCCGCGCAGCGCGGCGCCAAGATCATCCGGACCCACGACGTCGCCGAAACCCTGCAGGCCCTGCGGGTGGCGCAGGCCATCGAGAGCAAGCAATGACCGACACGATCTTCGTCACCGGCCTGTCGATCCATGCCCGCCACGGCGTGATGGATCACGAAACCGAGGTCGGCCAGCGTTTCGTCATCGATCTCGAGCTCTATACCGACCTGTCCGAGCCTGCGCGCAGCGACCGGCTCGCGGACACGGTGTCCTACGCCGATGTCGTGGCGACGACGACGGCGGCGTTCAAGAACACCAATTACAAACTCCTGGAGCGCGCGGCCGGCGCGGTGGCCGATGCCATCCTGTCGCACTTTCCGCGCATCCGCGCCGTGAAGGTCACCGTGCACAAGCCGCACGCGCCGATCGCCGCGATCTTCGACGATGTCGGCATCGTGCTGACGCGCTCGCGGCATCCCTAGCATGGCGAGCGTGCTGATCGCACTCGGCGGCAATGTCGGCGATGTCCGCGCGACGTTCAAGAAGGCGATCGCTCATATCTGCGGCATGGCACAGGCGGCGCTGATCGCGCGCTCGTCCGACTATACGACCCCGCCCTGGGGCGACGAGGACCAGGATCCCTTCATCAATGCCTGCATCGAGATCGAGACCAGCCTCGATCCGCATGCGCTATTGTTCGTGCTGCAGAAAGTCGAGCAGAAGTTCGGCCGCGCGCGAACCAAAGGGCGGCGCTGGGGCCCGCGCACGCTCGATCTCGACATGATCGCCTATGACGACGTCTCCTTGCAGAAGCCCGACCTGACGCTGCCGCATCCGCGCCTGTTCGAACGCGCCTTCGTGCTGGTGCCGCTGGCCGAAATCGCATCTGACCGCGTGATCTCGGGCATTCGTGTGCGTGACGGGCTCGCCAGCGTCTCGGCGCAAGGCATTGAGCGGCTTCCGGATACCGGTTAACCAAAAACAACCGTTTGCAGGAACGGTCCGCCATGGCAATTTCGCCTGCGAATAACAAGACGTTCGGGAGCCCCGCGCCGCATGACCTCCGTGACTGACGACCTGCCGCTGGCGGCGGATTTTCCCAAGGCCACGCCTGAGGACTGGCGCAAGCTGGTCGACAGCGTGCTGAAGGGCGCGCCGTTCGAAAAGCTGGTCGGCAAGACCTATGACGGCATCAAGATCGAACCGCTCTATCCGCGCGCGAAGGGCATTGCGCCGGTGATGGGCCGGCCGCCGGCTGCGCCGTGGCAGGTCGTGCAGCGGATCGACCATCCCGATGCGGCGCTCGCGAATGCGCAGGCGCTGCAGGATCTGGAGAACGGTGCGACCGGGCTTGCGCTGGTGTTCGCCGGCGCCAATGGCGCACGCGGTTTCGGCCTGGAACCGTCGGCCGAGGCGGTGGCAAAGATCCTGAAAGACATTCACCTCGACGCCAGCATCGGCATCGAGCTCGAGATCGGACCGCAATCGCGGATGGCCGCGATCCATGTCGCGGAATATGTGAAGAGCAACGGCCTCGATCCCGGCACCTGCAACATCCGCTTCGGGCTGGATCCGCTCGCGGCGGGCGCGGTGTGGGGCCACAGCCCCTATACCTGGGACGAAATTGCCCCCGCGATTACGGGCGCCATCAAGGGCCTCGCCGGGCTCGGCTTCAAGGGGCCGTTCGCCTCCGCCGACGGCCGCGTGGTCCATGATGCCGGCGGCTCGGAGGTGCAGGAGCTCGCTTTCGTGCTCGCCTGCGGTGTCGCTTACCTGCGCGCGATCGAAGGCGCAGGCATTCCGCTGGAAGCCGCGCAGGACATGGTCTATGCGCGGCTCGCCGCCGATGCCGACCAATTCCTGACCATGGCCAAGTTCCGCGCCCTGCGGCTGCTATGGGCGCGCATCGAGACCGCTTGCGGGCTGACGCCGAAACCGCTGTTCATCGCGGCCGATACCGCCTGGCGCATGCTGACGCAACGCGATCCCTACGTGAACATGCTGCGCGCGACCATGGCGGCCTTCGCCGCGGGACTGGCCGGTGCCAACGCCATCACCGTGCTGCCGCATACGCTGGCGCTCGGCCTGCCCGATACGTTCGCGCGGCGCGTGGCGCGTAACACGCAGCTTCTGCTGCTGGAAGAATGCAACCTCGCCAAGGTCAGCGATCCCGCGGCGGGGGCTGGTGGCATCGAGACTCTGACGGCGCAGCTGTGCGATGCCGCGTGGGCCCTGTTCCAGGAGAGCGAGAGCGCCGGTGGCGCGTTCGCGGCGCTTCAGCAGGGTGTGTTCCAAAGCAAGGTCGCGGCCACGCGCAAGGCGCGCGAGGCCAATATCGCGAAGCGCCGGGACATACTGACCGGCGCCAGCGAGTTTCCGAACCTGCACGAGAGCGAAGCCACTGTCCTGAAGGCAGCGCCGATCGCGCTTCCACCCTACGGCGAACAGACCTACAAGTTCGAGGCGCTGCCGCCGATCCGTCTCGCGGAACCGTTCGAGGCGCTGCGCGACAAATCCGACGCGAGTTTGAAGGCGCGGGGCGCACGGCCAAAGGTGTTCCTGGCCAATCTCGGCACGCCCGCCGATTTCACCGCGCGCGCGACGTTCGCGAAGAGCTTCTTCGAGGCGGGCGGCATTGAGGCCACAGGCAGCGAGGGCTTTGCCGATCCGGCCAAGCTGGCTGCGGCCTTCAAGGCCTCCGGCGCCGAGCTGGCCTGTCTGTGTTCCAGCGACAAGGTC
Organism: Bradyrhizobium sp. BRP19; assembly: GCF_020194195.1. NCBI lineage: Bacteria > Pseudomonadati > Pseudomonadota > Alphaproteobacteria > Hyphomicrobiales > Nitrobacteraceae > Bradyrhizobium > Bradyrhizobium sp. BRP19. The sequence continues at coordinate 530,569 of NZ_JADYVZ010000004.1, read as the reverse complement.
TATGCGGAACACGCCGAAGCCGCGGCAAAGGCCCTGCAATTGGCCGGCGGGCGACATATCTACCTAGCGGGCCGGCCGGCCGAGGCCGAGGCGGCGCTGCGAGCCGCCGGCGTCACGGGCTTTGTCTTCGCCGGAGGCGATGCGCTTGCGGCACTGCAGGACGCCTACCGACGGATGGAACAGCGATGACTGACACCAGCAAACCCGTTCTCACCGGCGGCTGCCAATGCGGCGCCGTGCGATTTGCGGTCATGACGGCGCCGACCAGGATTTCGATCTGCCACTGCCGGATGTGCCAGAAGGCGAGCGGCGCGCCGTTCGCCTCTTTGGCCGACATCAACAAGACCGATTTCGCCTGGACCAAGGGCAAGCCGTCGTTCTTCCGCTCCTCCTCGATCGCCGATCGCGGCTATTGCGCCGCCTGCGGCACGCCGCTGAGCTTCGGCCGCATCGACGGCGATCGCATCGAGATCATGACCGGTACCTTCGATCGCCCTGACCGGGTCGTGCCGACGCGTCAGTTCGGCATCGAATCCCGCCTCGGCTGGGTCGTCGGCATCGCCAATCTGCCGAGCCAGACCACACAGCAGAATTACGGACCGGAGAAGATGGCGACCATCGTCAGCCATCAGCATCCGGATCATGATTGAGGCGATCCATGTTTCAGCTGCTCGGACAAACGTTGCTCGGTCTGGCAGAATGGAAGACTGAAAAGCTGCTCGCATGGCTGCTCTGGGACGGGACTGGCCGCATGACTCAGAGCCGCCTGGACGATCCCGTTTACAAGAAGAATGTGCAAAAGCTGATCGAGCGCAATCGCAGGTTTGAGGATTCCAAGGAATGACCCGCATTCCCAATTTCGCCGAGGTCGCTTTCGAGCGAGCTGCAACTGCCACCCCTGCCGGCAGCGCCGAGCCGTGGCTGACGCCGGAGGGCATCCTGGTGAAGCCCGCTTATGGCGAGGCTGATCTGACCGGGCTCGATTTCCTCGAGACCTATCCGGGCATCGCGCCGTACCTGCGCGGCCCCTACCCGACCATGTATGTCAACCAGCCCTGGACGGTCAGGCAATATGCCGGCTTCTCCACGGCGGAGGATTCCAACGCGTTCTATCGCCGCAATCTCGCGGCGGGGCAAAAGGGCCTCTCGGTCGCATTCGATCTTGCCACCCATCGCGGCTATGACTCGGATCATCCGCGCGTCGGCGGCGATGTCGGCATGGCCGGCGTTGCCATCGATTCCATCTACGACATGCGCACGCTGTTTGCAGGGATTCCGCTCGACCAGATGAGCGTGTCCATGACCATGAACGGCGCGGTGCTGCCGATCCTCGCGCTCTATGTCGCCGCCGCCGAGGAACAGGGCGTGCCGCCGGAGAAGCTGTCGGGCACCATTCAGAACGACATTCTGAAAGAGTTCATGGTGCGCAACACCTACATCTATCCGCCGGCGCCCTCGATGCGGATCATCTCGGACATCTTCGCCTACACCTCTCAAAAGATGCCGAAGTACAATTCGATCTCGATCTCCGGCTATCACATGCAGGAGGCCGGTGCGACGCAGGATCTCGAGCTCGCCTATACGCTGGCTGACGGCGTCGAATATTTGCGCGCCGGCCTTGCCGCAGGGCTCGACGTCGACCGCTTCGCGCCGCGGCTGTCGTTCTTCTGGGCGATCGGCATGAACTTCTTCATGGAGGTTGCCAAGCTGCGCGCGGCGCGCCTGCTTTGGGCCAAGCTGCTCAAGCCGTTCAACCCGAAAGACCCGCGCTCACTGTCGCTGCGCACGCACAGCCAGACCTCGGGCTGGTCGCTGACCGCGCAGGACGTCTTCAACAACGTGATGCGTACTACGGTGGAGGCGATGGCGGCCACCCAAGGCCACACCCAATCGCTCCACACCAACGCGCTCGACGAGGCCTTGGCGCTGCCGACCGATTTCTCGGCGCGCATCGCCCGCAACACCCAGCTGTTCCTGCAGCAGGAGAGCGGCACCACCCGCATCATCGATCCCTGGGGCGGCTCGTATTATGTCGAGCGGCTCACGCGCGACCTCGCCGCCAAGGCCTGGGGCCATATCCAGGAGATCGAGGAGCTCGGCGGCATGGCGAAGGCGATCGAAGCCGGCGTGCCGAAGCTGCGTATCGAAGAGGCCTCGGCGAAGACGCAGGCGCGCATCGACGCCGGCAAGCAGGCGGTGATCGGCGTCAACAAGTACAAGCCGACGGACGAGGACAAAATCGAGATCCTGAAGGTCGACAACACCAATGTGCGGCGACTTCAGATCGACAAGCTCAAGCGGCTGAAGGCCGAGCGAAACCAGCAGGAGGTCGATGCCGCCCTCGCCGCGCTGACGCGCTCGGCCGGCGAAGGCAACGGCAATCTGCTGGCGCTCGCGATCGATGCGGCCCGCGCCAAGGCGACCGTTGGCGAAATTTCTGACGCAATGGAGAAAGTGTTCGGCCGGCACCGCGCCGAGATCAAATCCATCACCGGCGTCTACAAGCGGGAGGCGTCCAGCATGGGCACCCAGGTCGAGAAGGTTCAGGCGCTGATCGACGCTTTCGAGGAGGCGGAAGGCCGCCGCCCGCGCATCCTGGTCGCCAAGATCGGCCAGGACGGCCATGACCGCGGCCAGAAGGTGATCGCGTCGGCGTTCGCCGATATCGGCTTCGACGTCGACATCGGGCCGCTGTTTGCCACCGCCGACGAAGCCGCACGGCAGGCGGTGGAGAACGACGTGCACATCCTCGGCGTCTCCTCGCTGGCCGCCGCCCATCTGACCGCTGTGCCGGAGCTGAAAGCCGCACTGAAGAAGCAGGGCCGCGACGACATCATGATCATCGTCGGCGGCGTGGTGCCGCCGCAGGATTACGATGCGCTCTATGCCGCCGGCGCCGAGGCGATCTTCCCGCCCGGCACGGTGATCGCGGACGCCGCCGAGGAGCTGATCCGCAAGCTGAACGCCCGGCTGGGGCATAGCGAGGCGGCGGAGTAGATGATAGACTGGCCGTGTGACGGCCAGGTGTGTCCATGACGCGTGACGAAATCGTCGCTGCGATACGCAAGAACGCGGATGCCATCCGAGGCAAGGGCGTAGCAAAGCTTGCCATCTTCGGCTCGCGAGCCGGCAACGATTATCGGCCTGATAGCGATATCGACGTGCTCGTCGAGATCGAGCCGGACACCTCGTTTTCCCTGCTCAACTTGATCGATGTCGAGCACATCATCGAGGATGCGACTGGCTTGCAAGCACAGGCAACTGTTCGCCGCTCCATCTCTCCCCGCTTTGCGGAGCGGATCGCAGACGATATTGTCGAAATATTCTGACGCTCACGCAGGAGCACTAACCTTGAAGTTCATCGCCGGTTTGAGCGTCGCCCTGGCGCTGAGCGCAACATGTGCGTTTTCCGCCCACGCCGCCGATCCCAAACCCGATGCGATCGTCAAGACCAAGAGCATCGAAGCGCGCGTCTTCCTCGGCGACAGGATCAAGGCGGATGCGGCGCTGGCGGCGGACTGCCTCGCGGAGGGCAAGAAGTGGCTCGACAAGAATGCCGCGGAAGCCGCTGCCGCGCGCAAAGCGGACCCGCAGTTCTTCAAGGAGGGCGGCTGGGAGTTCGAGCGCAAATATGAAATCCGCTCCGTGGCTACCGACCGCTATGTCAGCGTCCTGCGCAACGACTACATGAACACACGCGGCGCCCATCCTAATTCGGACGTGAACACGATCCTGTGGGACAAGGCCGCCAACAAGCGCATCTCGATCCGTCCATTCTTCACCGAGACCGCCGATGGCGGCCCCACCATGAAGGCGATGGTGAAGGCCATCATCGCTTCGCTGACGGACGAGAAGAAGAAGCGCGGCGCCGGAGAGACCGCGACCGACGAGTGGTTCAAGTCCGTGGAGCCGCGCCTCCTCAAGATCGGCGCGGTGACGCTCGCGCCCTCCACCGAGGCCGGCAGGAGTTCCGGCCTCAACTTCCACTATCCGCCCTATGCCGTCGGCCCCTACGCTGAGGGCGAGTATGTCGCTTTCGTGCCGTGGGAGACGCTGAAGCCTTACCTCACATCGGAGGGCGCCCGCATCTTCGGCGGCGCGCGGCCCAAGGGCGACGCGGACGAGCCGTGAGCTGAGGCTAACGGGATCGCAAACGGGTCCGGGCCAATGTCCGCGCGAGGGAATCCGTCCAATCGGGAATCCAGGAGGCAAACAGCGCTTTCCAGCGCTCGGCGTCCGCAGGTTCAGTTTCGAGCGCAACCGACCATTCGATGAAGGTGCGGTCGCCTTCGATGATCGGCCGCAGATGCATGGTGCCTTGGTATCGCGCCGGTGCCGGACTCGGGCTACCGTCGTCTTGCGGATAGGGTATCGCTTCGAGACCGGCATAGGTCAGGCTGTGCTGCAGGTCCGAGTGATCGACCAGGCGCTGGCGGATCCAGTTTCCGAGATAGCAGAAGCGCCTGACGGCGCCGACTTCATCGCCGCGCCTGTTGTCTTCGATCTCGCTCTCGCTCACGCCGTCGATATAAGCGGGGTAGTTGTTGAAATCGCGGATCAGGGACCAGACGTCGTCGAGCGGGTGGTCCAGCACGGCGCTGTAATAGGCTTGGGTCATCGGTGGCTTGCCTTTGGTTTCGTTGCGCGCACAGGTTGGCTAGGCGCGCGGACAAAACCCACCCGATTTCCGACCGCCCATTCGACGGGCCGTCTGCTTTCACACAACATGGCGATTCCAGTTGGTAGCGCTACCTTGCGGCGGCGACGTAAAGCCGACTAGAATGCCGGAGTTGACAAGAGCGCCTGACATCACGGGCGCCGCTGGGAGGCATTCAATGTCCAAGATTTCGCGCCGCAGCTTTGCGGCTTCCACCGCCGCTCTCGCGGCCTCCGCCGCTTTCGGCTTCAAGCCCGCGCTCGCACAAGCCTATCCGGCGCGGCCCGTCACCGTGATCGTGCCCTGGGGCGCCGGCGGCGGCACCGATGCCACCGCGCGCATCGTCGCAGCGCTGCTGGAGAAAGACCTCGGCCAGCCCTTCAACGTGGTCAACCGCACCGGCGGCTCCGGCGTGGTCGGCCATAGCGCGATCGCGACCGCGCAGCCCGACGGCTACACCATCGGCATGCTCACGGTGGAAATCTCGATGATGCACTGGCAGGGCCTCACCGACCTGACGCCGAAGAGCTACACGCCGCTGGCGCTGATGAACGAGGATCCGCCGGGCATCCAGGTCTCCTCCTCCTCGCCCTACAAAACGGTCAAGGAGCTCGCCGACGCGATCAAGGCGGCGCCTCCGGGGAAGTTCAAGGCTTCCGGCACCGGCCAGGGCGGCATCTGGCATCTGGCGCTGGTCGGCTGGATGCAGGCGATGGGCCTGCCCGCCAACCAGGTCGCCTGGGTGCCGTCGAACGGCGCGGCACCCGCAATGCAGGATCTCGCGGCCGGCGGTGTCGATCTCACCACCTGCTCGGTGCCGGAAGCGCGCGCCATCATCGAGGCCGGCAAGGCCAGGAGCCTTGCCATCATGGCGCCCGCGCGCAATCCGGTGTTCAAGGACGTGCCGACGCTGAAGGAGGCCATGGGCATCGACTACGCAACCGGCGCCTGGCGCGGCATTGCCGGGCCGAAAAATCTGCCGCCGGAGATCGCAACCAAGCTCACGGCGGCGCTGAAGAAGGTCTACGACTCCGCCGAGTTCAAGGACTTCATGAGCAATCGCGGCTTCGGCACCGTGTGGGGCGATGCGGCCCATTTCGCGGGCTTCATGGACAAGGGCGACGCCCAGATGGGCCAGGCGATGAAGGCCGCGGGCCTGAGCAAGGCGTGATCCGCACCTGCGACGCCGTGATCGGGGTGCGAGGAACTCTCCGCGAGTTCATCTCTCACCTCCCCCGCGGAGACTTCCCCTCACCCCAACCCTCTCCCCGCAAGCGGGGAGAGGGAGCGCACCTCCTGTAGGACTCCCCTATGCGTCTTCCCGACTCCGTCACGGGATCGTTTCTCGTCGCGCTCGGCGCGGCTGCCGCCTACGGCGGCTACATTCTGCCGCCGGTGCCGGGGCAGCCGGTCGGCCCCAATGTATTTCCGCTGGTGATCGGCTGCGGCCTTGCACTGTGCGGGCTCGCGATCGTGTTCGGCATCGGGCGCTCCTTCGAGGAGGAGGAAGAGCTGGTCCCGTTCGAGGACGGCCAGGCGGCTGCTCCGCCACCGCAGGGCAAGCTCTACGGCCTGCGCGCGCTGCTGCCGCCGGCGCTGCTGCTGTTCTACGTTCTTGCCGCCGACCGGCTCGGATTCGTCATCACCGCGGCGATCATGGTCTACGTGACCTCGACCGCGCTCGGGGCGAAATGGAAGCTGGCGCTGCCGCTCGCGATGCTCTCGCCGTTCGCCATTCATCTCATCTTCGGCAAGCTGCTCCGCGTGCCGCTGCCGGTTGGCCTGCTGCCGACGCCCTGGTGATCGATGTTGAAGACCCTGATTGATGCGTTCGCGCTGATCTCCACCTGGGAGGTCATCATCTCCATGTTCGCAGCCTCCGTGTACGGGCTGGTGATCGGCTCGCTGCCGGGCCTGTCGGCGACGATGGCGACCGCCCTGCTCGTCCCCGTCACCTTCTATCTGTCACCGATCGCGGCGATCGCGACCATCGTCGCGGCCTCCTCGATGGCGATCTTCTCCGGCGACATTCCCGGCGCGCTGCTGCGTATTCCGGGCACGCCCGCATCCGCGGCTTACGCGGATGAAGCCTACGCCATGACGCGCAAGGGCCAGGCCGAGCTCGCGCTAGGGGCCGGCGTCTGGTTCTCCGCGGTCGGCGGCATCGCCGGCGTGCTGTCGCTGATGATCCTGGCGCCGCCGCTGGCCGAAATCGCGCTGTCGTTCTCGACCTTCGAATATTTCTGGTTGGCGCTGCTCGGCCTGATGTGCGCCACCCTGGTGGCGCGTTCCTCGCCCGTGAAGGCGATCGCCGGCATGTTCATCGGCCTGCTCGTCGCCTGCATCGGCATCGAGAATCCCGGCGGCATCCCGCGCTTCACCTTCGGCCTGACCGATCTGTTCGGCGGCATCGAGCCGATCCCGGCCCTCGTCGGCGTGTTCGCGGTGGCGCAGGTGATGCGCGCGATGCTGACGCCCGAACCGCCGCCGCTGCCGCGGCGCAAATTCGGAAGCATCATGGCCGGCCAATGGAAGCTGACCAAGCTCTATCGCTGGCAGATGACGCGCGGGAACATCGTCGGCATCATCATCGGTGTGCTGCCCGGCGCCGGCGCCGACATGGCCGCCTGGGTCTCCTATGCGATGTCGAAGCGCTTCTCCAAGGAGCCGGAAAAGTTCGGCACCGGCCATGTCGAGGGCCTGGTCGAGGCCGGCGCCAGCAACAATGCCAGCATCGCCTCCGGCTGGGTGCCTTCGCTGCTGTTCGGCATCCCCGGCGACACCATCGCCGCGATCGCGATCGGCGTGCTCTACATGAAGGGCCTCAATCCCGGCCCGACGCTGTTCACCGAGAAGGCGTCGAGCATGTATGCGATCTACCTGATGTTCATCATCGCGAATATCTTGATGATCCCGCTCGGCATCGCGATGATCCGCGTCGCCACCTACATCCTGCTGGCACCGCGCTCGGCGATCATGCCGATCATCATGCTGTGCTGCGCGGTTGGCTCGTTCGCGATCGGCAACAACATGTTCGGCGTCGTCACCGTCGCCGCCTTCGGCGTGATCGGCTATGTCATGGAGACGAACGGCTATCCCGTCGCCGCCATGGTGCTCGGCATCGTCATGGGCACCATGGTGGAGCAGGCCTTCGTCACCTCGCTGATCAAGTCGGACGGCAGCATCTTGCCGTTCTTCGAGCGTCCGGTCGCGGCCATCCTCGCCGCGATGGCGATCGGCGCGCTGCTCTGGCCGGTCATGGTGTGGATCTGGCGCAAGGTGAAACAGCCGCAGACCGCGGCGGCAACGACCCGGTGATATCGGGCGGGCGGCCCTCGCCTGACCCGCCGGGGCAGGCCGAGCAGGCCCGCTATCGCTGGGCCGGGCCCTCGCCCTGTGCTAATGTCCGGCCATGACCGAGGTCGCAGACATTCCACTCCAGACGATTGTCGGGAAGCTCCGAGAGCTTGCTCCCGCCTTGAGGGCTGCGGGCATCAATCGCCTGTTCCTGTTTGGGTCCCGAGCGCGCGGCGACGCGCGCCCCGACAGCGACCTCGATGTTCTGGTCGAGACGACCCCGCATGGGCAAGAGCCACGTTTCGATTACTTCAAGGCTGTAAAACTGATCGAGGATCACATCGGCCTCGAAACTCAAATATCGATGCGAAACTTACTGAAGCCCCGCATGGCAGAACGCATCGCCGACGATTTGGTCGAGGTGTTCTGAATGCCGCCCACCGTCGAGGACCGGTTGCGAGACATTCTCGAGGCCATTATCGAGATCGAGGCGTTGCTTGCGGGCTATGACTTCGCGCGATTCACCGCCGACAAGACCAGCCGTATGGCCACTGAACGCTATTTGGAAGTCATTTGCGAGGCCGCACGGCGGTTGCCCGACGAGATGAAGAAAGATGCGTCGAGCATAGATTGGCAAGCAATGGTGAATTTCGGCAATCGTTTGCGTCACGCCTATCATGCAACGGATGTTGGGATTGTATGGGCGATCGTTCAAGATCATCTCTCTCCATTGAAATCTTTCGTCGAAGGGCGCGTGCGACCGTCGAGTTGACGTGGACTCGCGCGCCCATAAGCAATGATGACTGTTCCCAAATCCACCGACATCAGATCCCTCGCCCGTGACCTTCGCTCCGGCAGCCGTGCGGCGCTGGCGCGGGCCATCACGCTGGTGGAGAGCCGGCGCGGCGACCATCAGGCACTGGCCCGGGAGCTGGTGCAGATGCTGCTGCCGGACACCGGCAAGGCATATCGCGTCGGCATCACCGGCTCGCCCGGCGTCGGCAAATCCACCACGATCGATGCGTTGGGTACGTATCTCATCGAGCAGGGCCACAAGGTCGCGGTGCTCGCGGTCGATCCGTCCTCGGCGCGCAGCGGCGGCTCGATTCTCGGTGACAAAACGCGGATGGCGCGGCTGTCAGCTTCCGATGCAGCCTTCATCCGTCCCTCGCCGTCCTCGGGCACGCTCGGCGGTGTCGCGGCGAAGACGCGCGAGGCGATGCTGCTGTGCGAGGCCGCCGGCTTCGGCGTCGTGCTGGTGGAAACGGTCGGCATCGGTCAGTCCGAGACCGCCGTCTGCGACATGACCGACTTCTTCCTTGCCCTGATGCTGCCGGGCGGCGGCGACGAGCTGCAGGGCATCAAAAAGGGCCTGGTCGAGCTCGCCGACATGATCGCGATCAACAAGGCCGACGGCGACAATTTGAAGCGCGCCAAGATCACCGCGGCCGATTATCGCGGCGCGCTGCATATCTTGGCGCCGCGGTCCGAGCATTGGCATCCGCCGGTCGAGACCTATTCGGCGCTGACCGGCGACGGCATCGCAAAGATCTGGCAGAAGGTTCTGGATCACCGCAAGGCGATGAACGCCTCCGGCGATTTCGCCGCGCGGCGGCGCGAGCAGCAGGTGAAGTGGATGTGGTCGATGCTGGAGCAGCGCATGCTGGCACGGCTGCGCAGCGAGGCCTCGGTGCGGACCAAGGTTCGCAAGATCGAGGCCGAGGTCGCCGATGGCCATCTCACGCCGGCGCTCGCCGCTGATCAGATTCTGGAGTTGCTGCAATGAGCGACAAGCTCTGCATTCTTCTCACCGGCTTCGGCCCGTTTCCCGGTGCGCCCCATAATCCGACCCAGCCGCTGGTGGCGCGGCTGGCGCAATTGCGCCGGCCCGCGCTCGACGATGTCGTGCTCTCGAGCCACATCTTCCCGGTCACCTATGCCGCGGTCGACCGGCAATTGCCCGACGTGCTCGCTGCGCAAAAGCCCGACGCGCTGCTGATGTTCGGCCTCGCCGCCCGCACGCCTTACCTGCGCATCGAGACGCGGGCGCGCAACGCCGTCACCATGCTCTGGCCCGATGCGGCCAACACCCGCTCGGCCAAGCGCGGCATCGCCGGCCATGCCGACGCGATGATGTTCGGCCCGCACACCGCAAGGCTGCTGCGTGCCGCGCGACTCACCGGCATCGACGCGCGTCCCTCGCGCGACGCCGGCGCCTATCTCTGCAACTACTTAAGCTGGCGCGCGATCGAGCGCGTGAAGGCGGGCGGACCCAGGCTTGCGGCGTTCATCCACATTCCGCTGCTCGCGCGCAGCGGCGGCGTGCGCCGCAAGGGCGCAGCCCGCATCACGCTGGAGGAACTGGTGGATGCGGGGGAAGCGATGCTGATGGAGATGGTGCAGTTGGCACGCAAGGCGCGCGCTTCGTAGGGTGGATTAGCAAAGCGTAATCCACCTCATCTCCATCAACGGTTCCGTACTCGCGGTGACATGGTGGGTTACGCCTACGGCTAACCCACCCTACGGCACCGTCTCTTGCGTAAACATTTAACCCTACCGCGAACAATCCTCACGGTCCTCGCCCTGCTGCGCTACGAAACCGCTGCGGACACCTCCCGCGTCCGCCGGAGGACGCGTCATGAACCTCAATCGCCGTCATCTCATCGGGGCTTCGACCGCGGGCATTGCCGGTGCGCTGGCCATGCCGGCCGATGCCGCTCGCGCCGCGCCGCTGACGTCGCTGCTCGGCCGCGATGTCACGCAATATGGTGTGCGGCCCGGCAGCAGCGAGGACCAGACCCGCACGCTGCAGCGTGCCATCGACGAGGCCGCTCGGGCGCAACTGCCGCTCGCCTTGCCACCCGGCGTGTACCGGACCGGTCTGTTGCGGCTGCCGAACGGCGCGCAGCTGATCGGCGTGCGCGGCGCGACCAAGCTCGTCTTCACCGGCGGCGCCTCGGCGATCCAGAGCGACGGCTCCGATGCGATCGGCCTCACCGGCATCACCTTCGACGGCGGCGGCATCCCGCTGCCGACACGGCGCGGCCTGATCCACGTCCTCGGCGGGCGCGACGTGCGCATCAGCGAATGCGCTATCACGAGCTCGGGCGGCAGCGGCATCTGGCTCGAGCAGGTCGCGGGCGACATCTCCGGCAATATCTTCATCGACATCGCGGTGACAGCGGTCGTGTCGTTCGACGCCAGGGGCCTCAGCGTCTGCCGCAACACGATTCTCGGCACCAACGACAACGGGATCGAGATCCTGCGCACCGCGATCGGCGATGACGGCACGCTGGTCGCCGACAACCGCATCGAGAACATCAAGGCCGGCCCCGGCGGCTCGGGCCAGTTCGGCAATGCCATCAACGCCTTTCGCGCCAGCAACGTGATCGTGCGCGGCAACCGTATCAGGAATTGCGACTATTCGGCGGTGCGCGGCAACTCGGCTTCGAACATCCACATCAGTAGCAACAGCGTCAGCGACGTGCGCGAGGTCGCGCTCTATTCCGAGTTCGCATTCGAGGCCGCGGTGATCGCCAACAACATCGTGGACGGCGCGGCCGTCGGCGTCTCGGTCTGCAATTTCAACGAGGGCGGCCGCATCGCGGTGGTCCAGGGCAACATCATCCGCAACCTGATCCCGAAGCGGCCGATCGGCACCGCGCCCGACGATGATGCCGGCGTCGGCATCTACATCGAGGCGGATTCTTCGGTGACCGGCAACGTGATCGAGAACGCGCCGTCCTACGGCATCGTCGCCGGCTGGGGCAGATATCTGCGCGACGTCGCGATCACGGGCAACGTGATCCGCAAGGCGCTGGCCGGCGTCGGCGTCTCCGTGCTGCCGGGCGCCGGCACCGCGCTCGTCAACAACAACATGATCTCCGAGACGCCGCGCGGCGCCGTGGTCGGCCTCGATCACGCCCGCGCGGTGACGTCGGATCTATCCGCCGACGGCGCACAACGTTTTGCGCAGCTGGTGGTCGGCGGCAATGCGGTGCGGCGCTAGAAGGCGTTCCGCAGCAGCGGGTACTTCGCTTCCAGGCCGTCGAGGCTGAAAGTGAATTCGACGACGCGCTCGGGGGCGGCGACGATTTCCTCGGCGGGCGGGGCGAACTGCGGCAGGAGCGCCGCCATTGCTGCAGGCGCGGTCTTCGGCGGCTTCGCGGCAGGCACCGGCGGCCTCACTTCCGGCGCGGCGAATGGCCGTGTTGCGGCCGGCTCCGCGAGCGGCGATCTCTCGGCAGGCGCAGTGAACGGTGCCTTCGCAGCGGGTGCCCTCAGCGGCGGCATCTCGGCAGGCGCGGTGAACGACGGCCAAGCTACGGGCATAGCAAGCGGCGCGATCGGGGCTTCGGTGATCTCCGCGAGCACGTCGGGCTTCGGATCGAGCCTCACCGGCATGACGGTCTCGGGAGCGATGTGAACGGCCTTGGGCTGCATCGTTTGCGCCTGCTGCTCGCGCGGCGCCATGCGAGGCATCGTCGCCGGCGACCAACCGAATGCCGGCGTCACGCTCGCAGCCGCCTCGGCGACGTCCGCCCCCGTCGCAAGGGCGCGCCAAGTCTGGACGGCGCGCTTGGCTTCCTGGATGTTTTCGAGGAAGGCGATCTCGGAATGATAGCGGCGCCAGCGGCCGGTCTCAAACATCTCGGAGAGATGTTGCAGGCGCTGCTCGGCGAGAGCGCACCAGCGTGCCGCGATTTGGCGGCTGCCGGCCGCGTCGCGAACGAACTCTTCGCGAGCAAATTCTTGGCGATGTGTCATGAACCAGCCCGTCAGGAGAAAACACGGACGCGGGGGACGCAACGCACACGAATCAATTTAGACGCGACATGAATATTTTGTGGAAAAGTTTTGACTTGTCCAGCAACGACGCGGCATTCGTCGTCAAACACCGTAGTCGTGCGGTGATTTTCCGTGTTTTCGAGTCAAGCTTCGCACAAGCATGACGGAGTTGCGGCGGGACTCGCTCGCGACGGCGACCGAGGCCACGGCGACCTTCAACTGCAAGCTGAACGGATGCGAAGCTTCGAAAAATCGGACGCCAGAATCTTGTCTTGACGCGTTTTCTTCACGCGAACCGGCACCCGCTTCGCTCGAAAACGCTCTGAAAAGAAGAGACCCGTCCGGGGGGACAACCGGACGGGTCGAGCCATATGGGCGCTTGGGGTGGATGGGCGCTCGCGCCTGATATGACTGATGGGGAGGGATGACCGCTCCCACATCAGTTGGTCGGGGCAGCGGGCTGAACGTTCAATCCGGGGGTTCGCTTTTTTGACGCCGTCCCGTCGCGCAGATTTGTCGCGACCGCTATCGCGCCGCCGGCCTATCTGCCTGAGAAACCGCGGATTTATCCTCCGCGCTCGACAACGAAGGCTGCTCGATCGCGCGTATGCCCGGCTCGTCGCGACGCTTCGGAGCATCTTCACGTTTTGTTGTACCGGGGGCAGCAGCGACCGGCGTCGCGCTGTCGGCAGGAACAGCCATGACGGCGGCAAACGCGTCCGCCTGGCCGTCACCGAAGAGGTCGTCACGCCCGGGCGAGCCGAGGTCGCGTGCGGTCTTGACCAGCGTCATGCGCAGCGCTTCCGGCTTGAGTGTGTGGTTGCGCTCGAGCAGCAGCGCCGCGACGCCTGAGACATAGGCGGCCGAGAATGAGGTTCCCGACGTCACCTGGTATTTGCCGTCGGGTGCCGGCAGGAAGATGTCGACGCCGGGGGCCGCGACGGCGATGTAGTTGCCGCGGTTGGAGGCGGAGAACAGCCTGTCCTGCCGATCCGTCGCGCTGACCGCAATCACGTTGGGGTTGGCCGCCGGATAGAGCGGCGGCGATTTCGCCCCGGCATTGCCGGCGGCCGCGATCAGAATGAGACCACGCGCGGCCGTCGCCGCGATCGCGCGCTCGATCACCGCGTCCTTCGGACCGGCAAAGCTCATGTTGATGATCTGCGCGCCGTGCTCGGCGGCGTAATTCAGGGAACGCAGGATGATATAGGACGAGCTCTCCGCACCGCCATTGGCACCGCCGAAGGCTCGGATGGCGATGATGCGGGCCTCGGGGGCGCTGCCCATCAGACGGGCATGGGCCGCGATCGCCCCGGCGATGCCGGTGCCATGGACGTGCGGCCCTTCGGCACTGCCGAGCGCGTCGAAATTGTCGGCGACGGAATTGGCGAGCTCGGGATGCCGGGCGTCGATGCCGGAATCGATTACGGCGATCGTGACGTTGGCCCCGTGCGCCAACGTATGCGCCTGCGGCAGGCGCAGCTTTGCCAGCGCGTATTGCGCAGGATCGCCCTCGGTGGCGGCCGACGATTTCTGGTCCTGGAGCACGTAGCGGAAGTTCGGCTGCAGCGAGCGCACGCTGCCGTCGGCCGCGAATTCGCGCCGCACGGTCTCATAGGGCCGGCCGTCGGTTATGCGGAACAGACCGAACGTGGCTCCGATCAGCGGGAAATTCTCGGAAGCGAGGCGGGTCAGGCCGTGGCGACGCGCCAGCTCGTCGGCCTCGGCCGTCGACAGCGCGCCGTCGATCTCGGCGACGAATTCGCCTGCGAAGCTGCGCGAGGTCAGCACCACCGGCGTGTTGTTCCCACCCCCTTTGCCGGCGCTCTTCTTGCCGGATTTTCCGGTGCCCTCGCCGCCCGCGTTCGGCTGCGCCAGACATTCGCCGTCGGCACTGCGATAGGCTGCGGTGCAGGCCGGATAGAGATTCGGCGAGTAACGCGCATGGGGCAGCACCGGCGTCGTCGGCCGGATGCGCGACGTCGTGGGAATGCTCGCCATCGTCCCCGGGCCGCGGCCAACGCTCACCGCGCGCGCAGCGATGTTCGGGCTGACCCGCGGGGTGATGTTTGGAGAGACGGTCGGCGTGCGCGAGGGAACGCTGATCGTCGGCGTGCGCATGATCGCCTGCGCCTGCGCAAGCTCCACGCCGAAACAGAAGGCGACCAGAAGCGCAACGCCGACGGATGAAGCGCGGGCCCCAGTGCGCACCCTGCTCTCGGATTTGCCCGTCATCGGCTCGGCGGCGCGCCTAGGGCGCCGCGACGGCGAGGTTGACGAACTTCTCGCGCTGCATCCTGCCGAGCAGCGAAGCGAGCTCGTCCTGGCTCATCGCCTTGTCGAACTGGAGGCGGAACATGCCGCCCTTGGCATCGCCGATGATCGAAGCCTGGTAGCTGTCGAGCAGCGCGGTGATGTCGGCGACGCGCGCCTCGGGGGTGAAGCGCACCAGCGCGCGCGCCGGCGCGGCGGCGCTACCAAGCTCGCGCGTGATCGGTGCGCTGGTCGAGAGCGAAGCGGTCTGGAAGGTCGCCGGCTGGTTCTTCATCAGCACGGCTCCGATGATGCCGGCCTGCAGCACGAGCGCGACGGCACCGAGGCTCGCCGACCACGCCAGCGTGCGCGGCGACAAGCTCGCGAAGAAGGTCGAGATACGCGCCGACAGCGGCAGCGAGCCGCTCGCCCTCGCCGGCTCGGCATCGATCGCGGCGAACAGCTTCTGCATCGCGCGCGCCGACGGAGCGCCCAGGCTCTCGTTCAGATGAATGGTCTCTTCGTACTCGCCGCGGATCGCCGCATATTGCTTCGCCAGGTCCGGATCGCGCGCCAGCGCTTCCTCGACACGGCGCGCATCGCGCGCGTTCAGCGTGCCGGCAGCGTGCCAGGGCAGCAGCAGTTCAATTTCACTGGGCTCTTGCTCCAGCATCTTCTTGCTCAAAGCCATCATGGCCAGCCTCGCTCGACGCCGGCTGCCTTCAGCAGTTCGGCCAGTTTCTTGCGCGCATAGAACAAGCGCGTCTTCACAGTGTTCTCTGGTATCCCGACGATTTCGGCCACCTCTTCCACGGACTTCTCGTGGTAGTAGACGAGATCGACGATTTCCCGATGATCCGGCGAGAGGCCCGTCAGACACTCCCGCAACGCCTCACTGGTATCCTTCTTCTGCACCACCGTTTCCGGATCGTCGGACGTATCCTCGATCGCGTTGGCGGCGTCTTCGTCCAGCTCGAAATCCTTCCTGCGCCGGAGCGCAGACAGGGCCTTGAATCGGGTGATTGCCAGCAGCCAGGTGGAAACGGCAGATCGGCCCTCGAATTTGCCCGCTTGACGCCAGACGTCGAGAAACACCTCGCTGATGAGGTCTTCCGCCGCCTGCTCGTCCCGCACGAGCCTCAGCCCGAACCGGTAAACCCTGACATGGTGCCGCCCGTACAGCACCTGCATGGCGAGCCGGTCACCTTGAGCGATCCTGGCGATCAGGATCTCGTCTGAAGCCGCCTGTGTCGCGCTCAATGGCCGTCTCGCAAGGTTGGTCGGGTCGATGCGGTGGACGGTTCGATGTGGGGGGCAAAATTGTTGAACCTACCGCAGTCATACGGGGGCTTGTGTGAGCTACCCCACATACGGGCATTTTTCTCGTCCCACCCGTGGTGGTCAGCGTCGCTCATCCGAATCGGTACCATAATACTGCGATATTCCCTGCGGAATGCCTGCCCGAACATAGGCAGCCCGGCCTCATCCGGTTCCATAGCAGCCCCGCACCACCTTTGTCGCGCCAAGCCTTGCTTCGGCTCGACCGCAGCGCACACGATGCGTGATCATCGGTAAAATTCTCACGCTAGATGATCGCCTTGTTCCCTGCTGCACGGTTCGGATTCGATTTCAAAGGATACCAAACCTAAAGGCTTGCCACGTAGGTTTTTACGCTGACATCCACCATTGGCGGGACCATGGGTACGGCCGCGACGTCCTTTCCGGAGAGGAATGCCGCAGAGGTCGCGGATCTCGTCTTCGCGCCCGAGACGACGGCTCCCGAGGTCAGGGCGCGCCGCGTCTGGCAGCGCCGCCAGATGTATATCGGCCAGGTCGCGAGCTACTCGCTGGGCGGCGCGGTCCTGCTGCTCTACGCCTTTGACGGCGCGGTCTCCATGGCCGTTCCGACGCTGTTCTGGCTCGGCGGCCTTCTGATCATCGGGACTTTCACGGTGCTGTCGGAGGCCGGTTTCGGCGACCGTTTCGACGATCATTACCTCACCGTCTATCAGATCTCGGCGCATATGGCGCTGCAACTGGTGTTCCTGCTCGCGGTGCCCACCATCGGGGTCGCGTTCCTTGCCGTATTGTTTCTGATCTTCGCGTTCGGCACGCTGCGGATGACGTCGAGCCAGGCCATGCTCACCTGGGGCCTCGCCACCTGCGGGCTCACCGTGGTGTTCCTGGGGTCGGACCTGCCGATCGGACTGCCGGTCGCGACCCGGCTGCAGCGGACCGCCTCGATGCTCTGCTTCGTGCTGGTGATCGGGCAGTGCGCCTTCCTCGGCCTGTTCGGCGCCACGTTACGCAAGATCCTGTACAAGCGCAGCATCGAATTGAAGGCCGCCTATCGACGCATCGAGGAACTGGCCGAGCTCGACGAGCTCACCGGCTCCTACAACCGCCGCTGCATCATGCGGCTTCTCGACACCGAGATCGAAAAGTCGCGGCGGGGATCCACGCCCTTCGCGATCGCGCTGATCGATCTCGACTGGTTCAAGCGCATCAACGACGCTTACGGCCATCCCATTGGCGATGAGGTGCTGCGCACCTTCGCGATCACCATTTTCGCCAACATCCGCCCGGCCGACAGTTTCGGCCGCTACGGCGGCGAGGAGTTTCTGCTGCTGCTGCCGGATACGTCGGGTGACGTCGCGCTCCGCACGCTCGAGCGCTTGCGCGGCATCGTCGCCGATCTCGACTGGGGCGCGTTCTCCCCCAGCATGCGGGTGACCATTTCCGCGGGCGTCGTGACGCTGCGCGACGTCGATACTGCCGACACGTTTCTCGCGCGCGCCGACAGCGCGCTCTATTCCGCCAAGGCGCAAGGGCGCAACTGCATTGCAGCGAGCTGACCGATCCTTTTTGCTCCGGCGCGACAGAAGCCGCTGCCGGACCGACCGCTCCAGGACAGAGCAATGAGATCCAATTCCGCAAGACCATCCGAAAGCCTGCTCGAGGAGTTGCAGGCTGCCCTCTCGCACGGCACCGTCGCGCGCCGGGTGGAGACGCTCCGCCGCGTCACCGATCTCTTCGTGGGCAACGCGGTCGACTATTCCGACGACCATATCCGCGTGTTCGACGACGTGTTCCAGTGCCTGATCGAGCAGATCGAGACGTCGGCCAAGGCGCTGCTCGCCGAGCGGCTCGCGCCGATCGCGGCTGCGCCGCCGCAGATCATCCGCACGCTCGCGCTCGACGAGGTGATCGAAGTCTCCGGCCCCGTGCTGTCGAAGTCGGAGCGGCTGGATGAGGCAACATTGGTCGAGATTGCGCGCACCAGGGACCAGGCGCATCTCAAGGCGATCTCGCTGCGGCGGACGCTGTCGGAAGCGCTGACCGACGTGCTGGTGGCGCGGGGCAATGAGGACGTGGTGCAGTCGACGGCCGGCAATCCGGGCGCGCGGTTCTCGGAGGAGAGTCTCGCCGACCTCGTCATCCGCGCCGAGCGCGACGACGACCTCGCCGGCTGCATCGGCCTGCGGCCCGACCTGCCGCGCCATCACTATCTGAGGCTGGTCGCCAAGGCATCCTCGAGCGTGCGCAGGAAGCTCGCGACTGCGCATCCCGAGCTCGCGGACGAGGTGTCGAGGGCCGTCGAGGAAGCGGCCCAACGGGTTCGCGCCGTCGCCAGGACGAAACAGACGGAGATGGCTCGCGCGCTGGTGAAGTCGCTGCACGAGGACGGCCGCCTCAACGAGCTCCAGGTCGCCACCTTCGCCGAGCAGGGCAAGTTCGACGAGACGAACGCGGCGCTGGCCGCGCTCGCGGGGATCGCGGTCGAGACGGCGGAGACCATGATGATCGAGAGCCGCACCGAAGGCGTGATGATCCTCGCCAAGGCCGCGGGCATGCAATGGTCGAGCGTGCGCGCCATCATCGCCTTGCGCGAGAAGCTCTCCGGCGGGTCGCAGACCGACATGCTGAAGCTGCGCGACACCTATGAGGCGCTGCGCTCATCGACCGCGCAACAGGTGCTGCGCTTCCACCGCATGCAGTTGCACGCGACGCCGGCGGCATGAAGCCGTGCGCGCTAAAGCGCGATGAAATTTTGAATCGTCATCGCGCTTTAGGTTGTTGGTTGCGCATGATCTTTCCGGAAAACCGCTTCGCACTTTTCCGGATCATGCTTTAATACCGCAACACCCTCGATCCCACCGCCGCGCCGATCGCCGTCACCAGCGCGGTCGCGAGCGTGTACCAGGTCGCGACGAACAGCGGGGAATCGTCGGTGCAGTGCGAGGCATAGAGGGTCGCCGCAAGTCCCGCCGACACCAGCCCTGCGAGCGCTCCGGCGAGCGCGGGACGAGACGGCGCGCCGTGGCGCAGGCCGAACAGCGCCCCCGCAAGCAGCGGCAGCGCCATTGCGGGGATCGCGACCATGCAGACCCTGGAGTTCTTACCCACCAGGCGCATCGTCATCGGCATCGCCGGCGCCATCATCGCCTCGCTGCCAATCGCCACGGCGAGCAGCCCGACGGGAAGCAGCAGCAGCCAGCCCCAGCCGCGCAGCAGGGCTTCGGGACGCGACAAATGAAGGCTGACGATGATGGCGGGGATCGCGAGCGACAACGTCACCGCGAACTTCATGTCGAAGAACGGGTTGCGCATGGCGCTCATGACGTCGGCGCGCACGCCGAAGAACGTCACAAAGATCAGGATCGACAGCGGCGCAGCCACCAGCAGCGCCATGCTCAGCACGGCGCCGACGCGGGGCGCGCGATGCGGATTGTCGGCGGCGAGCGAGCGAATGAGTTGATCGGTGTCCATGATCAATGGTCCCGCAATTTGGCGGTCAGCGCCGCAAGTCCGCGATGCAGCGCGACCCGGACCGCACCCTCGCTCATCGACAACCTTGCCGCCGTATCCTTGATCGAGGCGGCCTCGACCGCGATCGATTGCAGCACGTCGCGCTGACGCTGCGGCAGGGTTCCGAGCTGGGCGGCGACCTCGCCGGCCGAAGCGGTGTCCTGCGGCGCCTCGCCCGGCAGCGTCTCGGCGAAATCGTCGATGTTGACGAACACGCGCCTGCCGCGCCGCCGGAGCGCATCGATCAGCTTGTTGCGGCCGATCGCAAACAGCCAGGGCGCGAAGGGGGCTTCGCTGTCCCAGGTATGCCGCTTCAGATGTACCGCCAACAGAATCTCCTGCACGATATCCTCGGCCTGGTCGGGCGGCTGACCCGCCCGCGCCAAGCCACGCCTCGCGGCGGCCCGCAGCACCGGCGCGACTGCCTTCAACAGACGATGATACGCCGCATCATCGCCAGCCAGGGCCGACCGCATCAGGCCGGTCCACTCGTCCTCACGTCCGCGCACGCGCGCCCCTCACCATGCAATTCGGCCGCTCTTTCAATTTGTTACGCGGGCGCCAAACATATCACGAATTCGTGATCAAGATCCGGGCCGCGCGACCGATGCGGCCGCAAACATCTGCGACGGCTCTTAACACCGATCGGTGCGTCCTGCATCGGGCGGGCGGCTGCGGGAGGGGTCTGCCGCGTTTTTGCCCGGTGTAGCCCGAAGATTCCCATTTTCTGCCCCGCTGTCGTCACGCCCCGGGGTCTCTGTTCGCTGCCGGGACGGGCGGAATTGGGGAGATCGTCGACATGATGAAAACCAGCGCGCGCGCGGCCCTGATCGTTTTGGCCGGGCTTGTCTTGCTATCCGGGGGCCTCGCACAGGCGGCGCCGAACTCGGCCGCAGGCAACAAATCGGAGAACGCCGACAAAGGGGCCGATACGGCCAAGCACCGGCGCCAAGACTCGCGCCGCACCGACAGCAGGAAGACGGGGCAGAAATCCGAGGACAAGGCCGACAAGAAGGACACGGCGGCCAAGCCCGACGAGGCCAAGAACGACAAGGCCGACAGTCAGGTCCCGGCCTCGAGCCAGCTGGCTCCGGAGGTCGCCAACGCCAATGCGCAGCTCGCCGCCGACACGCCGACTGCCGCGGCAGCCTCCGCGATGACGAACCGCGCCAACGACAACGTCCAGGCAGCCGCCGATAATACCAGCGCCGAGAGCCCCGAAAGCCAGGTCGTCGCGCCCGATCAACTCAACGACATCGATCGGGCCTTGCAGGAGACCCGGCCGCCGCAGAAGGCGGTGATCGCCGCAACCGAGGCGCAGCCGCGGCCGGCGCCGGTGATGGCCAGCAGCCAGCAGAGCTCGGCCTGGGACCAGAGCTCCCTGATCGGCAAGATCTTCATCGGCGTCGGCACATTGCTGACCCTGGCCTCCGCCGCGCGCATGTTCATGGCCTGATGGCCGGTTCCGCCGGGACGCGACCCCGCGCGCGTCCCGCGTCCGGCCCCCTTGAAGGCATCCGCGCCAGCGGGCACATTGCCCGCTCAATCGAAAGCGTGGGTGGAGCATGAGCACGTTCGAACACATCATCGTCGAGAGCGTCGGCGCGGTCGGCATCGTCAAGCTGAACCGGCCGAAGATGCTCAACGCGCTCTCGTTCGGCGTCTTCCGCGAGATCGCAGCTGCGGTCGACGATCTCGAGGCCGATGACGCCATCGGCTGCATCGTCGTGACCGGCAACGAGAAGGCCTTTGCCGCCGGCGCCGACATCAAGGAGATGCAGCCCAAGGGCTTCATCGACATGTTCTCCGAGGATTTCGCCGCGATCGGGGGCGACCGCATCGCGCGCTGTCGCAAGCCAACCATCGCCGCGGTCGCCGGCTACGCGCTCGGCGGCGGCTGCGAGCTCGCCATGATGTGCGATTTCATCATCGCCGCCGACACCGCGAAGTTCGGCCAGCCCGAGATCACGCTCGGCACCATTCCCGGCATCGGCGGCACCCAGCGGTTGACGCGCGCGATCGGCAAGTCCAAGGCCATGGACCTCTGCCTCACCGGCCGGATGATGGACGCCGCCGAAGCCGAGCGCTCCGGCCTGGTCAGCCGTATCGTACCCGCCGACAAGCTGATGGACGAGGTCATGGCGGCCGCCGAGAAGATCGCCGCGATGTCGCGCCCTGCGGCCGCGATGGCCAAGGAAGCGGTGAACCGCGCCTTCGAGACCACGCTCTCCGAAGGCATGAGCGTCGAACGCAACCTGTTCCATTCGACCTTCGCGCTCGAGGACCGCTCGGAGGGCATGGCGGCGTTCATCGAGAAGCGCAAGCCTGTGAACAAGAACCGGTAGCGCACGAGCCGGTCAGGCCGGTGTAAGGCTCTGGCGCTTTCCCGCGCACAGCCTGTGACGCGCCTGCAACAAGCACGGAATACATGGGAGTTTTGCCCGCGGCAGTTTGCCTGCGGGACCTCGGCTGGCTAAACAGTTAAGAGGCCATCGTCGGCGGGGGCGGACAGCCGGGGTTAAGCGAGATTACATGATTGGGCGTACCGCCAGAGCTGGTCGCGGGGTGACGCGACGTCGATCGAGCGCGGGTCATGCGCTTGCGACATGGACCACGCTGGCGTTCTCGTGCGCCCTTCCCTCCGCGGCATGGGCCGAAGCACTGCCGGACGCCTTGGCAAAAGCGTATCAGACCAATCCGCAGCTCAATGCCGAGCGTGCGCGCCAGCGCGCCACCGACGAGAACGTGCCGCAGGCGCTGGCCGGCTACCGGCCGCAGATCGTGGCGAGCCTCAGCGCCGGCCTGCAATCGGTGCGCAATCTGTTGCCGGACAACACCATCCAGACCGGCAATCTGAAGCCCTGGATCATCGGCGTCACCGTGACGCAGAGCCTGTTCAACGGCTTCCGCACCGCCAACGGCGTGCGGGCCGCCGAGCTCCAGGTGCAGTCGGGCCGCGAAGCGCTCCGCAATGTCGGCCAGGGCGTGCTGCTCGATGCGGTCACCGCCTACACCAATGTTCTCGCCAACCAGTCGCTGGTCGAGGCGCAGCGCTCCAACGTCGCCTTCCTGCGCGAGACGCTCTCCGTCACCCAGCGCAGGCTCAATGCCGGCGACGTCACGCCGACCGACACCGCGCAGGCCGAGGCCCGCCTCAATCGTGGCCTTGCCGATCTCAACGCGGCCGAGGTCGCGCTTGCGGTCAGCCAGGCCACCTATGCGCAGGTGATCGGCAATGCGCCCTCGCAGCTCAGGCCTGCCGAGGCCGTCGACCGCTATCTGCCGAAGAGCCGCGAGGATGCCATGACGATGGCGATCCGCCAGCATCCGGCGGTGATGGCCGCCAGCTTCGACGTCGATGTCGCCTCCACCAACATCCGCATCGCCGAAGGGACGCTGCTGCCGAGCGCGACGATCCAGGGCAGCGCCAGCAAAAGCCGCAACAACGACCCGGCGCTCAGCACCCTCGCCGAGGACCAGGCTTCGATCGTCGCCAATGTCACCGCGCCGATCTACGACGGCGGCCAGGCCGCGGCGCAGACCCGGCAGGCCAAGGAGATCACGGCGCAGAGCCGGCTCGTGCTCGACCAGGTGCGCAATCAAGCGCGGACGGCGGCGGTCAGCGCCTGGGTTGCCAACGAAGGCGCCAAGATCACGGTCTCGGCCTCGGAGTCCGAGGTGAAGGCGGCCACCGTCGCGCTGCAGGGCGTGCAGCGCGAGGCCGCCGGCGGCCAGCGCACGACGGTGGACGTCTTGAACTCGCAGGCCGACCTGATCCAGGCCAAGGCCCGCCTGATCGGCGCGCAACGCGACCGCGTGATCGCCTCCTACACGCTGCTCAGCGCCATCGGCCATCTCGACGTCAAGACGCTTAACCTGAACACGCCGGATTATCTGCCCGAGGTGCACTACCACCAGGTCCGCGACGCTTGGCACGGCCTGCGCACGCCGTCGGGGCAGTAGCCTCAAATCTCTCTGGTGGAGGCCGATGAAAAGCCGCCGCATCCATCTGATGGGAGCCTCGGGCTGCGGCGTGACCACGATCGGTCGTGCGCTCGCCGGGCAGCTTGCGCTGCCGCATCACGACAGCGACGACTATTTCTGGCTGCCCACCGTGCCGCCCTATCGGACGACCCGCCCGGCCGCCGACCGCCTGCGCCTGATGCACGAGATGTTCTTGCCGCGTCTCGACTGGGTGCTGAGCGGGTCCGTCACCGGCTGGGGCGAAGAGCTCGTTTCGTACTTCGACCTGGTCGTCTTCGTGACCGCGCCGCGCGAGATTCGTATGAAGCGATTGCGCGCCCGCGAAGCCGCCCATTTCGGCGCTGATGCCGTCGCGCCGGGCGGCTGGCGCCATGGCGAAACCGAAGACTTCGTCGAATGGGCTTCCCATTACGAAGCCGGCGATCGCGAAGGCCGCAGTTTCGCCAAGCACGAAGCCTGGCTCGCCGGCCTGCCCTGCCCGGTCGTACGCGTGGACGGCTCACGTCCGCTTGCGGAGCTTGTCGAGCAGCTATGCAGCGAAGCGGAGCGGTTACCCGGCTGATGTGATATTCTCCTCCCACTCGCCGATAAAAAAACAGACCGGGAGAGAAATCGTGCTCAGCCGACGCAGCGTCCTGCTTGCCTCCCTTGCGGCCGGAGTAGCCATGACCAGCAAAGCCCATGCCCGCGCGGCGCAGCCTGCGACGCCGATCAATTTCGATGTGCCGGCGCATGCCTGCGACTGCCACACCCACATTCATGGCGATGTCGAAAAGTTTCCGTTCTTCACGGGCCGCGTCTATACGCCGGAGCCGGCTTCGCCGGAAGAAATGGCGGCGCTGCACAAGGCGCTGCATATCGAGCGCGTGGTGATTGTGACACCGAGCGTCTACGGCACCGACAATTCCTCCACACTGTTCGGCATGAAGGCGCGCGGCGAGACCGCGCGCGGCGTCGCCGTAATCGACGACAAGACGCCGGAGAGCGCGCTCGATACGATGCACCAGGACGGCTTCCGCGGCATCCGCCTCAATCTGGCGACCGGCGGCGTCAACGACCCCAATGTCGGCCGGCCGCGCTTCTCCGCCGCCGTCGAGCGCATGAAGGCGCGCGGCTGGCACGTGCAGCTCTACACCACGCTGGCCATGATCTCCGCGATCAAGGACCTCGTCGAGACGGCGCCGGTGCCGGTCGTGTTCGACCATTTCGGCGGCCTTCACGCTTCGCTCGGGCTGGAGCAGCCGGGCTTCTCCGACCTCGTCGCGCTGGTGAAGTCCGGCAAGGCCTATGTGAAGATCTCGGGCGCCTATCGCTCGTCGAAGCTGGCGCCCGACTATCAGGACATGGTGCCCTATGCCCGCGCGCTGATCGCGGCCAATGCGGACCGCATCGTCTGGGGCACCGACTGGCCGCATCCGGATTCGAGCCGCGTCGAGGGCCGCAAGCCCACCGACATCGCGCCGCTCTATCAGATCGACGACGGCCGCCTGCTCAACCAGCTTCCGGTGTGGGCGCCGGATGCCGAGGTGCGCAAGAAGATCCTGGTCGACAATCCGGCGCGGCTCTACGGGTTCTGACGGTCAGCGCGCGCGGCGGGAGAAGAAGGAGATCAGCACCGGCAAGGTCACCAGAATCACGACCGGCGCCAGCATCATGCCGGTGACGACGACAACCGCGAGCGGCTTCTGCACCTGCGAGCCGATGCCTTCGGACAGCGCTGCCGGCAGGAGGCCGACGCCTGCGACGACACAGGTCATCAGCACCGGCCGGAGCTGCAGCTCGCCGGTGCGCACCACCGCGCTCATGCGGTCCATGCCCTCTTCGATCAGCTGGTTGAACTGCGAGAGGATGATGATGCCGTCCATCACCGCGATGCCGAACAGCGCAATGAAGCCGATCGCCGCGGAGACGCTGAACGCGGTGCCCGAGATCAAGAGGCCGAGCACGCCGCCGAAGATCGCCATCGGAATCACGCTCATCGCGAGCAGCGTGTCGGTCATCGAGCCGAAATTAAACCAGAGCAGCACGCCGATCAGCGCCAGCGAGATCGGCACCACGATCGACAGCCTCCGGATCGCATCCTGGAGGTTGCCGAACTCGCCGACCCATTCCATGTGCGAGCCCGGCGGCAGCTGTACCTGCGCGGCGATCTTCTGCTGCGCCTCGCGGATCGCGCTGCCGAGATCGCGTTCGCGCACCGAGAACTTGATCGGCAGATAACGCTCCTGCTGCTCGCGATAGATGTAGGCCGCACCCGAGACGAGGCTGATGGTCGCGACCTCGCTTAAGGGAATCTGCGTGACGGTGCCGTTCGGTCCGGGCGCGCCAATCCGCAAATTCTGGATCGCCTCGGCGCTGCGGCGGTATTCCGGCGCGAGGCGCACGATAATCGGGAAGTGGCGGTCGCTGCCGGGCTCGTAAAGATCTCCGGCGCTGTCGCCGCCGATCGCGACCTTGATGGTCGCGTTGATGTCGCCCGGTGCAAGGCCGTAGCGCGCCGCCTTGGCGCGGTCGATGTCGATCTGGACGGTCGGTTGGCCCAGCGAAGTGAACACAGCAAGGTCGGTGACGCCCTGCACGGTGGCGAGCACGGACTTGATCTTGTTGGCGGTGTCGGTGAGCGCCTGAAGGTCGCTGCCGAACAGCTTGATCGAGTTCTCGCCCTTCACGCCGGAGACGGCTTCGGAGACGTTGTCCTGGAGATATTGCGAGAAGTTGAACTCGACGCCGGGGAAGCGATCGTCGAGCTGCTTGAGCAGCTGCGCGGTCAGCTCTTCCTTGTCGCGGGTACCGGGCCACTGGCTCACGGGCTTCAGCGGCGCGAAGAACTCGGCGTTGAAGAAGCCGGCGGCGTCGGTACCGTCGTCGGGACGGCCGTGTTGCGACACGACGGATTCGACCTCGGGCCGGGCGCGGATCACCTTGCGCATCTCGTTGACGTAGCTGTTGCCTTCCTGCAGCGAGATGGTCGGCGGCAGCGTGGCGCGGATCCAGAGGTTGCCCTCCTCCAGCTTCGGCAGGAATTCGAGGCCGAGCAGCCGGGCGAGCGCGACCGTCATCAACACCAGACCGACCGCGGCGCCGAGGACGATGTTGCGGTTGGCGACCGCCCAGTTCAGCACAGGCATGTAGAGCCGGTGCAGGATCAGCATCACCTTCGTCTCGGTCTCCTCGACATGCGCCGGCAGGATGATCGCGGACAGCGCGGGAGTCACGGTGAAGGTGGCAAGCAGGCCACCGGCCAGTGCGTAGGCATAGGTCCGCGCCATCGGTCCGAAGATGTTGCCCTCGACGCCCGAGAGTGTGAACAGCGGCAGGAACGCCGCGATGATGATCGCCGCGGCAAAGAAGATCGATCGGGAGACGTCGGCGGCCGCGCTGAGGATGGCATGGCTCTTCATGCCGAACAGCGTCTCGGGCGACATATGCTCGGATTCCGACATCGGTGTCGTTTGCGTCAGGCGGCGGAAGATCGCCTCCACCATGATCACGGTGGCATCGACAATGAGACCGAAATCGATCGCACCGACCGACAGAAGGTTGGCCGATTCCCCGCGCAGCACCAGGATGATGACCGCAAAAAAAAGCGCGAACGGGATGGTGGCGCCGACGATCAGCGCGCTCCGGAGATCGCCGAGGAAGATCCACTGCAACAGCACGATCAGCAGGATGCCCACCACCATGTTGTGCAGCACGGTGTGGGTGGTGAGCTCGATCAGGTCGCCGCGGTCGTAGATGCGCTCGATGCGCACGCCGGGCGGCAGGATGCTGGAGTTGTTGATGGATTGAACGAGCTCGTGGACGCGCCTGATGGTCGGCGAGCTCTGCTCGCCGCGCCGCATCAGGACGATGCCCTGCACGATGTCGTCGGAATCGTCGAGGCCGGCAATGCCGAGACGTGGCTTCTGACCGACGGTGACGGTGGCGACGTCCTTCACCAGCACCGGATTGCCGCCGGTCTGCGCCACCATGGTATTGGCGAGGTCGTCGATCGAGCGGATCAGGCCGACGCCGCGCACCACCGCCGATTGCTGGCCGATATCAACGGTGTTACCGCCGACATTGACGTTGGAATTGCCGACCGCCTGCAGCAGTTGCGGCAACGTCAACCCGTTAGCGACCAGCTTGTTGAAGTCGACCTGGATCTCGTAGGTCTTGCTCTTGCCGCCCCAGCCGGTGACGTCGATGACTCCCGGCACGGCGCGGAAGCGGCGCTGCAGGATCCAGTCCTGAATGGTCTTGAGGTCGAGCACGCTGTAGTTCGGCGGCCCGACGAGACGGTAGCGGAATATCTCGCCGATCGGGCTGAGCGGCGAGATCTGCGGCTGCACGTTGCCGGGCAGCGGCGCAAGCTGAGCCAGGCGGTTCAAGACCTGCTGCAACGCCTCGTCATAGGTGTAGGCGAAGGAGAACTGGATCTTGACGTCGGAGAGGCCGTAGAGCGAGATGGTACGGATGGTCGTGACGTTCTTCAGACCGGCAACCTGGGTCTCGATCGGGATCGTGATGTAGCGCTCGATCTCTTCCGCCGACAGGCCCGGGCTCTGCGTCACGATGTCGACCATCGGCGGAGTCGGATCGGGATAGGCTTCGATGTTGAGCCGGTTGAACGCGATCAAGCCGCCGATCAGCACGGCGACGAACATGCCGACCATCAGGAAACGCCGGTTGACGGCAAGGGCAACGAGACGATCCATTCAGGTCTTCAATTTTCTTGGGTCGTCGATCAGCTGCCGGACGCCGCGCGGTCGATGAACAAACTGCCTTTGGTGACGATCTGCTCGCCGGGTTTCAGATTGCTGGTGACCTCGACGAGGTTGCCGTTGATGAGACCGATCTTGATCTGGCGCAGCTCGACCGACTTGTCCTCGCGCGCGACCCAGAGGCGGACCTTGTCGGCCTCGTAGATCAGCGCATGCTTCGGCACCGCCGGCGCGGCGCGGTCGCCGGCCGAATAGATCGTGACGTTCGCGAACATTTCCGGCTTGAGCAGCCCGTCCTTGTTGTCGATCGTGGCGCGGACCTGCAGGCGGCGGGTGGCGGGGTCGATCGCGGCAGCAACGTAGTTGATCTTGGCGCTGAACGGACGGCCCGGCAGCGCCATCACATTGACGGTGATGTCCTGCCCGATGCACACCGCGGCCGCATCGCTCTCGCGCACGAAGGCCGTGAGCCAGACCGTGGAGAGGTCGCCGACCACGAAGACCGGATCGCTGGCGCCGGAATTGACGTATTGGCCCGGGCCGATCTTGCGTTGCACGACCGTGCCGGAGATCGGCGAGTAGATCGTGATCT
This sequence comes from Bradyrhizobium sp. BRP19, assembly GCF_020194195.1. Taxonomy (NCBI): domain Bacteria; kingdom Pseudomonadati; phylum Pseudomonadota; class Alphaproteobacteria; order Hyphomicrobiales; family Nitrobacteraceae; genus Bradyrhizobium; species Bradyrhizobium sp. BRP19. Next base: position 501,486 of record NZ_JADYVZ010000004.1, on the reverse strand, counting down.
CCCGATCGATGACGCCCTTTTCCTGGAACGTCTTGGTGGCTTCGTCGGTGAAGCCGAGGATGCGCAGCTTGTTGCGCGCGGCTTCCAGCGCCGCCACCGAGGAGCGCATGTCGTTTTGCGCCTGCACCTGGGCCGCTTCCGCCTGCTGGTAATCCTTGAGCGGAATGGCATGGCCCTCGTAGAGGTCCTTGGCGCGCTTGAACTGGATGTCGGAAAGCTCGAGCGCCGACTTCGCCTTGTTCTGCGAGGTCATCGCCGCGATGAAATCGTTCTGGGCCTGCACGGTGTCGGCGGCCTCGATCGTAAACAGCGGTTGCCCTTGCTTCAGCGTCTCGCCGGGCTTGGCGAGCAGCTTGGTGACACGGCCTGCATAGGGCGAGAACACCGGCGTCGAACGATCCTCGTCGACCGCGACCTTGCCCTCGGTGACATACTCGGCCCGGAAGCTCCTGGCGGCGACCGGTTCAATCGTCAGCGTCGCCCATTCGGACGGTGTCGGCGTGAAGGTCTGCGCGTTCCTGCGCGACTGGCTGGAGATCTCGGAGTGCTTTTTTGCCTTCGGGCCCGAAGAGAACAAGCCGTACGCTCCGACACCGGCGCCGGCGACAGCTAGTAAAACTACGGATGCGATCACCCGTTGTTTTGCAATCACGTGCAATCGCTTGGTAATCTCAACTGCCATGGGGCCCGGTCGTGTCTGCGACGATCTCGGCAAATGATTGCCGCATCGGTCGCGCTAATAGTGCCGATTTGGGATTTCAAACAACCTAAAAAACGCGTCGGCCCTTTCCGTCTGCGTTAAAATTTTGCGACATGTCAGCTTCATGTCAGCTTCGGCCCGGCCATTGTGCCGGATGACTGCCGAGCGGCATCGCCGGACGACTCCATTGCGCCGGCGTCTTCGACAGCCAAACGGAATGCTGCACCGCCTTCAACGTGCCGAAGCCAGATTGCATGTGCTCTATGAACGCAGAATGTACGGCCTCTCCCGTAACATCCGGGGTATTCAATCCGCCCTCGAGCCGACCGAGATTCCGCAGCCAGAATGTCGGCGGGGCTTTGCATGGCTGCTTCTCTCCCCGCTCATTTGCTGTACTTTTCGCGACCGTGTCATGATCGCAGAAAGGATTGCAATGGCCGCCATCGATCCCCTCATCGCAGGTGCCGTGTTCATCGCGACGGCGGCCACCGACGCCGTCTATGTCATGTTCACCTCGGCCGTGATCGCGCGCAAGCGCATCCCGGCGGCGAACTGGAGCGCGGTCTGGTACCTGCTCTCCTCTTACGCCGTGATCAGCTACACCGAGAACGTCTTCTACGTTGCCTTTGCCGCAATCGGCTCCTGGGCCGGCGCCTATGCCTCGTTGACCTTCCTGCACCGCCCGCCCGGCGGCCCGCCGGTGGGAGCGGCGCCGGAGTGAAGTGTCTCCGCGTCATTGCGAGGAGCCCTTGCGACGAAGCAATCCAGGATCCTTCCGCGGATGCATTTCTGGATTGCTTCGCGGAGCCTGTCATCGGGCCGCGCTTTGCGCGGACCCGGTGGCTCGCAATGACGACGTGGAGGCTTCTGGGCGCCTCGCGAAACAGCTACACTCGCAGCACCAACAAAAAGGAGCCAACAATGGATCTCGGTCTCAAAGGCAAGAACGCTGTGGTGCTCGGCGGCACGCGTGGCATCGGGCGGGCGATTGCGGCGACGCTGGCCGGCGAAGGCGCCAATGTCGCGGTGTGCGCGCGAAACGCCGATCAGGTTGCGGCCACCGTCGCGGAGCTGAAGGCGGGCGGCATCCGCGCCACCGGCGGCCCCGTCGACGTCACCGACGGCGCGGCGCTGAAAAGCTGGATCGAGACGGCTGCGCAAGAGCTCGGCGGCATCGACCTGCTGTTCTCCAATGCCGGCGCAATGGCGCAAGGGCACGATCCCGCATCCTGGGAGCAGAACTTTCGGCTCGATGTGCTCGGCGCCGTGCACGCCTTCGACGCCGCCCGACCGTTCCTCGAGACAAGCGGCGCCGGCAGCGGCGATGCGGCCTTCGTGATCATCTCGTCGATCTCCGCGGCGCAGGCGGACACGGCCAGCTCCTACGGCCCGATCAAGGCCGCGCTGATCCACATGGCCAAGGGACTGGCGCGGCAATACGCGAAGAAGAAGATCCGCGTGAATGTCGTGTCGCCCGGCACCGTCTATTTCAAAGGCGGCGTCTGGGAGATGATCGAGAAGAACATGCCGGAGCGGTACCAGGACGCGATGAAGCGCAACCCGACCGGCCGCATGGCAACGCCGCAGGACATCGCGAGCGCGGCGGTGTTTCTGGCCAGCCCGGTGTCGGGATTCACGACGGGTTCGAATTTCGTCGTGGACGGCGCGATTTCGAACAGGGTGAATTTTTGAGGGCAGCTTGCCGAGCTCTCTCTCCTCCGTCATGGCCGGGCTTGACCGGCCATCCACGCACTGCTGCGCACTCCGAAAGAGGTGGATGCCCGGGTCAAGCCCGGGCATGACGACTGAGAATGAGGCGCAATCATCGCAACAAACGTCGGCAGTAGCCCGCGCTCGCTCAATGAAAATCCCGCGACGGCGGCAGGATGCGGACGTTGCGGGGGTGGCGGATTTTTTGTGCCGGCATATCCGTGAGCGCGCGGGGGTCTTCGTTGAGCGGCTCGACCAAGGTGGCGCCTGCGGGCAGCGGATGCTTGCGGCCGAGCGCATCGTTGGCGAGGCCGACCAGATCGTGCGAGCGGTCGATCATGCGCTGGGCGATGAGATGCGTCACCTTTTCGGGGCTGCTCTGGATGTAGCCTTCGACCAGGATGAGGCGCGCGCCCATCACTTCTTTCCGGTACTGCTCCATGATCTTGGGCCAGACCACGACATTGGCGATGCCGGTCTCATCCTCCAGCGTCATGAACACGACGCCGCTGGCGCTGCCCGGCCGCTGCCGCACCAGGACCACACCGGCGCAGCGGACGCGGCGCCGCTCGTTCTCATGGCTGATCTCCTTGCAGGCCACGATGCGCTCGCGCGTAAACATCTCGCGCAGGAATTCCATCGGATGGCCCTTCAGCGACAGCCGGATGGTCTGGTAGTCCGCGACCACCTGCTCGGCGCGCGGCATCACCGGCAGCGGTTTTGCGCCTTCGTCCGGCTGCTCGCGCGCGGTCGCCGCCTCGAACAGCGGCAGCGGCACGTCGTCGGGCAGCCGCCGCACCTGCCACAGCGCTTCGCGGCGGTCGAGCCCGAGCGAGCGGAACGCATCGGCATCCGCCAAGAGGATCAGCGCGCGCTTGGGCAGACCGGTGTCGCGGGCGAAATCCTCCAGCGAGGTGAAGGGACGGCGGTTGCGCGCGGCAATGATGCGGTCGGCCCAGTCCTGGGCTTTCTCGACACCGTCATTCCGGGGCGACGCGTCAGCGTCGAGCCCGGAATCCATTCCTCCGCCAGGCGTATGCGGCGCGATGGATTCCGGGTTCGCGCTACGCGCGCCCCGGAATGACGACTGAGAGCGCTTCAGGCGCTCCTCATCCTCGTCCAGCCAGTGGAATCCATCGATCTGGCGAAAGCCGAGGCGCACGGCGCAATACTGACCGCTCCCCTCCTCCAGCGTGTTCTGTGCAAAGCTGTAGGACACGTCGATGTCGCGCACCTCGACGCCGTTCTTGCGGGCGTCGCTGACGATCTGCGCCGGCGCATAAAAGCCCATCGGCTGCGAATTCAACAGACCGCAGCAGAAGGCGTCGGGATGATAGTGCTTCAGCCACGACGAAATGTAGACCAGCTGTGCAAAGCTCGCGGCATGGCTCTCCGGAAAGCCGTAGGATCCAAATCCCTTGATCTGGTCAAAGCAGCTTTTGGCGAAGTTGGGATCGTAGCCGCGCGCCACCATGTTGCCGATCAGCTTCTCCTCATATTGGCCGATGGTGCCGACATTGCGGAAGGTCGCCATCGAGCGGCGCAGGCCGTTGGCTTCCTCGGAGGTGAAATGCGCGGCCTCGATCGCAATGCGCATCGCCTGCTCCTGGAACAGCGGGACACCGAGCGTCTTGTGCAGCACCTTGTAGAGTTCGTCCTTGTCGCCATGCTCCGGCGACGGAGACGGATAGCTCACCTTTTCCAGCCCGTTCCGCCGCCGCAAATAAGGATGCACCATGTCGCCCTGGATCGGCCCGGGGCGCACGATCGCGACCTCGATGACGAGATCGTAGAAGGTGCGCGGCTTCAGCCGCGGCAGCATGTTCATCTGGGCGCGGCTCTCGACCTGGAACACGCCGAGCGATTCCCCGCGGCACAGCATGTCGTAAACCCTGGGGTCGTCCTGCGGGACGCTCGCCAGCATAAAACGCTCGCCCTTGTGCTGGTCGATCAGATCGAAACATTTCCTGATGCAGGTCAGCATGCCCAGCGCCAGCACGTCGACCTTCATCATGCTCAGTGCATCGACGTCATCTTTGTCCCATTCGATGAAGGTGCGGTCGTCCATCGCGGCATTGCCGATCGGCACATAGGTGTCGAGCCGGTCCTGGGTCAGTACATAGCCGCCGACATGCTGGGACAGATGGCGCGGGAATTCAATCAACTCGGTCGCAAGCTCGACCGCGAGGTTGATCATGGGATTGTTCGGATCGAGCCCGGCCTGCCGGACCTGCATGTCGTTGAGGCCCTTGCCCCAGCTGCCCCAAACGGTGTCGGCGAGCGCGGCGGTGACGTCCTCGGTCAGGCCGAGCGCCTTGCCGACGTCGCGGATGGCGCTGCGCGGGCGATAATGAATGACGGTGGCGATGATCGCGGCGCGGTGGCGGCCGTAGCGGCGATAGACATATTGCATCACCTCCTCGCGGCGCGAATGCTCGAAATCGACGTCGATGTCGGGCGGCTCCAGCCGCTCCTTGGAGATGAAGCGCTCGAACAACAGGTCCACCTTGGTCGGGTCGACCGAGGTGATGCCGAGCACGTAGCACACGGCCGAGTTCGCCGCCGAGCCGCGGCCCTGGCACAAAATGTTCTGGCTGCGCGCGTAGTGGACGATATCGTGCACGGTGAGAAAGTAATGCGCGTATTTCAGCTCGGCGATCAGCGCGAGCTCCTTCTTCAGGGTCGCGCGCAGCTTGTCGTCGATCTTGCCGCCGAAATATTTGTCGACGCCCGCCCAGGTCAGGTCCTCCAGATGCCCCTGCGCGGTCTTGCCCGGCGGTACCGGCTCGTCGGGATATTGATACTTCAGCTGATCGAGCGAGAACTCGATTGCGTCCGCAAAGCGCATGGTCTGCGCAATCGCCTCGGGAAAATCGCGGAACAGCCGCGCCATTTCACGCGGCGTCTTCAGGAAGCGCTCGGCATTGGCCTCTAACTTCCGCCCAATCGCCTCGATCGTGGTCTTTTCCCGGATGCAGGTCAGCACGTCCTGAAGCGGACGGCGGCCGGGATCGTGATACAGCACCTCATTGGTCGCGAGCAGCGGCACCTTGGCCTTTGCGGCGAGATCATCGAGCCGCAAGAGGCGACGCTTGTCGTCGCCGCGATAGAGCAGGCTCGCCGCCAGCCACACGCCCTCGGCACGGCTCGCCTTCAGCTTTGCGAGGACATCCAGCGCCCGCGCCAGCTCGAAACGATGCGGCAGCGTCAACACCAGGAGCTGGCCTTCCGAGAATTCCAGGAGATCGTCAAGCCTGAGATGACACTCGCCCTTTTCGATCCGCGTGATGTCATCGCCACGCTTGCCCCTTGTCAGGAGCTGGCACAGCCGGCCATAGGCCGCGCGATCGCGTGGATAGACCAGGATGTCGGGCGTGCCGTCAATGAAGACGATGCGAGCGCCGATCAACAGTTTCGGCTTGTGCAGCACCTCGTCATTGTCAAGCTCCTGGTAGGCGCGCACCACGCCGGCAAGCGTGTTGTGGTCGGCAATGCCGATCGCGGGAATCCCGAGCTTGCTCGCCTGATGCACATAGGCGCGCGGATCCGAGCCGCCGCGCAGGAAGGAGAAATTGGTGGTGATGCCGATCTCGGCATAGCTAAGGGTATTCATGCGAAGAGACCGTGCACATACCAGCCGGGAGACGCCGGCTTGCCGTCACCGTCGAACACCTCGCCTTCATAGAGACCGTCGCGAAAGATCCAGAAGCGCAGGCCTTCGGCATCCTCGATGCGGAAATAATCCCGCGTCAGCTGCTTGCCGTCCTGCCGCCACCATTCCATCGCGATGCGCTCGGGCCCCTCGACCCGCACCACCGCATGCAGCGCGCGCCGCCAGGTGAATTGATGCGGCGGACCGTCTGGCACGGTCGCGAACGGCACCTTGATCGGCTCCGGCTTGTCGAACAGCCGCAAGGGACGCAGCGGCGGCTCGCTCGCGACGCGCGCCGGCCATTCAGCCTGCATGGCAGCAGCGAGATGATGCTGCGCCGATGCGGCCCGCACCGCGCTTTCGGGGATGTGGGTATCCTGCGGCAGGTGCACGACGACACGCCTGCCGCCGATCCGCGCGGCGATGCGGTCGATCAGCGCCGCGAGCTCGTCATTGTCGTGGACATGGGCATCGAGATCGCGCTGCTCCTGCACCACGATTTCGGTGCGGCTCGCCGACAACCGCACCATGTCGAAGCCGAAGCCGGGATCGAGGGGATCAGCGAGTGCATCGAGCCGCTCGCGGAACAAGCGGTCGACCACGGCGCTTCGCGTCACCGGACGTCCGGTCTCGACCGTAATCGTACGCACCACACCGTCGGTGCGGAAGAACGCCGCTTCAAGCCGCCGCGCGCCTTTGCCCTGCTTCTCCATGGACGCGATCAACGTGTCGGCGAGCCGCGACAGCGTCATCGCGATCATGGTGTCGGTTGCGATCGGCTCGGCAAAGCGCTTCTCGACGATGTAATCGGGCAGCGGTTTGCGCGGGCTGATCGGCGCATCACCCTGCCCCAATGCATGGGCGAGCAGCGTGGAGAAGCGCGCGCCGAACCGCGCCGTGATCTCGGAGGCGCTGCGCGATGCGACGTCGCCGATGGTTTTCAGCCCGGCACGGCGCAGGCCGGTGGTGATGGCTTCACCCGCACCGAGCGCGGAGACTGGAAACGACCTGATCGCCTCCGCCTCGCCGCCATCGGCCACGATGGTGCCGGATACCTGCCGCGTCAGCGTGCGGGCGCAGATCGAGGTGCCCGCGATCGCCGCGCTGACGGCAAAGCCTTGCCGGCCGAGCGCACGGACCAGCGTCTTGAGCAGCGCGGCCTCGCCGCCGAACAGATGCGCGCAACCGGTGATGTCCAGGAACAGCCCGTGCGGTGGATCGAGCGCCACCAGCGGCGTGAAGCGGTCACACCAATCGGCGATATCGCTGAGCGTCTTCGCATCGGCCACGGTATCGGCGTCGAACACACGCAAATCCGGGCACATCGCCCGCGCATTGGCCAGCGGTTGGCCGATATACAGGCCGAGGCGCTCGGCGGCCTCGTCCAGCGCATGGATCACCAGCGCATTGTTGTCCTTGATGACGACAATGCTCGGCTCATGGTTGGTTTTACCCAGCCCGGCGCTGCCAAGGAACCGCTGGATCCTGTCGATGGGCAGGCGCGGCAGCCACAGGCTGAGGATACGTCGACGGTTCACTGAACTGGCACTCATCACAATTCCATTCCATGATCCACCGGCCGCAGGGGCCATGACGATTGCGCAAGAGTTCGGCATCGAACACCGGCGCGCCCCAGGCACTCCACACCGAGCCCGGCGGCGAAGGCGCCGCACGCAGCATCCATCGTGTCTCCGCGGTCGAGGGCAGCGGCTGCGCGGCCATCCGCAGCAAGAGGCCGGTCACGCCCGAGCCTTGCGCGGCCAGCGTCAGCTTGCGGCTTGCCACCAGATCGAACTGCCTGGTCTCGCCCCAGAGCTCGAGCACGACGGCGCCGAGCGCATCGCAGGCGAGCGCGTCGGCCGAGGTGCGCAGCGCGCTCTCGACATCGGCGGCGCGCACCATCACCACACGGCGCGGATCGAGACCGAGCTCGGATAGCCCGCTCATCGACAGCGCGCCGGTTTCGAGCTCCGAAAAATCTTGCCGCACCCACAATAGCGGCCGGCGCGCGCTCACGCGTCCCGCAAGGCCCATGACAAACCCCGTCGCGGCCGCGCCCTGTCGCCCCTCGCAAAACACCTCGTGGATCGCCGCGCGCGCGAGCCCGCCCTTCAGCGCGGCGTCGGCCGCGCCATGGCCGAGCGCGATGCGATCGCGCGGATGCACGACCTCCGCCGTCTCGATGCGCTCGATCTGGCCGCGCAGGATCGCAAGCGCGCTCATACGTGCGCCGCTCATGCTCGCCGCTCCTCAGAGGTGATTGCCGATGGCTCTCAAAAAGAGAACCAGCGGCTGGCTCATTTGTTCATGATATGTTCTAATATAAAGCTAACGGCGCCGGCAGAGTCAATCGAATTGGCGCATCCAAAGATTCATGAGCGGAATCAAAGAGATTCAAACATGGACGTACAACGCAAGCTGGAGATTCTGGCGGATGCCGCCAAATACGACGCATCCTGCGCCTCCAGCGGTACCGAGAAGCGGGATTCCAGCGACGGCAAGGGCATGGGCTCGACCGCGCCGGGCATGGGCATCTGCCATTCCTACGCGCCGGACGGACGCTGCATCTCCCTGCTCAAGGTGCTGCTGACCAACGCCTGCAATTACGATTGCCTTTATTGCGTCAACCGCGCCTCCTCGAATGTCCCACGCGCCCGCTTCACCATCGACGAATTGGTCAGGCTCACGCTCGACTTCTACCGGCGCAATTACATCGAGGGCCTGTTTCTCTCCTCCGGCATCATCCGCAGCCCTGATTACACGATGGAGCAAGTGGTGAGCGTCGCGCGAAAACTGCGCGAGGAGCATCATTTCCGCGGCTACATCCATCTGAAGACCATTCCCGAGGCCGACGACGCGCTGATCGCCGAGGCCGGCAAATATGCCGACCGCCTTTCGATCAACATCGAGATGCCTGAGGAGACGAGCCTGCAGCAATTCGCGCCGGAGAAGGACGTGCGCGCGATCCGCCGCACCATGGGCTGGCTGCGGCTGAAGCTGGACGAGGCCGAGGAGAGCCGCAGCGCCAAGACGAAGGCCAAACCGCAGCGCTTCGCGCCCGCCGGACAAAGTACGCAGATGATCGTCGGCGCAGATAGCGCCTCCGATCACACCATTCTCCACACCAGCGCCAACCTCTACGGCGCCTACCGGCTGCGGCGCGTCTATTACTCCGCCTTCAGCCCGATCCCCGATGCCAGCCGCGCGCTGCCCCTGCGCGCGCCGCCGCTGCTGCGCGAGCACCGGCTCTACCAGGCCGACTGGCTGATGCGGTTCTACGGCTTCGACGTTGGCGAAATCGTCGACGACAGCGCGATGCTGCCGCTCGACATCGATCCCAAGCTGGCTTGGGCGCTGCGCCACCGCGACCGCTTCCCGCTCGACGTCAACCGCGCCAGCCGCGAGGAGCTGCTGCGCGTTCCGGGCTTCGGCACCAGGACGGTCGAACGCATCCTCGCAACGCGGCGCACCACCACGATCCGCCTCGCCGATCTCGCGCGGCTGCATGTGCCCCGCGACAAGGCGCTGCCGTTCATCGTCCTCAGCGATCACCGCCCCTCACCGCATCGTCTCGATGCCGCCGGGTTGATCGAACGGTTCAAGCCGAAAGCAACGCAACTGGGATTTGGCTTCTGATGCAGTACATCATGCTCGACACCGAAACCGATTTCGACGGCTGGCGCAAAGCCGCGCGCAGCCTCGTGCTCCATCACGTGCCGCCCGGCGCGGTCACCTGGACCGTGCAGGGCCACGAAGCCGAGCTGTTCGCACCGTCCTCGCCGTCTCCGATCCTCGAGGTGAACGACGGCACGTTCACCGTCTCGGCAAAATTCGTCGAGCTTGCCAAGGCGGCGATCCTGCATCGCGACGGCGAGCGCTTTGCGATCCTCTATCGCTTGCTGTTCCGGCTGAAGGACAATCACGATCTCATCGAGGTCGCGACCGACCCCGATGTCGCGCTTGTCTCGGCCATGGCGAAAGCGGTCTATCGCGACGAGCACAAGATGCATGCCTTCGTGCGCTTCCGCGAGATCGGCCGGGAACGCCAGGCGCACTACGTCGCCTGGTTCGAGCCGGAGCATCACGTCGTCGAGCTCGCCGCGCCGTTCTTCGCCAAGCGCTTTGCCGACATGCCCTGGTCGATCCTGACGCCGGACCTCTGCGCGCATTGGGACGGCCATGCGCTCTCGTTCACGCCGGGCGTCAGCAAGAGCGAGGCGCCGGGCGAAGACCGGCTGGAGGAAACCTGGCGGCGCTACTATGCCAGCATCTTCAATCCGGCCCGGCTCAAGGTGAAGGCGATGCAGGCCGAGATGCCGAAGAAATATTGGAGGAACCTGCCCGAGGCTTCGATCATTAAGCCCTTGATCGAGGACGCCGAGCGCATGACCGGCGCCATGATCGCCAATGCCGCAACCGATCCGCACAAGCCTCAGAAGCGGCCGGAGGCTCCGATGAAACGCAAGTCAGCTGCCGACGATCTCGAAACGCTCCGCGAGGAGGCCGCGCATTGCCGCGCCTGCCATCTCTACAAGGACGCGACACAGACCGTGTTCGGCGAAGGGCCGAAGAATGCCAACATCATGCTGGTCGGCGAGCAGCCCGGCGACAAGGAAGACCTCGCCGGCCATCCCTTCGTCGGCCCGGCCGGGCAAATGCTCGATCGCGCACTGGAGGAGGCCGGCGTCGACCGCAAGAAGGTCTATGTCACCAACGCGGTGAAGCACTTCAAATTCGTGCCGCGCGGAAAGATCCGCCTGCACCAGAAGCCGAACACACCTGAGATCCGGGCGTGCCGGCAATGGTATGAGCGGGAAGTTTCGACAATCCAGCCCGATCTCATCGTGGCAATGGGCGCCACTGCCGCGCAGAGCGTGTTCGGCAAGATCACCCCCATCGGCAAGAACCGCGGCCGGTTGATCGAGCTTCCCGACGGGCGCAAGGCGCTGGTGACGGTGCACCCGTCCTATCTGCTGCGACTACCTGATCCCGAAGCCAAGGTTCTGGAATATCGGCGCTTCGTCGAAGATCTGAAGATCGCCGCCGGCCTGCAGAAGAAGGCCGCACGGGCTGCGTGAATACAGCGGGAATGGCCTCACGCCGTTGTTGACGATCCGATTTCTCAAATAGACAAGGGCCCGCGGAATGCACGGGCCCTTTCACCTGTGCTTCGGACCCGGTCCTACGACGCCGCGAGCTGCTCCTCGACCAGCTTCACCCAATAGGACGTGCCGTAGACGATCGCCTCGTCGTTGAAATTGTAGGCGGGGTGATGCAGGCCGGCGCTGTCGCCGTTGCCGCAGAAGATGAAGGCCCCGGGCCGCGCTTCCAGCATGTAGGCGAAATCCTCGCCGCCCATCAGCGGCGCCATCTCGTGGACATGGGCCTCGCCCGCGACTTGCGTGGCGACGCGCCGTGCCACTTCGGTCTCCGCCGCATGATTGTTCACGACCGGGTAATTGCGCTTGTAGTGCAGGTCGATCTTGGCGCCCGTGATCTGCGCCATGCCCGCCACGACCTCATGCACGCGCTTCTCGACCAGCTTGCGCACCTCCGGCGACAGCGTGCGGATGGTGCCTCTCAGGGTCGCAGTCTGCGGAATGACATTGCGGGCGTTGCCGGCGTGGAATTCGCAAATCGATACGACCGCCGATTCCAGGGGATCGACGCTGCGCGAGACGATCGACTGCAGGGCCGTGATCACCTGCGCGCCGACCAGCACGGAATCGACGCATTTGTGCGGACGCGCGGCGTGGCCGCCGACACCCTCGATCATGATGTCGACTTCGTCGGTCGCCGCCATGATCGGGCCCGGCCTGATCGCGAACGAGCCGACCGGGATGCCCGGGCCGTTGTGCATGCCGTAGACCTGCTCGATGCCGAACCGCTCCATCAGGCCGTCCTTGACCATGGCCGCGCCGCCGGCGCCACCCTCCTCGGCGGGCTGGAAGATCACCACGGCATCGCCGGCGAAATTGCGCGTCTCGGCGAGATAGCGGGCCGCCCCGAGCAGCATCGCGGTGTGGCCGTCATGGCCGCAGGCGTGCATCTTGCCGGGAATCTTGGAGGCGTAAGGCAGATTGGTCTGCTCCTCGACCGGCAGCGCGTCCATGTCGGCACGCATGCCGATCACCTTGAGCCCCTCGCCGGTGGGCTTGTTGCCCTTGATCACGCCGACGACGCCGGTCTGGCCGAGACCGGTCACGACTTCGTCGCAGCCGAACTCCCGCAACCGGTCCGCAACGAATGCTGCGGTGCGGTGGACATCATACAGCAGCTCGGGGTGCTGATGGATGTCCCGCCGCCAGGCCTGGATATCGGGTTGAAGGTCGGCGACGCGGTTCACGATGGGCATGGAAGGTCTCGAGCTGTTGGAAATGCAGGTCTGTCTACCATGCAAGCGTCGGTCCACCCAACCCGCCGGCAATCGGGGTCTAGCCCTGTTCACCCGGCATGGCCGGGCTTGTCCAGGTCGGCTGCGTCTGCCTATTAACGGAAAGCAAAGAGACCATCCGGGTGGAAGCAGAATGCCGAGGCGGCTTGAAGGTGAGTTTGACTACATTGTCGTCGGAGCCGGCACCGCGGGCTGCATCGTCGCCAACCGGCTGTCGGCTGTCCCAGGCAACCGCGTTCTCATCCTTGAAGCCGGCGGCGACGACAACTGGATCTGGTTCCATATCCCGGTCGGCTATCTCTTCGCCATCGGCAATCCGCGTTCGGACTGGATGTTCAAGACCGAGGCCGAGCCCGGCCTGAACGGCCGCTCGCTGGCCTATCCGCGCGGCAAGGTGATCGGCGGCTGCTCGGCAATCAACGCCATGATCTCGATGCGCGGACAGGCTGCCGACTACGATCATTGGCGCCAGCTTGGCCTGACCGGCTGGGGCTATGACGACGTGCTGCCGTTGTTCAAGCGCCTCGAGGACCACTTCCTCGGCGCCAGCGAGCATCACGGCGCCGGCGGTGGCTGGCGCATCGAGGCACCGCGGCTGTCATGGGCCATTCTCGACGCGGTCGGTGACGCCGCCGAGGAGATGGGCATCAAGCGCATCCCGGATTTCAACACCGGCGACAACGAAGGCACCAGCTATTTCCACGTCAACCAGAAGCGCGGCCGGCGCTGGTCCTCGGCGCGCGGCTTCCTCAAGCCGGCCTTGAGGCGCCCCAATCTGCGGCTCGAGAAGCACGTGCTGGTCGACCGCCTCATCATCGAGCAGGGCCGCGCCGTCGGCGTGCGCTTCATCCAGAACGGCGAGATCATCGAGGCGCGCGCAAAGCGCGAGGTGGTGCTCTCGGCAGGCTCGATCGGCTCGGTGCAGGTGCTGCATCGCTCCGGCATTGGACCGGCCGACTGGCTGTCGCCGCTCGGCATCGACATCGTCATGGACAAGCCCGGCGTCGGGCGCAATCTGCAGGATCACCTGCAGCAGCGCGCGATCTACAAGGTCGAGGGCGTGCGCACGCTGAACGAGACCTATTACAATCTGTTGCGCCGCGGCCTGATGGGGCTCGACTACGCTGTCCGCCGCCGCGGCCCGCTCACCATGGCGCCGTCGCAGCTCGGCATCTTCACGCGCTCCGATGCGACGCGCGCCCGCGCCAACATCCAATTCCACGTGCAGCCGCTCTCGCTCGACAAGTTCGGCGATCCCCTGCACCGTTTCCCTGCGATCACGGTGAGCGCGTGCAATCTGCAACCGACCTCGCGCGGCACTGTGCGGTTGCGCGCGACAACGCCTGACGAGAAGCCGATCATCGCGCCAAATTACCTGTCGACCGACGACGACCGCCAGGTCGCCGCCGACGCCATTCGCACCACGCGGCGCCTGATGCAGCAGAAAGCGCTGGCCAAATATCGCCCCAGCGAATATCTGCCCGGCCCCTCCGTCGGCGACGACGATGCCTCCCTCGCAAAAGCCGCCGGCGACATCGGCACCACCATCTTCCATCCCGTCGGCACCGCGAAGATGGGCACGGCGAACGATCCAATGGCGGTGGTGGACGAGCGGTTGCGATTCTACGGCCTCGACGGCCTGCGCATCGTCGATGCCTCGATCATGCCGACGATCACCTCGGGCAACACCAACACGCCGACCGCGATGATCGCTGAGAAGGGCGCCACGATGATTCTGGAGGATGCGAAGTAGCATCCCATCGCTCATGATCGATCCGCACCGTTTCTCAATCGGTCCCGCCGACGCAGAGATCGCCATGCTGCAATGGGGCGACAGCGGCAAGCCGCCTGCCCTGCTCGTACACGGCACCGGCTTCGTCGCCGACGTCTGGCACGAGGTCGCGCGCGAGCTCGCATCGACCTACACCGTCTATGCCCTCGACCGACGCGGTCATGGCGCAAGCCACAAACCCGGCGCCTATCACTTCCTTGATTACGCCGACGACATCTGCCGGGTGGTCGATACGCTCGATCTCCGCGACATCTACGGGATCGGCCACAGCGCGGGTGCGACCGATCTCCTTCTCGCGGCGAAACTCCTGCCCGGTCGCTTCGCACGCCTGTTCGTGATGGAGCCGACCGTCATGGACCCGCGCGCGGCGCGCTCCGGAGGATTGAGCGAAGAATCGCTCGCCCGCGTGCAGGGCACGCTACGCCGACGCGCCGAGTTCGACAGTCCCGACGCAGTGTTCGAACGTTACCGCGCAGCACCGGCGTTTGCGGATTGGACCGAAACCTCGCTACGGACGTATGTGCGCCACGGCTTCGCGCCCCTGGATGACGGCCGCGTCCGGCTCTGCTGCACGCCCAAAATCGAAGCCGCGATCTTGCTTCCCATCTACGAGGCGATGGAGCAGGTCTACATTGGGGATGCCCGCGGCAATCCGTTCGCGATGCTCAGCGAGATCGACTGCCCGGTGCGCGTCACGACAGCGGCGAAGTCGGGTCCAATCTACAAGGAGATGGCGCGACGCGCTGTGTCGCTGATCCCGGGTGTGACCACACGGGTTTTCGAGAATGCCGGCCACTGCGTCGCGCAGGAAGTGCCGGAGCACGTGGTGGAAGCCGTGCGCGAGTTTGCCAAATAAGGTTCGGCCGCGGACCGAGGCGGCCTGAGCGAACGTCTCTAAGCCGACCTGCGCACCGCGTTGTCCACCAGCGTCTTGCCGAGCGACCAGATCGCACCGGGGACCTTGTGGCTGCCGGCGATGACGTCGTCGAAGGCGCGCTCGATCCAGGCGCAGTCTTCCTCGGTGATCGTGAGCGGCGGCAAGAGCTTGATGGTGTGGCTGCCGTGGCCGGCGACTTGCGTGAGGATCTTGTGATCCTTGAACAGCGGCACGGTGATGAGCTGGCAGAACAAGCCCTTGTTGGCGGTCTCCAGCACGTTCCAGGAGGCCCGCAGGCGCAGCGACTTCGGGGGGCCGAATTCGATACCGATCATCAAGCCCTTGCCGCGGACTTCCTTGAGCAGCTCGTAGCCTGGCACCATGCGCGTCAGCGCGAGGCGCAGCTCGGCGCCGCGCTTGGCGGCCGCATCGATCAGCTTCTCCGATTCCATGACGTCGAGCGTGGCTATGCCCGCGGCCATCGCGAGGTCGTTCTTGGAGAAGGTGGAGCCGTGCACCACCGCGCGGTCCATCTGGTTGAAGATCTTGTCGAAGATGCTCTTGCGCGTCAGCACGGCGCCGACCGGCACGTGGCCGCCCGACAGCGACTTCGATAGCAGCACCATGTCGGGCTCGACGTTCCAGTGCTCGACCGCGAGGAAGCGGCCGGTGCGGCCCATGCCGGTCTGGATCTCGTCGGCGACGAACAGCGTGCCGTATTTCTTGCAGAGCGCGGCCGCGCCGGGCAGGAACTCGTCGGTGGGCATGTTGACGCCCTTGCCTTGGATCGGCTCGACCACGAAGGCTGCGACCTCGCGCGAGGCCAGCGCCTTTTCCAGCGCCGCCAGGTCGTTGAACGGGATCGCGGTGCAGCCCGGCAGCAGCGGCTCGAAGCCGGTGCGGAAATTGGCATCGCCGGTCAGCGACAGCGCGCCGTAGGTCAGTCCGTGATAGCCGTGCGCGCAATAGACGATGCCGGGACGCCCCGTCGCGCCGCGCGCGAACTTGATCGCGGCCTCGACGCATTCGGCGCCGGAATTGGCGAAGAACGCCTTGTCGAGATAGGGAACGTATTTCAGGAGGCGCTCAGCCAGCACACCTGCGAGCGTCGAGACGTCGAATTGGACGAGGTTGGGCAGGTCGGCATCGAGCACGCTCTTGAGCGCCTCGCGCATGACCGGATGATTGCGCCCGATCGCAAACACGCCGAAGCCGGACAACAGGTCGAGATAGCGCGCGCCCTCACGGTCGTAGAGATACTGCCCATGCCCCTTCTGAAAGCCGACATCGTAGCCGATGGTCTTGAGAACCCGGACGAACTGCTCGTTCAGATACCGGTTATGCAGGGTGCTGCGCTGGGCCTGACGGTCCGCGAATAGCTGAGACATGTCTGGATTTGGGCTGTGCATCCGCTACATACTTCGGTTGAGGGCCGTCTCGTCAACTGAAAACGGACCGTTACTGAAAACGGTCTGTGCGGCCTTTTGCCCTTTTTCGGACCATCTTCGCAAGCACAGCTTTAGACCATGTTGCACTGCCAAGGAACACACATGCGTTTGGCCCTTTACACCGGACTAATACTGGCTGGCGGTTACGCCGGCCTGACGCCCGCGCTCGCCGCGGATCCGACCGGCGACTGGCGGGTCGCCGACGGCGTTGCCAACATTCGCGTCGCCCAATGCTATGGCAGCATGTGGGGCGCGGTTTCCTGGGAAAAACAGCCCGGCGGACGCGACGAGAACAATCCGGACGCCTCGAAAAAGAACAGGCCGACGCTCGGCATGGCAACCCTGATCGACATGAAGAAGAAGCCCGGCGTCGATCAGTGGGAAGGACAGGTCTACAACGCCAAGGACGGCCAGCTCTACAGCGCGACCATCACGCCGGCCGGTCCCGACCAGCTCGAGATCAAGGGCTGCGTCATGGGCTTCCTCTGCGGCGGCGAAACCTGGACCCGGGTCGGCCCGCCGATCCCTTCGAGCCCTGCCAACGCAATGGCCAAGGGCGCAGCGAAATCCAGCGGCACTGCGCCGAAGCCCCAAGGGGGGCAAGCGGGGCAAGGGGCCCAAGCAGCCCAAGCCGGGAGCGGCACCACCACGCCTGCGCCCGCAGCTCCCAAGGCCGCCGGCGCAGCCAAGCCCGGTCAGAAGGGCGCCGCCGACCCGGTCGGCGACATCTGCCTACTCGCTGAGATTGCGGGGTTTGCCCATTAGGGCCGGCTGGAACAGCAGCACGGCGGCGAGCGTCGTCACCAGCGACAGTGCCAGCAGCTTGCCCATGCTGGACGTGCCGGGATGGCTCGACAGCCACAGGCTGCCGAACGCGGTCGCGGTCGTCAGCGCGCTGAAAAAGATCGCGCGCGTCAGGCTGGTCTGGAGCAGGTTCGTCCTGCCCGAGCGCCAGGCCACGACATAATAGATCTTGAAGGCGACGCCGACGCCGAGCAGCAGCGGAAGCGCGACGATGTTGGCGAAGTTGAGCGGCAGGCCGATCAACACGCAGATCTCGAGCGTCACCGCGCCGGCAACCAGCAGCGGCACCAGCGTCATCAGCACG
The DNA here is from genome assembly GCF_020194195.1 of Bradyrhizobium sp. BRP19. Classification (NCBI taxonomy): domain Bacteria; kingdom Pseudomonadati; phylum Pseudomonadota; class Alphaproteobacteria; order Hyphomicrobiales; family Nitrobacteraceae; genus Bradyrhizobium; species Bradyrhizobium sp. BRP19. The sequence continues at coordinate 483,805 of NZ_JADYVZ010000004.1, read as the reverse complement.
TCGACGAAGCGGCGCAGCGTGATCCACAGCAGCAGCCCGATCACCAGCAGCGCATAGATGCCGGCGTGGATGAACGCCTTCACAACGGTGTCACCGGATTTCAGGATCGAGACCGGACCGCCGATCGCAGTCGGCTCGGCCTGGAGAACCGCCGCCGCGAATTTGCGCAGCGTATCGTTGTCGTTGGGATCGCCCTTGGGCAGCGCCTCGACGCGGATGATGCCGTCCTTGCTCTTCCAGGCGCTGACGAGATCGGGCGGCAGCGAGCTCAGGGTGACGGGACCTGCCTGCATCGCGTTCCTGAGCTGGTCGAACACGATCTTCAATGGCGCGACGAACACGTCCTGCGCCTTGTTGCGCGTGGCCTCGTCGCCGTTGGCGAGCTTCTCGAGCGCGTCGGCAAGACGGCGCGAGGCAACAGCGCCCGGGCCCTTCGCGTCGCCCGCGGTCCGGCGCAGATTGTCGACCGACGATTTCAGCGATTCGACATTCTCCTGGTCCGTCGGCGCCGCGTCGATCTGATCGGGGTTGAGCGCCGGATTCAGCACCTTGGCGCCCTGCGCGATGAGCTTCAGCTTCGGCGGCTGGTCCTGCGGCACGAAGCTGTCGAGCGACATCACCCTGAGCACCTCGGGCACCTTCTCCAGCTTCGCCTCGACCTGCCTTGCCTGCTCCTCGGACGTGGTCATCACGTTGATGGCATTGGCACCAGTATTGGGGTCCTTGCGCAGATCGAGGAAGGTGGCGATCGACTCGGCGTGCGGATTGCGCAGGTTCATCGGGTTGAAGTCGAACTTCATGAAGTAGAGCAGCGGCAGGCCGCCGAGCGCGAGCAGCAGCGTGCCGCCGACGATCAGCACCCGATGCTTTTCCAGGAAGTGATCGAGCGGCGCCAGGAAGGCGTACCCGACAGGCTCCGGCTCGCCGGGCGGGTTCAAAAGCTTGAGCAGCGCCGGCAGCACGGTGATCGACGAGATGAACGCCACCAGCATGCCGACGCCGGCGATCTGGCCGAGCTCTGCGATGCCCTTGTAGTCGGTCGGCATGAAGCAAAGGAAGCCCGCGGCCGTCGCCATCGCCGCCAGCGACAGCGGCACCGCCGAGCGCTTGGCTGCCAGCACCAGCGCGCCCGCGAGATCATCGTGCTTGTAGCGCTCCGAGCGGTAGCGGACGCTGTACTGGATGCCGAAGTCGACCCCTAAGCCGACGAACAGCACCGCGAACGCGATCGACAGCAGGTTGAACGATCCGACCATCATCAGGCCGGCCGCTGTCGTGATCGCCAGACCGACGAACAGATTGACGAACACCGCGAAGATGATCTTCGACGAATGCAGCGCGAGCCATAGGATGACCAGCACGACGAGAATCGTGCCGACGGCGTTGACGACCGCGCCCTCTTGAACGGTCGCGTATTCCTCGTTGGCGATCGGCACCGGACCGGTCAGCCGCACCCGCGCTTGGTATTTGCCGGCAAAATCCAGATCCGCCGCCGCTTTCCGGATCGCGTCGGTCGCATCCTTGCCGGGCTCCAGCGCGTTGTAGTCGAGAATCGGCTTGAACTCGATAAAGGTGCGCTTGTCGGAATCCTTGAGCGGCTCGTCGCTGACGAGTTCGCGCCAGGAGAAGCTGGCGTTGCCCTTGTTGAGCACGGTCTCGACCGTCTGCGCGATCAGGTTGAAGGGCCGCTCGGTGCTATCGAGCTTGACCTGGCCCCGCTTGACGCCGGCAAGGCCGGTCTCCAGCGCCCCGGTCAGGCCGCGGATCGAGGGATCGCCGGCCATGATCTCGATCAGCGGCGCGGCGGCTTCGAACTGGCCGGTGATCTTGCCGACCTCCTCGGTCGGCAGGAACAACAGGCCGTTCCGCTCGAAGAACGCGCCGCTGCCGAGCTGCTGCATCGAGTGGAAGTTGGTCCTGTCGTCCTTCAGCCTGGCATAGAGCGCGTCTGCCGCGGCGCTCGCCATTTCCGGCGTCCTGGCCTCGACCACAGCGAGGATCATTTCGTTCTGATCGAACGCCTTGTCGAATTGCTGGTCACGCTGCCGCCAGTCCAGATTTTGGGCAATCAGCGAGTTGATATCGGTGTTGATGGCGAAGTGGCGCGCAGCGTAATAGCCCGCCCCCACCGACAGCAGGAGCCCGAGAACGACGACGAGGGAGGCAAACCGGGTGCAGGCCCTGACGATGGCAACGACGACGCTTTGCAGCACTTCTTTTCTTTCTGCGGTTAACAGCTTGCCGGAAACGCCCGCTGTTTATCGGAGTTCCCGGCCGAAACCTATTGCTGTTTTGGGTGGTTCTCGCCGCCAGAAGGTTCGAGGTAAACGGCGGGAGACCGTGGCAAAATCATGCGGGGCGGCCGGTATAGCCAGGGAGTTGAGGCGGGAACGTGACGAAGGACTATGCAGGAATGTCGCGCACGCAGGCACACCGCAATCCCCTACTAAAATACCTCATAGACGCCTCCCTCAGCGGTTCCACCTTCCCCTACCGCCGATTTTTTGACACAAAGTATTGCGCCTCCATGCGCCGGAGCCGTCCACAGGGGTGGGTGGCTACCGCAGGCGCGAACCAATGGTGCGGATATTGCAACTCATTGGTCAGTATCGGAGTGCCGCTTGGGGACTGCAAAGAGCGGATTGGTGCAACTTGCGTGATGGGCGTCCAATGGAAGTTTATCTGGCGCAACCGCGCGGCTTCTGCGCGGGGGTGGTACGAGCAATCGAAATCGTGGAGCGGGCGCTGGAGAAGTACGGCCCGCCCGTCTACGTGCGCCATGAGATCGTGCACAACAAATACGTCGTCGAGAGCCTGAAGGCCAAAGGAGCCATCTTCGTCGAGGAACTCTCCGAGGTACCGCCGAAGGCGGTGACGGTGTTCAGCGCGCATGGCGTCGCCCGCAGCGTCGAGGAAGAGGCCGTCGCGCGCGACCTTCCGGTGCTCAATGCCACCTGCCCGCTGGTAACGAAAGTTCACAATCAGGGGAAGCGCTACATCGGCAAGGGCCGCACCCTGATCCTGATCGGCCACGCCGGCCATCCCGAGGTCGAGGGCACGATGGGCCAGGTCCCCGGGCCGGTGCAGCTTGTCCAGAGCGTTGAAGAGGTTAAGGCGCTGACCCTGCCGGCGGATACGCCAGTGGCCTACATCACCCAGACCACCCTGTCGGTCGACGACACCAAGGACATCATCGCGGCCCTTCAGGCCCGCTTTACAGACATTCAAGGTCCGGATATCCGGGATATCTGCTATGCGACACAGAACCGCCAATCTGCGGTAAGGGACTTGAGCAAGCTGGTCGACGTGATCTTGGTGGTGGGCGCTGCCAACAGCTCGAACTCGAACCGGCTCCGCGAAATCGGCACCGAGGCCGGCGTCGCGAGTTATTTGATTGCCGACGGCAGCGAGCTCAATCCGGAGTGGTTGAAGGATGCCAGGACCGTCGGCGTCACGGCCGGCGCTTCGGCGCCCGAGGTACTCGTGGATGACGTGATCGAAGCGATGCGGCGGATCGGACCGGTAAAGGTCTCGGTGTTGCCGGGCCGCGAGGAAAACATCGAATTCCGGCTTCCGGCCCAACTGGCCGCGAGCTGACCCACCCGAATTGAAAAGCCCAGAAAGAAACCTGTAATGGCTATCCCGTTCTTCAAGGAAATGCGTATCGGCGGCTATTTGCTCAAGCAGAAACTGCTTGGCCGCAAGCGCTATCCGCTCGTGCTGATGCTGGAGCCGCTGTTCCGCTGCAACCTCGCCTGCGTCGGCTGCGGCAAGATCGATTATCCCGATGCGATCCTCAACCGCCGCATGACGGCGCAGGAGTGCTGGGACGCCGCCGACGAGTGCGGCGCGCCGATGGTCGCTATTCCCGGCGGCGAGCCGCTGATCCACAAGGAGATCGGCGAGATCGTGCGCGGCCTCGTCGCGCGCAAGAAGTTCGTCTCGCTCTGCACCAACGCGCTGCTGCTGGAGAAGAAGCTCGATCTGTTCGAGCCCTCGCCTTATCTGTTCTTCTCGGTGCATCTCGACGGCCTGCGCGACCACCACGACAAGGCCGTGTCGCAGAAGGGCGTGTTCGACCGCGCGGTGTCGGCGATCAAGGCGGCCAAGGCGCGCGGCTTCACCGTCAACGTCAACGCCACCATCTTCGACGGCCACCCGGCCGAGGAGATCGCCAAATTCCTCGACCTCACCACCGAGCTCGGCGTCGGCGTCTCGATGTCCCCGGGCTACGCCTATGAGCGCGCGCCGGACCAGGAGCACTTCCTCAACCGCACCAAGACCAAGAAGCTATTCCGCGACGTCTTTGCGATGGGCAAGGGCAAGAAGTGGAATTTCATGCATTCCGGACTGTTCCTGGACTTCCTCGCCGGCAACCAGGAATACGAATGCACCCCGTGGGGCATGCCCGCGCGCAACATCTTCGGCTGGCAGAAGCCCTGTTACCTGCTCGGTGAAGGCTACGCGAAGACCTTCAAGGAGCTGATGGAGACCACCGACTGGGATTCCTACGGCACCGGCAAGTACGAGAAGTGTGCCGACTGCATGGCCCATTGCGGCTACGAGCCCACGGCTGCGACCGCAGCGCTCAACAACCCGCTGAAGGCGATGTGGGTGGCGCTGCGCGGCGTGCGGACGAGCGGCCCGATGGCGCCGGAGATCGACCTCTCCAAGCAGCGCCCGGCGCAGTACATCTTCTCCGAGCAGGTCCAGAAGAAGCTCTCGGAGATCCGCAAGGACGAAGCTGCGGCTGCGCAGGCGAAAGCAGCGCAGAAGGCGTCGACGGCGGCGTAAAGCGCAGAGCCCGTAGCCCGGATGGAGCGCAAGCGAAACCCGGGATGGTCTCTCCAAGGCCCCGGGTTACGCTTCGCTCCGTCCGGGCTACGAACGTCGAAACAAAAAGGCCCGGACGCCAATGGCGACCGGGCCCTTTCTTTATTCTCAGATCGAAGCCCCCGCTCACGCCGCCTTCGACACCAAGGCCTCGCTCTCGACGAACTCCGTCCCGATCAGATAATCGCGGCAGCCGCGCAACGACCGCAGGGCGCGGTTGAAGTCGATGCCGGTCGAGACCAGGGCATGCAGCGTTGCCGGATTGCGCACGATGCCGCGCAGCACGGCTCCGAGGTCGATCTGGCCGTTCGGCTTGATCGCCGCGCGGGCGAGCGCCGGCAGCGCGCGGTGGGCGGGGTCGCTGATGACGCGGACGGCGGCGAAGGGCAGCCCGGCCTCGGCGGCGTATGCCGCGGCGATGTGGCTTTCCATGTCGACCGCGGCGGCCCCGGTCTCGGAGTGCAGGGCCGCCTTGCAGGCGCGCTTCGTGACCACTTCCTCGGCACCGGCGAGGCTGCCGCGCACCACGCGGCGGCGACCGGAGGTCAGGCGCTCGATCAGGTCGTCGCCGAGCGACAGGCCAGCGGCCCAGCGTGTGTCGCCGGAGAGCACCTCGGTCGCCAGCACGACGTCGCCGGAGCGCAAGCTTGGGTCGAGCCCGCCGGCCACGCCGAACGAGATCACGCCGCGAATCGTCTCAGGATCCACCACCGTCAGAAGCGCCCGCAACTGGGTCGGGCTGCTGGATGAACAGATGACCGCCATTCCGGGCCCGGCCGCGATGCGGGCCTCCTGAACCAATCCGGTCACGATCAGTATCGGCCGCGGGTCGATGGCCTGACCCGCGGTAACATAGTCCCCCGTCCCCAAAGTCACATTCCGACCCCTACCACCCTGCTGTTGGTGTTCCGCAAGTTCCGATACCGCGCCAACGCCCACAGCGGAAAGAACTTTGGGTAACCATGATAACGTAGATAGAACACGCGGGGGAAGCCTGTGGCGGTGTACCGCTGCTCGTCCCACAGTCCTTTTTTGTCTTGTGTTGCAATCAGGTACTCCACCCCGCGGGCAACGGCCGGGTGATCAACCTCGCCTGCCGCCATCAGGGCAAGCAAGGCCCATGCCGTTTGCGAGGCGGTCGAGGGGGCGGCCTCCCAGCCCTTGTAGTCGAGCCGGTAGCTGACGGCGTCCTCGCCCCAGCCGCCGTCGTCGTTCTGGATCGAGGTCAGCCAGGCCGCCGCCTTGCGGATCATGGGGTCCTTGTGGTCGACGCCGGCCATGTTGAGGGCGCACAGCACCGACCAGGTTCCATAGATGAAGTTCATACCCCAGCGGCCGTACCAGGACCCCTCCGGGTGCTGGGTCTTCCGCAAATAGGCGACCCCGGCGGCCACCTGCTTGCTGGTCTTGGCGGTCTCACCGAGCTGGGCCAGCATCGAGATGCATCGCGCCGTGACGTCCTCAGTCGGCGGATCGAGCAGCGCGCCATGGTCCGAGAACGGGATGTTGTTGAGGTAATATTCGAGGTTGTTGACGTCGAAGGCGGCCCAGCCACCGTCGTCGCTCTGCATGCCCTCGATCCACTCCCGGCCGCGGGCGATCGCGTCGTCATAGCCGGCCGCACCGTGCTCCCGGCGCATGCGGTCCATCGACATCACCACGACGGCGGTGTCGTCGAGATCGGGGTAATGGGCATTGTTGTATTGGAAGGCCCAGCCGCCCGGGCGCACGTCGGGCCGCTTCACCGCCCAGTCGCCCTTCACCTCGAGCTCCTGCCTCGGAATCAGCCAGTCGAGGCCCTGCTTGGCGGCCGGCACCGCCTTGTCACCGCCGGCCTCCAGCAGCGCATGCGCGGTGAGCGTCGTGTCCCACACCGGAGAGACGCAGGGCTGGCAATAAGCTTCGTCGTCCTTGATGACGAGCAACTTGTCGATGCCCCGGCGCGTGATCGCGCGTGGCGGGAAGTTCTCGTCCTTGCCGAGGGCGTCGTACATCATGACGATGTTGGCCATGGGCGGGTAGATCGCGCCCATGCCGTCCTCGCCGTTGAGCCGTTCCTCGGTGAAGGCGAGCGCGGCGTCGATCGCGCGCTTGCGCAGACTCTTCGGAAACAGCGGCTCGATCACGCGCAGGATCGCATCGAGCGAACGAAACAACAGAAACCAGGCCATGCTCTGATGCGGCGCCTTGGCGGTCATGCCGATCGAGCGCGGATCCTGCAGGAACAATTCGTCGATGCCGACGCCCTTCGGATTCCTCGCGCGCGGCTTCAGCGCGGCGATCACCATCAGCGGCACCATCGTGGTGCGCGCCCAGTAGGAGATCTTGTTGAGGTGGAACGGCGACCAGAACGGCAGCAATACGATCTCGATCGGCAGCACCGGCACCGCGCGCCAGGTCACGACACCGAAGGTCGCGAGAAGGAAGCGGGTGAAGACGTTGCTGTTGATCGCGCCGCCGCGGGCATGGATTGCCTCGCGCGCCCGCACCATATGCGGCGCGTCGATGGAGTCGCCGATCATCTTCAGCGCGAAGTACGCCTTCACGCTGGCGCTCATGTCGAACTCGCCGTCATGCACCAGCGGCCAGCCGCCATGGGCGCCCTGGATGCGGCGCAGGTAATTGCCGATCTTGGCCTCGAGCACGGTATCGACTGGCTCGGCGAGATAATGGCGCAGCAGAACGTATTCGGCCGGAATCGTGCAGTCGGCCTCGAGCTCGAACACCCAATGGCCATCGGATTGCTGGAAGCCGAGGAGGCCCTGGGTCGCCGACGCAATGCTCGATTCCAAAGCTTCGCGGCTGGTCGCGGTCACGGAATCCATGTCGCTCGATTGCTCCGATAGTCGATTGAAAGTTGACCGGGAGAATTGCCCGTCGGGCCGCCTTTCAGGATCCTTTGGCGGCCAGAACCAGATCGGCGGCGCGGTCACCCGACCGGACCGATCCCTCGATGGTTGCTGGCAATCCCGTAGCAGTCCAGTCGCCGGCGAGGAACAGGTTTTTCAGCGCAGTGACCGGCCCGGGACGCAGGGCGTTCTGGGCCGGCGTCGCCGCAAATGTGGCGCGGCGCTCGCGCACGATCTGCCAAGGAGGCAGCTCACCGGATACACCTCCCGCCTGGCAGACCTCGTTCCAGATCGTCTGCGCCAGTTCCTCGCGCGGCATATCGACCAGGCGGTCGCCATTGCTGATGGTCACCGAGAGCCGGTTCGGGAACGCGAACAGCCATTCCACCACGCCGCCGATCACGCCGAGGATGGGCGCCGAGCCCGGCGGCGGCTCAAAGCGGAAATGCGCGTTCACAATGGCGCGGAATTCGGTCGGCGTCTTCAGCCCCGGCAGCAGGTTGGCTGCCGCGCGCGGCGGCACCGCCATCACGACGACATCGCCCGCGCCGAGCTGGATCAAATCCTCGCTGCCGAAATTCAGTGCGGTCACCTTGCCGTCCGTGCTGACGAACGAGCGCAGCTCATGGCCGAGCTGAACGGTGTGGCCACGCTCTTGCAGAAACTTCACGGCGGGCTCGATCAGAACCGCGCTGAGACCATCGCGCGCAATCAGCGGACGGCAGGCCTGCCCGCCCGCAAGCAGCGTCTCCCGCACGATCGCGCCGGCGAGCCCGGCCGAGCCCTCGGGCGGATCGACGTTGAGAGCTGCCAGCAGCAGCGGCTGCACCAGGCGCTGATAGAGGATGCCCTCGGTCGGAATCGACTTGCCGACCAGCATCTCCTCCGACGCCCAGATCAGTGGCGCCAGCTTGAGATAATCGGAAAGGCCGGTGTCGGGCACGCGGCGGCTTTCGTCGAGCATCCAGGTCGGCCACCGGCCATCGCCGAGATCGATCTGCCAGCGCTGCCCGGTTTTGACATCGACGAACGGAAATTGCGCCCGCTCGGGGCCGACCAGGCCCGCCTCGGTGCCGATCGCGCGCGCATAGGCGCGCGCATGGCTGTTGCCCGACAGCAGCAGATGATTGCCGTTGTCGATGGTGAGATTGGTGGCGCCGTCGAAATAGGACCGGCAGCGGCCGCCGGCCTGGTGCGTCGCCTCGTGCACGGCGACCTTGAAGCCGGCATTGGCGAGCCGCACGGCGGCGGAGAGGCCGGAAATTCCAGCGCCGATGATGTGAGCTGTGTTTTGCATCAGATGAAAGCGTAACGGAGCAGGATCAGGATGCGCGTGATCTTCGACACACGGACCGGCTCGCGCGGCGCGGTGAAGCCGCGCGCGATCAGGAGGTCCAGAATGGAATGGTAGTATTTCGACATGATCCGCGGCGCGCGCACGGCGCGGCGCCTGTTGCGGTTCATGATCTCGTCCGACTTCTCGAAGTGCACCTTGGCGCGCTGCGCCAGCGGCATGCAGACCTTCGGCAGCGCGCGCTCGGCGATCACGCGGTTCGGATCATCAGAGGTGATGCCGGCATGCAGCAGCGCCTCGCGCGGCAGATAGAGCCGGCCAAGGCCGGCGTCCTCGTCGATGTCGCGCAGGATGTTGGTGAGCTGCAGCGCGCGGCCGAGGTGGTGCGCGAGCAGGATGCCGTCTTCCTCGGGCATGCCGAACACGCGCACCGACAGCCGCCCCACGGCGCTGGCGACGCGGTCGCAATACAGATCCAGCGTCGCCATGTCGGGCGCACGGATGTCCTGCGGCACGTCCATCTCCATGCCGTCGACGATGGCGAGGAAATCCTCGCGCTTGAGCCCGAAGGTCTTCACCGAGGCGACGTAGTCCTTCAGCCGCGGCGGCGGATGGCCCTGATAGAGCGCGTCGATATCGTTGCGCCATTCCTGAAGTGCGGCGAGCCGCTCGTCGCGCGGGCCGTCGGAATCGGCGATGTCGTCGACCTGGCGGCAGAAGCTGTAGATCTGAAACATCGCTTCGCGCTGATCACGCGGCAGGATGCGCATCGCGGCATAGAACGAGCTGCCGGATGCGGTCGAGCCGTAATTGGCGCCGGGCGTGGTCGCCTCAAGCGTCATGGGCAGTCCCCGGTCTGGAAATGGCCTTGCGACGGATCGCACGGCGGCCAACTTCGCCGATGATCCCGGCGAGGCTGAAGGCGAGCAGCTCGAATTTGTTCAGATGCACGCGCTCCCGCAAGGGATCGCGTACCTTGAGCAAGCGCACGATGCGGTCGGCATAGGCCTGGATGACGGAGACGTCGACGCCGAGACGGAAATCCCGGATCTCGGCTGCGAGCGACCTGCCCTCTCCGAGCAGCGCCTCGTTGCGTGCGGCGAGGGACTGCAGGCAGGCCAGCATCGCCGGCGGCGACTGCGCGAGACCGAGCTGCTCGACGGTGGCGCCGTGTGCTGCCAGCGCATCGCGCGGCAGATAGACGCGGTTGAGCTCGCGATAATCCTTGCCGCAATCCTGCAGGTGATTGTTGATCTGAAGGCCCGCGCAGAGCGCGTCCGAGGCGGCCCATGTCGAGGTGCTCTCGCCGTGAACGTCGAGCATGAAGCGGCCGACCGGCATCGCCGAGTAGCGGCAATAATGGATGACCTCGTCCCAGGTCTCATAGCGCAGCTTGGTCACGTCCATGCGGAAGGCGATCAGCACGTCGAGCGCATGACGTGGCGCCATGCCGCGCTCGGCCAGCGCGCGGCGCAAGCTCACGGCCTCAGGCTGGGTGTCACCCTTGCCGAGCAGTTCCGCCTCGAGCAGATCGAGATAAGCGAGCTTCTGGTCGGGGGGGAGCGTGGCGTGATCGGCGATGTCGTCCGCGGTGCGGACGAAATTGTAATAGGCCAGGATCAGGGCGCGATGACGCGGATGAATGATCCAGGACGCGACGGGAAAATTCTCGTCGCGGTCACCCTTGCCGGATCGCAATTCGCTCGCAGAGGTCATCGAGGGCTGGTTTACAATCGTTTGGACAGGAAGGGCTTTTTCGCTCGGGCGGGCTCACGCCGCGACGCCGCCGCGGCCCCCATATAGGGGAATACGGCCGCAAAACCAATCCTGTCCGTCGATGGCTGCCCCTTCGAATTGGGCCCGGAAAAGCGGCCGAGGGCCGCCTTTCTAGGCCAATGGCCGAGTTTATTGATTGTGGTTCTTCAGCACCTGGTCGCAGGCCTGCGAGATCTTGGCCCGGTTCTCCTTGAGGCAGGCCAGGATGGTGAAATCGCCCTGGTCGATGACCGGGCGGCAGAACTTCTGCACATCGCGGGTGCAGGCCTTCTGCTCGGCGTCCGTGCCACGCCCTTGTTGGGCGAACGCTGCCGTCGAAAGGGAGGCCGACAGCAGGGTGAGAGCGACGAGAAGATTGCGCATTGTATTCCTTCATTCTGACGGCAGAATCGCACCGATCCCGGACTGCGCAGGGCGGATGGCCGGAACGGATTGGTTCTGATGGCAAGTCGCCGCTTGTAGCGGCCTCAGGGAAGGCACAAGCACTGGCAAATGCGGCCAAATTGGCGCCGCCCCCGCCGAATCAGGTCTTCCCCGCGCCTTCATTGACAGATGTAAGGGATTGATACTACATCATAATTCGGGAGCATTGCGTTTTAATGCAGACCTGTTGCCGCGCTGCATCTCTTCGCCCGTCCTCGGCTGCCGGAAACATGACGAAGCGCGGCAAATCGCGGCCCCTGGAAGCACGGCGCGGCCGCGTGAACCGCCGTCTCTGGCCGCAGGGCTTTGAACCTGCGACTTGCTCGGAGCACTAAACTTTCGATGTGGCGAGACGTTCTCGATCGAAGCGAACGTCGTTCCAAAGCGGGATATTCGAGATGACATTCTTTTGGCGATCTGGACTGGCAATCAGGGCGGCCGGCATCGGGGTGGCGCTGCTCTTCTCGGCATCGGCAAGCCACGCGCAGTCGTCCGGACCGTTTGCCGGTTTCGACGGCGCGTGGACCGGAACCGGCACGGTGTCGCTGTCCGACGGCTCCACCGAGCGCATTCGCTGCAAAGCGGACTATAAGGTCGCCGGCAGCGGCCTCAACCTGAAGCAGGCGCTGAGCTGCGCCTCCGACAGCTACAAGTTCAACCTCACCAGCGACGTGACGAGCCAGGGCGACCGCATCTCCGGCAACTGGAGCGAGTCCAGCCGCAACATCTTCGGCAATCTCCAGGGCACCGCCGGCGGCGGCCAGATCGAGGTCTTCGTCGAGGCCAACGGCTTTGCCGCCAACCTGTCGCTGCGCACCAACGGCACCAAGCAGACGGTGCAGATCTCGTCCAAGGGCGAGATCCGCGGCGTCAACATCACGATGACGAAGGGCTGAAGGCCTTTCGCACGCAATGAGGAACATGCCCCCGGTTCTCGCGAGCCGGGGGCTTTTTGCTGACACGAACTGACCGGCTGGATTTGCTGAGATGGACCCGATCCGCAGAAATCTGCTGAAGGCCGCCGGGCTCTTCGTGGCCAGCCGCGCCTTCGCCAGCGATCAGCAGGGAGCGAACATGCAGCCTTCGTCCGTGAAGCCGCGTCACGTGCTCTGCTTCCTCGTCAAGAATGAAAGCCTGCTGCATCCGCCCAAGGCGGTGGCGAAGACGATCGCCGATTTCGGCTTCGAGATCGACCGCACCTATTCGCAAGCCAAACCCGATCCGCACATGGAGCGCTCTTTCGGTGTGTGCTGGGACCGCGTCTTTCCGAAAGCGTGGTCCGAGGCGGACGAAATGGCCGTACTCAATCACAAAGCGGTCCTCTACGTGCTGAGCCCGCCGATGGAGCAGCACAAGACGGTCGCCTATTCAGCTGCCGCCTTGCGAATTGTCGAGGAGATGATCGAGGCCGGCGCCACGGCCGTGAAAGGAGAAAGCGCGGGCGTTGCCCACGGACTCACGCGATGGCGGCAACTGGCCCGCGAGTGCAAGGCCGCCGCAAACACGAACCAGGGCCTTACCGTCACGCCAGCGATGGGCCGATCCTGTCGCCTCGCCTTCGCCAAGCGTCCGCTTGCCGGCGACACCTACAACGAAAGCGTCGGCTTCCACCTCGTCGGACTGCCGGAAATCTATGTCGCGCGATCGCGCGGCAGCGACCGGAACGCAGCGAATCTGATGGACGAAATCGCGGACGCAATGGCCGAGCGCGGCATCGAGGCAACGCTGCGCGACCGCAAGCTCGCGCTGTCGCGGGAGCAGGACTACGCCGAGGGCGACTTCAAGTTCAATCCCTATGGAATCGTCCGCGTCGAGGCGTGAGCCGAACCGCGCCGGATCAGTCCTTTCGCGCGATGCATTCGCAGCGGCATCGGAAATAGACCGCGTCCGGATCGCGTTCCCAGGCCTTCCAGCCGGCAAGCGCGGCCCGGATCTCATCGTCTGTCGCGAGCCGCCTGGCCACGAGTTGCGGTCCGAGCCCCAGCAGGCTCCGCTGCGCATCGGCAACGGCCTCGCTGCGGCTCTGCGCATCGGCACTGTGGTTGACGTAGCTCGCACCGGCCCAGACCGGCGCGAAGCCGTGGGCTCGGAGGATGGAGCCCTGCCGGCGCCCGAAGCGAAGCGCCTCCGGATCGTCGTGCTGGTACCAGCGTTGCCAAAGATCGAGCGCGAGCCGCACGCCGTCGATTTCAGGGTGAAGAACGTTGCCGCCGACGTCGGCATCGCGCGTTGCGACGAGGCCGCCCGGCTTCAGCACACGTCGCGCTTCGGCCAGCGTTCGCGCCAATATCTCTCGGCTCTGATGGTAGAGCACCGCGTGAAAGAACACGGCATCGAACGTTCCATCGTCGAACGGCAGCGCCGTCATGTCGGCTCCGACAAAGGCCAGATTGGTCGAGCCCGCCGCCGACACGAGCCGATTGGCGGCGGTAATGGCCGTCGGCTCGATATCGAGGCCGACGGCCCTTTCGACGTGCCCCGCCAGCGCTGCCGTAATGGTGCCGGGCCCGCAGCCGCCGTCGAGCAGGGTCATACCCGATGTCAGGAACGGGACGAAAAAGGCGGCTGAATCGCCGCCTCGCTTCTGCTGAAACGCCACGATCGCGCCGTCGTGCTGCATGATTCGTCCCCGACCGGAACTCCGGCGCAGTCATTCAGACTGCGCCGATTCCATGTCCGGTGGAAGCCACTCAGATCGCCGGCTTGTCCGTGCCCTGCAGCTTGCCGTGCAGGTTGATCAGCCACATCGCCGTCGGCCGCAGGATGAAGAGGTCGGCGACCAGCGCCATGACCATCGAGAAGGCGCTGAGCCAGCCGAACAGACGCAGCGATGGCAGGTCGGAGAACACGGTGACGACAAGGCCGCAGGCCAGCACCACCGTGGTCAGGATCAGCGCAGGTCCCACCAGCACGGTGGCCCGCTCCACCGCGAGCGCCGAGCCGACACCCGGCTTGTTCTCCAGCCGCAGGCGGTTGAGGAAGTGGATGGTAGCGGAAAGGCCGAGGCCGAACGAGACCGTGAGCGCAACGACGCTGGCGAATTGCAGCCCCTCGCCCATCGCCCACAGCACCGTGCCCGACATCACCACCGGGAAGATGCCCGGCAGGATGCAGGCGAGTGTCACCACCCAGGAGCGGAAGGCGAGGCCGATGAAGATCGCGACCAGCGCGAATTCGATCGTGAGGCCGTGGTTCAGCTTCTCGATCATGTTGGCCGAGTTACGCGCGGCGATGGCGGCGAGACCCGTCACGGCGATCTCATAGCCCGGATGCTTCTTGCGGACGGCGTCGAGCTCCGAATCGAGCTTGTCGACGATCGGCAGGAGCTGGCTGGAATCCTTGTCCGGCACGCGGCCGGCCACCACGACAGCGTCCTGCTCGGCGTCGATGAAGCGGCGCACCAGGTGCTCGGGGATGACGCTGACATATTCCTTCAGCGTCGCGACATCGGCACTGCCGGCCTTCTCCGCCAGCCAGCGGCGCAGCGTCTCCAGCGACCACACGTTGCCCACCCCTGCGGACTTCTCGACCGTCGCATGCACCTCGGCGATGGTCTGGAGCGTCTGCGGCGAATAAAGCGTTTCACCCTTGGGGAACACGATCAGCACGTTGACGGGATTGGCGCCGGTCAGCTTGGCGTCTAACCGGTCGCTGGCGGCAACCGCCTGGCGCTTGTCCGGCACCTGGTCGGCGAGCCGGTAGCGCGGCTCCAGATTGGCATAGATGACGCCGAGGCCGCCGACGAACAGCACCGCCAGCAGGCTGAACAGGCCGGGCCGGCCGACCATGCGCACCGCAATCCAGTAGCAGAAATTGCGCAGCGCCTGTACGCCGGCATCAGCGCCCTGGAACTTGACTGCAAAGACCTTCTCGTTGCGCACGAACAGCACGCCGAAGACAGGCACCAGCGACAGCACCGCGACCAGCGCGATGATGGTGGCGGCAAGGCCCGCCTCGCCGAACTTGCGGATCAGATCGGAGTCGGAGAATTGCAGCGCGATGAAGGAGATGCCGGCGGTGCCATGCGTCAGCACGCAGGCCGGGCCCACCACCAGCACCGCGTTCTTGAACGCGGTGAACTTGTCCTGGCCCGCGATCAGCCTATCGCGCGCGGCGAAGGTCAGCTGCATCGAGTCGGAGAAGCTGATCACCATGATGAGCGGCGTCATCACGTTCAGGAACATGTTGAGGTTGAAATTGGCCCAGCCGAGCGCGCCTAGCGCCAGCAGGATAGCGATCATCGGCGGGAATGCCGCCGCGATCATGAACGAGATCTTGCGGAAGAAGATGATGGCGATGATGCAGCCGGCGAGGATGCCGAGGATGTTGTAGGTCAGCCCGTCGCGCTCAACCGCGTTGCGGATCTCGAGCTGCATCACCGGGACGCCGGAGAGCTGCACGTTGAGGCCGGTGTCCCCGAGCGTCTCCTTCATCAGCGCACGGATGTCGGCGACGGTCTTGGTCAACTTGTTGGAAGCGACCACCTCCGGATCGAGCGACAGCACGACCAGCGCCAATGTGCCGTCCTCCGACAGCAGCTTGCCGCGGATGATCTCGTTGTTCTTGACGGTCTCGATGAACTTGTCATAGGCCGCGCCCTCCGGTAGCTCGGGCGGGAACAGGGCCGCCGGCAGCTTGCCGGGGGCCGGCGCCTGGCGCGCCGAGAACAGCGAGACCAGCCCGCGCGTGCCTTCGACCAGCTGCAGGTCGGTGACGAAGTCGCGCAGCTTCTCGAGGTTGCTGCGTTCCAGGAGGGTCTTGCCCTCGACCACGACGAGTACGTCGAACTCCTCCGCCGGGAATTTCTTGGTGACCTCTTCGTACTGGCGGAACTCGCGGCTGTCGGAGCGGAACAGCTGCGACAGCGAATCGTCGATCTTGATCCGGTAGATCCCGAACACGGCGCCGACTATCAACGCGAGCAGGATGATGCAGGAGACGATCGGGGCCCGAACGGCGATCAGCCCGAGACGCTCCAGCCCGAAGGCGATGGAGGACGTAGATCCCTGCTCGACCTTGTCGACATGAACCTCACTCTCGCTGTGCTTTTCGAGCATGCCTTGTCCAGTTCCTAAATCGGCTCGGGCTGTGAGCTTATCGCGCCGCGCGACCGGCTTGAAAACGCCATACCAATGGGAGGCTTGCCCTTTGAAAATGCGCGGAAAATCGCCGGCAGCGGTTTAGCAGGTCAACAGGTCTTTTCGCAAGCAGGCCAAGCCCGGCCGAATCGATCGAAAAGCGGCGATCCGGGCCTGGAATGACCGTCATCCCGGCGAGGATGTGCCAATCTGGCGCGGCGCGCGGTCCGCACTCTCGTCCTTCAGCGCCACGCCGGTGATCTCCCGGGCCAGCCCCTCGCGGACCAGCCAGGCGATCTTGAACGCCGCTTCCTCGTGGCTCAACCCGGCGTGGTGGATGTTGGAGACGCAATTGCGCTCGGCATCGGTGCGGCCGGGCCTCGGCGCAAAGGTCAGATAGGCGCCGAGGCTGTCGGGCGCGGACAGGCCGGGCCGCTCGCCGATCAGCATCACGACCATGCGTGCACCGAGAATAGCGCCGATCTCGTCGCCGAGCGCGACGCGCGCGCCCGATGCGACGACGACACGGCGAACCGCGACAGCATCCCCCTGCGCAAGCGATTGCAACAGGCGCCTTACCACGATCGCCGCATGGCTATGGACCGCCGCCGTGGACAGGCCGTCTCCGATCACGACCGCGAGCTGGCACGGCGCCGAGATGCTTCGTGCCAGACGCTGAGCCGAGCCGGGGTCGAGCTGTCGTCCCAGATCCGGCCGCCGCAGATAGTCGCCGCGATCGACCGCCCGGCTCCTGACCTCGGTCACCGCAACACCGAGTGCGTCGAGATCGGCGATGAGACGCGGCGTGTCGAAGGCCGCATGCACAGCATCGCGCGCGCGGGCATGGTCCAGCGTGAAATCGAGCAACGCTCTTGTCGGCAGGCTCGCGCCGCTGCGCCCCAGCGCGACGCGCGCAGGCGTAAACGAGCGCAAATCGAGGGTCGGACGGCGCGGCAGGGCCGGGTCAGACATGTGGCATCATTCGGCGGGCACGGCGGCCTCGCGCAGCCGGATCGAATAGTTCGAGGCGTTCTGCTTGCCGCTGGAGGCCGCGCGCGCAAAGGTGATGAGATGGTGCGCGACCAGCGTGCAGCCGATCAGGCCTTCGATGTCGCCGCGCTTGATGCGGCCCAGCGCGAACTTCCAGAACACGCGCCTATAGTCGCCGAGCACGCCGACCTTCCAGAAGATGTTGCGCAGTATGACGAGGCCGCGCCGGATGCTGCGCCAGGTCTTCATCTCGTCCGGCACCGGTACCTTGAGCCGGTTCACATAGACGTGGTCGCATTGGTGCTGATAGCGCGCGTAGACCTTGTCGGGCGCGTAAGCGACTGCCATGGCGTGCTTCCAGGACGCGACGACCTCGTCATAGGGCAGCAGGAAGTCGACGTTGGAATCGCGGCCATCGTCCTCGACCAGCCGCCCCTCGCGCTCAAGCCGGTCCCATAGCGGCGTCTTCGGCAGCGCCTGCAGCAGATTGATGGTGAGCAGCGGAATCCGGGACTCCTCGACGAAGGCGAGCAGCGCCTCCGAGGTGTTCGGCTTGTCGGTGTCGAGCCCCATGATGATGCCCGAGACCACCTCCATGCCGTAGGAGTTAATGGTGCGCACGCCCTCCAGGATCGGGACCATCATGTTGTGGTCCTTCTGCATCGCCTTCAACGCGTCGGGATCCGGCGTCTCGATGCCGCAGAAGATGGTGATGAAATAGGCCTCGCGCATCTTCTCGAGGATCTCGGGGCGCTTGGCGATGTTGAGCGTGGCCTCGCAAGCGAGCCGCACCACGTAGCCGGTCCGCTTCTGCCACTCGATCAGGTGCGGCAGCAGGTCCATGGCCGCCTTGCGGTTGCCGATGAAATTGTCGTCGACGAAATAGACCGTGTCGGTCATGCCGCATTCGCGCAGGCGGTCGAGCTCGGCGATGATCTGCTGCGGCGTCTTGATGCGCGGATTGCGGCCGTAAAGGCCGGGGATGTCGCAGAACTCGCACTGGTAGGGACAGCCGCTGGAATATTGGATGCTGCCGAGGAAGTACTTCTTCACGTCGGCGAGCTCGTAGGCCGGGATCGGAAACTCCGTCATCGGCACGCGGTCCTTGGTCGTGAGCACGACCTGCTGTTCGGGCCGCGAGGTGCCGCGCGACAGGATCTCGATCAGCTGGTTGGTGGCGTCGCCGAGCTCGCCGACATGCAGATAATCGAAGGACGGGTAATAGTCGGGACAGGCGCTGACAGAAGGCCCGCCGAGCGCGACCGGCAGATCGAACTCATGGGCGCGGCGGCAGATGTCGTTCATCTGCTGGCGCTGGATGTGCATGCCGCTGACGAAGACGGCTTCCGCCCATTCGAACTCCTCCCTCGTCGTGCGGCGCAGGTTCTCGTCGACGAATTTGACCTGCCATTCCTTCGGGAGATAGGCGGAGATCAGCAGCAGGCCCTGCGGCGGCATGAAGGCGCGGACGCCATCGGTCAGGGGATAGGAATGCTCGAACGTGCCGAAGGACGAGGTGTAGCGCGGAAACACGCAGAGAATCCGCCGGGACGTTCCGTTACTTTCAGCTCGCATCAAAGCTCCCCCGCCACACTCAACCGATGGTGCGGAAATTGCCAGCCCGACACATAGCGTAATGCTGTCGCCGGAATTTCTCAATATTGTGGCGTAAGCATAATTCCGAGAGGCGCCGATGGTTTCCCAACCGAGTTGACCTTCCGCCTCATGCGATCAGCCGCGCGGCAAAATCGGGCAGCAGGCCTGCATCGCCGGCAATCCGGAAATCGGCACCTGCAATGCCCGAGCGCGCCAGCCAGTCGTCGAATTCCGGCGCGCGGCGCAGCGCGAAGACGTCCCTGACATAGAGCGCGTCGTGAAAAGACGTCGACTGGTAGTTCAGCATGACGTCGTCGGCACCGGGAACACCCATGATGAAGGTGACGCCGGCGGCGGCGAGCAGCGTCAGGAGATTGTCCATGTCGTCCTGATCTGCCTCGGCGTGGTTGGTGTAGCAGATGTCGACCCCGAGCGGCAGGCCGAGCAGCTTGCCACAGAAATGATCCTCCAGCCCGGCGCGGATGATTTCCTTGCCGTCATAGAGATATTCCGGGCCGATGAAGCCGACCACGCTGTTGACCAGCAGCGGAGCGAAGGCGCGGGCGACCGCATAGGCGCGCGCCTCGCAGGTCTGCTGGTCGACGCCGTGATGGGCGCCCGCCGACAGCGCCGAGCCCTGGCCGGTCTCGAAATACATCAGGTTCCGCCCGACCGTGCCGCGCGACTGCGACAGCCCGGCCTCTTGCGCCTCCTTCAACAGTGCGAGGTCGATGCCGAAGTTGCGGTTGGCGGCCTCGGTGCCCGCGACCGACTGGAAGACGAGGTCGACCGGCACGCCCTGCCCGATCAGCGACAGCGTCGTCGTGACATGGGTCAGGACGCAGCCTTGCGTCGGGATCTGCAGCCGCGCGATGATCTCGTCGAGCAGCCGCAGCAATTGCGCGATGACGGCGGGGTCGTCGCTGGCGGGATTGATGCCGATGCAGGCATCGCCCGCCCCCAGCAGGATGCCGTCGAGGATCGAGGCGGTGATGCCCCTGGCATCGTCGAAGGGATGGTTCGGCTGCAGGCGTGTGCTCATCCGCCCCCTCAGGCCGATAGTGTTGCGAAAGGCGGTGGTGACCTCGCATTTCCGCGCCGCCAGGATCAGATCCTGGTTGCGCATCAGCTTCGACACCGCGGCCGCCATCTCCGGCGTGATGCCGGGCGCCAGCTTGCGCAGGATCTCGGGCGTTGCGGCGTCCGACAGCAGCCAGTCGCGGAAGGCGCCGACCGTCAGCGATGCCACCGGCGCGAACGCCTTGGCGTCATGGCTGTCGATGACGAGGCGGGTGACCTCGTCGGCCTCGTAGGGAACGACGGCTTCCTGCAGGAACTGGCCGAGCGGCACATCGGCGAGCGCCATCCGCGCGGCGATCATCTGCTCGGAGCTGGCAGCGGCAATGCCGGCCAGCCGGTCGCCGGAGCGCGGGGGTGTCGCCTTGGCGAGCAGGTCGCGCAGGTCAGGGAAGCTGTAGGTCGTGGCGTCGATGCTGTGGCGGTAGACCAAGGGTCTCTCCGGGGTTGCTCGGCCAACGGCCGACTCCAAGACTATCCCAAAAGACTATCCTGAAACTAAACCTTCGGATCAAGACGCTGAAATGACTTGCCTTTCCTTCGACCAAGGACGGAGGCGGCCAGGCCGCGCGTTAACGAGGCGTCCATCTTCGTTCTGCATAGTTTTGCAACAATTTGCCTGACCCCGTTCACCGGCCGGTCAGGCCAATCCGGGCTCCTTGAACAGCATGACATCCGACCGATCTGGGAATGCCGCCAAGCCGGCAGGCCGCTTCACGCTTGCCAGCAAGCTCTATGCGATCTTCGCGCTGTTCGCGCTGCTCACGGCAGCGATCGCGATCTTGTCCGACTACAACAGCCGCCGCAGCGCGGACCTCGCAGTCGCGATTGAGACGGCCAATGCCGCCGCGCTGAACGTCGAGCGGGTCAACTCCCTCGTCTATGCGGTGGTGATGGAATCGCGCGGCATCTACATGTCGACCGAGCCGGCCGTGGTGAAGAAATACGGCGACGGCCTGCTCAAGTTCAACGCCCAGATCCTCGACGTCGTGAAGCGCTGGGAGACCATCGTCAAGGCCGACGATGCCGAGCAGTTCGCGACCTTCAAGAAGCGCATCGAGCAGTTCGTCGAGTTCCGCAAGGAGCTAGTGCGGCGCGGCGTCGAGATCAACGCGGCAGCGGGCCGCGAATGGGGCGACAACGACGCCAACCGCAGCGTCCGCTCGGCGCTGAACAAGGACCTCGAGGCGCTGTCAAAGGTCTATGCCGAGCGCGGCAGGCAGATCGCGCAGCAGACCGAGACCGCCCGCACATTGTCGTTCATCCTCACCTGCCTCGGCGGCGTGGCGCTGGCCCTCGTCGTCGCTGGCATCGTCATCATTGCCCGCTCGATCGCCCGGCCGCTCGCCGCGATCACCGCAACCATCAAGCAGGTCGCCGACGGCGCCGCCGATGTCGTGGTGCCGCACTCCGACCGCGCCGACGAGATCGGCGCGCTGGCCCGCGCCATCCAGGTGTTCCAGGACTCGATGGGGCGCAACCGCAATCTCGCCTCGCAAGTGTCGCAAGACGCCGCCGCGCGCGAGGAGCGCGCCCGTCACGTCGAGCGGTCCGTCGAGCAATTTCGCGAGGCGATCGGCGCGATCATGCGCGGCCTCAGCGACAACGCCTCCGTCATGCGCGAGACCGCGCAGACCATCACGCGTGTCACTGCGGATGCGAGCAGCCGCGCCGGCACCGCGGCGAACGCCACCGAGCAGGCCTCGCACAACGTCACCGCGGTGGCGGGCGCGGCCGAGGAGCTTTCGGCCTCGGTGGTGGAGATCGGCCGCCAGGTGCGACAGAGCGCCGGCGCGGTCGAGCAGACCGGCCAGCGCACCGAGAAGTCGATCTCCGAGATCGAGAGCCTCGCTGCAGCCACGCAACGCATCGACGGCGTGCTCAACCTGATCCAGGCGATCGCCGAGCAGACCAACCTGCTCGCGTTGAACGCCACCATCGAGGCGGCGCGCGCCGGCGATGCCGGCCGCGGCTTTGCCGTCGTCGCCCACGAGGTGAAGGCGCTCGCGGGCCAGACCGCCAAGGCCACGGCCGAGATCAGCGAGAACGTCGCGATGATCCAGGCCTCGACGCGGAACGCCGTCGACGCCGTGCGCGAGATCGGCGGGGCGGTGCGCGAGATCAACGAGGTCACGTCCGCGATTGCCGGCGCCGTCAGTCAGCAGGACCAGGCCACGCGCGAGATCTCCTCCAACGCGCAAAGCGCTGCCCAAGGCAACGAGACGCTGGTGGCGAACATCACCTCGCTGCGCGATGCCATCGGCGAGACCGATACTGCGGCGGCTTCGGTGTTCACCGCCGCCAGCAGCCTGACCGAGACGGCGCAGACGCTGTCGCGGGAGGTGGAGACGTTCTTCCAGAATCTGCGCGCGGGGTCGGCGGACGGTCGCATCGCCAAGGCGGGGTAGCGGCCCGCCTGGCGCCGCGAAAACGGTCGCTCCAGCAAAAACGGAAAAACAACCCCATGCACAGTAGACGGGGGTCAGCTTTTTCAATGGCTTGGCGGCCCGGCGCGAAGCCCTGCTGTTTTTACGGACCGATTTTGACTCGTCGGGCAAAACAGGGGCATGATGTCAGCATGCCGAGCGTGGCGCCTGTGCCGCGGCTGGCAACCGAACGGGGTTACCGCTCCGAACCCGATCGAGCGACCAAGATCCGGACGCGGCCGCCGGCATCCTCGAGCTCGCGGTAACGACTTAGCTCGGCCTGGAGCTCCGGATCGGACCTTGCCCAGGCCAGCCAGTCGAACGGGACCGCGCTGAGCAGCCGGGTATCCACGAGGATCACATCCGGACGACCGGCGCGCAGGTCCGCGAGCAAGTGCCGCCGCTCGAAATCGATGATGCTGTCCAGTCTTGCGCGCTCGCCTTCGGCATCGGACGTTTTCTCGCGCAAAAGCGATCTGTGCTCTTTCACCTGGGTGAACCCGCCATGGCGTGCAGGGTCACTCTCGGTCAGCAGTTACTATCGTACTACACTGATCTGAGGCCATACTGCATCGCGGCCAAAAGACTTGCCCGTCGCGGCGCTTCGAAGCGCCGCCGATGCGCAATCCGGCCAAGGGCCACGGCGCTACCCCATCACCCCGCCGCGCCTGATCAGCTCCTTGCCGACGGCCGCGAGATGCACTTGGTCCGGCCCGTCGCCGATGCGGATGAAGCGGGCATAGACGTAAGCGCGCGCGAGGAACGTGTCCTGCGAGACCCCGGCGGCGCCGTGGATCTGAATGGCGCGGTCGATGACGCGGGCGGCCATGCTCGGGACCACGATCTTGGCCGCGGCGATCAGGTCGCGCGCGGCCTTGTTGCCCTCGCGGTCCATCTTGTCGGCGGCTTGCAAGGTGAGCAGGCGCGCCTGCGCGATCTCGCAGAAGGAGTGCGCGATGTCCTCGCGTACCGAGCCCTGCTCTGCGAGCGGCTTGCCGAAGGCGACGCGCGAGACCGCGCGCTGGCACATCAATTCCAGCGCCCGCTGGGCGCAGCCGATCAGGCGCATGCAGTGGTGAATGCGGCCGGGGCCGAGCCGGCCTTGCGCGATCTCGAAGCCGCGGCCCTCGCCGAGCAGAATGTTCTCGGCGGGGACGCGGACGTTGTCGTAGACGATCTCGGGATGGCCGACCGGCGCATCGTCATAGCCGTAGGTGAGCATGTCGCGGAGGATGCGCACCCCACGCGTATTCTTCGGCACCAGGATCATGGATTGCTGGCGATGGCGGTCGGGATGGTCGGGTGCGGTCTTGCCCATCACGATCAGGATCTCGCAATCCTCGTTCATCGCGCCCGAGGTGAACCATTTGCGGCCGTTGATCACGTAGTCGTCGCCGTCACGCCGGATCTCGCACTGGATGTTGGTGGCGTCGCTGGAGGCGACCTGCGGCTCCGTCATCGAGAAGCCGGAGCGGATGCGCCCCTCCAGGAGCGGCTTCAGCCAGCGCTCCTGCTGCGCCTTGGTGCCGTAGTTTGCGAGCACCTCCATGTTGCCGACATCGGGCGCGGAGCAGTTGAAGACCTCGGGCGCCCAGAGGATGCGGCCCATGATCTCCTTCACCGGCGCGTATTCGAGATTGGTCAGACCCGGCCCGTGCTCGCCGGACAGGAACAGGTTCCAGAGCCCCTGCTCGCGCGCCCGCCGCTTCAGATCCTGAAGGATTTGCGGAGTCTTGTAGCGTGAAGCTTCCGGCTTGACCTGCTCGTAGTAGAGCTCCTCGACCGGCTCGACATGGGCCTGCATGAACTGGCGAACGCGGTCCTGGAGCTCCAGCGAACGGGCGGAGTGGTGAAAGTCCATGGTGGTCTCCTGTTCGCTACATTTGAGGTCGTCATGCCGGGCTTATCCCGCCTGCGCGGCCGAAGCCGCTTCGGCGAGGCGAAGGCCCGGGCATCCACGTTCTTCGTGCCGCGGGGAAATGCGTGGATGGCCGGGACAAGCCCGGCCATGACGTGATGGAGACATCAGTCTCGTAGGGTGGGCAAAGCGAAGCGTGCCCACGCTCTTTCTCGGTCATCATTGATAGATCGTGGGCACGGCGCAAGTGCGCCTTTGCCCACCCTACGATTTCGCATCCGCCGCGAGAACCCGCCTCTCACGTCCCGCGCAACAGCTCGCTTGCCACCACCCAGTCGTTGCCGTCGAACTGGAGCATGTAGCCGTCCTTGATCGGGCGGAAATCCTGCGGCGTGGTGTTGAGGGTGATGCCGGGCATCAGGAGCGACAGCGGCACGTTCTTCAGATTCGCGGCCTGCGCCATGATGTTCTCGCGCGTCAGATTGTCCTTGCACTGCTTCAGCAGCGCCACCAGCGCCTCGGCGACGGTGTAGCCATAGAGGCCGGCGACGTTGTTGATGTCGGCATTGGGCAGGCGCTTCTTCATGAAGTCGATATAGGCCGTCATCGCCGGATCGTCCTTCGGCGCCTCGACGAACGGCTTGAGCGCGCCGAGCGACAGCACACCCTTGCCGGCCTCCAGGCCAGCGGGCGCCATCACGGTAGCCTTGTTGGCGCAGCCGGAGGCCAGAAAGCGCGTCGGCTGCCAGCCGACCTCGTGCGCCTTGCGGATCGCCTGCGCGCAGGCGCGCGGCGTCACCGAATAGATCATGAAGACGTCGGCCTTGGTATTGGCGAGCGTCAGGACCTGGGAATCGACGGTGGGATCGGCGACCTCGAAGCTCGAGGCCATCGCGATCGCCTTGTCGGCGTCGGCACCGAGCGCCTCCTTAACGCCGCGAAGATATTCCTTGCCGGCGTCGTCGTTCTGGTAGAGCACCGCAAAGCGCGCATTCGGGTTCCTGGCGCGGGCATAGGCGACGTCGATCGCAGCCTCGCTGGTGTAGTTCGGCGCCCAGGGCAGCGCGATCGACCAAGGCATGTTGGCGGGATCGTTCCACTTCGAGGCCGAGCTGATCAGGAAGATCTGCGGCACCTTGTTGCTGTTGAGATATTTTGCGATCGCCGAGCTCGGCGCCGTGCCCATGGTGGCGAAGATGAAGGCGACGCCGTCGCCTTCGACGAGGCGCCGCGCGGCTTCCATGGTCTTGGGCGGCGAGAAGGCATCGTCAAGCGAGATCAGGTTGAGCTTGCGGCCGCCAACGCCGCCCTTCTCGTTGATCTCGTCGAAATAGGCGGAGATCACCCGTCCCGTGATGCTGAGCGGCGATGCCGGGCCGCTATAGGGCATAGTGTTGCCGATCTTGATCTCGGTGTCGCTAACTCCAGGACCGTAGGATTTTTGCGCGGAGACAGGAGCGGACAAGCAGGCGGCAGCCAGCGCTGCGGCCAGGGCCAAAGCGGCTTTCATGGTTTCTCCCCAATGATTGTCGCCGCGGCGAAACGACCGCGCGGCGCGCTGCTTCTTGTCAGCGCGTCAGATCAGCGGAGTTCATCAAGATGGTCTTGCGTCGAGTTGCTGATGGCATCGCCTGAAGCGCGACGAGATTTTGATGAATCGTCATCGTGCGTCAGGTTGTTCTTGACGCATGAGCTTTCCGGAAAACCGCTTCGGCACTTTTCCGGATCATGCTTTAGCCGCGCCGCCTCAAGGCGAAGCCCAAGCTGACCCATCCGGCACCGGCCATGATCAGGTCGATGCCGAGGAACAGGCCGAGGATGTAGACGCTGTTCACCGGCCAGCGCACCAGGATCAGCAGCCCGAGCAGCAGCGTGACGACGGCCGACACCGCCACCCAGCCCCACGGGCTTTCGCGCTTCATGCTGAAGGCGAGAAACAGCCTGACCGCGCCGGAGGCCAGCAGCGAGGCGCCGAGGAACAGCGTGAGCAGAACCGCGGCGAAGAGCGGGTTCGCGAAGGTGAGGAAGCCGGCAACGATGTAGAGCACACCGAGCAAGGCCCAGATCAGGAACTTTCCCCAGCTCTTCATCTGGAATGCGCCGATCACCTCGGTGACGCCGGCGACGATCATCATTGCGCCGACCACGATCACGCTCGCCACCGTTGCCATCACCATGCTGCCGAGCGCGACGAAGCCGGCAATCAGGTAGACGACGCCGAGCGCGACGATCCAGCCCCATTTGGCGTGTAGCGCAGCCATTCCCGAGCCGAGACCGGACGGATGAGACGTATCTGACGCAGTTGTCATGGGCCACTCCTGCATGCGAAGCCCCCGGGCACACGCCATGATAGCACGCACCCGACCGAGACAACACCCAGCAGAGCAGACCTCGCCTGCCGCAACCTTGACGCAAATCAAGATCGAATGCGGCGGGTCAGCGCCGAGCGCAGGTCAATCGTCCGAACTGGCGAGCCCCAGCAGTTCCTGGCGCGTCAGCGCATTGTCGCGGAACACACCCAGCATACGGCTGGTGACGAGATCGGTCCCGGGCTTGTGCGCGCCGCGCGTGGTCATGCAGTGATGCGTCGCCTTGATGATGACGCCGACGCCTTCGGGCTTGAGCACGTCGTTGATGGTGTTGGCGATCTGTGCGGTCATCTTCTCCTGGATCTGGAGCCGTTTTGCGTAGACGTCCACCACGCGTGCGAGCTTGGAGATGCCGACGACGCGCCCCTGCGGAATATAGGCGACCCAGGCGCGACCGACGATCGGCGCCATGTGGTGCTCGCAATGGCTCTCGAAGCGAACGCCGCGCAGGACGATCATCTCGTCATAGCCCTCGATCTCCTCGAAGGTCTTTTGCAGGATCTCGGTCGGATCCTGCGCGTATCCGGAAAAATACTCTGCGAACGCGCGTGCAACGCGAGCAGGTGTCTCGCGCAAACCGTCGCGCGCGGGATCATCGCCGGCCCAGCGGATCATGGTCCGGATCGCCTCTTCGACCTCCGCCCTGTCAGGCCGATCGGTCGGCGTCTGCGCCACGGCGACACGTTCCAGCTTGCGCACTTGTGACTTCATCAAGCTTCTCCCCTGCAACGAGCCCGCATATGGAAGCGGGCCCACAGCTTGGACGGCCGCAATCGGAAAAGGTTCCCGAAAGTCGGGGAAATTTGGGGAACGGATGGATGGCCTAGTGCCGACCCGCCAATCCCCTCATGATGAGGTGCGCCGAGGGCGCCTCGGGGCCGCCTATGACGCAGCCGCTTTCCGCACGTCGATCACGGCCTGAGCCCATTCGGCCGGCCGCTCCTGCGGCAGATTATGACCGGCATCGGTGAAGACGCGCCGCTCGAAAAATGCCTCGAACTTGCGCGCGTGGTGGGCGGTGCCGGAATTGACGCCGTCGCTGTCGCCGTCGACCGCGATCGTCGGGACACGGATCGGCGGCTGCGCGGCGAGCTTTGCCTCGATCCCCGCATAGGCGGGATCGCCGGCCACGAGGGCGTAGCGATGGCGGTAGGAATGGATCACGACATCGACGAAATCGGGATTGTCGAAGGACACGGCGCTTGTCTCGAACGTCGCGTCGTCGAAGGCCCATTTCGGCGACCACATCGTCCAGAGCTGACGGGCAAAGCCGCGGCGGTTGCGCTCCAGCGCGCGGCGGCCGCGCTCGTTGTGGAATAAATATTGATACCAGAACGCCGCCTCCTCCGGCGGCGAAGCCGGCTCCATGGCGAGGGCGATGTTCTGGATATCGTAGGAATTGCCGGAGACGAGACCGACCACGCGCTCCGGATAGAGCGCCGAGACCACACAGGCGGCACGCCCGCCCCAATCGTAGCCGCCGACGACGGCGCGCCTGATACCGAGCGCATCCATGAAGGCCAGGAGATCGGCACCTAACGCCGCCTGCTCGCCGGAGCGCAGCGTCTCGGCGAAGCGAAACCGCGTCGGCCCGTAGCCGCGCAGCCAGGGCACCAGCACGCGGGCGCCGGCCTCGGCGAGGATCGGCGCGGTCTCGGCATAGGCGTTCGCGTCATAGGGAAAGCCGTGCCCCATGACGCAGGGCCAGCCGTCCGGCGCACCGTATTCGCGATAAGCGATGTCGAGGATATCAGTGGTGATGGTTTTTTGTTGCATGATTTGCTCACGGATGATCTCGTTGCGCAGAGCTCTTGTAGCCCGCATGGAGCGAAGCGCAATGCGGGGACGCCTGTATCCGCCAATCCCGGGTTTCGCTTACGCTCCATCCGGGCTACGAGGCTACAAGGGGCTTATTTCTGCGGACCGGACAGCGAGATGTCACGTTCGGCGCGGAACACGTTGCTGTAGAGGTTGGCGATCCATTGCCGGCCGATCTCGGTCTTGTTGAGATAGCCGATCTCGGTCTGGATGTGCGGAGCGACGCTGTTCCAATAGAATTGCGGGTAGCGGTTCACGATGTCGGCGGGCGAGTCGTAGCCGAGCTGGCGGTTGATGCCGACCTCCTCGAACTCGTAATAGAGCGCGTTGGCCTTGCGCAGATAGTTGGGATCGCCGAGCTGGCCGATGAAGTCGGCCGCACGCAGGATCGAGGCTTCGTCGTCGTATTCCTGGCCTTCACGGGCGGGAAAGCGCGTCCCCTCGATGGCGCGGGCAACGCGCTCCGGATCGACTCCCGGGATATGGCGCAGCCGCCGCGTCACATACAGCTTCGAGCGGTCGACGTGATACATCATCAGGCTCGCGTCCGATGCACCGCGCGGCAGCGAGATCTTGTTGTCGGCGGCGTCGATGACGAAGCCGTCGGCGTCATCCTCCTCGAACAGGCCGCGGACATAGCCGATGTCGTGGGCGAGGCAGGCGATCAGGACATGAACGTAATCTTCCGCCGAAAGATGGGTATGAAGGCTTCGGCCGCGGAGGATCGCCTGGGCGGCCAGGGTCACCAGCATCGTATGCTCGATATTGTGGTAGAGCGCATCGCTGTTGCCGATGCATTCCATCGCGGTACGGGTTGCGCTGGCAACGATGCTTGCGGAAGTCTCATCGTACCGGCGGCGCATGAAGTTGCCGAGGAACTGCTCCAGCGATTCAGCTGCCAGTCTGGGTAAGGTTATCATGGACGCAGCCCCGTCCGCCGCTGGTATCCCATGCCATCTCCCGACGTCTCATTCTTGTCGTCGACGCAGCGGGGAGCATAGCCCATCTTGGGCCGGGTAACCAAACTTCGGGGACGGAAAATACGCAAATACCTTACCGTCCCGCTGCGCAACATCACGGTTGCCGTCACAGTTCAGCACAACCCAAAGCGGCGGGAAGGCGGCCGCCGCTCAGGGCGCGGCCAGGATATCGGCGCCGTCGGCCGGGCGCAAAAGGCTTCTGGCGAGATAGAACAGCTCGACCAGCTTGCCGCGCTTGCCCGCCAGCGAGAAGATGTATTCGGGCGACTCCGCCTCGATTTCCGCGATCGCCACCTTCGCGATCCGGTCGATGCGGCTCGAGCCGTGCTCCCAGACGAAGCCGACGCCAAGCCGGTTGGCGACCGCCTCCAGCATCCCCTCGCGCGTATTGACGATGATCGCCGGACTGGCGCGCAGGTTGAGGGCGCGAAACGCCCGGTCGACGGCGCGCTGGGTCGCGGAATCCCGGGTCCGGAACACCAGCGGATATTGCACGAGGCCGGCGATGGACACGCGCGACTGGCGGCTGAGGTCGTGAACGGGATGGCAGATCGCAACGACGCGTTGCTGCACGCAGGGCTCGCGCCGGAAGCGGTTGTCCTGCGGCACCTCCGGCAATACGGCGACGTCGACGCGCTGGTCGACCACCGCGGCCATGATCGCCGACCAGCTGCCGATCTCGATGTTGATCTGGATCTTCGGATAGAGGTTGCGGAACGCCGCGATCAACGCCATGCCGGGCATGGCGTTGCCGAGCCCGATGCGAAGCTCACCCCCCGTGAGCTCGTCGCGCTGCTGCAGGATGGCGAGCGCATCCGCCTCGACCGCCTGCATGCGGCTCGTTGCGGCATAGAGCCGCCGGCACAGCGACGTCGCGATCAGGGTCTGGCCGTGTCGGTCGAACAGCGCCACCCCGAACTCGGCCTCCAGATCCCGCACCAGCTGCGCAACGGCCGGCTGCGACACCCCGAGCCGCCTTGCCGCAGCGGCAAAGCTGCCGGTCTCGAACACCGCATTGACCGCCCGGACACGCGACGACGTCAACGCCACAACAAGCAACCCAAGATCGTTCTTCCCCGTCTTCCGGACCTGAAAGCAAAACTTGGGACGACCATAAGCCGGGCCATTGACCGTTATGTGAATGTCAGACGCGCCTCCTACTCCTCGTGCGCCGCAAATGGGCCAGCAGGGGATCAGCGCGCATGGCGCAAATCGAACTTTCCGCAATCCGCAAGTCCTTTGACGGCACCGACGTCCTGAAAGGCATCGATTTCCGCATCGCCGACGGCGAATTCATCTCGCTGGTCGGCCCGTCCGGCTGCGGCAAGTCGACCCTGCTTCGCATCATTGCCGGGCTCGAGCCGCAGAATTCCGGCGAGGTCCGCATCGACGGCCGCCCCGTGGACGGCATTCGCCCGAGCGCGCGTAACCTCGCGATGGTGTTCCAATCCTATGCGCTTTATCCGCATTTGAGCGCCTTCGACAACATCGCGGTGCCGCTGCGGATGCGGCGCCTCTCCGCGATCGAGCGACTGCCGCTACTGGGTGCGCTGCTGCCGGGCCGGCGCGCCAAGGAACGGCACATTCGCGCCGACATCGAAGGCATCGCCGAGCAGCTCGACATCACCCCATTGCTGCGGCGCAAGCCCGGACAATTGTCCGGCGGACAGCGGCAACGCGTCGCGGTCGGACGCGCCATGGTGCGAGAGCCGGTGGCCTTCCTGTTCGACGAACCGCTCTCCAATCTCGACGCCAAGCTGCGCGTCCACATGCGCGCAGAGCTCGCCGAGCTGCATCGCCGCCTCAAGGCGACGTTCGTCTACGTCACGCACGACCAGGCCGAGGCGATGACGATGTCGAGCCGGATCGCCGTCATGATGGGCGGTGAGCTGGTCCAGGCCGGCACGCCGGCCGAGATCTACAACGAGCCCGGCGACATCCGCGTTGCCGAATTCATCGGCAGCCCCAAGATCAACGTTCTCCCCGGCCGGATCCGCAAGGACGGCGGCGTCGATGTGCTCGGGACCACGCTGAAGCTCACGTGCCATGCGGCGGCAGGCGATTGCCGCATCGGGGTCCGCCCGGAGCGGATCGAGCTCGGCACCGGGCCGTTCTCCGGAACCGTCGTCCATCTGGAAAATCTCGGCGCCGAGGCCTTCGTGCATCTGGCGGTCGAAGGCACCGGGTCGCGCCTGATCGCGCGGCTCGCGGACCTCAAGCATTTGCCGGCGATGGCAAGCTCCGTCGCCTTCGGCTTCGCACCAGACGCGGTGCGGATGTTCGATCCCGCCGGGAAGCGGATCGAGCTCAGAATGGAGCAGGCCGAGCGCATCCGTGAGCCCGCCCATGTCTGACGGCTCCATGACGATCGGGGCCGCCGGCGCTCCCGCGGGCACGACAAGGCGCACGCTGCCGGCCCATGGCAGCAGGCGGAGCCATGCCGCCTACGCGCTGGTGACGCCGGCCGCCGCGCTCATGCTGGTCATGCTGCTCGGTCCGCTCGCCGGCGTGATCGCCCTCTCCTTCACCGACTATCAGCTCGGCGCGCCGCATTTCTCCTGGATCGGGCTCGCCAATTACCAGGACCTGTTCGCCGACAAGGTGTTCTGGACCGCGCT
This sequence comes from Bradyrhizobium sp. BRP19, assembly GCF_020194195.1. Lineage (NCBI taxonomy): Bacteria > Pseudomonadati > Pseudomonadota > Alphaproteobacteria > Hyphomicrobiales > Nitrobacteraceae > Bradyrhizobium > Bradyrhizobium sp. BRP19. The sequence goes on along the minus strand of NZ_JADYVZ010000004.1, from coordinate 451,820 downwards.
GCGCAACACGCTGACTTACGTCGTGATCGTGGTGCCCGGCGCCGTGATCGCGGGCCTTGCGATCGCGCTTCTGATCCAGAGCGGCACCAGCCTGCGCAGCCTCTACCGGACGATCTATTTCCTCCCCGTCATGGCGACCCTGATCGCGATGGCGGTGGTGTGGGAATTCATGCTGCATCCGCAATTCGGCCTGGTGAACGGGCTGCTCCGCGGCGCGGGCCTGCCGGCCTTCGCATGGCTCCAGGACCGCAGCACCGCCCTCTATGCGCTGTGCGCGATCGGCATCTGGCAGGCCGTCGGCTTCAACATGGTGCTGTTCCTCGCCGGCCTCGTCTCCATTCCCAAGCAGCTCTACGAGGCGGCCGAGATCGACGGCGCCTCGAGCGGCTGGGCACGCTTCCGCCTCGTGACCTGGCCGATGCTGGGGCCGGTCACGACCTTCGTCGTCGTGATCTCCGGCATCCGCTCGTTCCAGGTGTTCGACACCGTGCACGTCTTGACCAAGGGCGGCCCGTCGAAATCCACCGAGGTTCTGATCCACACGATGTACACGGAAGGCTTCGAATTCTTCCGCTCGGGCTATGCCGCGGCCATCACCGTCGTCTTCCTGGTCTTCGTCCTCGCGCTCACCCTGATCAAATCGAGGCTCGCCGATCGCGGCGTGCACTACACATGAGCAACGCGCATCCCATCCCAGTCCGGGCGATCCTCCGCCACGTGCTGCTGATCGCGGGCGCCGCGCTCATGCTGGCCCCCTTCATCTGGATGATCTCGACCGCATCCAAGCCGCAGACCGAGATCTTCTCCAGCGAATTGCACCTGATCCCGCACCAGTTCGCGCTTGTCGAGAATCTGCGCGAGGCCTTCGCCAAGGCCAATCTGCTGCGCTTCCTGCTCAACGGAATCATCGTCACGGCCTCGATCTTCGTGCTGCAGGTGATGGTGGCGCTGCCGGCGGCCTACGCGCTCGCAAAACTCCGCTTCCTCGGCCGCGAGACGCTGTTCGCGCTCGTGCTGTTCGGGATCCTGATCCCGCCGCAGGCGACCGCGATCCCGGTCTTCCTGCTGCTGCACAAGATCGGCCTGCTCGACAGCTATGCCGCGCTGGTGCTGCCCTTCACGATCTCGGTGTTCGGCATCTTCCTGATGCGCCAGTTCTTCAAGACCGTGCCCGACGATCTCGTCGACGCCGCGCGCATGGACGGCATCTCCGAATTCGGCATCGTCTGGCGGGTGATGCTGCCGGCCGCGATTCCCGCAGTGACCGCCTTCGGCATCTTCTCCGTGGTCGCGCATTGGAACGACTATTTCTGGCCGCTGATCGTGCTCAACAGCGAGCATTTGCGCACGCCGCCGCTCGCGGTCGCCCATTTCCGCAACAGCGAGGCCGGCACCAGCTACGGCCCGCTGATGGCGGCGGCGATGGTGATCATCGCGCCGCTCGTCATCGCTTTCCTCTTTGCCCAGCGCCGTTTCATCGAGGGCATCACCCTCACCGGGATCAAGTAGCCACGTCACCTCAAACAAGGAGTCTATCATGCTGAAGACCATCATCGCCGCGGCGGCTCTGTCGCTTGCGGCCGGATCTGCGCTCGCGCAGACAAAGACCGAGATCGTGATGCAATATCCCTATCCGGAGCTGTTCACCGAGACGCACAAGCGCATCGCCGAGGAATTCACCAAGGTGCGCCCGGAGATCAAGGTCACGATGCGGGCGCCTTACGAATCCTACGAGGACGGCACCCAGAAGGTGCTGCGCGAGGCCGTGACCAATCAGACGCCTGACGTCTCGTTCCAGGGCTTGAACCGCATCCGCGTCCTGGTCGACAAGAACATCCCGGCCGAGCTCGACGGCTACATCGCCGCGGAGAAGGATTTCGACAAGCAGGGCTTCCACCAGGCGATGTTCGACATCGGCACCGCCAGCGGCAAGGTCTACGCCCTGCCCTTCGCGATCTCGCTGCCGATCGTCTACGTCAACCTCGACCTGGTCAAGCAGGCCGGCGGCGACGTGAACAATCTGCCGAAGAGCTGGGACGAGCTGATCGCGCTGGCCAAGAAGATCAAGGCGCTCGGCAACGACACCAACGGCGTCACCTATGCCTGGGACATCACCGGCAACTGGCTGTGGCAGGCGCCGGTGTTCGCGCGCGGCGGCACCATGCTCAATGCCGACGAGACCAAGGTCGCGTTCGACGGAGCGGAAGGCAAGTTCGCCATCAATACGATCGCGCGGCTCGTCAACGAGGCCGGCATGCCCAATCTCGACCAGCCGTCGATGCGCGCGGCGTTCGCGGCCGGCAAGACCGGCTTCCACGTCACCTCGACCTCGGACCTCAACAAGGTCACGCAGATGACCGGCGGCAAGTTCGCGCTGAAGACGATTCCGTTCCCGGACGTCGCCTCCACCAAGGGCAGGCTGCCGGCCGGCGGCAACGTCGTGCTGATCCTCGCCAAGGACAAGGCCAAGCGCGATGCCGCCTGGGAAGCGGTGAAATTCTGGACCGGCCCCAAGGGCGCCGCGATCATGGCGGAGACCACCGGTTACATGCCGCCGAACAAGGTCGCCAACGAGGTCTATCTGAAGGACTTCTACGTCAAGAACCCCAACAACTACACCGCGGTCAGCCAGCTCGCGCTGCTCACCAAATGGTACGCCTTCCCCGGCGACAACGGCCTGAAGATCACCGACGTGATCAAGGATCATCTCAATTCGATCATCTCGGGCGCCCGCGCAAAGGAGCCGGAGGCCGTCCTCGCCGACATGACGGCTGACGTGCAGAAGCTGCTGCCGAAGACCACAGGCGCGGCGCGCTGACCATCCTCACATCCCCCGGCACGGGACGTCCTCGGCGCCCCGTGCCGCCTCGATGACCGGAGCTGGCGATGAAACTGCTGCATCTGAGCGACATTCACCTGACGGCGCCCGGTGCGACCATCGGCGGCCGCGATCCGCGCGTCAATTTCGAGCGGGCGCTGGCGCATGCGCTGCACGATCATCACGACGCCGAATTGATGGTGATCACCGGCGACCTCTCGGATTGGGGCGATCTCGCCGATTATCAATGGCTCAAGCAGCGCCTCGACGCATATCCGCTGCCGGTGCGCCTGTGCATCGGCAACCATGATCGGCGCGCCGCCTTCCTGAGCGTGTTCCCCGACCTCGCCGACGACAACGGCTTCGTCCAGGGCATCCACGATACGGCTGCCGGCCGCTGCCTGTTCCTCGACACCGCCCATCCGGAAACGCACGCCGGCCGTTATTGCGACGATCGTCTCGGCTGGCTCGAGGCCCGGCTTACCGAGCATGACGGGCCGTTCCTGCTTTTCATGCACCATAACCCGATGCCTGTGCATCTCGTCCCGTTCGACCAGATCGGCCTGATCGACGAAGCTCCTTTCCGCCATCTCGTCAGCCGTCATCGTGCGAAGATCCGCCACGTCTTCTTCGGGCATTGCCACTTGCCTCTCGCAGGCTCGATTGCAGGCGTCCCCGTCTCGTCGCTGCGCGGCACCAACCATGCGAGCTTTCCGCTGTTCTCCGAGACGCAGCTGCTGAGCGCCTGCGACCTGCCGCAATCCTACGGCGTCGCATTTTTCGGGGAGGACTATGTGACCGTGCACATGGTGGAATACGGCTACGACGGTCCGATCCGCATCCAAGGTTCGCCCGACTACAAGGCCTGGGATCGCGAGACCATGGTGCGGTGACGGCGAGCGCCGACCCTTTCCAGGGGCGCGTATTCATAAGCCCGCGCTGCACTCCTTGGAGAGTCCGCTCCACCTCGATAGCAGCGCGCTGGCGTCCTCGCCCGGGTCGGAGATGGGCCAGAAGCTGACATCCGATGTGAGGCTACAAGGATCGGCGGAAATTTCGCGGCGTCGTGCCGACAATTCTGCGGAAAGTCTGGGCGAAAGCCGACGGCGTTGAATATCCGACTGCGAGCGCAACTTCACTGATCGATAGATTTGGATCATTCAGCAGGCGTTGTGCAAGCAACATGCGTTGCCGAGTTAGCCAGACATGCGGCGTCAATCCTGTCGAGAGACGGAACGCCGAGCAAAAATGATAGCGGCTGCGGCCGACCAGGGACGCTAGTTCGTCAAGGCCGATCGGCTTGTCGAGATGCGCCAGCATGTATTCGGTCACACGCCTGAGCTGCCAGCGCGCGAGCCCGCCGCGAGTATAAGCGAGGCTCTGCGGCATCTGCACTATGCTGTGCGAACGCAATAGCTGGATGCAGAGTAGGTCAACCGCGCGATCGACCAGCAACTTTGCCGAAGGATCGACAATGACGTCGGGGTCGCTGAGGATTGCAAGAAGCTGTGAGGTCACAGCGTCTTCGCTGCCGACGCGTGGCGCCAGCTCTACCTTGCCTCGCCCACCGATGAGTGTTCGGCAATGCTCCAGTCGTTCGTTGGTGAGATAGACATGGGACACGTGGAGCGGTCCTTCAACTTCCCAATCTCCATCATGCCGGTCGGGAATCACAGTGATAGAATTCGGCCGCAGCGGGGCAGAGAGCCGCCGTCGCTCAACCGTCCACGCACTGTGCTGAGGCTCTCCATAGTAGGTGCCGACAAGGTGTCCGGGCATGCCTGGGGCATAGCCATAACGCGTGCCGCGAACAAAACGATGAGTGAGTTGTGTGCCGCAGTTTAACTGGATGGGTGCCAAAGGCGGCGGGGCTTCCGATAGCAGCCGGACCATCGTCTGAAAAGGATTTCGATCAGGCATCGCTTTGGTTATGTCATATTTGGCCGCACCCGCGACAGGCGCTTCATCGACATACCATGTTTCACGACATGGCGGGAATGGAAGCTGCGGTCGAAATGTCGCAATGTCTGGCTGATTGCACAAATAGTGCGCATGATTGACTTCGCGGTATCGAGACAACTCCGATGGCAAGTGGCACGTGGGTTGGGCTTGATCTCATTGCGCCCGGTCTACCACTCACAGCTGGGCTGCCTTGGCCGCGATGGGCGAGAAGCAGAGTCCACAGGCGCGGGCGCCACTTCGTCGCAAGATTGCGATAGTCGCCGCAATATCGGAACGGTGCGTCCGTCGGGATCATGGCCTACTGGGCCGGATCATCCGAGGGGATCCCGACCACCATGAAAAACCAAGAACCGTTCGCCGCCGGCGCTGCTGAGACCGAAAGCACGCGGGGCGGAGTATCGCGCCGTTCGCTCCTGCTGACTGTCGGCGGAGCGGCTTCCATGGCGGTGGTGCCCCAGGTTACCGCGCAACCCGCATCCGAAAGCAAGCCCGCTGCATCGACGGCACGGGTTCGTCTGAACGTGAACGGAACGAGACAGGAGCTCGACTTGGATACGCGGCAATCCCTGCTCGACCTTCTGCGCGAAGATCTCGGTCTCACCGGTACGAAGAAGGGCTGCAATCAGGGCGCCTGCGGCGCTTGCACCATCCTTCTCAACGGCAGGCGGGTCGTGTCGTGTCTGACGCTGGCTGCGATGCATGACGGGGCCATTGTCGAGACGATCGAGGGCCTCGAGAAGAATGGTGAGCTTCATCCGCTCCAGAGCGCATTCGTCGAGCACGACGGCTTGCAGTGCGGCTTCTGTACCCCCGGGCAGATCATGTCGGCCGTCGGCTGCATCGCCGAAGGCCATGCGGGCTCGCCGGAGGACATTCGGTTCTGGATGAGCGGCAATATCTGTCGCTGCGGGGCGTATCCCGGGATCGTCGCCGCCGTTGCCGACGCCGCCAAGAGGGTCTGACCATGCTCCCGTTCACGATCGAGAAGGTGACCTCCATCGAGGCCGCCGTCGCCGCCGCATCCTCCGGAGGCCGCCTCATCGCCGGCGGCACGACATTGGTCGATCTCATGCGCGACGAGGTGGAGCAGCCACAGCAGCTCGTCGACATCAACGCGCTTCCGCTGTCCGGTATTCGCGTCGACCGGTCCGACCTCGTCATCGGCGCGCTCGCGCGGATGGCCGACATCGCCGCCCATTCCGATGTTCAGCGTCTTTACCCGCTGATCTCCGAGAGCCTGATCGAGGGCGCCTCGCCGCAACTGCGCAACATGGCCTCGATCGGCGGCAACCTGCTCCAGCGCGTGCGCTGCCCCTACTTTCGGATGCTCGACGCATCCTGCAACAAGCGCAGCCCTGGCTCGGGTTGCGCCGCACGCGACGGCCTGAATGCCGGTCACGCCATTCTCGGCACCAGCGATCACTGCGTGGCGACGCACCCCTCGGACGTTGCGGTCGCGCTGGTCGCGCTCGATGCCACTATGCGGGTCAGGGGGCCGAAGGGCGAGCGCACTTTCCCGGTCGAGGAGCTGTTTCGCTTGCCCGGCGACACTCCCCATCTCGAACACACGCTGCTGCCGGGCGAGCTCATCGTTGAAGTGCGGGTCCCCGAGGGGCCTGATAGCCGCCGGGCGCGCTATCTCAAGGTGCGCGACCGCGCGTCCTACGAATTTGCGCTGGTCTCCGCGGCAGCGGCGCTCGACGTTGTGGACGGCGTGATCCGCGGCGCGCGGCTCGCGGTTGGCGGGGTCGGCACCCGACCTTGGCGCATGCGCGCGGTGGAAGCGGCGCTAATCGGCAAGGTACCGGGCCGGCAGGTGTTTGAGGCGGCCGCCCGATCGGCGTTGGAAGGGGCCCGCCCGCTGTCCGGCAATCATTACAAACTCGAACTCCTGCCGCGGACGATCGTCCGCGCCTTCGAAATGACGGGAGGAATTGCATGACCATCAGCGTCATCGGACAGCCGCTGCCCCGCGTGGATGGCCGTGCCAAGGTCACGGGCTCCGCGCGGTACGCGGCCGATTTTAATCAGCCCGGCCAGGCCTATGCCGTGATCGTCAGCGCCACAATAGGGCTTGGACGAGTGACCGGCGTGGACAGCGCGGCGGTCGAGAAGATGCCGGGCGTTCTCGCCGTCCTCTCGCATCTCAACGCGCCACGCCTGGCGTACCGCCCGCACAAGAGCTACATCGATCCGGCGACGGGCGAGCGGCTGCATGTGCTGCAGGACGACCATGTGCGCTTCCACGGACAGCCGGTGGCGCTCGTCGTTGCCGCAACCATTGCGCAGGCGGAGCGCGCCGCCGCGGCGCTGCGCCTCACCTACAAGGCCGAGCGGCCAATCATCGATTCCGCAGGTCCCGAAGCCCGTCCCATCGTGCCCGAGGCTGGCAAACAGCCGGACGCCCGGCTGCCCGCCGACAAGGCGCGCGGAAGTGCGGATAAGGCCCTGGCCGACGCGCCGGTGAAGGTCGATGAGACCTATGACATCGCGCGCGAGAACCACAATCCGATGGAGCCGCATGCGACGATCGCCAGCTGGAACGGCGACCGCCTGACGCTTTGGAGCAAGAGCCAGTTCGTCGTCAACGAGCAGGCCGAGATCGCGGCGATCTTCGGTCTGTCGCCCGAAAAAGTGACGGTCATCTGCCCGTTCATCGGCGGGGCCTTCGGGACCTCGCTCAGAACCTGGCCCCATGTGACGCTCGCGGCCATGGCCGCCCGGCACGTGGGGCGCCCGGTGAAGCTCGTCCTAACGCGTAAGCAGATGTTCTTCACCACCGGACATCGGCCGCGCACGGTGCAGAGGATCGCTCTCGGCGCCACGGCGGACGGAACGCTCATCAGCGTGGTGCACGAAGGCACGGGCGAGACCAGTCGCTACGAAGAATTCATGGAAGCTCTGACCTCGGTCACGACGTTCCTCTACTCCTCGCCCAACGTGCGGACGCGCTACCGTCTGGTCCCGCTCGATACCGGAACGCCAAACCACATGCGTGGTCCCGGTGAGGCCAGCGGCGTTTTCGCGCTCGAATGCGCCATGGACGAGTTGGCTTATAAGCTCCGCCTGGATCCGATCGATCTGCGGCGCCGGAACGAGCCGGAGATCGACGAGGGAGAAAACAAGCCCTTCTCCAGCCGATCGCTGATGAAATGCTACGATCTCGGGGCCGAACGGTTCGGCTGGTCGCGCCGTACGCCCGAACCGCGCTCGATGCGCGACGGCCGCCTGCTGATCGGGATGGGAGTAGCCTCGGCAAGCTATCCCGCCTTTCACGCACCGGCCACTGCGCGGGCGCGGCTGCTTCGCGACGGGACAGCCGAGGTCGAGATCGCGGCCAGCGACATGGGTCCGGGCACCTATACGTCGATGACGCAGGTCGCCGCCGAGACTCTCGGGCTCCCTGTCGAAAAGGTGCGCTTCAGCCTTGGTCGCTCGGATTATCCGCCTGCCCCATCCCACGGCGGCTCTTGGACCATGGCCTCGGTGGGCTCCGCGATCCGCGCCGCCTGCATCGCCGTGCGGGAACAGGCCGCGAAGGGCCGGAACGATCGACCGATCGAAGCCACGGCATCGTCTCAGCGCGACCCCGAGGCCGCTGCCAGGTTCTCGATGCATTCATTCGGCGCCGTCTTCGTCGAGGTCGCCGTCGATCCCGACGTCGGCACGATCCGCGTCCGCCGCGCGGTCGGCGCCTATGGCATCGGCCGCGTCGTCAACCCGCGTCTCGCCCACAGCCAATGCACCGGCGGCATGGTCGGCGGCATCGGTATGGCGCTGATGGAGCGCACCGTTCTCGACGCGCGCGACGGCCGGCCGGTCAACGCTCACATGGCCGACTACCTGATGCCCGTCAACCTGGACATTCCCCAGATCGAAGCGCACTTCGTCGAGGAGGCTGATCCGCACGTCAATGAACTCGGGGTCAAGGGTCTCGGCGAAATCGCCCTGGTCGGTATCGCCCCCGCGATCGCAAACGCCGTCTTTCATGCGACCGGCAAGCGCGTCCGCACCCTGCCGATCCGGATCGAAGACGTGCTGACCGCTTAGCGCTGTAAAGAGGGCGGCATACGCCACTCCTGGGCATGTGGTTGTGCTGCATCGAAGAGGCTGACGTACCCACCCTACTCCACCAGCAGCACGTCGACGGCGACGCCGAGCTTCTGCTTGGGCGAGCCGACGATGATGCCGTCGACCGGCGAGACGTCGGAAAAATCGCGCCCCATTGCGAGCACGATGTGATCGTTGCCGATGAGGAGATCGTTGGTCGGATCGAGATCGACCCAGCCAAGCTCGGCCCCGCACCAGAGAGACACCCAGGCATGGGTGGCGTCGGCCCCTTGCAGCCGCGGCTGGCCCGGCGGCGGAATGGTGCGCAGATAGCCGCTGACATAGGCCGCCGGCAGGCCGAGCCCGCGCAGCCCGGCAATCATGACATGCGCAAAGTCCTGGCAGACGCCGTGACGCTTGTCGAAGACTTCGTCGAGCGGCGTCGAGATCACGGTCGCCTTCGGATCGTAGCGGAATTCGCCGCGGATGCGTCGCATCAGGTCGACGGCGCCGGTGAGGATGCCCACGCCGGGCGGAAAGCTCACCCCGGCATAGGCGCTGACCGGGCGCAGCACCGGCACCAGGGGGCTGGCAAAGACATAACCGACCGGCGAGGACGGCCCGAGGCTGGTGGCTTCGAACGCGATGTCGCGGACGCTCTCCCAGGGCGGGCTGACCGCATCGCGCGCCGGCGGTCGGCGCGAGATCGAAACCCGCGAGCGCGAGTCGATGCGCAGATTGCGATGCGCGGCTTCGATCGTCACGCTCTCGGTCAGCGTGCCGAAGAAGTCGCGCCGCACATTGCGCTCGGCCGGGCGCGGTTGGATCTCGACCTCGTGCGAGATCAGCTCCTGGCCGACGCCGATTCTGGGCTCCAGCCGCAGCGTGCAGCGGGCGAAGCTGACGGGATTCTCGTACTCGTAGGTGGTGACGTGACGGATGTCGTAGATCACGCCAGCCCCGTCAACTTTTCCGGCCGGCTGGCATTGGGACCGTGCGGGAAGTAGTGCTGCCCGATCGCCTCGCCGAGGCTGAGCAGATCCTGCTCCAGGGCGAACAGCGTCTTGACCTCGAGCTTCTCGGCCTCGGCGGTCGCGAGCATCGCCTGCATCGCCACGGCGAGACGCTGCGGTTTCTCGATCAGGCCATGCTCCTTCAGGCTCGGCAGCGCCGCAATGTGCTCGTTCAGCGTCGTCACCTGAAACGCCACCGAACGCGGATTGTAGCCGTCGAGCACCGCGAGGTCGCGCACCGGGGCCAGAATGGGCGCCAGCAGATAACGCGAGCGGTAGGTGATCTGGCAATCCACGAGCGTCAGCAGGATGTCGAGATCCTCGTCGCCGGCCTCGTCATAGGCGAACTGGCGGGTGAAGCGCGTGGTGTTGATGGCGCGCTCGATGCGGCGGCCGATGTCGAGGAAGCGCCAGCCCGCGGCGCGATTCATATTCTCCTGCGCGAGCCCTGCGAAGCTCGCCAGCTCCTGCAAGGTCAGCTCGGCGGCGCTCAGCACGCTGTCGTCGTCCTCCACCTCGATGGCGAGGCGCTCGGCCATCTCGGTGATCACCTGCCAGGCATCGGGCGACAGCCGCTCGCGCAAGGAGGTCGCCGTGCGCTGCGCCGCCCTCACCAGCGACAGGGCCGAGCCGAAACGCTCCGCGCCCTGCAGCGCTTCGGCGACGATACGCCCCGCGGCCGTGCGCGAGGATTGCGAGACCGCGCCCCAGGCGACAAGGAGGCGCTGGATGCGTTCGGCCGATTGCACCGAGGCCGCCGTGCCCTTGTTCGGCCCGCTCGGCGAGCCCAAAGCGCGCACCAGCCGCAGCGTCGCCTCGGCGCGCTCGAGATAGCGGCCGAGCCAGAACAGATTGTCGGCGGCGCGGCTCGGCAGCACGCCAGCGATGCGGCGGATGCGCACCTTGTCGGTCGCCGGCAGGAGCGTCGCGGTCGCGACCTGCTTGTCGGAGACGACCCAGACGTCGGCGGCGCGCGCGCCGTCGCCCATCGACACCGCGCGCGCGTCCGGCTGCTCGGCGATGCGGCAGAAGCCGCCGGGCATGATGGCCCAGCCGTCCGGCGTGGCGGCGGCGAACACGCGCAGCACGAAGGGGCGCGGCGTGAGCTGCCCGTGCTCCCACACCGGCATGGTCGAGAGCCGCACCACCTCCTGGCCGACATAGTCCATGCCGCGCGCGCTGATCGCATCGATCAGGCGCTGCCGTCCGCTGGCGTCGAGCTCGCTCGCGAGCACCGGACCATTGCTGTCGAAACCGGGAACGCCGCGCCGATAGGCGCCTTCGATCGCGACCTCGTCGAGCCGCGCCAGCACCTCGTCGCGCGCCACGCGCTGGCCGCACCACCAGGTCGCGATGTGCGGCATCTTCAGGTCTTCGCCGAGCAGGCGGCGGCTCAGGGCCGGCAGGAAGCCGAGCAGCGCCCGCGCCTCCAAAACGCCCGAGCCCGGCATGTTGGCGACGACGACGCCGTCCTTGCGCAGCACGTCGATCAGGCCGGGCACACCGAGCCGGGAGGAGGCATCGAGCTCGAGCGGGTCGAGCGAGTTGGAATCGACCCGGCGCAAGAGCACATCCAGCCGCTTCAGGCCGGCGACGGTGCGGATGTGGACGCGGTCGTCGCTGACCGCGAGATCGTCGCCCTCGACCAGCAGGAAGCCGAGATAGCGCGCCAGCGTCGCGTGCTCGAAATAGGTCTCGCTGAAGCTGCCGGGGGTGAGCACGCCGATCCTGGGCTCGTCGCGATCGGCGCGCGCGCGCAAGCTGTCGCGGAACGCCTCGAAGAACGGCGCGACGCGCGGCACGTTCATCGACTTGTAGAGATCGGAGAAGGCGCGCGACAGCACCAGGCGGTTCTCCAGCGCGTAGCCCGCACCCGATGGCGCCTGGGTGCGGTCGCCGAGCACCCACCAGCGGCCGTCGGGCCCGCGGCCGACATCGGCGGCATAGATCGAGAGATAACGTCCGCCGGGCGGCGGCACGCCGCAGACCGGACGGAGATATTCGGGACTGCCGGCGATCGCCGCGGCCGGGAGCGCGCCTTCGGCCACGAGGCGCCCCTCGCCATAAATGTCGCGCAGCACGCGCTCGAGCAGCTCGGCGCGCTGGGTGATGCCGGCGCAAAGCTGCTGCCAGTCGGCCTCGTCGATCAAAAGCGGCAGATGGCTGATCGACCAGGGCCGGTCGGCGCTATCGCCGGGCGCGCGGTAGGTGACGCCGGCCTCGCGGAGATGGCGATCGGCCATGCCGAAGCGGCGCTCGATCTCGTCGGGCGCCAGCGCGCCGAAGGCGTCGAAGAAGCGGCTCCAGACCGCGCGCGGCGCACCGTCGGGCCCCAGGAACTCGTCGGGGATGCCGGGCAGGCGGCTATAGTCGCGGACCCACTGCGCAATCCGCTGCTGGGCATTTGCCCTGCCCGCCTGGTCGTTGTCTTCGGCTGCGCCCTCGCCCATGGGCCTTTCCCTCCCCCACCATCATACTCATTGCAGGAGCGGGGTCCGCAAGTCGAGGGTCAGCGGAAATTCATTTGTGCGTTCCTCGGGCGGCGGCTGCATCGGACCCGGGGTGTGGCCGTGGTCCTGGAAGCGCGCCAGCCGCCGGGCCTCGGCCTCGTAGGTATTGACCGGCTTGGTGTCGTAGTTGCGCCCGCCAGGATGGGCGACGTGGTAGACGCAGCCGCCGAGCGAGCGGCCGTTCCAGGTATCGATCAGGTCAAAGGTCAGCGGCGCGTGCACGGGGATGGTCGGGTGCAGGCCGGAGGCCGGCTGCCAGGCCTTGAAGCGGACGGCAGCCACAGCCTCGCCGGAGCGGCCGGTCGGGGTCATCGGCAGGCGGCGGCCGTTGCAGGTGACGACATGGCGGCCCTCGACGAAGCCTTCGGCCTTGACCTGGAGCCGCTCGACCGAGCTATCGACATAGCGCACGGTGCCGCCGGCCGAGCCCTCCTCACCGAGCACGTGCCAGGGCTCCAGCGCCTGCCGCAGCTCCAGCGTCACGCCGCCATGGTGGATGCGGCCGAAAGCGGGAAAGCGGAATTCGAGCTGGGCCAGATACCATTCCGGCTCGAACGGATAGCCCGATTGCTTGAGCTCGCCGAGCACATCGAGAAAATCTTCCCAGATGAAATGCGGCAGCATGAAGCGGTCGTGCAGCGCGGTGCCCCAGCGCACGAACTTGCCGCTCAGCGGCTCACGCCAGAACTTTGCGATCAGCGCACGGATCAGGAGCTGCTGCGCCAGCGACATGCGTGGATCCGGCGGCATTTCGAGCGCGCGGAATTCGACGAGGCCGAGCCGGCCCGTGGGTCCTTCCGGCGAATAGAGCTTGTCGATGCAGATCTCGGCGCGGTGGGTGTTACCGGTGATGTCGACCAATAGATGCCGGAACAGCCGGTCCACCAGCCAGAGCGGCGTCTGGTAGCTGGGCGGCGGCACGTGCGAGAGCGCGATCTCGAGCTCGTAGATGCTGTCGTGGCGCGCCTCGTCGATGCGCGGCGCCTGGCTGGTCGGGCCGATAAAAAGACCGGAGAAGAAATAGGACAGCGCCGGATGGCGCTGCCAATACAGCACCAGGCTCTTCAGAAGATCGGGCCGGCGCAGGAACGGCGAGTCCTGCGGTGAGGAGCCGCCGACCACGACGTGATTGCCGCCCCCGGTGCCGGTGTGACGGCCGTCGACCAGGAAACGGTTGGCGCCGAGGCGGACCTTGGCCGCATCCTCGTAGAGGCCGGTGGTGATCTCGACCGCATCGCGCCAGCTCTTGGCCGGCTGGATGTTGATCTCGATGACACCGGGGTCGGGCGTCACCTTGATCATCTCGATCCGCGGATCGAACGGCGGCGGATAACCCTCGACATGGACCGGAAGCTGCATCTCCTCGGCGGTGTCCTCGAGCGCCGAGATCAGCTCGAGATAATCCTCGATGCGCTCGACCGGCGGCATGAAGGCGCAGATTACGCCGTCGCGGATCTCCACGGCCATCGCCGTGCGCACGGGTATAGCGGTGTTGAGATGCTCGGGGGCCGTACGCGGCGGCGATGGCGGACGCGCCATGCGGGTGAACACCGGCAGCCTGCCCCGCGGCTCCATCGGGTCCTGCTCGACGATGTAGGGATATTGGTTGGGCGGGACGTGACCGAGCGAGCCGATCGGCAGGCGCAGGCCGAGCGGTGAATCGCCCGGCGTCAGGAACAGATGATTGCGCCGCAGCGGCCAGCGTTCGCTGCGCCAGCGCGGCGGCGCATTCCAGCGCTGGATCGGCAGCACGAAGCCGCGCGGCGTATTCAGACCCTGATCGAACACCCGCGCCATCCGTGCGCGCGCTTCGGGATCGGACAGCTTTGAATCGGTGGGATCGACGTTGACCGGAAGCTCCGCTTCCTTCTGCAGCCAATAGGCGGGATCCTCATAGGCCGGCATGATGTAGCCGAGGTCGACGCCGAGCCGCGCCGCCGTGCCTTCCATGAAGGCCTCGGCATCCTTGACCTCCGGTCTCCTGGGCTTCTCGATTCTGGCGATGAGGTCGGCGTTCTTCCAGATCGGCACGCCGTCCTTGCGCCAATAGAGGCCGAAGGCCCAGCGCGGCAGGCTCTCGCCCGGATACCATTTGCCCTGGCCGTAATGCAGCAGCCCGCCCGGCGCGAAGCGCGTGCGCAGGCGGCGGATCAGATCGTCGCCGAGCGTGCGCTTGGTCGGACCGACGGCCTCCGTGTTCCACTCGCCGGCCTCGAGATCGTCGACCGAGACGAAGGTCGGCTCGCCGCCCATGGTGAGGCGCACGTCCGCGCTGGCGAGATCGCCATCGACCTGCTCGCCGAGATCGTCGAGGCGCGCCCAGGATTCGTCGGAGAACGGCTTTGTGATGCGCGGCGCCTCGCGGATGCGCCTCACGCTCATGTCGAAGGAAAACTCGACCTCGGCAAAGCCGGCCCCACCAGAGATCGGCGCCGCCGAACGGTAGTGCGGCGTGGCTGCGACCGGGATGTGCCCCTCGCCTGCGAGCATGCCCGAGGTCGCGTCGAATCCGATCCACCCCGCGCCGGGCAGATAGACCTCGGCCCAGGCGTGCAGATCGGTAAAATCGTTCTCGACTTCCGGCGGCCCCTCGATCGGATCGATGTCGGGACGGATCTGGACCAGATAGCCCGAGACGAAGCGGGCGGCGAGCCCGAGATGGCGCAAGGTCTGGATCAAGAGCCAGGCGGAGTCACGGCATGAGCCTGCGCCGGAGACAAGCGTCTCCTCCGGCGTCTGCACGCCCGGCTCCATGCGGATGATGTAGCGGACCTTCTTCTGGATCTCGCGATTGAGGTCGACCAGGAAATTGACCGTGTTCGGGGCTTCGTGCGGGATCGAATCGAGGAACTTGGCGAACAGGCGATCGGGCTTGATGGTCTCGAGATACGGCGCGAGCTCCGTCTTCAGATCCTTGGGATAGTCGAACGGGAAGCTGTCGGCATAGGGCTCGACGAAGAAGTCGAACGGGTTGACCACCGTCATCTGCGCCGTGAAGTCGACCTCGAATTTCAGCTCGGTGGTCTTCTCCGGAAAGACGTAGCGCGCCAGCCAGTTGCCCTGCGGGTCCTGCTGCCAGTTCACGAAATGATTGGAAGGCGTGACCTTGAGCGAATAGCTCAGGATCGGCGTGCGCGTATGCGGCGCCGGTCGCAGCCGGATGGTCTGCGGGCCAAGGTCGATCGGGCGGTCGTATTTGTAATGCGTGACATGGTGTAGCGCGACGTAGATCGACACGGGTTGCGGTGCTCCAGCAGCTTTTTTGAGCAGAACACCTGAGGTGAACGCGATCAAGCACTAACAACGGGCACGGGGTGCCTAGGTAAGGTGCGGGGCGGGTGATGGTGATTGTTATTGGGCCGCGCCGGCGAGGCTCTTCCCTTCTCCCCTTGTGAAAAGGTGGCGCGAAGCGCCGGATGAGGGGTCTCTCTCAACCCGCAAAACCGCTCGTGAGGATAGAGACCCCTCACCCGGCTTCGCTTTCAGCGAAGCCACCCTCTCCCACAAGGGGAGAGGGTTTGAAAGCCCTACGCCGCCGAGGTCAGCCTTTGCAGGAATTGGGTCACTTCGCGGCGGAGCGTCTCGACTTCGCCGTGGACGCGTTCGGAGGCGTGGTTGACGCGTGCAGCGACGCGGCCGGTGTCGGCGGCGGCCTCGCTGATGCCCGTCACGTTGGAGGAGACCTGCGAGGTGCCGGCGGAGGCTTCGTGAACGTTGCGGGCGATCTCGCGCGTCGCCGCGCCCTGCTGCTCGATCGAGGCGGCAATCGAGGCAGTGATGCCGTTGATCTCGGCGATGGTCTGCGCGATCGCCTCGACGGCCGCGACCGAATTGGTGGTCGATTGCTGCATCTCGCCAACCTTGGCGCTGATCTCTTCGGTCGCCTTGGCGGTCTGGTTGGCGAGGCTCTTGACCTCGGAGGCCACCACCGCGAAGCCGCGGCCGGCGTCCCCTGCCCGCGCCGCCTCGATGGTGGCGTTGAGCGCGAGCAGGTTGGTCTGCGAGGCGATCTCGCTGATAAGCTTGACGACGTCGCCGATCTGCATCGCGGCGTCCGCAAGGCTCCGGATCTCGCTGCCGGCGCGATTGGCTTCGTTCACCGCCCGTCCCGTGCTCGCGGTCGAGCCGGCCACTTGGCGATTGATCTCGGCGATCGACGATGCGAGCTGCTCGGCGGCGCTGGCGACAGTGGCGACGTTGCGCGAGGCCTGGTCGGACGCGGAGAGCACGCCGGAGGTTTGCAGGCTGGTCTTCTCCGCCGCCGCCGCCATCTGGCCGGCATCGGATTCGAGATCGGTCGCGGCGCCCATCAGCGTGCCCGCAACCTGATCGAGATGCGTGCCGAACCGCCTGGCGAGGTCCGCGATCTCGACGACGCGGCGGCCGAGACTGTCGGTGCCGGCATTGATGACGGTCGCCGAGCGGCGGAACGAGCCGGGCAATCCGCGCGCCAGGATCTTGCGGAAATACTTGCCGCGGCTGGCATACTCCATCGACGCCGAAGCTTCGCGCTGGAACGCATCGGTAATGTCGAGCATGTCGTTGACCGATCTCTGGATGGCGCCGATCCGCCCGGCCTGCCGCTCACTGAGGATGCGCGCCTCGAGATCGCCGCCCGCCGCCTTGCGGCACACAGCGGCGACCTCGTCGACGGCAACCGCGGTGCGGTGCTGGCACCAGACGGCATAGCCGGAGAGCGCGATCGTCGCGCCGAGAGAAGCGGCACTCGCGATCCCGGTCATGCCGAGAAGCGAGAGAACGAACGCAAGGACGGCAAGACCACACGCGAGCGCGGTTGCTCCCTGCGCCTTAGAGAGAGAGCACAAATTCATCGTAACCGACACCCTGTTGCTTGAGCAGCCCGACCATCGCCTCGAAGCTCGCCTGCATGCCCTCCTTGGCGTTGGCATGCCGCGCCTCCTCAGTGCACAGCGTCTTGTAGATCGGCTTGATGCGCTCGATCTGCGCGGGATCCGGCTTGCGACGGTTGGAGTGATAGCCGACGATGTTGCCGCGCTCGTCGAATGTCGGCGTGACGTGGGCGAATACCCAATAGTGACTGCCGTCCTTCGCCAGGTTGACGACGTAGGCGAAGATCTCCTGCTTGGACTGCAGCGTGTCCCAGAGCAGCTTGAAGACGGCGCGCGGCATGTCGGGATGGCGGATCAGGCTGTGGGGCGCGCCCATCAGCTCCTTCCACGAGTACTTCGCCATGCGGATGAAGACGTCGTTGGCGTAGGTGATGCGGCCTTTGAGATCGGTCTTCGATACGATCAGCTCCTCCTCACCGAGGAGATTTTCCACCCCAGTGGGACGTATCGCTTGCATCGGCTCGATCCTCAAATCACGCCGGCCCCACCACGCTGTGAAGCCGCATCGCCTCCTGTCTACGGCAACAGTGTTAACCAGGTGTAAGCCGGGAACTTCTCACGGGAGGCGCCCACCTCCGTATCATTACTTAGCGAACGGCCGTTGCATTTCGGATCGCCACACGCGCTCCGATTCCGGTTGCGATCATCGGATACCGGCGGCGCTTGATGGGTTGCGCGGCGATGCTCGCGCGACTACATCGTCGCGCCGAGCACCCAGGGCGCGAACTCGGCGCCGCCGAAATCGAAGCTCTCGCTCTTGGTCGGCTGGCCCGAGGCGGTCTTGAGGATGAGATCGAAGATGCGCTGGCCGCATTGTTCGACGCTCTCCTCGCCTTCGAGGATGGTGCCGCAATTGACGTCCATGTCCTCTTCCATGCGCCTGTACATGGGCGTGTTGGTGGCGAGCTTGATCGACGGCGCCGGCTTGCAGCCGAACACACTGCCGCGGCCCGTGGTGAAGCAGACGAGGTTGGCACCTCCTGCGACCTGCCCGGTCGCGGCCACGGGGTCGTAGCCGGGCGTGTCCATGAACACGAACCCCTTCTTGGTGACGGGCTCGGCGTAGCGCAGCACCTCGACGAGGTTGGTGGTGCCGGCCTTGGCCATCGCGCCGAGCGACTTCTCCAGGATGGTGGTGAGGCCGCCGGCCTTGTTGCCGGGGCTCGGATTGGCGTTCATCTCGGCGCCTTCACGTGCGGTGTACTCGTCCCACCAGCGCATCAGGTCGACCAGCTTCTCGCCGACCTCGCGGCTGACGGCGCGGCGCGTTAGCAGGTGCTCGGCGCCGTAGGTCTCCGGCGTCTCCGACAGGATCACGGTGCCGCCATGACGGACGATGAGATCGCTGGCAGCGCCGAGCGCCGGATTGGCTGACACGCCGGAATAGCCGTCGGAGCCGCCGCATTGCAGCGCCACGGTGAGCTCGCTTGCCGGCACCGTCTCACGCTTGACCTTGTCGGCATCGGCGAGCGCCTCGCGCACGAAGGCGATGCCCGCCTCCACCGTCTTGCGGGTGCCGCCGACCTCCTGGATATCCATCGCGCGCAGGCGTCCCGCGAGCTTCTGCTCTTCCATCAGGCCGCCGATCTGGTTCACTTCGCAGCCGAGGCCGAGCACGATGACGTGCGAGAAATTGACGTGCCGTGCATAGCCGCCAAGCGTGCGGCGAAGCAGCGCCAGCGGCTCGTTCTGCGTCATGCCGCAGCCGGTCTTGTGGGTCAGTGCGACCACGCCGTCGACATTGGGGAAGTCGGCCAGCGGATTGTCGCCGGTGAAGGGGTTCTTCTTGAAGACGTCGGCGACGAGGCTGGCGACATGGGCGCTGCAATTCACCGAGGTGAGGATGCCGATATAGTTGCGCGTGGCAACGCGGCCGTCCGGGCGGCGGATGCCTTCGAAGGTCGCCGGCAGGTCGAAATTCGGCGTTGGCTTGACGTCGGCGCAATAGGCGTAGTCCTTGGCGAAATCGCCCATGCCGCAGTTCTGCGTGTGCACGTGCTGGCCCGGCGCGATCGCCTGGGTGGCAAAGCCGATGATCTGGCCGTAGCGCTTGACCGGCTCGCCCACCGCGATCGGCTTGATCGCGACCTTGTGGCCGGAGGGGATGCGATCGACCGTGGTCACGCCCTCTGCCACCAATGTCCCCGGCGGCAGGCTGGCGCGCGCGATCACCACGCCATCATCGGGATGCAGGCGGATGACGGGACTGATGGTCATGGGAGTCTCCTTCGGAGGCGAATAGCGAATGGCGAGTGGCGAATGGAAAAGGGAGTAGCCCTATTCGCTACTCCCCATTCGCCGTTCGCGAGTTTATCAGGCCTTGCCGCCCGAATCCTTGCGGGTGGCGTTCACCTGCATCTTGGCGTAGGTCGTCATCAGGCCGACTTCATTGGACAGCGTCACCAGCTTGAAGCCCATGTTGATCGCGCGCGCCGCGCCTTCGGCGCCGCTGCAATGGATGCCCGGGTTGAGGCCGCGCTTGCCGCACTCCTTGATGATCTTCTCGTAGATCGCGAGAATCTCGGGCTCGCTGCGGTCGAGCTTGGGCTCGAGGCCATAGGAGAAGCCGAGATCGGACGGGCCGATATAGACGCCGTCGATGCCTTCGACGTCGAGGATCGCTTCCATGTTCTCGACGGCGGTCCGCGTCTCCATCATCGGCAGCAGCACGATCTCGTCGTTGGCCGTCTTCTGATAGGAGCCGGCGGTGCCGTACATGCCGGCGCGGATCGGGCCGTTGGAGCGCACGCCCTTGGGCGGATATTTCGAATAGGAGACCAGGTTCCGGGCTTCCTGCGGCGTGTTGACCATCGGGCAGATCACGCCATAGGCGCCGCCATCGAGCACCTTGCCGATGATGCCGGGCTCATTCCAGGGCACGCGGACCATCGGGGTGACCGGATGCTTGTCCATGGCCTGGAAGCACTGCACCATCGAGAGATAGTCCTGCACGCCATGCTGCATGTCGACCGTGACGCTGTCGAAGCCGCATTGCGCAACCATCTCGGCCGAGAAGCCGGAGGGAATGGCAAGCCACGCGTTGACGACCGCCTTGCCCGACTTCCAGATCTCTTTGACTTTATTGGCCACGTTGCCTTTCCTTCCCTGTTGCTCTCACTTCGCCGCGGATCGGGTTGGGCCGCACTTTGAGCGAAAAAAAGCGTCAATGTCCATGGCTCTCGCCGCGCACGCACGCATATCAGGGTTCATCCCTCCGCGAGGGTATCATCGGTGCTGCCGAGCCCCGCAAGGCTCCGTTCGAGTTCGCCGAGCATCTCCTGCAATTCGGCGAGCTTGCGGGCGCCGAAACGCCGCGTGATCTCGGCATAGATCGCCTCCGACGTCGGCGCGACCGAGGCCATCAGCTTCAGCCCCTCCTTCGAGATCGAGACCATGCTGCGGCGCTGGTCCGCTTTCGCCGTCTTGCGCTCGATCAGGCTGCGCGCCTCGAGGTCGCGCAGGATGCGCGACAGGCTCGGCCCGAGCAGGAACGCGGTGCGCGCGAGTTCCGTGACCTCGACCGCCTCGATCGCCGCCAGCGCCCGCAGGATGCGCCATTGCTGCTCGGTCAGGCCGTGCTCGCGCAGCGAGGGACGAAACTGCCGCATCACAGCTTCCCGGGCCCGCAGCAGCGACATCGGCAGCGAACGCGAGAAATCGCGCATCGGCACCTGGCGCGTAGCAGGCGGGTGACCGTTGACGGGATCGGCGGATTTCTTCGTCATGACGCCCTTTCAAGCCGCAAAACGTTTGCAGTGCAGCAAGCCGAATTTGTGTTTGACGCATTCACTTAACATGTTAAGTATCTCGGGCACCACGATTTGTAAGATCACAAATGGCGCTTTCCAACGACGATATCCAAGCTTGTGCGAGGCGTCTGCACCAGGCGGAGAAGACCCGCACGCAGATCCGGCAGCTCTCGCAGGACTTCCCGGACATCAGCATCGCGGAGGCCTACGCGATTCAGAAGGCCTGGGTCGACGTCAAGATCGCCGAGGGGCGCGTGGTCAAAGGCCACAAGATCGGCCTGACCTCGAAGGCGATGCAGAGCGCGCTTGGCATCGACGAGCCGGATTCCGGCGTGCTGCTCGACGACATGTTCTTCGCCGATGGCGGATTGGTGCCGACCGAGCGCTTCATCGCGACGCGCGTCGAGGCCGAGTTCGCCTTCGTCATGAGCAAGCGCCTTTCTGGGCCCGACTGCACGCTATTCGACGTGCTCAACGCCACCGACTTCGTGGTGCCGGCGCTGGAGATTTTGGATACACGGATCGAGCGCGTCGATCCCAAGACCAAGGCGACGCGAAAGATCTTCGACACCATCGCCGACAATGCGGCCAATGCCGGCATCGTGCTCGGGGGGCGGCCGATCCGCCCGCTGGATGCTGACCTGCGCTGGATCGGAGCGCTGTGCTTCAAGAACGGCCAGCTGGAAGAGACCGGCCTTGCCGCCGGCGTGCTCAACCATCCCGCGACTGCCGTCGCCTGGCTCGCCAATAAGATCGCCCCGCTTGGGCTGGCGCTCGAGCCGGGCCAGGTCGTGCTCGCCGGCTCGTTCATCCGTCCGATCGAGACCCGCAAGGGCGACACAATCCAGGCCGATTATGGCGCCTATGGCTCGGTCAGCTGCTACTTCGCCTGAAGACAGGGAGTGAAACCGCGATGCCGCATTTCACCATCGAATATTCGGCCAATCTCGACGGCCGCCTCGACATCGCCGCGGTGTGCGAGGTCGTGCGCAAGGCAGCTAGCGAGACCGGTATCTTCCCGCTCGGCGGCATCCGCGTTCGTGCTGTCAGGTGCGAGCACTATGCGATCGCGGACGCGCGGCAGGACTACGGATTCCTGGACATGGTGCTGCGCATCGGCGAGGGCCGCGACCTGCCTACCCGCCAGAAGGCCGGCGAGCACGTCTTCCAGGCGCTCTCAAGACATCTCGATCCCGTCTTCGCCGCCAGCAAGTTCGCCCTGTCGTTCGACATGCAGATCAACGACAAGGACACCAGCTGGAAGCGCAACAACATTCACGACGCCCTGAAAGCGGAGGCCGCTCATGGATAAGCCCACGCCGAAAGCCGATCTGTTCCAGGCCAACCGTGACCGCCTCGCGCCGCTTTTGAAGACTCTGCGCGCGGACGGCATCGGTCACATGATCGACGGAAAGACCGTCGCCTCGATCTCCGGCGAGACCTTCGAGACCAGGTCGCCGGTCGATGGCGCCGTGCTCGCCAGCGTCGCGCGGGGCAATGCCGAGGATATCGACGCGGCGGCGACCGCGGCTGCGCTCGCGTTCAAGTCGTGGCGCGACATGGGGCCGGCGATGCGGAAGAAGCTGCTGCATCGGGTGGCCGACGCGATCGAGGACAATGCGGAGGACATCGCGGTACTCGAATGCATCGATACCGGGCAGGCCTATCGCTTCATGGCCAAGGCCGCGATCCGCGCCGCCGAAAATTTCCGCTTCTTCGCCGACAAATGCGCTGAGGCGCGCGACGGCCTCAACACGCCGAGCGACGAGCATTGGAACGTCTCGACGCGGGTGCCGATCGGCCCGGTCGGCGTGATCACGCCCTGGAATACGCCGTTCATGCTCTCGACCTGGAAGATCGCGCCAGCGCTTGCGGCCGGCTGCACGGTCGTGCACAAGCCGGCCGAATGGTCGCCGGTGACGGCCTCCGTTCTCGCCAGGCTCGTCAAGGAAGCCGGCGTGCCCGACGGCGTGCTCAACACCGTGCACGGCTTTGGCGAGGAAGCGGGCAAGGCGCTGACCGAGCATCCCGCCATCAAGGCAATCGGCTTCGTCGGCGAGAGCGCGACCGGCTCGGCCATCATGATGCAGGGCGCGCCCACGCTGAAACGCGTGCATTTCGAGCTCGGCGGCAAGAACCCGGTGATCGTGTTCGACGACGCCGATCTCGACCGCGCGCTCGATGCCGTCGTGTTCATGATCTACTCGCTCAATGGCGAGCGCTGCACCTCTTCGAGCCGGCTGCTGATCCAGCAGAGCATCGCGAAAGAATTCGTGGAGAAGCTGACGGCGCGGGTGAAGGCGCTCAAGGTCGGCCATCCCCTCGATCCCGCCACCGAGATCGGCCCGCTGATCCACGAGCGGCACTTGGCAAAGGTCTGCTCGTATTTCGACGTGGCGCGCCAGGACGGCGCGACGATCGCGGTCGGCGGCAAGGCCTATGACGGGCCCGGCGGCGGGCATTATGTCGAGCCGACACTGGTGACCGGGGCGCACGGCAAGATGCGGGTGGCGCAGGAAGAGGTGTTCGGGCCGTTCCTCACCGTGCTGCCGTTCCGCGACGAGGCGGACGCGGTCGAGATCGCCAACGACATCCGTTACGGTCTGACCGGCTATGTCTGGACCAATGACATGGGACGCGCGCTGCGCGTTGCCGATGCGCTGGAGGCCGGCATGATCTGGCTGAACTCGGAGAATGTCCGCCACCTGCCGACGCCGTTCGGCGGCATGAAGGCTTCAGGCATCGGGCGCGACGGCGGCGATTATTCGTTCGACTTCTACATGGAAACCAAGCACGTCTCGCTGGCGCGGGGCACGCACAAGATTCAGAAGCTGGGAATTTAGCGGCGGTGTCATTCCGGGGCGGCTCGAAGAGCCGAACCCGGAATCCATCGAGCAGCAGAGTTGGTGGATGAATGGATTCCGGGTTCGTGCTTCGCACGCCCCGGAATGACGAAGCCGAGAGAGGGGAAACGCACATGCCGGTACCGCAACACGTCTTCGAGCCGCCGTTCAACATCATTCGCTCGAGCCACGTCGTGCTCGACGTCACCGATTTGAAGCTGAGCCGCGAGTTCTACGAAAGCATGGTCGGCCTGCATGTCGAGGACGCGGACGACGAGGTCGTGTACCTGCGCGCGGCCGAGGAGCACCAGCATCACTCCCTGGTGCTACGGAAAGCCCCCGCGCCGGCTTGCGCCCGGCTCGGTTTCAAGGTCGGCAACGACAAAGATCTCGACAAGGCCGCCGCGTTCCTGTCCGAGAACGGCCTCGCCTACGCCTTCGTCGACCAGCCGTTCCAGGGCCGCACGCTGCAATTCACCGATCCCTTTGGCTTTAGAATCGAGCTCTACGCGGCGATGGAGCGGCGGCCGCATCTCTTGCGCCGCTACGACCTCTATCGGGGCTGCCACCCGCAGCGGCTCGACCATTTCAACGTCTTCGCCGCCGAAGTGCAGGACACCATGGAATTCTACGCCCGGCTCGGCTTTCGCCTCACCGAATATGCCGAGGAGGACGGGCCGGACGGGCGCATCGCCGCGGCCTGGATGCATCGCAAGGGCAATGTCCACGATTTCGCCATCACCAACGGCAAGGGTCCGCGGCTGCACCATTTCGCCTATTGGACGCCGACGGCGATGAACATCATCCATCTCTGCGACGTCATGGCTTCGCAGGGCTTCGTGAAGAACATCGAACGCGGTCCGGGACGCCACGGCATCTCGAACGCGTTCTTCCTCTATGTGCGCGATCCCGACGGACACCGCCTCGAGCTCTACACCAGCGATTATTTCACCGGGGACCACGACCACGAGCCGCTGCGCTGGTCGCTGCGCGATCCGCGCCGTCAGACGCTGTGGGGCGCCCCTGCCCCGCGTTCCTGGTTCGAGCAGGGCTCGCCGTTCACGGGGCAGGCCGTGCGCGAGCCGAAATTCGTGGCCGATGTGCTGGTGGCGGATTGATGAAGCTGCCTCGTCTCGCCACCTATTCCGTCAAGGGTGATGTCAGCTATGGCGCCGTCCTGGAGGGCGGCATCGTCAATCTCTCCGCGCGTCACGCCAGAGACTATCCCACGCTGCGCGAGGTGATCGCTGCGGGCAAGCTGATCAGCTTTGCCGAAGAGGCCGCTGGCCGCAAACCGGATCACGCGCTCACTGAGATCACCTGGCTGCCGCCGGTCCCGGCGCCGGAGAAGATCATCTGCATCGGCGTCAACTATCCCGACCGCAATGCCGAGTACAAGGACGGCCAGGAGGCGCCGAAATATCCGAGCATGTTCATGCGCTCGCCCCGCTCCTTCGTCGGCCACGACACGCCGCTGGTGCGCCCGCGCGCCTCCGCGCAGCTCGACTATGAGGGCGAGATCGTGCTGGTGATCGGCAAGCCAGGCCGGCATATCCCCGAAAGCACAGCGCTCGATCACATTGCGGCTCTGACACTGTGCAACGAGGGCTCGGTGCGCGACTGGCTGCGCCACGCCAAGTTCAACGTGACGCAAGGCAAGAACTTCGATTCCAGCGGCAGCCTCGGCCCGTGGCTCGTGCCCTACACGCGGGAATCGCAGGTCGCCGACATCAGGCTCACCACGCATGTCAACGGCGAGCTCAGACAGGATGATCGCACCAGCCGGCTGATGTTTTCGTTCCGCTATCTCCTGAACTATATCTCGACCTTCGCAACCCTCGTCCCCGGCGATATCATCGTCACGGGCACGCCGACCGGCGCGGGTGCGCGGTTCGATCCGCCGCGATATCTGAAGCCCGGCGACATCGTCGAGGTCGAGGCCGAGGGGATCGGACGCTTGCGCAACGGCGTGGTCGACGAAGCCTGAACAACAAGCGAAATGGAATAGCCAAATGACCAGCCTCACCGGCGGCGAAGCGATCGTAAGCGGGCTTGTCGCCCACGGCGTCGACACCGTGTTCGGCCTGCCCGGCGCGCAGGTCTACGGCCTGTTCGACGCCTTCCACCAGGCCCAGCTCAAGGTGATCGGCGCGCGGCACGAGCAGGCCTGCGGCTACATGGCATTCGGCTATGCGCGCTCCAGCGGCCGGCCCGGCGTGTTCAGCGTGGTACCCGGCCCGGGCGTGCTCAATGCCAGCGCGGCGCTGCTCACCGCGTTCGGCTGCAACGAGCCGGTGCTGTGCGTCACCGGCCAGGTGCCGACTTCGTTCCTGGGCAAGGGTCGCGGCCATCTGCATGAGATGCCGGACCAGCTCGCAACCTTGCGCACCTATGTGAAATGGGCCGAGCGCATCGAATATCCCGGCAATGCGCCGACGATCGTGGCACGCGCGTTCCAGGAGATGATGTCGGGACGGCGCGGCCCCGCCTCGGTCGAGATGCCCTGGGACGTCTTCACGCAGCGCGCGGCAACAGTGCCTGCGCAGGTGCTGGAGCCGCTGCCGGCGCCGCAGCCCGATCCTGATATGATCAAGCAGGCCGCCGCGCTCATCAGGACCAGCAAGGCGCCGATGATCTTCGTCGGCAGCGGCGCGATCGAAGCGGGTGAGGAGATCCTCGAACTCGCCGAGATGATCGATGCGCCCGTGGTCGCCTTCCGTAGCGGCCGCGGCATCGTCTCCAATGCGCACGAGCTCGGGCTCACCATGGCCGCGGCCTACAGGCTGTGGCCGAACACCGATCTCATGATCGGCATCGGCACGCGGCTGGAGCTGCCGACCATGTCGCGCTGGCCGTATCGGCCCGCTGGCCTGAAGTGCATCCGCATCGACATCGATCCGGTCGAGATGCGGCGGCTCTCGTCCGACACTGCGATCGTCGCCGACGCCAGGGCCGCGACCCGCGATCTCGCTGCCGCCGTGGGCAAGGCCGGCTACAGCAAGACCTCCGGACGGCGCGGCGCGATCCGCGAAGCAACCGCGGCCGCGCAAGCTGAGATCCAGCGGGTCCAGCCGCAGATGGCCTATCTCAACATCCTGCGCGAGGTACTGCCGGCGAACGCGATCGTCACCGACGAACTATCGCAGGTCGGCTTCGCCTCCTGGTACGGCTTTCCGGTGTACCAGCCGCGCACCTTCATCACCTCGGGCTACCAGGGCACGCTCGGCTCGGGCTTTCCGACCGCGCTCGGCGCCAAGGTCGCCAATCCCGACAAGCCGGTGGTGGCCATCACCGGGGACGGCGGCTTCATGTTCGGCGTGCAGGAGCTCGCCACCGCCGTGCAGTTCAACATCGGTGTGGTGACGCTGGTGTTCAACAACAACGCCTATGGCAATGTCCGCCGCGACCAGCGCCAGCATTTCGATGGCCGCGTGGTGGCGTCCGACCTCATCAATCCGGATTTCGTCAAGCTTGCGGAGTCCTTTGGCGTCGCCGCGGCGCGCGTCACCGCGCCGGAGCAGTTCAAGGCGGCGATGGAGAAGGCGCTCGGCCACGGCGGGCCGGTGCTGATTTCAGTCGAGGTGCCCAGGGATTCCGAAGTCAGCCCGTGGGCTTTCATTCACCCGCCGAAGCCTTGAGGCCGGACCTTCCCTGCAGCCGCGCGGCTGCAATCACCAGCAGACCGGCGCCTGCGACCGACCAGCAGGCGACCGGCGCCCAGTGCAGCAGCGGCATGTATTCCGGCATCTTCTGCAGGCCGCCGGCAACCGCCGCCATCCGCGCGAAGGTGCCGAGGGCAAGCGCGGAGAAGACGAGGCCCGTGACCTTGCCTTCCGCGCCGGTCGAGCCGATCGCGAGCGCAGCCGAGACCGCGCTCATCAGCATGCAGCCCCAGGCAGCTCCGGCGAGAAATTGCGCGGCGATCAGCGTGTTGAGGTTGCCGGCGAATTCGGCCGCCGCAATCGCCACCGCACCGACCAGGCCGGCGGCGCCCATCACGACGAGGCCGCCGCGATGCTTGACGACGAGGCTTGCCGGAAACATCGCGATGTTGAAGCCGATCCAGAACACCGGCATCAGCCATTGCAGGTCGCCGGCAGCTGCAAAGCGCAAATAGAGAGGCGCGCTGTTCATGGCAAAGTGCAGCTGGTAGCCGAGTGCGAGCGCGACCATCGCGACGATGAAGGCGATCGGGACGAGACCGAGCGGTGCTGCCGCTTCGTCCGGTGTGGGCGGCACGGTGTCGCGCGCCACGTCGTGCTCGATCCTGGACAGCCCGAGCGCGGTCAGGAGCAGCACCACGCTGGAGATCACGAACGGCAACCGCGCATCGTGCTCGCGCAGCACCACGCCGAGATAGGGCGAGAGCGCGCCGGCGACGCCGTAGCCGAGCATGGTCAGCGCGGCGAGGAACGGCACCTGCGGCTTGGCGCGGTACTTGCCGAGCAAGGTCAGCGGCGGCGCCCGCAACGCGGAGGACGTGATCGACCAGACCACGATCAGCGCGATGAACCAGCCCTGCGCCGCCGCGCCGGCTCCGGCAACGAAGGGCAGCGCGACGAAGGCGCCGCAGGAGATCGCGGTCACGAGGGCAACGAACAGGCCGAGCCTGCCGACATGGGGCGCGAGCCTGTCGGCGGCGATTCCCATCGCGGTGTCCGCAATGGTGAAGATCGCCTGATCCAGCATCAGGATGAGGATCACGGCGGACGGCGCGATGCCGACCTCTGCGGCCAGCTTTGGCAGGTAGACAACGTAGGTCGTCCAGCCCAGCGTGAACACCAATTGCAGGCCTGCGAGATAAAGCCCCGTGCGGTTCGCCGTGCCCGTGCCGGTCGAGTTCTGTGTGGTGGTCATGTCGCCGCCTCCCCGCCCGAAGCTTAGACGAGCGAAGGCGGCGAGGAAACGCGTCAGCGCGTCCTGCGGAAGGTCAGATTGATCCGCTTCCGGCCGAGCAGCGGATGCTCGCCGTCGGCGAGCGGCGCGACGCCGTGATAGGCGAGCCTGCTGGCCCCGCCCCAGACCACCACGTCGCCATGGACGAGGCGGAAGCGGCGCGGCTTGTCATTGCGCGCGAGGCCGCCGAACAGGAAGGTCGCGGGCAGGCCGAGCGAGACCGAGACGATCGGCGCGGAATAGTCCAGCTCGTCCTTGTCCTGGTGCAGCGACAGCCGCGTGCCGGGCTCGTAGCGGTTGACGAGGCAAGCATCGGGCGCAAAGCCTTCAAAGCCGCCCTGCTCCGCGGCGCCGCGGGCGAGATCGGCCAACAGCGGCGGCATCGCCGGCCATGGCGCACCGGTGCGCGGATCGATGGGATCATAGCGATAGCCGGTGTGATCCGTGATCCAGCCGCGCTCGCCGCAATTGGTCATCGCCACCGACATTAGATGGCCGCCCGGCGTCGTCATCCGCCGGAACGGCGATTGCGCCACGATGGCGCGCACGGCGTCGATCAGCCCGCTCTCGATCGGCTTGACGAAGCCGCGCAGCAGCACGGCCCCATCGGCGATGTTTTCGCGCGACGGTTGGGCTTCTGCGACGCTATCGAACAAATCAGCCGTCAACGGCTCCGCTCATTTGGCATCGTGAAAAATCACACCCAGCGTGTGGCGCTGGCCGGACCTGATCCGGCTGACGCCGTGGCGGAGATTAACGCGGTAGGTGCCGCGTGTCCCCTGCACCGGACGATGATGCACAGCGAAGGCGACCGCATCGCCCTGTGCCAGCGGCACCACCTCGGCGCGAGACTGCATGCGCGGGCGCTGCTCGGTCAGCACGAACTCGCCACCGGTGAAGTCGCGTCCGGGCTCGGAGAGCAGGATCG
This sequence comes from Bradyrhizobium sp. BRP19, assembly GCF_020194195.1. NCBI lineage: Bacteria > Pseudomonadati > Pseudomonadota > Alphaproteobacteria > Hyphomicrobiales > Nitrobacteraceae > Bradyrhizobium > Bradyrhizobium sp. BRP19. The sequence continues at coordinate 422,180 of NZ_JADYVZ010000004.1, read as the reverse complement.
CGACCTGGAGCGGGAACACGTGCTCGCCATAGAGGTCCTGGTGCAGGCAATTGTAATCACCGGCCTCATATTGCAGCAGCAGGGGCGTCGGCCGCGCCTGCCCGGCATCGTGGCAGCGCTTCAGGAACGCCGCGTGTGCGGCGGGATAGCGGATGTCGATCCCCATCGCCTCGTTCCAGCGATTGGCGACGGCTTGAAGATGCGCGTAGAGCGCCGGGCGCAGCTGCGCGATCAGATCGGGCAGCGGATAGGCGAAGTACTTGTACTCGCCGCGGCCGAAGCCGTGGCGGCCCATCACGATGCGGCTGCGGAAGTGCGCATCGTCCGGGTAGAGCGCGGCGATGGCGCGGCATTGGTCAGGCGTCAGCAGGTTCTTCAGGACGGCGCAGCCCTGGGTGTCGAGCTCGGCGGTGATCTGCGGCCAGTCGAGGGCGTCGACATGGGCGGCGAGGTTGGGAACGGAGTCTGGTGCGGAAACGCGTTTCGCGATGGCCATAGCAATCATCCCATTCACATCCGTCATTCCGGGGCGCGACGAAGTCGCGAGCCCGGAATCCATAACCACGATCGGGAGTATGGATTCCGGGCTCGCGCCCAAGTGGGCGCGCCCCGGAATGACGGGGTGTGGCAGACGGCGACCGCCACGGCCACCCGATTTCCGTATCTCTCCCGTCATTGCGAGGAGCCCTTGCGACGAAGCAATCCAGACTAGTTCCGCGGAGAGAGATCAGCCCCTCACCGGCAGTTTCGTAGGGTGGGCAAAGGCGCTCTTGCGCCGTGCCCACGTCTTCGCAATACGTGGGCACGCTTCGCTTTGCCCACCCTACGAGGCCGTCGCTTGTGGCGCGAGTTACCCCCTCACCGGCAACGTCGCCACGTCGTAGCCGTGCCTGATCGTTCGCTTCAGCACGGGGTCTTCCAGCTCGAAGTCGAAGCGGTCGGCCGGGCGGATGCCGCCCTTGGCGGCGAACGTGCCGCCGAACATGGCGCAGCCGGCTGGGAACTTGCCACCGTCAAAGCCGCGCGCGATGAGGTCGGCGACCGGCAGCATCGCATCCAACGTGCCCTCCTGGTAGAGCACGCGCTCGCCTTTGATGGTGGCGTAGGAGCGCAGGATCATCTTGTCCCAATGGCCGATGACGTCCTCGAGCTCCCACAGCGTCGAGGCGATCGGCTTGTCGCACATCTGCTTGGACACAGTGACGTTGTAGGCCTCGACCTTGCGGTCGGTGTGGTCGGAGCCGCAGCCGACGAAGATGCGGCCCTGCCAGCCGATCAGCACGAATTCGACCTCGCCGGAGGAATCGCCACCGGTGCATTCGATGCTGTCCTCCTGGGTCAGCCGGCGCGCCGAGGCGCGATAGTAGATCGGCGTCGAGGCCGGGCGGGCGATGCCCATCTCCTCCAGCTCGGCGATGTGCTTGTCGCGCGCGACCGTGTCGCGGCCGGTCCAGCCGGCGATGACCAGCTGGTCGATCGCCAGCGTCAGCGGCGTGGTGGTGTCCTGGGCATCGACGGTGAAAGTGAGATCAAACACGGATGACGGCCTCCATGCCGGCAGCAAGCTCGAAGATACGGCGGTCCGAGCCTCCTGCGCCCGCCAGCATCAGGCCGACGGGAACGTCGCCCTCGCGATGACAGGGCAGCGAGATGGCGCACCCGTCGATCAGGTTGATCAGGCTGCAATTGCGCAAGGCGCGGATGTTCTCGCGGGTGAACGCCTGATCGTCGGCGAGGTCGGCGATCTTCGGCGGTGTGTTGGGCGTGGTCGGCAGCACCAGCGCATCATAGGGCGCGATGCGCGCATTGACGCGCGCGATCAGCGAGCGGCGTTCGTTGAGCAGGTCGATGTAGTCGGCCGCGCTCTGCGCCTCGCCGCGCATGATGCGCACCGCGACCCTGGGATCGTAGACGTCGCCCTTGGCCGTGATCAGATAGCGGTGCCAGGCATAGCTCTCGGACGCCGCGAAACCGCCCTTCGCGTTCATCGGACCGACGTCATGGAACTCCGCCATCTCGATACGCTCGACGATGGCGCCGTGATCGGACAGCGTCTTCAGCGCGCGCTCGAAGGTCTTGGCCACCTCTGCGTCGAGGTCGTCGAGCGCGATCGTGGTGGGCACCGCGAGGCGCATGCCCTGGATCGGCCGCGGCCTCAAGGCGACGATCGGCTCGGCCGCGAGCACGGCATCGAGTATGGCACAGCAACTGACCGATCGTGCCAGCGGCCCGATGCTATCGAGCGAGAACGACAGCGGCACCGAGCCGTCGAGCGGCACGCGGCGCTGCGTCGGCTTGTAGCCGACGATGCCGTTGAAGGCAGCCGGAATCCGGCAGGAGCCGCCGGTGTCGGTGCCGAGCGCGCCATGCGCCATGCCGTCGAGCACGGACACCGCCGCGCCGGCGGACGAGCCGCCCGGCACGTGGCCTTCGGACCGGTTCCAGACCCCCTTCGGCGTGCCAAAATGCGGATTGATGCCGATGCCGGAATAGGCGAACTCGGTCATGTTGGTGCGGCCAATCACGACGAAGCCGGCCTTGCGCAGCCGCGCCACCGTCGCGGCATCGTGCTCGGCAGGGGCTGAGTCATCCAGCGCGCGCGAGCCGGCGCGCGTCACCTGGCCCTTGATGTCGAACAGATCCTTGATCGAGACCGGGATGCCCGCATAGCGCGACGGCGCCGCCTTGGCCTTGCGCAAGCCATCCATCGCATCCGCCGCCGCGAGCGCGGCGTCCTTGTCGACATGGATGAAGGCGCGCTGGCCCTCGCCCGCGGGGTCGGCGATCCTGGCGAGGCAGGCCTCGACCAATTTGCGGGAGGTGGTGCGGCCGCTTTCGAGGTCTTCGGCAAGCTGCGCCAGTGTCGGAAAATCAGGCATGTCTGTCTCACGGAATATTTCGCGCGCAATCTATAGCGCTGGCTCAGCTCGACACAAGCATTGTGCGCATGATGGCATGCATGCGCATTGCTGGACCGTTGACGCGCCATGGTCGATTGTCGCATCAAGTTCGAAACCGGCGGGCGCGAGACCTGCTTTTGGGAGGAGCCGCCCACATGGCCGAACCGCAGCGCGCGCGACCGAAACCGACGCCGGAGACCCAGCACTTCTGGGACGGCACCAAGGCCGGCGAATTGCGCCTGCAGCGCTGCGATGCCTGTGCCCATGTCTACTTCCCGCCGCGCCCGTTCTGCCCCTCCTGCGCCTCGCGCAAGGTCAGCATCTTCAAGGCCAGCGGCAAGGGCTTTCTCTACAGCTACGTGATCAACCATCGTCCGGCCGCGCCGGGCTTCACGCCGCCTTACGCCATCGCGGTGGTCGAGCTCGACGAGGGCCCGCGGATGATGAGCAACATCATCGACTGCCCGCAGACCCCCGAGGCGCTCGAACTCGACATGAAGCTCGAGGTCGCGTTCCAGGAGCTCGACGACAAGATCACCCTCCCCGTCTTCCGCCCGGCGAAGGGGTAAGGCCATGCGCAAGAACCAGGTTGCCGTCGTCGGCGCAGCCGAGACCACCGAGCTCGGTGTCATCCCGACCGCCTCGCAGCTCCAGCTGCACGCGGATGCCGCGCTCAACACCATTGCCGACGCCGGGCTGAAGCTGTCCGACATCGACGGCTTTGCCACCGCCGTCGAAACGCCGCAGCAGGTCTGCCACTATCTCGGCATCAAGCCGACCTGGGTGGACGGCACCTCGGTCGGCGGTTGCTCCTTCATGCTGCATGTCCGCCATGCCGCTGCGGCGATCGAGGCCGGCCTGTGCAAGACCGTGCTGATCACCCATGCCGAGAGCGGCAAGTCGATGATCGGCAAACTGCCGCGCTCGACGCCGGCCGACAGCCTCAACGGCCAGTTCGAGGCTCCTTTCGGCGTCTACGGCCCGCCAAGCATGTTCCCGATTCCCGTGCTGCGCTTCATGAAGACCTACGGCATCACCCACGAGCAGCTTGCCTCAGTGGCGGTGGTGCAGCGGGAATGGGCGGCGAAGAATCCGCGCGCGATGATGAAGGAGCCGATCACGGTCAACGATGTCCTCAACTCGCGCATGATCGCCTATCCGTTCCGGCTTCTGCAGTGCTGCCTCGTCACCGACGGCGGCGGCGCGCTGATCCTGACCTCGGCCGACCGCGCCAGGGATTTTCCGCGCAAGCCGGTCTACATCATGGGCACCGGCGAGAGCGTCGAGACGCCGATGGTCAGCCAGATGGAGACGTTCAACTCCTCGCGTGCGTTCAAGACCGCCGGGCCGCTGGCGTTCAAGGAAGCCGGCATCGCCCACGGCGACGTCGACCATCTCATGATCTACGACGCGTTCGCGCATCTGCCGCTGTTCGGCCTCGGCGATCTCGGCTTCATGCCCTATGAGGAGACCGGCCAGTTCATCGCCGACGGCAACACGCGTCCCGGCGGGAAACTGCCGCTCAACACCAATGGCGGCGGCCTGTCCTACATGCATTCGGGCATGTACGGCATGTACGCGCTGCAGGAGAGCGTGCGCCAGATGCGCGGCATCGCGCCGGCACAGGTGCCGAACGCGAAGATTTCGGTGTGCCACGGCGTCGGCGGCATGTTCGCGGCGAGTGGCACGATCGTGTTTACGAACGAGAGGTAATGCGCCGCTCGCCTCTCCCTCTCCCCGTTCTTACGGGGAGAGGGTTGGGGTGAGGGGCCTCTCTCCACGGATGAGATGGCCGCGAGACCTGTACCCCCTCACCCGGATCGCATCTTCGATGCGATCCGACCTCTCCCCGCAAGCGGGGCGAGGTAAGAAACGCCGGAACGCATAGCGGAGAACCCACATGAGCAAATCACTGCAAGACAAGGTCATCATCGTCACCGGCGCAGGCCGTGGCATCGGGCGCGAGATTGCACTTCTGTGCGCCGCCGAGGGCGCCAAGGTCGTCGTCAACGATCCCGGCGGAGCCGCCGACGGCGCCGGCGCGAACGCGGCGCCTGCCGAGGAGGTGGTCGAGGAGATCAAGAAGCGCGGCGGCACGGCGGTCGCCAATTTCGAGAGCGTCGCGGAAGCGATCCCCGCCAGCAAGATCGTGAAGACCGCGACCGATCATTTCGGCCGGCTCGACGGCGTCGTCAACAATGCCGGCATCCTGCGCGACATGATCTTCCACAAGATGAGCGTGGAAGCGTTCGAAGCCGTCATCAAGGTGCATCTGATGGGCTCGTTCTACGTCAGCCACGCCGCAGCGCGCATCTTCCGCGAGCAGGAGTCGGGCTCGTTCGTGCACTTCACCTCGACCTCCGGCCTGATCGGCAATTTCGGCCAAGCCAACTACGCCGCGGCCAAGCTCGGCATCGTCGGGCTGTCGAAGTCGATCGCGCTCGACATGGGCCGCTTCAACGTCCGCTCCAACTGCGTCTCGCCGTTCGCCTGGACCCGCATGATCGGCACCATCCCGACCGAGACCGACGCCGAGAAGGCGCGCGTCGAGAAGATCAAGCAGATGGGCCCGGAGAAGATCGCGCCGCTCTGCGGCTACCTGCTCGGCGATTCCGCCAAGGACGTCACCGGCCAGATTTTTGGCGTGCGCATGAACGAGATCTTCCTGTTCAGCCAGAACCGTCCGATCCGCTCGGTGCAGCGGAGCGAAGGCTGGACTCCGCAGTCGATCGCGGAACACGGCATGCCGGCGCTGAAGGGCTCGTTCTACAAGCTCGATCGTTCGGCCGACATCTTCACCTGGGATCCGGTGTGAGATTGCGCGAATAGGGAGTGGCGAATGGCGAATAGGGTTTCTATTCGCTACTCGCCATTCGCAATTCGCCCTACCCCGTATTCCGCAAGCCCGCCGAAATCCCGTTGATCGTCAGCTGGATCCCGCGCAGCACCTGCTCGTCGGGGTTCTGCGCGCGGTGCTCTCTCAAGAGCTCAACCTGCACGTGGTTGAGCGGATCGAGATAGGGGAAGCGGTGGCGCACGGAGCGCTCCAGCAGCGGGTTGCCCTGGAGCAGCCGGTCCTGGCCCATGATGTCGAGCAGCGTCTCGATGCAGGAATGCCATTCGCGGCGGATGCGGCCAAAGATTTTTTCGCGCAAGGCTTCGTCCGGCACCAGTTCGGCATAGCGCGAGGCGATCGCGATCGAGCTCTTGGCCAGCACCATGTCCATGTTCGACAGCAGCATGCGGAAGAACGGCCATTCCTGGTAGAGCTCTTTCAGGAACGGCATGCCCTGCTCTGGATGCTCCGCGATCCACTGCTCGACCGCGCTGCCGAAGCCGTACCAGCCCGGCAGCATCAGGCGACATTGCGCCCACGAGAACACCCAGGGAATCGCGCGCAGATCCTCGATCGCGCGGGTCTTTTTGCGCGAAGCCGGACGGCTGCCGATGTTAAGCGTGGCGATCTCGTTGATGACGGTGGACGACCAGAAGTACTCGACGAAGCCTTCGGTCTCGTAGACGAGGCCGCGATAGGCCTTGAAGGCGAGGTTCGAGAGTTCGTCCATCGCGGTCAGATATTCGCGGCGCGGCGCGCTCTGGCGCGGATGCAGCAGACTTGCCTCCAGCGTCGCCGCGGCGAGGATTTCCAGATTGTTGCGGCCGACCTCGGTGTTGGAATATTTCGACGAGATGATCTCGCCCTGCTCGGTGATGCGGATCTGGCCGTTCACCGCGCCGCCGGGCTGCGCGATGATGGCGTCATAGCTCGGCCCGCCGCCGCGCCCCACGGAGCCGCCGCGGCCGTGGAACAGACGTAAGCGCACGTGGTGCCGCTCGAACACTTCGACGAGGCCGATCTCGGCCTTGTAGAGCTCCCAGCCCGAGGTGACGAAGCCGCCGTCCTTGTTGCTGTCGGAGTACCCAAGCATGACCTCCTGCACGCTGCCGCGGCTGTCGACGAGCCGGCGGTAATCGTGCAACGACAGCATGCGGTCCATGATGCCGCTGGAAGCCTGCAAATCCTCGATGGTCTCGAACAGCGGCACGATGTTGATGGCGCTACGGCCGGAGGGATGGACGAGGCCGACCTCCTTCAGGAGCACGGCGACCTCGAGCATGTCGGACATGCCCTTGCACATCGAGATGATGCATTGGGGAATGGCGTCCGAGCCGAATTTCGCATGCGCTTCCGCGGCGGCATGGAACACGTTGAGCTCGCCCATGGTCTCGTCGCTGTATTTGACGAAGGGCGAGACCAGCGCGCGCGTCGAGCGCAGCTCGTTCGTCAGCAGCGAGATGCGGGCGTCCTCGCCAAGCGCGAGATAGGACATGCCGGGATTGGCGGCGTCGATCAACTCGGCGATGGTGCGCTCGTGGACGGCCGAGTTCTGGCGAATGTCGAGCCGGGCCAGGTGAAAGCCGAAGCAATCCACCGCGCGGCGCAAGAGCCGCAGCCGGCCGCGGGCGATGACGCGGGCGTTGTTGGAGATCAGCGAGCGATGCAGCACGTCGAGATCGGCCAGCAGCTCCCTGACGCTCTCGTAAGGCGCCGCTTTGCCGACAGGCCGGCGCGTGATCTCGACTTCGAGCTTTTCGGCCGTCGCGGTGAGGCGGGCATAGATGCCTGAGACTGCCAGGCGATAGGGCTCGCCGCTCCGGTGCGGCGAGGTGTCCGGCGAGCGCTCCGCCAGGGTGCGCAGCTCCTCGGAGACGTCGGCGAGATGGGCTGCGATCGACAACTCCGCGCCGAGCACGTGCAGCTCGTTGAGATAGAACTGCATCACCCGGCTCGACTGCAGCCGCAGCGTGCCGCGCATCACGTCGGCGGTGACGAAGGGATTGCCGTCGCGGTCGCCGCCGATCCAGCTGCCCATGCGCAGGAACGAGGCGAGCTCGCCGGCCGCCTGCTCGCCGCCCTCCTCCAGCCGATCCTCCAGCGCGTTGATGAGCCGCGGCACCTCGCGCAGGAAGGTGTAGTCGTAGAACGACAGCCCGTTGGCGACCTCGTCCAGCACGGTGAGCTTGGTCCGGCGGAGCAGATTGGTCTGCCACAGCGTCAGCACCTCGCGGCGGAGCTGCTCGTCGCCGGCATCGGCCTCCTCCGCGGTCATGGCGACACGCTCGCGGCGATCGAGCAGGGCTGCGATCTCCATCTCGCGGTCCATGGTGCTCTTGCGGCGGACCTCGGTCGGATGCGCGGTCAACACCGGGCTGACCAGCGCGGTCTTGAAGAAGGTGCGGAGCTGATCGGGACCAATGCCCGCCGCCTTGGCGTGCGCCAGTGTCTCCGCCAGCACGCCGGAGCTGCCATTCTTGGCCGCCGCGCGTGCGCGCATCTGTCGAATATTGTTCTGGTCCTCGGCGATGTTGGCGAGGTGCGAGAAATAGCTGAAGGCGCGGACGATCCGCACCGTCTCGGAGGTCGACATGCTGTCGAGGATCTGCTCGAGCTCGCGGCGGGCGAGCCGGTCCTCGTCGCGGTGGAACCTGATCGAGGTCTGCCTGATGCGCTCGACCAGGTCGAACACGTCGGCGCCCTCCTGGTCGCGCACGGTGTCGCCCAGAATGCGCCCGAGCAGGCGGATATCGTCCCGCAGCCGGGCATCGGCCTCCATCGCCTGGACATCCTCAGGGCGGTTGGGGCGCTGCTCAGTGCTGTCGGATGGTACGGTCTGGAGGGACATGGCTCGCTCCCCTGCTCGCGCCCTTGGCGGCCCGGTCCGGCGGAGTGTGCGATATTTTTCTACCGCAGTGCAAGATGAACTTGATGGCGGCGCGGCAGGGCCGGGGTGATGATCGCGTGTCCCGGACAAGCAGCAACGCCGCAAGCGTTGTTGCGCCGAGCCGGGATCCAAGAGCCGCAGGGCACATTGCTGCAATATGGGCCCCGGCTCTGCAGCGCATCGCTGAAGAAGCGCTGCGCTGCGTCCGGGGCACGAGATGAGCTAGTTCTGGAAATAAAAACGCCTCCGCGGTCTCGCGGCGTGGTCCGCCCGAAGTTTTGCTGTCCGTTTCGCCCTCAGCGAGAAGCAAGGGCGCAGGGAAGGCCGGGCGCCGGCTGGCACCCAGGTCCGCACGCGAAAAACGCACGCGGGGTGACCACAGGTGATGCCGGACATCCCGGCCTTCCCTGCGCAATGGTTTTACGGCTTATGGCGCGCTCTCCCCGGGGAGCGATGCACTATTGCCCCCGTCGCCTTGCGGATAATCGATGCGCGCACCCGGTCGGGCCGCTTCACCACCGCAAGCCTTGACGCACAGACCCCGGGCGTCAGGACCACACGCTTTTGCCGTCCGCGGACGTCCCTCCCCAGACAGTCGGAAGCTCGCGCGTGCTCGCCCCAATGCCGAAAAGAAACGCTGTGACCGCGCCGTGTCGTACCGCGGATCGCGACGGCTCACGGGCCTCAGCCCGCCCTGCCACCCCGTCACGCGCCGGCGCTGCCGCGTCCATCGCATCCCGGCCTACGTATCGTGACGATCGCGAAACGTCCCTTTGACGGGCTGGGATGCGCTACGGTTTAACCGAAACAACGAATTCGGTCAATCAGAATATTTTGCACTCCCGCCCCTTGACCTGCATTTGGCGTGTTTTGCCCGACGGGCAGCGCGAGGGATTGGGGCGCAGACCACGAGCCATGGCGCTGAAAAATAGGCTCCGCTATCTCGAAATGCGTAGGATGGGTAGAGCGCTGCGAAACCCATCACGTTGCGTCATCGGCGGACAGGTTGATGGGTTTCGCAGACGCTCTACCCATTCCACGAGCTTGCTCGGGCTACAAGCGGACGCCGCGCACTTGGCTGAATGGCACCAGAACTGTAGATTGAACTGCCGCGAAACAAGCAAAACGGCAAGGTCGTTCATATTCGGAGCAGTTCGACTAAATGGCGCGCCCCTTCTTGATCGTCTTCGATTGGATTTGGCTCGCCCCCATTTTCGTGACAATGGTGGGCGGAGTATCTGCTCTGCGGACGCAAGGCCCACCATGGATCATCCACCTGTGCGTCTTTGGATGTTTGCTCGCAGCGTTGCCAGCGTTCATTGGTCTATGGAGCACAATAGATCCGGACGCCGCGGGTGAGCCGACAAACGCATTCACGGCGCTGCATTACCTCATTGTGATGGTGGGGTGTGGCCTTGCATACTCAATCTTTGCCTTGATGCTTTTCTTGAAGAGAAGGCGAATAGCCTGAGCATGGCAATCGGCGAACAGATGATGGGTTTCGCTGCGCTCTACCCATCCTACGAGCTAGCGCAGTGCAAGATGAACTTGGTGGCGGCGCGGCAGGGCCGGGCTCATGATCGCGTGTCCCCAAGCAGCAACGCCGCAAGCGTTGCTGCGCCGAGCCGGGATCCAGAAGCCACAGAGCACAACGCCCGCAATATGGGCCCCGGCTCAGCAGCGCACCACGCCGCGAAGACGCGTCGCGCTGCGCTGCGTCCGGGGCACGGAAGCTTTCTCTTTGTCTTTCATAGAACATGCCTTCGCGGTCTCGCGGCGCAGGCGCCCGAAGTTTTGCTGTCCGTTTCGCCCTCATCGAGAAGCAAGGGCGCAGGGAAGGCCGGGCGCCAGCCGGCACCCAAGGTCCGCACGCGACAAGACGCACGCGGGGTGACCACAGGTGATGCCGGAACATCCCGGCCTTCCCTGCGCAATGGTTTTACGGCTTATGGCGCGCTCTCCCCGGGGAGCGATGCACTATTGCCCCCGTCGCCTTGCGGATCACTGATGCGCGCACCCGGTCGGGCCGCTTCACCACCGCAAGCCTTGACGCACAGACCCCGGGCGTCAGGACCACACGCTTTTGCCGTCCGCGGACGTCCCTCCCCGGACAGTCGGAAGCTCGCGCGTGCTCGCCCCCAGTGCCGAAAAGCAACGCTGTGACCACACCGTGTCGTGCCGCGGATCGCGATGGCTCACGGGTTTGCCCGCCCTGCCATCCCGTCACGCGCGCGGCGCTGCCGCGTCCATCGCATCCCGGCCTACGTATCGTGACGATCGCGAAACGTCCCTTTGACGAGCCGGGATGTGCTGCGGTTTACCCGAAACAGCGAATTCGGTCAATCAGAATATTTGCACTCCCGCCACTTGACCTGCATTGGCGTGTTTTGCCCGTCGGGCAACGCGAGCATGGTGTGCGCCGCATCGCCTGGCCCCGTCCCGCCGCAGCCAAAGGCTGCCCCCGGCGTCTGGTTTGCCACCGACAGCCAGCGCAACAAACGAATGAGGTTCGTGGCCAAGAGCTGAGTCGACCATGTCCAATTCCAGCGCTTGCTACGGCCAGAAAGCAAGATGACAACTTGCGGCGATGGTGGCAGAATGATGACAGACGTGGTTTGAAGACTTGGCGACCAAGAACAACGAAGAGAATAGTTCGCCGCGGTCACGTTGTCCAAGGGAGGAGATGGCTCATGAAACGCATGTTTCTGGGACTGGTCGCCGTTGCCCTGATCGCTTCGGCGTTTGTCGTATCCACCACAACAGTCATGGCGCAGACGAAGGTGTTGAAGATGCAGGCCACATGGCCGGCGTCGCTCACGCTCTATGACAACTTCACCTATTTCGTCGATCGAGTGAACAAGCTGTCAGCCGGCGCGCTGAAGATCGAGGCGATGCCCGCCGGCCAGGTCGTGCCGGCGTTCGAGGTGCTGGACGCAACCAACAAGAAGGTGCTCGACGGAGCGCATGCGTGGGCCGGCTACTGGACCGGCAAGAACAAGACCGCGATCCTGTTCACCGGCGGTCCCGGCGGCACCTTCGGCATGGACTTCATGGACGTGATGGGTTGGCTCTATCACGGCGGCGGCCTCGAGCTTTACAACGAGTTTTATCAGAAGGAGCTCAAGCTCAACCTCGTCGTGTTTCCAATCCTGCCTGCAGGGCCGCAGGCGTTCGGCTGGTTCAAGAAGCCGATCCAGACGGTCGAGGACATGAAGGGCATGAAATGCCGCCAGACCGGCATGGCCGGCGAAGTGTGGCAGGCGCTCGGCTTCACGGTGGTCAACATGCCGGGCGGAGAAATCATTCCCTCCGCGCAACGCGGCGTGATCGATTGCGCCGAATGGGTCGGCGGCATCGAGGACATGCAGCTCGGCTTCCACAACGTCTGGAAGTATCACTATTCACCCGGCTTGCATGAGAACGTGACGGTCGGCGAGCTCGTCATCAACGGCGATGTGTGGAAGGAGCTCAGCCCGCAACATCAGGAGATCATCAAGTCGGCGGCCAACGAGACATTCCTCGTCTGGTGGACCAAGTGGCAGCGCCAGAACGCCGATGCGCTGATTGAGATGCAGCAGAAGCACGGCGTACAGATTCTCCGCACGCCGACGGAGATCCTGCTGGCCTTCATCAAGAAATGGGACGAGATCGCGGCCGCCGAGGGCGCCAGGAACCCGTTCTTCAAGAAGGTGCACGACTCGCAGAAGGCGTATGCCAGCGCTGTGGTCCCGTACAAGAGGTCTTACTTCCCGCCATACTCCTTCATGGCGAACTACTACTTCCCAACCGAGAAATAGGACTTCCTCCGAGGGCGGCCGATTTGACCGCCCTCAATTCGCACGCAGGCGGCCTGCTTTGCGCCGCACGAATGATCGGCGAAAGGGGCGAGGCATGGCTGAGATAACAGGCGGGCAGCCACCGGCGCTTCTGGCTATCATCAGGATGATCGACGGCTTCACCGACCGGACCGGCACGATCATCTCATGGCTCTCGGTGCCGCTGGTTCTCGCCGTCGCCTATGAGGTTGGGGCGCGTTACCTGTTCAACGCGCCGACCATATGGGCCTACGACGCAACCTACATGCTCTACGGCTCGCTCTTCATGCTTGGCGCCGCTTACGCGCTGCACAAGGGTGCTCATATCCGTACCGACTTCTTCTGGGAGAAGTTCTCGATCCGTAGGAAGGGCTGGATCGATACGATCTCCTATGTCGTCTTCTTCTTCCCGAGCCTGATCATGCTGTTCCTGATCAGCTGGAACGAATTTCACTACGCCTGGCTGATCAACGAGACTTCGGACCAGACTCCCTGGCGGCCCGTGCTGTGGCCGTTCAAATTCGTCGTGCCGCTCGCCTGCCTCCTGCTGCTGGTCCAGGGCGTGTCCGAGTTGATCAAGAGCATCTACATGGCGCGCACCGGCGTCGAGCTGGAGCATAAGGAGAAAGTCGAGATATGACCGCAGAAGCGCTCATCGGCCTCATCATGCTGCTGGTGCTGCTGGGCGCGATCTTCATCGGTGTGCCGATCTCGTTCACGTTGCTGTTTCTCGCCTTCTCGTTCGGCTACTGGGGCATGGGCGGGACGGTCTTCGAGCTTGGTTACTTCCAGACCATCGGCATGATGAAGGAAGAACTTCTCGCCGCCGTACCGCTGTTCATCTTCATGGGCTTCATCACCGAGCAGGCGGGACTCATGGAGCGCCTTTTTACGGCGTTCCGCATGCTGCTTGCGCCGGTGCGCGGCGCACTCTTCCTCGTCGTCATCCTGACCTCGACCGTGTTCGCGATGGCGACAGGCATCGTCGGCGCAGCCGTCACCGTTCTTGGCATCATGGCATCGCCAATCATGACGAAGGCGGGCTATGATGCCAAGCTTTCAGCGGGCACCATCACGGCGGGCGGCACGCTCGGTATTCTCATTCCCCCGTCGGTCATGCTGATCGTGATGGGGCCGGTGCTCGGGGTTTCGGTCGCCGATCTCTATGCTGCAGCCTTCGGACCGGGCTTTCTGCTGGCCGGCGTCTACATCATCTATCTGATGGGCCGCTCCTTCATCAATCCCAAGCTCGGGCCGCCAGTGCCAAAGGATGAGCGGATCTACTCCGCTGGATACATTGCACGCGAGGTGGCCGTCGGAACGCTGCCGCTGCTCGGGCTCATCACGGCGACGCTCGGCTCGATCATCGGGGGGCTTGCGACGCCGACGGAGGCCGCCGGCATCGGCAGCGTCGGCGCGCTGATCCTGGCCATCGCATATCGCAGGTTCTCGCTCAGCGGACTGCAACGGGCGCTGATCTCGACGATGGCGACGTCGAGCATGGTCCTCCTGCTGGCGGTCACGTCGAACATTTTCGGTGCGGTGTTCGCCCGCCTTGGCTCAGCGAACTGGATCACCGAGACGATGCTCGGCCTGCAGTTGCCGCCGAGCCTCATGCTGATTGTCGTGCTCCTTCTCATTTTCCTGCTGGGGTGGCCGTTTGAGTGGCCGGCCATCATCCTGGTGTTTCTGCCGATCTTCTATCCTGTCGTGAAAGGCATGGGCATCGACCTCATATGGTTCGGAGCGTTGGTTGCGGTGGTGCTGCAGACCGCTTTCCTGTCGCCGCCCGTCGCCATGTCAGCGTACTATCTCAAGCAGGTGGTCAAGGGCTGGAGTCTCGGAACGATCTACGCTGGCATGTTCCAGTTCATGGTGCTGCAGGTGATCTGCGTTGGCCTGATGATTGCCTTCCCCGGCATTGCGACCTGGTTCCCGCACACGCTGCATGAAGCATCTCGCAGCCAGGTGATCCCGGAGGAGTACAGAAAAATCCTGGAACAGCAGAAACAAGCACCGTCCCTGGAAGACGAGGACTGGTTGACACCAAAAAAGAAGTAGCCCGCGCGATTGAGTCCGCGACGGCGCCACACGGCTCCGCTCTGCCGCCGAACGCCGACGTTGAGGCGACGTCCTAAGCCGGCACGATCACCTTGCCGATCGGCCAGAGCGCGATGCCGGCGAGCTTCAGATGGGCCCAGGCGAACGGGATGCCGATGATGGTGACGGCGAGGACGAGCGCGGTCAGGAGGTGACCGAGTGCGAGCCACCAGCCGGCGAGCACGAACCAGATGATATTGCCGATCACCCCGAGCGGGCCGGTGCCGATATCCTCGACGCCGGTGACATCGTAGCGGTTGACCGCCCGGGAGCCGAACGGCAGCAGCGTGTAGACGGCGATGTTGAACGCCGCCCGCGCCCAGGGCAGGCCGATGATGGTGATCGCCATGACGATCGCGGCGATCAGCCAGCCGAACGCCATCCAGGCGCCGCCGATGAGGATCCAGAGGATGTTGAGCAGGATGGAAACGGGGGCCATGGGACGATCCGGAGGTGGATGATCCCATCCATATAGGCTCGGAATTTGTCCGTGCTAGGACGCTTCCAGCGCGCGGGGCGTAGCCCGGATGGAGCGAAGCGTAATCCGGGATGATCTTTCCACGGCGAGAGATCCCGGATTACGCTTCGCTCCATCCGGGCTACGAAGTAGCTAGATCTTCCGCCCCGCCTGCTCCCAATAGGGATCGCGCAGGCGGCGCTTGAAGATTTTTCCGGAATCTTCGCGCGGCAGGCCGGTGCGGATCTCGATGTGCTTGGGCACCTTGTAGTCGGCCAGATGCGCCTTCAGCGCGGCGCGGACATTGGAAGCAGCGAGCGTGACCCCGGGTTGCGGCTCCACCACCGCCATCAGCGCCTCGCCGAACTCGGCGTCGGGGATGCCGAACACGGCGCAATCATGCACGCCGGGCACCGCATGCAGCACGGATTCGATCTCGGCCGGGTAGATGTTGACGCCGCCTGATATCACCATGTCGCGCTTGCGGTCGCAGATGAAGACGTAGCCGTCTTCATCGATATAGCCGACGTCGCCGGAGGTGATGAAGCCGTCGCGGTCGATCTCGGCGCGCTTCTCCGGCTTGTTGTGATAGGTGAAATCGGCCATCTCGGCCATGCGCGAATAGATCTCGCCGATCTCGCCGACGCCGAGTACGCGTCCGTCGTCGCCGATGAAGCGCAGCTCGGCGCCCGGCGAGATCTTGCCGACGGTGCCGGGCTTCTTCAGCGCATCCTCGGAGGTCGCGAAGGTCACGGCGCTGGATTCGGTCGAGCCGTAGAACTCGTAGATCACCGGCCCCCACCATTCGATCATGGCGCGCTTGACGTCGGCCGGGCACGGCGCGGCGGCGTGGATGACGTGGCGGAGCGAGGAGACGTCGTACGTCCTGCGCACCTCCTCGGGCAGCTTCATCAGGCGGATGAACATGGTCGGCACCATGAAGATGGTGTCGATCTTGTAGTGCTCGATCGCCTGCAGGAATTCCTCCGCCTCGAAGCGCGGCATCAGCACCAGCACCCCGCCGAGCTTGCCGGCGCGGATGCCGAACGAGTTCGGCGCGGAATGATAGAGCGGCCCCGGCAGCAATGCGCGGGCGCCGGCCTTGAGCCCATAGATCATCGCACGCATGCGCTCACCGGCAGCCTGCTGCTCCGGCGTCGGCGCGTTACGGCGGACGCCCTTGGGATGGCCTGTCGTGCCCGACGTGTAGATCATGTTCATGGGCTGCGGCACGATCGGGCCGTCATAGGGCGGGTGTTGCGCGAGCCAGGCTTCGAAGTCGATCGCGAAGTCCGGCTTCGTCAGATGATCCGGATCGATCTTGTAGTTGGAGCGGATTTCCGGCGGCGTCGGCACACTGAGCACGGTGACTCCCTCAGGAATCGCATCGCGCAAACCGTGCAGCATGTCGGCATGAGCGATCAGGACGGCGGTGCCGGAATCCTTCAGGATGTAGATGATCTCCTCCGGTTTGAAGTGCCAGTTGATCGGCACGCCATAGGCGCCCAGCCGCATCGCGGCGTAGGCGGCTTCGAGGAAGGCGATGTCGTTGCGCATCAGCATGCAGACGCAATCGCCCTGGCGGACGCCGATCTTGGCGAGGCCGGAGGCGATGCGGTCGGCGCGCTCAGTGACCTCGCCGTGAGAGCGGCGGCGCTCGCCGGAGACGATGCCGAGGAAGGGGGACGTTTGGCTCATTGTTGTTTTTCTTTGTTGTTGTTTGTGCCGTCATTTCGGGTCGATGCGCAGCATCGAACCCGGAATCCATTTCACAGCGAACGATGCGGCTCGATGGATTCCGGGCCTGCGCCTACGGCGCATCCCGGAATGACCCAAAGCTAATCCGCAAAATTCGGCGCGCGCTTTTCCAGATTGGCGCGCACGGCCTCGGTCTGGTTGGGGCT
This sequence comes from Bradyrhizobium sp. BRP19, assembly GCF_020194195.1. Lineage (NCBI taxonomy): Bacteria > Pseudomonadati > Pseudomonadota > Alphaproteobacteria > Hyphomicrobiales > Nitrobacteraceae > Bradyrhizobium > Bradyrhizobium sp. BRP19. Next base: position 405,281 of record NZ_JADYVZ010000004.1, on the reverse strand, counting down.
GCCGATCAGCTTCTGCTGCTCGACGGATTCGGCGAGCAGCGCCGGGCCCGGATCGACCGAGAGATTGTTCAGCATCCGCTTGGCCGCGCGGATCGCATCGGGGCTTTTCCCTGCGATCTCGCGCGCGACATCAAGCGCCGCAGCGCGCGGATCGTCGCAGATGCGCGTGGCGAGGCCGTAAGCCAGCGCCTCCTGCGCCGAGAAGATCCGTCCGGTGTAGGTGAGATCGCGCAGGATGTCATCGCGCACCAGCGAGGCCAGGATCGGCGTGCCAGCCATGTCGGGCACGAGGCCCCATTTGATCTCCATGATCGACATGCGCGCATCCGAGCTGAGAAAGCGCATGTCGGCGCCGAGCGAGAGCTGGAAGCCGCCGCCGAAGGCGACGCCGTGCACGGCCGCGATCACAGGCATCGGTAGCTGGCGCCAGCCCCACACCGCCTGTTGCGCGAAGTTGGCCTTGCCATAGGTGCGCACCGTGAGATCGCGATTTTCGCCACCCGGAATTCCGTTGCCACCCTTCTCCTTCATGGCGGCAAAACGCCCCATGTCCAGCCCGGCGCAGAAGGCGCGGCCTTCGCCCGAGAGCACGACGGCGCGCACGCCCTTCGCCTTCGACAGCCGGTCGGTTGCGGCGACGAGGGCCTCGAACATGGGCTGATCCAGCGCGTTCATCTTGTCGGCGCGCACCAGGCGCACATCGGCGACGCCTTCCGAGATCGAGATCGAGACGCGATCTTCCATGGACGAATTCTCCCCTAGTTCCTGCCTGTTCTTGTTCAGTGCCGCTTTACAGGACGCCGGCGGCCGGATTTAGTCAATCGACCAATTAACTGACAATCCCTACGGGGGAAACAGCCATGTTCAAGGAAAATCTTCTGGCCGGCCGGCGCATTCTCGTGACCGGCGGCGGCACCGGTCTCGGCAAATCGATGGCGGCGCGCTTTCTCCAGCTCGGCGCCGAGGTGCACATTTGCGGTCGGCGCAAGATCGTGTGCGACGAGACCGCAACCGAGCTGATGGATCTGTATGGCGGCCGCGTCACCAGCCACGGCGTCGACATCCGCAACGCGCTTGCGGTCGAGGAGATGATCGAGAGCATCTTCCGCGATGGCCCCCTCACCGACCTCATCAACAATGCCGCGGGCAATTTCATCTCTCGGACCGAGGAGCTCTCGCCGCGCGGCTTCGATGCGGTCGCCAACATCGTCATGCACGGCACGTTCTACGTGACACATGCGGTCGGCAAGCGCTGGATCGCGGACAAGCAACCCGGCAACGTGGTCTCGATTACCGTGACCTGGGTGCGCAACGGCTCGCCCTACGTGGTGCCGTCGGCGATGAGCAAGTCGGCGATCCATGCCATGACGATGTCGCTTGCGACCGAATGGGGCCGCTACGGCATCCGCCTCAACACCATCGCGCCGGGCGAGATCCCGACCGAAGGCATGAGCAAGCGCATCAAGCCCGGTGACGAAGCCGGCGCGCGCACCAGGGCGATGAACCCGATGGGCCGGGTCGGCACCATGGAGGAACTGCAGAACGTCGCGGTGTTCCTGATCTCCGGCGGCTGCGACTGGATCAACGGCGAGACCATCGCCATGGACGGCGCCCAGGCGCTCGCCATGGGCGGCAACTTCTACCAGCTCCGCGACTGGAGCGACGACGACTGGAAGACCGCGCGCGAGAGCATCATGGCGCAGAACGAGAAGGACCGCGCGAAGCGGGGATGACGGCGCATTGCAAATGCGCGGACATGTAAGGGGCTGACGTTTTCACCACGCCCCCAGTTGTCGTCCCCGCCTAGTGCGCAAAGCGCACGGGGGCGGGGACCCATAACCACAGGGAGCAGTCGTGGCGCGAGACAGGTAACTGCGTGTCTTCGCCAAACAACTTCCTGTGGCTATGGGTCCGGATCTGCGCGCGCTTGAGGCGCGCGCTTGTCCGGGACGACAGCGGAGCCCATCTTGTCTTCACCGGCGGATGACGCCACACTCCCGGGCATAAAAACAAACGCCTGCGGGAGAAACATGTCCATACAGAAACTGGCGAACCTCGCCGACATGGTGCGCGAGCGTGCAAAGAGCCGCGGCAGCGCCATCGCCTATGAATTCGAGGGCCGCACCACCAGCTTCGCCGAGTTCGACATCAAGACCAACAAGGTCGCGAACGCGCTCCTCGCAATGGGCGTAAAGAAGGGCGACCGCATCGCCTATCTCGGCAAAAACAGCGACATCTATTTCGAGCTCCTGATGGGGGCGATGAAGACAGGCGTCGTGATGGCGCCGGTGAACTGGCGGCTAGCAGGGCCCGAGGTCGCCTTCATCGTCTCAGATTGCAAGGCGCCGGTGCTGTTCGCCGGGCCGGAGTTCATCACTCAAGTGCGCCAGATCAGGGAGCAGATACCAAGCGTGCGCACCGTCATCACCACCGAGGGCGGCGCGCCGGAATGGCCGGATTTTACGGCATGGCGCGATGCGCAGAGCGGCGATGATCCGAAGGTGCCGATCGACACCACGGACATCGCGATCCAGCTCTACACGTCGGGCACGACGGGCAAGCCGAAGGGCGCGATGTTGTCGCATGCCAACTTCCTCAACCTGGTGCAATCCGGCAATGCCGAGGACAAGCCGGAGTGGAACCGGTGGTCGACCGATGACGTCTCCCTGGTGGCCATGCCGGTGTTCCATATCGGTGGCTCCGGCTGGGGCGTGATGGGACTTTATCACGGCGCCCGCGGGGTGATCGCACGCGAGTTCGACCCGACCAAGGTTTTGGATTTCTTCGAGCAGTCGGGCATCACAAAACTGTTCATGGTGCCGGCGGCGATGCAGTTCGTGGTGCGGCAGCCACGCGCCAGGACGGTCGACTTCTCGCGGCTGAAATACATGCTGTACGGCGCCTCGCCGATTCCCGCAGCGCTGCTGAAGGAATGCATCGAGGTCTTCAAATGCGGCTTCGTGCAGCTCTACGGCATGACCGAGACCACCGGCACCATCGTCGCGCTGCCGCCGGAGGATCACGTCGAGGGGCTGGAGCGGATGCGCTCGGCCGGCAAGGCGCTGCCGGGCGTCGAGATCGCGATCCTGGATCCGGACGGCAAGCCGCTGCCGCCGCGGCAGGTCGGCGAAATCGCAACGCGCTCGGGCTCCAACATGGCCGGCTACTGGAACCTGCCGGAGGCGACCGCATCCACGCTGCGCAGCGACGGCTGGCTGCGCACCGGCGATGCCGGCTACATGGACGAGGACGGCTATCTCTACATCCACGACCGCATCAAGGACATGATCATCTCCGGCGGCGAGAACATCTATCCGGCCGAGGTCGAGAGCGCACTGTGCGACCACCCCGATGTCGCGGAAGCCGCCGTGATCGGCGTGCCCGACGACAAATGGGGCGAAGCGGTGAAGGCGGTGGTGGTGATGAAGCCCGGCACGCAGGCGACCGCCACCGAGATCATCAACTTCACCCGGACGCGCATCGCCGGCTACAAGACGCCGAAGAGCGTGGAATTCCTGCCTGCGCTGCCGCGGAATCCGTCTGGCAAGATCCTGCGGCGGCAGCTGCGCGAGCCGTATTGGGCGGGGAAGGATCGGCGGGTGAATTGATCCGCGGTGCCGTAGGGTGCGTTAGCCGTAGGCGTAACCCACCTCTTTGCAATCCACGCGGATGGCGCTGGTGGGTTAAGCCCTGCGATCGCGCTTCGCGCAATCGCAGCGCTAACCCACCCTACGATAGCGGTGCGAGCGTCTAATGCTTCCCCGGCCCCATATACCCGAACAGGAATCCCGCCACTTTCCGCATCTGGATCTCCTCGCTGCCTTCGGTGATGCGATATCTCCGGTGGTGGCGGTAGATGTGCTCGAACGGCTTGTGGCGTGAATAGCCCATGCCGCCATGGACCTGCATGGCGCGGTCGGCGGCCTCGCAGCAGAGGCGGTTTGCCCAATAATTGCACATCGAGACCCGGTCGGACAGGGTGCGCTCGATTTGCTCCTCGTCGAGCTGGTCCATCTCCCAGGCGGTCTTGCGGATCAAGAGGCGCAGCATCTCGGCTTGCGTGGCGAGCTCGACCAGCGGGAACTGGATCGCCTGGTTCTCGGCCAGTGCCTTGCCGAACGGTTTGCGCTCACGCGCGTATTTCACACTCTCGTTGATGCAGTAGACCGCGGCGCCGAGTGAGCTTGCCGCCTGGCGAATGCGGTTCTGGTGCACGAAGCATTGCGCCAGCGACAGGCCGCGGCCGACCTCGCCGAACAGCGCATCCTCCGGCACGAAGACGTCGGTGAAGCTGACACGCGGATGGTCGGTCGGCATGTTGAAGGTCCACATGTACTCCTCGACCCTGACGCCGGGACTCTTGGCCGGCACTAGGAAGCAGGTGATGCCGCGGGCGTCGCCATCGTTGCCGCTGGTGCGCGCGAACAGCGCGCAGTGCGTGGCGACGTGCATGCCGGTCGTCCACATCTTCTCGCCGTTGATGATCCAGCCCTTGACGTTGTCGCGGGTGGCTGCCACCGCGCGCGTCTCCATGTGGGTGGCATCCGAACCGTGATGCGGCTCGGTCAGGCCAAAGGTGATGCGGTACTTGCCCTTAATGGAGCCGTCGATCATCGCCTTCTGGTCGTCGCGGCCGTAGCGGTCGAGCATGGTGACGACGGGGAAGTTGCCGACGATCGAATGCTCGTTCTGGAGGTCGTTGTGCAGGCCGAGACCCCTTGCGGCAAAATGCTCGCGGATCACGGCCATCCAGAGGTTGGAGCCGTCCTTGCCGCCGTATTGCTTCGGCACAGGAAAGCGCAAATGCCCGGCGGCATCCGCAAGATCCTTGGCCTTGCGCAGCAGCGCCTCCCATTCGTGACGCGGCAGGCCGCCATTGTCGAAATCGGTGCGCGCCCATTCGCGGCGATGGTCGAAGAAGCGGATGTTGTCGTCGGCCCGTTCCAGCGGCTTGATCTCGCGTTCGATGAAACGGTCGAGCTCTCCGAGATAGGCGACGAGATCGGCAGGCAATGAGAAATCCACAGGTTCTCTCCCGGATTGATTTTATCGTTTTGCGTTAAGGCGCTGGGCGCATTCTTGCTTGGTGCGATTAAGGTGAGAAGAGCGCGTGCAAGTCAAGCAAGCCGAGATGTGAGGAGCGCAAGGCGCGCCCGCGCAATTCGATGGTGCTCTGGCGCACCCGCACGGTAGTATGGGGCCAATATTCCTTTGAAAGAAAATCCGGGAGCGCGCGATGGAGCTGAAATTCTCAAAGGTGGAACGCAAGGGGCCGATCACGATCGTGACGCTGTCGCGGCCCGAGGTCTACAACGCGCTGCACACCGATGCGCACTTCGAGCTTCAGAAGGTGTTTGACGATTTCTCCGCCGATCCCGAGCAGTGGATCGCGATCGTCACGGGCAGCGGCGATAAGGCGTTCTGCGCCGGCAACGATCTGAAGTGGCAGGCAGCGGGGGGAAAACGCGGCTGGGACAAGGGCGGCTTCGCCGGCCTCACCTCACGCTTCGACTGCGACAAGCCGATCATCGCCGCGGTGAACGGCGTTGCCATGGGCGGCGGCTTCGAGATCGCGCTCGCCTGCGACCTCATCATCGCCGCGGACAACGCGACCTTCGCCCTGCCCGAACCGCGCGTCGGCCTTGCCGCGCTCGCCGGCGGCTTGCACCGGCTGCCGCGCCAGATCGGGCTGAAGCGCGCCATGGGCATGATCCTCACCGCGCGCCATGTCAGCGCCAAGGAAGGGCTCGAGCTCGGTTTCGTCAACGAGGTGGTGCCGCAGGGCGAGGCGCTCGCGGCCGCGCTGCGCTGGGCCGAGATGATCGCCAAGAATTCGCCGATGTCGATCCGGGCCTCGAAGCAGGCGATTCAGAAGGGGCTTGGCGTGTCGCTGGAGCAGGCGATCGCGGAGCAACGCGATTATCCGGCCGTGCAGGCGATGGTCGCCTCGCAGGATTACATCGAGGGCCCGAAGGCATTTTCCGAGAAGCGGCCGCCGAAATGGGTGGGGAAGTAGGAAACGGGTCTCCCCACTCGTCATTCCGGAGCGCGCCGACAGGCGCGAGCCCGGAATCCATTGAGCGACAGAACGTGCGGATGAATGGATTCCGGGTTCGTCGCTTCGCGACGCCCCGGAAGGACGGCGGAGAGAGGAGCGCCCCCTCTCTCAACACTGTCATTGCGAGCGTAGCGAAGCAATCCAGGCTGCCCAGCAGAGACAGTCTGGATTGCTTCGTCGCAAGGGCTCCTCGCAATGAGGGGGAGAGACCTACCCGCTTCGTCCTAGTTCGCGCTTGTACGAGGCATAATTCGGCTGATCGACCGCCAGCTTGTCCATCGTGGTTGCCCACAGGTGCTCGGCGAGGCCTGGGGTCGCGAGATCCATCTCCCCGCTCGCGATGCGATGTGCGAGAACACGGTTGAGCTCCATGACCGAGCCGTCGATGCCGAGCAGCGCGCGCAGGCGCTCCACCTCCTTCGCATCGCTTCCCTCCTCCCGCGTCAGCTGCCGCGTGACGAGGTCGAGGATGTTGATGGCGACGCGCAGCTTGAAGGCTTGGTGGCCGGAGATCAGCGGCGTGATGTCGCTGCGGAGGAAATCGGCAACTGCCTTGGTCAGCTCGATCGGGGTCGGCTCGTCCTGCATGTGTCAGCTCCCGCGCGGCGCCAGAAGCCGCAACAGATCGATCTCGGTCTCGCTGGCGCGGCGGCCGATCATGGCGCGCTCCATGGAATGGTCGGGCCCCTCGCGAAAGCGCTGCATCATGCCGCCGCACATGATGCCCCAACGCAGCGTGCCCATCACCTCCCAGAACTTGACACGGTCCGGATCGACCTTGCGGCCTGCGGCCTCATAGCCGGCGAACAGCTCCTCGCGCGTGCCAAAACCGCCGACGGGCTTGTCGATCTCGCCGAAGCGCCAGGAGTTCACGCAGACCCAGCCGAGGTCCTCCATGGGATCGCCGAGATGGGCGAGCTCCCAGTCGAGCACGGCGCGAACGCCATCCGCGCCGATGATGAGATTGCCGTTGCGGAAATCGCCGTGCACCAGCGTGGTCTCGGCCGAGGGACCCGGATCGCGGTCGCGCAGCCAGCGCAGCGCCAGCTCGAACACGGGCTTGGGCCAGTTCAGGCTGCGATAGTCGCGCTCGAACTCGGCGATCTCCTGGGTCGCGCCCCTGTTGCGCAGCGCAGGCAATTTTTCCTGCGGTAGCCTGTGAAGGCCCGCGAGGATGCCACCGATCTGCCGCGCCAGATGCGGCCGCGCCGCCGCGTATTCCTCATCGCGAAGAATCTTGCGCGCGATGGTCTCGCCCTCGACCCGCTGCATGATGAAGCCGGTGCCGAGATCGTCCTCCGGCGTGAGCACATGCATCACGCGGGGCGACGGCACGCCGGCCTCATAGGCGAGCTGCATCAGCTGCGCTTCCGCGCCAAGGCCAGCCGCACGGGTCGGCGCGGCGCCATAGCCCTTTGGCGAGCGCCGCAAGATCGCGCCGATCGGCCCGTCGGGATGGGTGATGTCGAAGCGCCAGGTTTCCTGGCTGGCGCCGCCCGACAATTTAGCCGCCCCGGTGACGCCGGTCGCCCCTTTGCACCAGCGCCGGACGCTGCGTGAAAGCGCCGCCTCGATCATTTGCCCTTGAACTGCGCGGGCCGCTTCTCGAGGAAGGCGCCGACGCCCTCGCGGAAATCCTCGGTGTCGCCGGCGCGGAGCTGGCACTGGAATTCCAGATTGAGCTGATCCTCGAAGGAATTTTCCGGGCTGTCCCAATAGAGCTTGCGGATCAGCGACAGCGCCACGGTCGGCCCGCTGGCGAGATCGCGCGCCAGCTTCATCGCTTCCTCCATCAAGTCGCCGTCATCATAGACGCGGTTGACAAGGCCCCATTCCAGCGCCTTCTCGGCCGGCAAGCGCTCGCCCATCAACGACAATTCGATCGAGCGCGCGCGGCCGACGAGGCGCGGCAGCAGCCAGGTCGAGCCGCAATCCGGCACGAGGCCGATGCGGCGGAAGGCCTGCAGGAAATAGGACGAGCGCGCGCATAGGATCATGTCGCCGAGCAGCGCGAAGCTCATGCCGGCGCCGGCGGCCGGGCCATTGACCGCGGTGACGATCGGGCAGTGCAGGTTGCGGATGCGGCGCAGGAAGGGATGAAAGCCGGTCTCCAGCGTAAGGCCGGCCTTGGTCTTCTTCGCCTGGTTGTTGCGGCCTTGCAGATTGGCGCCCGTGCAGAACGCCCGCCCCGCACCGGTCAGCACCACGCAGCGCACCTCGTCCTTCTTCTCCTCGATCGCATCGAGCGCCTCGGAAAGACCGCCCAGCATGTCGACGGAGACCGCGTTCATCACCTCCTGATGGTCGAGCTTGAGGATCGCGACCGAGCCATCGAAGTCGAGCGTGACGTGTTTGAACTGCATGGTTTCCTCATCAGTTGCGGCCCGCACCAGTTTCGCAGGCCGGAATTCGTTTTGCCGGGGCGCATATTTGATTTTTGGCGCGGTCTTGTCCATGGTGATCGGAGCATAGCAAGCAATCTTGTGCGCAGCGGCTGATGCGCCGCAGTCAAAAAACAGGAAACGCGCCATGAATCTCTTCGACCTTTCCGGCCGCGTGGCCGTGATCACCGGTGGCAATGGCGGCATCGGGCTCGGTATCGCGCAGGCGCTCGCGGGCCAGGGCTGCAACGTCTCGATCTGGGGCCGCAATGCTGACAAGAACAAGGCCGCTGCCGCGAGCATGGAGGGCCTGTCCGGCACGGTCGACAGCCGCGTCTGCGACGTCACCGATCCGGCCTCGGTCGCTTCAGCGATGAAGGCGACGCTCGACACCTTCGGCCGGGTCGATGGCTGCTTCGCCAATGCGGGCATCGGCGGCGGTGGCCGGCGCGCCTTCATCGAGCGCACCGAGGAAGAATGGCGCACGATGTTCGCGACCAATCTCGACGGCGTGTTCCACGCGTTCCAGGCCGCCGCCAAGCACATGACGGATCGCGCCAATGCCGGCGATCCCTTTGGCCGGCTGGTCGCGACCTCGAGCCTCGCCTCGATCTTCGGCACGGCGCGCAACGAGCATTATGCCGCGACCAAGGCCGCCATCAACGCGCTGGTGCGCGCGCTCGGCGTCGAGCTGGCACGTCACGGCGTCACCGCCAATGCGATCCTGCCGGGCTGGATCAAGAGCGACATGACCGCAGGGCTCATGGCGAACGACAAGTTCGTAGCCAACGTGATGCCGCGGATTCCGATGCGGCGCTTCGGCGAAGCCTCCGATTTCGGCGGCATCGCGGTGTATCTGATGAGCAAGGCGTCGTCGTATCACACCGCGGATACGTTCGTGATCGACGGCGGCTATACCGCGTTTTGATTCTCGTAGCCCGGATGGAGCGCAGCGAATCCGGGACGGCCAAAAGCAAGCAAGACCCGGATTTCGCTCTGCTCCATCCGGGCTACAACACTGAGGGAACGGGCAAATGTTTTCACACGTCATGATCGGTACCAACGACCTGGACAAGGCCAAGGCGTTCTACGACCAACTGCTCGGCACGCTCGAGGTGCGGCCGGCCAGGGTCGACGGCCACCGCATCTTCTACATCACCAAGACCGGAGTGTTCTCGGTATCGAAGCCGATCAACGGCGAGCCGGCGACCTGCGCCAACGGCGGCACGATCGGCTTTGCCGCCAATTCGCCGGAACAGGTCGATGCGTGGCACGCGGCGGGCGTTGCAGCCGGCGCAAAATCGATCGAGGATCCGCCCGGCATTCGCCAGGGCCCGGGCGGCAAGCTCTATCTGGCCTACCTGCGCGATCTCGATGGCAACAAGATCTGCGCGATGCATCGGATGCCGGCTTAAGGCCGACCGGTCTCTCCTCATCATTGCGAGGAGTCCGTGACAAAACTGCGAAGCAATTTTGCACGGGTGCGACGAAGCAATCCAGACTGCCGCCGCGGTAAGATTCTGGATTGCTTCGCTACGCTCGCAATGACGGCGCCCTGGGGATCGGTGGGCGCTAGAGCTGACTTGCGCGTCGCTCCCATTCAAACAACATTTCAAACGGCCTTGCGATATTCCATCGCATGGCATGGCCTCACGCGTGAAAATGCGCCCTCGCACTTTGCCGGCGCTGCGACTATTCTTGGGCACAACACATTCTAGCGATCCCGGGAGGACCAATGACAAAACACACCTACATTCCCCGCACCACCAATTACACGCTCAATCCCGGCGACGAGCTCAACGACTTGCGGATGTCGGACCAGGTCCGGCCGCTTTACGATCACGTCAAGAAGTTCATCCGCGATACCGTCGAGCCGATGTCGATCGAGTTCGCCAAGGCCGGCGAGGGCAAGGAAGATCGCTGGAGCTTTACGCCGAAGCAGCTCGAGGTGCTGGAGAAGGCCAAGAACAAGGCCAAGCAGGAAGGCCTTTGGAACTTCTTCCTGCCCGATGACGAGACCGGCCAGGGCCTGAAGAATCTCGACTACGCCTATATCGCGGCCGAGCTCGGCAAGAGTCCGCTGGCCTCGGAGACCATGAACTGCTCGGCGCCCGACACCGGCAACATGGAGGTGCTGGAACGCGTCGGCACCAAAGAGCAGAAGGAGAAATGGCTGAAGCCGCTGCTCAACGGCGAAATCCGCTCGGCCTATGTCATGACCGAGCCGAACGTCGCCTCCTCCGACGCCAAGAACATCTCGACCACCGCGAAACTGGTCGGCGACGAATGGGTGATAAACGGCGAGAAGTACTACATCTCGGGTCTCGGCGATCCCCGCTGCAAGATCCTCATCGTGATGGTGAAGACCAATCCGGACGCGGCGCCGAGCAAGCAGCAGTCGCAGATCCTGGTGCCGCGCGACACGCCCGGCGTCGAGGTGCTCGGTCCCATGTACGTGTTCGGCCAGGACCACGCCCCGCGCGGCCACATGCACATGCGCTTCAACAATGTGCGCGTGCCGAAGGAGAACATCCTGCTCGGCGAAGGCCGTGGCTTCGAGATCTCGCAGCTCCGCCTCGGCCCCGGCCGCATCCATCACTGCATGCGCACCATCGGCAAGGCCGAGAAGGCGCTCGACCTGATGGTGCAGCGTGGCCTCACCCGTGAGGCCTTTGGCAAGAAGATCGCCCATCTCGGCGGCAACATGCAGATCATCGCGCAGGCGCGCTGCGAGATCGAGGCGATGCGGCTGATGGTGCTGAAAGCGGCGAAGGCAATGGACGTGCTCGGCAACAAGGAGGCTCGCGTCTGGGTCTCCATGGTCAAGGCCATGGTGCCCGAGCGCGCCTGCAAGATCATCGATCAGGCCATCCAGATGCACGGCGCCACCGGCATCTCGCACTGGACCCCGCTCGCCGAGATGTATCAGGACGTGCGGCACCTGCGCTTCGCCGACGGTCCGGACGAGGTGCACTGGATGGTGGTGGGCCGCCACGAGCTGAGCATGGCGTAAGGCGCCTTATCTCTTTCCCCTCTCCCCGCTTGCGGGGAGAGGGTGAGGGGGATTCTCCGCGAGGACGGTGACAGTCGGACTCGCGGAGAGCCCCCTCACCCGCCGCGCATTCCGCGCATCGGCCTCTTCCCGCAGGCGGGGAGAGGCGAAGAAAGCCGAGGAGCCCCAATGGACTACGCCGCCAGCGAGCTGACGCCACGCGAGCGCTACAAGGTGCTGACGTCCTTCATTCTGCCGCGGCCGATCGCGTGGGTGACCACGCTCGGGCCGACCGGCGTGGTCAACGCCGCCCCGTTCAGCTTCTTCAACGCCTTCTGCGAGGATCCGCCGCTCTGCATGTTCGCGGCCAACCGCAAGCCGAACGGCGAGGACAAGGACACGTTTCTCAACATCCAGCGCACCGGTGAATTCGTGGTCAACCTCACGGACGAGCCGCTGGCGCGGGCGATGCACGAGAGCAGCGGCGATTTTCCGCCTGAGATCAGCGAGCCCGATTATCTCGGGCTGAAGCTTGCGCCCTCGACGAAGATCGGGGTGCCACGGCTAGCTGACACGCCCTGGGCGATGGAGTGCAAGCTCTGGAAGCTGATCGACGTCAACGACGATCGCCGGCTGATCATGGGCGAAGGCCTCCACTTCCACATCCGCGACGAGCTCTGGGACGACAAGGCGATGCGGGTGCACATGGACCGCTATCACCCGATCGGCCGCATGTTCGCCGACCGTTACTGCCGCACCGATGACCGCGTGGTGTTTCCGGCGGCGGAGGGCATGAAGAAATAGGCCGCAGCAACGGTGCGCTCCCTCGCCCCATTCCTACGGGCCCGCGACGAGCTTGGCTCGCGCTGAGAGGGTTGGGGTGAGGGGCTTTCTCCACGCGCGAGACTGTCGAGGGACCTGTACCCCCTCACCCGAATTCGATCTGCGATCGAATTCGACCTCTCCCCGCTTGCGGGGAGAGGTGATGAACCCGTCAGCTACGTTGCGGGCACGAGCTTGTCCTGGGTCTTGGTCTCGAAGTCGCTCGCGTCGTGGCGCTCGTGGAGCTGGCTGGCGGGATCGCCGGAGACCCGGTTGACCATGCGGCCGCGCTTCACGGCGGGGCGCTGCGCAATCTGGTCGGTCCAGCGCTGCACGTTCTTGTAGTCCTGCACCGACAGAAATTCGCCGGCGCCATAGACGAGCCCCTTGGCGAGCGCGCCATACCAGGGCCACACCGCGATGTCGGCGATGGTGTAGTCCTTGCCCGCGAGATATTCGTTGTCGGCGAGACGCCGGTCGAGCACGTCGAGCTGGCGCTTGGTCTCCATTGCGAAACGGTCGATGGCGTATTCGATCTTGGTCGGCGCATAGGCATAGAAATGGCCGAAGCCGCCGCCGAGATAGGGCGCGCTGCCCATTTGCCAGAACAGCCAGGACATCGCCTCGGTGCGGGCCTTGACGTCCTTCGGCAGGAAGGCGCCGAACTTCTCGGCGAGGTAGAACAGGATCGAGCCTGACTCGAACACCCGGACAGGCTCGGGGCCGGAGCGATCCATCAGCGCCGGGATCTTGGAATTTGGATTGATGTCGACGAAGCCGCTGCCGAACTGATCGCCATTGCCAATCTTGATCAGCCAGGCGTCATATTCGGCGCCCTTGTGGCCGAGCGCCAGGAGCTCCTCCAGCATCACGGTGACCTTGACCCCGTTCGGCGTCGCCAGCGAGTAGAGCTGAAGCGGATGCTTGCCGACTGGCAGCTCCTTGTCGTGGGTAGGGCCGGCAATGGGTCGGTTGATGTTGGCGAATTGCCCGCCGTTCTCCTTGTTCCAGGTCCAGACTTTGGGCGGCACGTAAGGGGCATCGGTCATGCGGGGCTCCGGGCAAAAAGATGCGTCTGCATTAATTAGCCCGCAAACGGCCGATGACAAGGGCGCCGCAATGCATTGCCGGATGGGACAACTCTGCGTTTTGTCATGGCAGCCCCTCCCCTCCGTCATTCCGGGGTGCCCGCAGGGCCTGCGGCGCGCGGATAGAGCGACGTCTATACACAAGATGCCTCGCCAGATCCGGCATGTCATCGATCCGCTAGCGTCACTTTGCTTTGCCAGCGAAAGCAACGAGAATGCGAAGCCTGCCGCCGGGAGAGAGCCATGAAATCGCCGATCTGCGACATGCTGGGGATCGAATTCCCGCTGCTCGCCTTCAGCCATTGTCGCGACGTCGTTGCCGCCGTCAGCCGCGCCGGCGGCTTCGGCGTGCTGGGCGCGACCGTGCATACGCCGGACACGCTCGAGCGTGAGCTGACGTGGATCGATGATCACGTCGACGGCAAGCCTTACGGCATCGACGTGCTCATCCCGGAAAACATCTCGACAGCCGGCGAGAAGGACGTCACCTGGAAGAGCCTGGAAGCGCGCGTGCCGCAGGAGCACCGCAACTACACGCGCGATCTCCTGAAGAAGTACGACATCGAGCTGACCACCACCGAGGTCGCGGACAACCAGCCGCAGCCGTTCGACGGCAAGACCGCGCTTCAGCTGCTCGAGGTCTCCTTCAATCATCCGATCCGCCTGATCGCCAATGCGCTGGGCGTGCCGCCGAAGGCGATGATCGAGATGGGCAAGAAGCATGGCGTGCCGGTCGCAGCGCTGGTCGGCGCCAAGGAGCACGCGCTGCGCCAGGTCGCGGCCGGCGTCGACATCCTCGTGGTGCAGGGCACCGAGGCCGGCGGCCATTGCGGCGAGGTCTCGACCATGGTGCTGGTGCCGGAGGTGATCAAGGCGATCAAGCCGATCCGCGACGTGCCGGTGCTGGCGGCCGGCGGCATCATGACGGGACGGCAGATGGCGGCCTGCATGGCGATGGGCGCGGCCGGCGCCTGGACCGGCTCGGTGTGGCTGGCCACGGTCGAGTCCGAGACAAGCGAGATCTTTCGCGAGAAGATGATCGCGGCATCCTCGCGCGATGCGGTGCGTTCGAAGGGCCGCACCGGCAAGCCGGCCCGGCAGCTCCGCTCAGTCTGGACCGACGCCTGGGACCGCGCGCCGGATAGCCCGGGCGCGCTTCCGATGCCGTTGCAAAGCATCATTAGCCGCGACGCCTTCCATTCGATCGACCGAGCCGCCGCAAGCGGCAACGCCAAGGCGCGCGATCTCGTCAGCTATTTCGTCGGCCAGGGCGTCGGCCTGATCGACAGCGTGAAATCGGCGGGTGCGGTGGTACAGGAGTTCAAGCAGGATTTCGCCGAAGCCGTCGAGCACATGAATGCGCTGGTGGCGGAGTGACGATCCCACTTGTCATTGCGAGCGCAGCGAAGCAATCCAGACTGCCTCCGCGGAAAGATCCTGGATTGCTTCGCTGCGCTCGCAATGACGAACAACTGACATCGTGAACTGAAGCAAGAAGAAATGACCAATATCCCCGAAGACCGCATCCCCGTCATCGTCGGCATCGGCGAGATCGTCGATCGCCCGAAGGAGATCGCCGAGGGTCTCGAACCGCTCGACCTGCTCGAACAGGCGCTGCGGCGGGCTGAACAAGACGCCGGCGCAAAGCTGCTCGGCGAGGTGCAATCGCTCGACGTCGTCAATTTCCTGAGCTGGCGCTATCGCGATCCGGAGCAGCTTTTGGCTGAGCGCCTCGGCATCTCGCCCGCGCATTGCTATTACGGCCCAGTCGGCGGCGAGAGCCCGATCCGCTACATCCACGAGGCGGCCAAGCGCATCGCGCGCGGCGAGTGCAGCGTTGCGGCGGTGTGCGGCGCGGAAGCGCAATCGAGCGCGACCAAGGCGGAGCGCGCCGGCGTCAAGCTGCCGTGGACGCCGTTCGCCCATGACGTCGAGGAACCCAAGCGCGGCGCGGCGTTCCAGAAGCCCTTAGCAGTGAAGCTCGGCGTATTTCGGCCTGTGACCGTCTATCCGTTCTATGAGGCGGCCTCCTCGGCGCATTGGGGGCAGACGCCGCGCGAAGCTATGGCGGAATCAGGCACGCTGTGGTCGCGCTATTCGGAAGCCGCCGCGGAGAATCCATACGCCTGGCTGAAGCGGCGTTATGCGCCGGAGGAGATCACGACGCCGACCGCAGACAACCGGCTGATCGCCTGGCCCTACAACAAGCTGATGGTGGCCAATCCCAGCGTCAACATGGGCGGTGCGCTGCTGCTCACCAGTCTCGCCAAGGCACGCGCGGCCGGGATCGCCGAAGACAAACTGGTCTACCCGCTCGGCGGTGCCTCGGCGGAAGAGCCGCGCGACTATCTGATGCGCGACCAGTTTTACGAGAGCCACCCGCAGAATGCCGTGCTCAAGAGCGTGATGGACCTCGCCGGCGGCGACCGCAAGACCTTCGACGCGATCGAGCTCTACAGCTGCTTCCCCTGCGTGCCCAAGATGGCGCGGCGGACGCTGGGCTTGGGCCCCGACGTGCAGCCGACCGTGACCGGTGGCCTCACCTTCTTCGGCGCGCCGCTCAACACCTACATGACGCATGCGGCCTGCGCGATGGTGCGGCGACTGCGCGACGGCGCCAAGCTCGGCCTGCTCTATGGCCAGGGCGGCTTCGTCACCAAGCACCACGCGCTGGTGGTGTCGAAGACGGCGCCGCGCGAGGCGCTGGTGCAGGAAACGAGCGTGCAGGCCGAGGCGGACCGCAACAAGCGCGCGGTGCCGGAGTTCGTCACGGAGACCACGGGCAAGGGCAAGGTCGAGAGCTTCACCGTGCTTTACGGCCGCGGCGGCAATATCGAGCATGGCGTCGTGATGCTGCGGACAGAGGACGATCGCCGCACGCTGGCGCGGGTCCCGGCGAGCGACGGCGCGACGCTGGCGCATCTGCTCGCCATGGATCGCACCCCGGTCGGCTCGCTCGGCGAAATCGCTATGGCAGAAGATAACGTGCCCGAGTGCCGGGTGGCGTGATCTCGTAGGGTGGGCAAAGCGAAGCGTGCCCACGGCCTTCGTGTGATCCGGAAAGAATGGTGGGCACGGCGCAAGAGCGCCTTTGCCCACCCTACGAGATCTCAGCCCTTCGGCGCCTGTTTTTCCGACGCGGTCGAGAGTCAGGCGGCGCGAACCGAGTTCAGGAACTTGCCGACCTCGAGCTTGAGGCGGTTGGAATCGCGGGACAGCATCTGGGCCGCCGACAGCACCTGCGTGGACGCTGATCCCGTCTCCGAGGCGCCGCGCTGCACGTCGCCGACGTTGGACGAGACCTGCTGGGTGCCCAGGGCGGCCTGCTGCACGTTGCGGGCGATCTCCTGGGTCGCTGCGCCCTGCTGCTGCACGGCCGTCGCGATGGCCGAAGCGATCTCCGACAGACGCGCGATGGTGCAGCTGATCTCCCCGATGGCGCTGACCGAATCCTGCGTCGCCGCCTGGATGCCGCCGACCTGCTGGCCGATCTCGCCGGTGGCCCTGGCCGTCTGCTCGGCGAGCGCCTTGACCTCGGAGGCCACCACCGCGAAGCCGCGGCCGGCTTCGCCAGCCCGCGCCGCCTCGATGGTAGCGTTGAGTGCCAGGAGGTTGGTCTGGCCGGCAATCGCATTGATGAGCTCGACGACGTCGCCGATCCGCGCCGCAGCCCGCGACAACTCGCTGACACGCTCGGTGGTGGCATGCGCCTGGCTGACCGCCTCGCTGGCGATCCGGGAGGAATCCTGCACCTGCCGCCCGATCTCGCGCACCGAGGACGACATCTCCTCGGCAGCCGAAGCCACCGAATGGACATTGCTGGAGGCGGCCTCCGAGCCGGACGCGACCACCGTGGCCAGCTCCTGCGCCCGGCCCGCGGTCGAGGACAGGGTCGAGGCCGATGCCTCGAGCTCGGTCGCGGCGGCCGATACGGTCTCGACGATTTCCCCGATCGCCGCCTCGAAACCGTCGGCAAGCTTGGTCATGTCGGCCTTGCGCTGCGCCTCGGCGCGGCGCTGCACCGCCTGCACCTCGTCGCGGCTGAAACGGACGATGGTCTGCACGGTCTGAAGGTTGCGCAGCGCCTCGCCGATCTCGTCGTCGCGCTCGATCACGATGCGATTGTCAAGCTTGTCCTGCACGAGGTTGACCAGCGTGTCGTTGAGCTGCCGCATCGGTCCCTGAATAGCACGCATGATCGCAAGGCCTGCGAAGCCGACGATAG
Organism: Bradyrhizobium sp. BRP19; assembly: GCF_020194195.1. Classification (NCBI taxonomy): domain Bacteria; kingdom Pseudomonadati; phylum Pseudomonadota; class Alphaproteobacteria; order Hyphomicrobiales; family Nitrobacteraceae; genus Bradyrhizobium; species Bradyrhizobium sp. BRP19. The sequence continues at coordinate 387,715 of NZ_JADYVZ010000004.1, read as the reverse complement.
CCGCACCGGCGACAGCCAGCAGCGACAGGATCAGGCTGGTCGAACCGCCGGTGGCGACCGCGCCACCGATGCCGAGCGCGAGCATGAACAGCGACTGCAGCACCATCATCGTGACCAGGCGCGCCTTCAGCGTCCCGGTAAAGATGCTGAAGTGGTCGAGCCAGGAGCGGCGGCGGATGATGCCGGCGTCGATGCGATAGCCATGCGGCTTCTTCTCGCCGATGGCGGCATAGACCTCTTCGGCGAGCTTGCGCTGGTCGGCCGGCAGCTTGGTGCGGATCGACGTATAGCCCTTGACCTCGCCGTTCTCGCGGATCGGAGAAGCCGTCGCCAGCACCCAATAGAAGTCGCCGTTCTTGCGGCGGTTCTTGACTGCGCCGAGCCAGGGCTTGCCGGCCTTCAGCGTGTCCCAGAGATTGTCGAATGCCTCCGGCGGCATGTCCGGGTGACGAACGATATTGTGCGGCTGGCCCATCAGTTCCGCGGACGTGAAGCCGGCGGCCGCGAGGAAGTCCTCGTTGAAGTACGTGAGCTTGCCCTTCAGATCGGTCCGCGAAACGATCAACGTCTCATCACTGACCGGATATTCAACGGTGGTGACGGGAAGATTCTTGCGCATCAGAGCCCCCAAACAATGCGATATGCGTTCATTCCAGACAGGACGGCCGCTGTTCGAGGCGTCTTCCCTCAATTCTCGTAAGGCGAATTTAACTATCCATGAAATGGGCGCCCCGTATGTTTACGGTCGGCTCCCCATGATCCTACCGCCAGACGACATCACGCTACCGCAGAAAAAAAGAGCGGCGCATTTGGCACCGCTCCTGGTTTGATCAATCCACGGCCGCGTCTTACGCGGCGCGGACGTTGGTCAGGAACTTGCTGACCTCACTCTTCAGCCGGCCGGAATCGTTCGACAGCATCTGCGCCGCCGACAGCACCTGCGAGGAGGCCGTGCCGGTCTCGGTCGCGCCGCGCTGCACGTCGGTGATGTTGGACGACACCTGCTGGGTGCCATGCGCCGCCTGCTGAACGTTGCGGGCTATCTCCTGCGTCGCGGCGCCCTGCTCTTCCACCGCAGCGGCGATGGCCGACGAGATCTCCGACAGGCGCTCGATGGTCGAGGAGATCTCCTTGATGGCGCCGACGGAATCGTTGGTCGCCGCCTGGATACCGGAGATCTGCTGGCCGATCTCGCCGGTCGCCTTCGCGGTCTGCTCGGCGAGCGCCTTCACCTCGGAGGCGACGACGGCAAAACCGCGGCCGGCTTCGCCTGCGCGCGCCGCCTCGATGGTGGCGTTCAGCGCCAGCAGGTTGGTCTGGCCGGCGATGGTGTTGATCAACTCGACGACGTCGCCGATGCGCGCGGCGGCCTTGGACAATTCGCTGACGCGCTCGGTGGTGGCACGGGCCTGACCGACTGCATCGCCCGCCATCCGCGCCGATTCCTGCACCTGGCGGCTGATCTCGCCGACCGACGAGGCCATCTCCTCGGTCGCCGAGGCCACCGACTGCACGTTGGTGGAGGCTTCCTCCGAAGCGCCGGCCACCGTGGTCGCGAGCTTCTGGGACCGCTCGGCCGTACCTGTGAGGGTGGTGGCCGATGCTTCCAGCTGGGTCGATGCCGACGACACTGTTCCGATGATCTGGCCGACGGCGCTCTCGAAGTCGTCGGCGAGCCTGACCATGTCGCGTTTGCGCTGCTCGGCATTGCGACGCTCGGTTTCAGCCTGTTCCGCCTTCAGCCGCTCAACCTCGATGGCATTGGTCTTGAACACCTGGACCGCCTGAGCCATCTCACCGATCTCGTCCTTGCGTTCGATACCCGATACGATCACCGAGGTGTCCCCATTCGCGAGAACACCCATCTCGGTCGTGATGCGCTGGATCGGGCGGGTGACCGCGAAGGCGACGCCGAAGGCGCCCACGAGCGAGAGCAGCAGGGTGACGAGGCCTCCGATCAGCATGGCCATGGTGGCGCTGGACGAGGCGGCGTCGGAGGCAGCCGCCCGCACTGACAACAGCGACCGCTCTTCCCTGTCCATTTCCTGGACGACGGCGCGGAGGCCATCCATCGACTTCTTGCCGGCTCCGGAAGCCTCGAGCTCACGCGCCTTCGCCTGGGTTGCCGGATCCTTCATCAGCGCGATTTCGCGCTGCGCGACGTTGGTTGCCCAGTCGTTGGCAAGCGCCTTGACCTGCTCGAGTCGCTTCTGCTGCGTGGCGTTGTCCGAGGTCAGGCTGCCGACTTTGGCCGCCGCAGTCTGAAATTGTTTCAGCCCGGCTTCGTAAGGAGCGAGAAAGCCGGCATCGCCAGACACGAGATAGCCGCGAACGCCGGTTTCCTGATTGACCATCGCACCGACAAGCTCGGAAAGCTGCTCCAGCACCTGATAGGTATGCACTGTCATCTTCGCCGTGGAATTCATTACGCTCAGCGAGTTGTAGATGGCTGCGGTGCTGCCGGCGACGACGAGACAGATCGCCGCGAATACGGCGGAAACCTTAATGGAAATACGAAGGTTGTTGATCCAAGACATTAAATCCTCCCCAATGCTGACGGTCGGGAGTTGCTGGTCCGGACCGGCTCCGATCGTGCTACGACTTCCGCCACGATCTTACCGTCGCTCAGGATTGTTAGGTTTAACGACGCTACGCAGTAGTACGGAGCTTTCGCTGAAGAGTACGTCGCAATTCTACGGGCATATCGACAGCGCAACGCGCGCAGGAAAAACTATGAGCGGCGCCGATGGCGCCGCCCTTGCTTGTGGAACCCACGTCTGTCTACGCGGCGCGGACGTTGGTCAGGAACTTGCTGACCTCGTTCTTCAGCCGGCCCGAATCATTCGACAGCATCTGCGCCGCGGACAGCACCTGCGAGGAGGCCGTGCCGGTCTCGGTCGCGCCGCGCTGCACGTCCGTGATGTTGGACGACACCTGCTGGGTGCCATGCGCCGCCTGCTGAACGTTGCGGGCTATCTCCTGCGTCGCGGCGCCCTGCTCTTCCACCGCAGCGGCGATGGCCGACGAGATCTCCGACAGGCGCTCGATGGTCGAGGAGATCTCCTTGATGGCGCCGACGGAATCGTTGGTCGCCGCCTGGATACCGGAGATCTGCTGGCCGATCTCGCCGGTCGCCTTCGCGGTCTGCTCGGCGAGCGCCTTCACCTCGGAGGCGACGACGGCAAAACCGCGGCCGGCTTCGCCGGCGCGCGCCGCCTCGATGGTGGCGTTCAGCGCCAGCAGGTTGGTCTGGCCGGCGATGGTGTTGATCAGCTCGACGACGTCGCCGATGCGCGCGGCGGCCTTGGACAATTCGCTGACGCGCTCGGTGGTGGCACGGGCCTGACCGACTGCATCGCCCGCCATCCGCGCCGATTCCTGCACCTGGCGGCTGATCTCGCCGACCGACGAGGCCATCTCCTCGGTCGCCGAGGCCACCGACTGCACGTTGGCGGAGGCTTCCTCCGACGCGCTGGCCACCGTGGTCGCCAGCCGCTGCGAGCGGTCGGCGGTCGCGGTCAAGGTCGAGGCGGAGGCCTCTAACTGGGTCGAGGCCGATGACACGGTCTGGACGATCTCGCCGATCATCGTTTCGAATTCGCGGGTGATGTCGTCGACGCGGCGGCCGCGCTCGATCTTGGCTTCGGCGTCGGCCGCGGCGGCTTCGTCGGCGGCCTTCTTGGCGATCAACGCCTCCTTGAAGATCTGGAGCACGTCGGCCATGGCGCCGATCTCGGTCCTCTCGCCGCGATGCGGGACTTCGGCGGAGAGGTCGCCTCGGCCCAGCGCCTGCATCGGCAGGGTGATCGAGTTGATGCCGCTAGAGACGTCGCGGACGAGATAGAAGCTGACGGCGATGCCGATGACGATGGCGGCGCCGAGAATTGCCGAGACCAGCATGAAGGTATAGGCGTAGCTGTCGGCGGCGTCCTGAGCGGCCTGTTCTCCGCCTTTGGTGTTGAGCTCGATGTCCTTGGTCAGGACCTCGTCTGCCTGAAGACCGAGCTTGTTGACGGTCTTCGTATTCAGCTCCCGGGCCTCGTGTGGGATCTTGCCGGCTTCCTTGCGCGAGAGCGCCATCACCTCTTCGGTGCCCCTCTTGTAATCGTCCCAGAGCTTTGCCCATTGGGTGTAGAGCGCCCTCTCCTCCGGCGAGGTGATCATCGGCTCGTAGCGGCTGCGGTATTTGGCAAGCGCCTCGAGCACCGTCACGGCCGTCTTTTCGTTGGCGAGCTTCTCGTCCAGCGTGTCGGAAAGCATGTGCTGGCGGACCACGTTGCGATAGGTGATGACGCTCGCCCGAAGCTCGCCCAGCACCCGCACGCTGGGCATCCAATTCATCGTGATGTCGACCGTGTTGGCGTTCATCGACCGCATTTTCATGATGGCGAGCAGGCCCATGCCGGCCATCGCGACGAGCAGGAATGCCACGACACTGATGATCTTGGCGCGGATGGAAATGTTGGCGAACATAATCGGATCTCGTTGTGCTGGCGCGGATGCGCGTCGAAGCTCTAAGAATCAACCAAAGAGGAGCTGCGGCGACATCTGAGCGCAGAGCACCTGCGCAAATGTTAACTGCGGCTCCGTACGAGTACCGAAGCCGAAAGAAATGAACGATGGACTAAGGAGGCTCTGCGCTCAGCGCATGAGCCTAAGCGCGTCGGAGAAGAAGTCCGGACCGCCAAAGTTTCCAGATTTCAAAGCGAGCAACATCTCGCCGGAGCTTGCACCGACCGCGCGCAGCACCGGGACTCCCGCCGCGATTTCTACTCCTACGAGAAATCCAGGAATTTTCAACCGATCGACCACGGCGCCGGATGTCTCGCCACCGGCGACGATCAAGCGACGGACGCCGGCCTGCACTAGCCCCTCGGCGATGCCGGCCATGGCCTGCTCGATGGCGTGGCCTGCGGCATCGCGGCCACGGCGTGCCTGCACGGCCGCAACGGCGTCCGGCGTCGCGCTCGAAGCGATCAGCACCGGACCTTCCGCAAGCCGCGGCCTCGCCCAGTCCAGCGCACGCTGCGCTTCAGCGGCGCCCGCGACGATCCGCTCCGGATCGAGATGAAGCACCGGCATGATGCGTTCGGCGCTGGCGATCTGCTGAAGCGTCGCCTGCGAGCAGCTGCCGGCAAGGCATGCCGCCAGGCCGCCGACGGCCGCGCCGGTTTCGCTGCTCGGTGCCGGCTTCACCTTGCCCGTCGACACCAGCGCGCGCGCAAGCCCGAGGCCCATGCCGGACGCGCCGACCGACAGAAGATGTTCAGCGGCGACGAGACCGATGGTCTCGAGGTCGCGGTCGAACACGGCGTCGATGATCGCAGCACCGATGCCTCTGGCGGCGAGCTCGGCCAGCCGCGCCCGCACGGCCTCCGCGCCGCGCGCGACGGTGGCGAGATCGACGAGGCCGATCTGCGTGCTGCTCTGGCGCGCCAGCACGCGCACCAGGTTGGAATCATGCATCGGGTTGAGCGGATGGTCCTTCAGCGGGCTCTCGCTGAGCGGCACGGCGCCGACGAACAGATTGCCCTGATAGACGGTGCGCCCGGTCTCCGGAAAGGCCGGCGTCACCAGCACGGCTCCCTCGCCGCAATCGGCGCGCAGCGCATCCATGACCGGACCGATATTGCCGGCGTCGGTGGAATCGAAGGTCGAGCAGATCTTGAACAGCACGTGGCCCGCACCGCGGCCGCGCAGCCATTTGTCCGCCGCGCGCGAGCGCGACACGGCAAGGCCGGCCTCGATCGAGCGGCTCTTCAGCGACACCACGACGGCATCGACCTCGGGCAGCGCCAGATCGTCGGCAGGGATGCCGATGGTCTGGACGGTGCGCAGGCCGGCGCGCGTCAGCGTGTTGGCGAGATCGGAGGCGCCGGTGTAATCGTCGGCGATGCAGCCCAACGCTGGGGTCACGGCTTCACTCCCGCATAGGACTTGAACCAGGCGAGGCCATCGGTGGTCTTGCCGCGCGGATTGTATTCGCAGCCGACGAAGCCGGCATAGCCGAGCCGGTCGAGCTCATCGAACAGGAACGGATAGTTCAGCTCCTCGCCGTCTGGCTCGTTGCGCGAGGGAATGCTCGCGATCTGGATGTGGCCGATGATCGGCATCATCTCGCGCAGCCGCATGGTGACGTCGCCATGGATGATCTGGCAGTGATAGATGTCGAACTGGAGCTTCAGGTTCGCAAGCCTCAGCTCCTGGATCAGATCCCGCGCAAAGCCGAAATCGTTGAGGAAGTAGCCGGGCACGTTGCGGGCGTTGATCGGCTCGATCACGACATCGATGCCGTGAGGCGCGAAGAACTCGGCGGCCCAGGCCACCGATTTGTAGAAGGCCTCGATCGCGACGCGCTCGCCGCGATTGGCGATGCCGGCCATCAGGTGCAGGCGCTTGACGCCCGTCGCCTTGGCATAAGGCAGCGCCGTCTCCAGGCTCGCCTTGAGATCGGAAAAGCGCGATGGCAGCGCAGCAAAGCCCTTCTCGCCGGCGTTCCAGTCGCCCGGCGGCAGGTTGAACAGCGCCTGGGTCAGGCCGTTGCGCTTGAGCCGTTCGCCGACGGCCTCGGCGGGATGCTCGTAGGGAAACAGGAACTCGACGGCGGTGAAGCCCGCTTGCGCGGCGGCATCGAAGCGGTCGAGGAATGGCACCTCGGTGAACATCATCGAGAGATTGGCGGCGAAACGGGGCATTGGAAATCCTCTGTTACTTGTCGCCGGGCAGCTTGACGCCGGTGACCTGCGCATACATGCGCGCGACCGATGCGTCGTCGTCGCGGCCCATGCCGGCGGCCGATGTCATCAGGAACATCTGGAGCGCGGCGGCGGAGACCGGCACGGGGAATCGGGCGCTGCGCGCCATGTCCTGGATGATGCCGAGGTCCTTGACGAAGATCTCCACCGCGCTTCGTGGCGTGTAGTCGCCGTCGAGCACATGTGGCATGCGGTTCTCGAACATCCAGGAATTACCGGCCGAGGCCGTGATCACCTCGTAGACCTTGCGGATGTCGAGGCCCTGCTTGGCTGCGAACGCCATGGCTTCGCTGGCGGCGGCGATGTGAACGCCGGCGAGCAGCTGATTGATCATCTTGAACGCAGCGCCCTGCCCGGCGGCATCGCCGAGCTCGTAGAGCTTTGCAGCCATGGCATCGAGCGCCGGCCGCGCCTTGGCAAATGCGGCCGAGCTGCCCGAGGCAAGAATCGTCAATTCGCCTTGCGCGGCGCGCTGCGCCCCGCCGGAGATCGGCGCATCCAGATAGTGCCGGCCGGTCGCCTCCAGCTGCTTGGCAAGACGGCGCGCCACGTCGGGATCCATCGTCGCCGAGGAGACGAACACGCTGTCCTTCGGCATGGTCTCGGCGGCGCCATCCTTGCCGAACAGGATGGTTTCGGTCTGCGCGGCATTGACCACCACGCTGACGACGATAGCGGCGTCCTTGGCCGCTTCGGCCGGCGTCTTGGCCCCCGCGCCGCCGTCCTTCACGAAACGCGCGACGGCATCCGCCGAGACGTCGCAGCCGGTCACGACATGGCCGGCTCGATTGAGCGAGGTCGCCATGCCAAATCCCATCGAGCCGAGCCCGACGACGGCAATACGCTGATTTTGTGAGGTGGAGGCGGACATATGCAACTGACCCTTGCGAGCGTTTCCCAGATGGCCGCCCTTTGCGGCAGCTTGGCAACCGAATAACACGGCTTGGCCGCGCTGCCAAAGCGTGAGACAAGCAGGCATGACGGCCATGAGCAATGAGACATTGCTGCGCGAGGACATCTGCCGCTTCGGACGATCCCTGTTCGAGCGCGGGCTGACGCCGGGCTCCTCCGGCAATATCAGCGTCAAGCTGGACGATGGCGGCTGGCTGGTGACGCCGACCAACGCCTCGCTCGGCTTCCTCGATCCCGCAAGACTATCACGGCTGGACCAGCAGGGCCGGCTGGTTTCGGGCGATGCCCCGACCAAGGAAGTTCCGCTGCACAATGCGCTCTACGACACGCGCGGCGGCGCGCGGGCCATCGTGCATCTGCACTCCACGCATTCGGTGGCGCTGTCGATGCTGCCCGAGATCGATCCGCGCGCCGCGCTGCCGCCGATGACGGCCTATTATTTGATGAAATGCGGCGCCACCGCGCTCGTGCCCTATTACCGCCCTGGCGATCCCGCGGTCGCAGATGCGATCAAGGGGCTGGCTGGGAAATATTCATCCGTGCTGCTCGCCAATCACGGCCCGGTCGTCGCCAGCAACACGCTGGAAGCTGCGGTGTTCGCGACGGAGGAGCTGGAGGAGACGGCCAAGTTGTACCTGCTGCTGCGCGGGATGAACCCGCGGTACCTATCGCCGGAGCAGGTGACAGATCTGGTGAAGGTGTTCGGGGTGACACTGCCGGAGCATGGGCACGAGCATGTAGCGATGCAGGCAACGAGCCCGACGGACGCAGAGGTTGAAGCAGCGGCCCGGGTCCTTGATCGGGCCGGGCGTCACTATCGTTGGTGGCCAGAGACAAGCCCGGCATATGACGAGATCGGCAAGGCAGACCCGATTGCCAAAAGCGAATTTGATGGAATCGTCGAGCAAATGTTGAAGGCCGCTTCCGCGGCGAAGAAAGCGTAGCCCGCATGAGCGAAGCGACATGCGTGACCACCTGCCCCGGATATCGCTGCGCTCATCCGGGCTACGGTAGCACGCTCGGAGCTACAGCCCCAGATACGCCTTCCGCACATCCGGATTGCCTTTGATCTCCGCCGCCGAGCCCTGCATCAGCACGCGGCCGGTCTGCAGGATGTAGGCGCGGTCAGCGATTTCGAGACACTCGGCCATGCGCTGCTCGACGATTAGGACGGTCATGCCGGAGTCACGGATGAGCTTCACGGCCTGAAAGATCTCGTCGACCAGCTTCGGCATGATGCCCTGCGACGGCTCATCCAGCATCAACAGCCGCGGGCGGGTCATAAGCGCTCGGCCGATCGCGAGCATCTGCTGCTCGCCGCCGGAGAGCGTCTCGGCGCGCTGCTCCAGGCGCTCCTGAAGGCGCGGAAACAGCTTGAAGACGAGATCGAGCGGCTCTTCGCGGTTCGCTTCGCCCCTGTAGAGATAGCTGCCGAGGCGAAGGTTGTCGCGCACCGACAGACGCGGAAATAGGCGGCGGTTTTCCGGCACATAGGCGATGCCGGTGGCCGTGATGTGATGCTGCGCCATGCCGTCGAGGCGCTTGCCGTCGAACGTCACCGTGCCGGAACGCGGACGCTCGGCGCCGGCGATGGATTTCAGCAGCGTCGACTTGCCTGCGCCGTTGGCGCCGGCGACGCAGACGATCTCGCCCTTCTGGACCTCGATCGAGACCGCGGAGATCGCGACCAGGCCCTGATAGGCGGTGGTGACTTCACGCACCGACAGCATGACGATCTCCCAGATATGCCTTGATCACCTTGGGATCGCGCACGACGTCGGCGGGCTTGCCCTCGACCAGCACCTTGCCGAGGTCGAGCACGATGGCGCGATCGACCAGCGGCATCACGATCTCCATGACATGCTCAACCATCAGCACGGTGATGCCGGCATCGCGCACCTTGCGCACCAGCGCCACGCCGGTCTGCGCTTCGGTCGGCGTGAGACCGGTGAGGACTTCGTCGAGCAGCAGCAGTTTCGGCTCGGTCGCGAGCGCACGGGCGACTTCGAGCCGGCGCTTCTCGGCCGGCACGAGGTCGCTCGCGAGCACGTCGGCGCGCGCGGCAAGGCCGGTGAACTCCAGCACTTCATGCGCCTTGCGGCGCGCCTCGCGCATCACGGTGGTACGCACGAGGGCACCGACGATGACGTTGTCTATGACCGTCATGGTCTCGAAGCTCTTCACGACCTGAAAGGTGCGGCCGATGCCCCGCCGGCAGCGCATCGCCGCCGGCATGCGGGTGACGTCCTCGCCGTCGAACCAAATCGAGCCTTGCGTCGGCGGCAGCACGCCGGCGATCAGATTGAACAGCGTCGACTTGCCGGCGCCGTTCGGGCCGATCAGGCCGACGATCTCGCCGCGGCCGACCGAGATCGAGACGTCGCTGTTGGCGACGAGGCCGCCGAAGCGCTGCCAGACGCCGCGGGTTTCGAGCAGCGCGCTCATCGGGCAGCTCCCGTCTTCTTCGGGCGTGAAAACAGGCTCAGCAGGCCGCGCGGCAGGGCCAGCGAGATCAGAACGATCAGCGTGCCGTAGACAATGAGGTCGACACCCCGCCCCGAGCCGCCGAACTTGAAGCGCGTCAGCTCAGTCAGCGGGATCAGGATGGCCGCCCCTAACACCGGCCCCCACAGGGTGCCGATGCCGCCGAGCACGGCCGGTAGCGCCATCAGCAGCGAGAACTGAAAGCCCATGACGCTTTCCGGATCGATGTAGGAGACGAACTGGGCGTAGAAGCTGCCGCCCACGGCGACAAGGAAGGCGGAGACCGCGGCCGCACCCATCTTGGAATTGAACACGTCGACACCGAGGCTCTCGGCCGCCTCCGGGTTGTCCTTGACGGCGCGCCACCAAAATCCCCACTTGGAGTTTTCCAGCCACCATGTCACGAACCAGGCGAGGCAGCACAGCGCCAGCGCGAAATAGAAGTAGGGCAGCTTGGTGCGCAGAAACTGGAATTTCAGCCAGCTGTCGCCGCGGATCGGAATGGTGATACCCATCGCAGCGCCTGCCCATTCCCAGTTGTGGAACAGAAGCAAGCCGATTTCGGCGATGACGATGGTGGCGATCACGAAGTAATGGCCGCGGAGGCGGAAGAAGGGATAGCCGAGCCCCATCGCGATCAGCGCCGACACCACCCCGCCCGCCAGCATGCCGAACCAGGGCAGCACGCCGAACTTCGTGAACAGCAGCTCGGTGGTATAGGCCCCGAGGCCGAAATACAGCGCGTGGCCGAGCGAGATCTGCCCGCAATAGCCGGACAGGATATTCCAGCTCTGCGACAATCCCGCATACATCAGTGTCAGGATCAGGATGTTCTGGACGACGACGTCCTTCACGAACAACGGCGTCAGCGCGGCAATGGTAGCGAGCGCTGCGGCGATGATGAGGTCGCGGCGGCGCCGCGCTGCAAAATCCTTGTCCATCACATCGATCCGAACAGGCCGCGCGGCCGGATGAAGACGACCAGCAGATAGACCGAGTAAATGCCGACCGATTTCAGCGACGGCGGCAGCACCAGCGCGGTGACCGCTTCGACGAGACCGACGATGATGCCACCGGCGAAGGCGCCGAACACGCTGCCGAAGCCGCCGAGCGCCACCGTGACATAGGCGATCAGCGCAAAGGACGCGCCGACGTCGGGATAGATGTAGAAGAACACCGCCATGATCGCGCCGGCGAGACCAACCAGCGCGGCGCCGAGCCCCCAGCCGAATGCAAACACGCGGTTCTTGTCGATGCCGACAAGCGCGACTGCACCGGGATCCTCGCGGGTCGCTTCGATCGCGCGGCCGAAATCGGTTCGGTGGATGAAGAAGTAGAGACCTGCAAAAGCGGCGATCGAGACCAGCGCGCCGACCAGTTGCGGCTCCGGCAGAAAGATTCCGCCGACCGAGATGGTTTTGCCGCCGAGCCAGGATTGTGGGATGCTGCGATAGTCCGGCGTGAAGAAATACTGCGCAAGGCCGCGCATGACGATGGCGAGGCCGAAGGTGGTGAAGATCTGCACCATGCCGGCGTTGGCCTTGGCCCGCATGGCGAAACGTACAAGGAGCAGGTAGACGACCGCTCCGAATATGAAGAGTGCCGCGGCGACCAACGGGGCCGACAACAGCGGATCGATGGCGAAGAACGCGAACAGGAAGAAAGACAGATACATCGCGATCATCAGGAATTCGCCATGGGCGAAGTTCGTGACGTCCATCAGGCCGAAGATCAGCGCGAGGCCGACCGCGATCAATCCGTAGAGCAGGCCCATCAGGAGGCCGCTCGCGAGACTCTGGATAATGGCTTGGGCTGTCAACTCTGGTCCCCCGTTCGAAACGTCACGACAGGCTTCGTCATTGCGAGCGAAGCGAAGCAATCCAGGAATGTTTCGAAGGAAGCAGTCTGGATTGCTTCGTCGCTTCGCTCCTCGCAATGACGGTGTGGGAGCAGCTTGCTTCCCACCCCGCCTGCTCCGCTGCCCCCGCAGCGCTTACTTCATCGGCCAGATCGCCTCGGCGATCGCGGCCTGCGGCGGGAAGATGGTGACGAACTTGCCGCCGACATATTGCAGTAGCACCGGATCGGCGTCGTTGTTCTGGCCCATCTCGTCGAACTTGACGCGCTTCCAGGGCATGATGGTCTTCTCGCCCGGGATGTCGGTCGCGGCCAGCGCGTCGCGGATCTTCTCGCCGTCGGTCGACTTGGCGCGGCTGATGGCGTCGGCGAGGATGATCAGGCCCATGAACTGCCGCGAGGTGAGGTCGTTGAAATCCTTGCCGGACCTGGCCTTGAACATCTCGTTGATCTTGCCGACCATCGGCCGCTTCTGCGCGAGGTCGAGCGAGAAGGTGCCGCGCGAGATCACGCCTTCGAGCTTGTCGCCGACGGCATCGTAGAGCGCCTTCTCGGAGAAGCCGGCGTCCTGCGCCACGATCGCATTCGGCTTGTAGCCGAGCTCGGCCATGGTCTTGACCAGGAGGATGCCGTCGGTGGTGTAGCTCGACGGCATCAGCACGTCGGCATTGGCGGTCTTGAGCTGCTGCACCTCGGCAGAGAGCGAGGGCGAGTTGGCGCGATACTTGATGCCGGTGACGATCTTATAGGCGCGCTCGCCGGCGATCTTGGTCTGGGCATTGCCGGAATCGGTGCCGAAGATGGTGTCCTCGTGGAACAGCGACAGCGTCTCGATCTTGGTGCCCTTCTTCTTCATGGCGTCGAAGAAGTCGAACATCGCAGCCGAGTACATCTCGTCGTGCGGCGAGGCGCGGAAGTAATATTTCAGGCCGCGGCGGTGCAGGCTCGGCGAGGAATTGTCGGCGGACAGGAACGGGACCTGATAGCGCTCGCAGATCTGGCTGACGGTGACGGCCACCGCGCTCTGGTAAGTGCCGATGACGGCGCAGACCTTCTCCTGCGTGATCAGGCGCTCGGCCTCGGCGCGGCCCTTCTGCGGATCGGCCTGATGGTCGGCGAACACGAGACGGATCTTGGCACCGCCGAGGCCCGGCAGGCCTTCGCCCTTTGCCAGCGGCAGGTCGAAATCGCTATCCTTGTTGATGACTTCGAGCGCGGTCTCATAGGCCTTCTGCGCGTCGACGCCCTGCTGCGCGCTGCCGCCGGAGAAGGGATAGATCACGCCGATCACGACTTCCGAGCTCTGTGCGCGCGCTGCCAGCGGCACTAGGGCGGCAGTGGCGGTGGCCCCCAACAACACGTCGCGGCGAGTGATCGTCATGGCAAAGTCCCCTGTTACTGAATTTCGGCTGATCGAATGAAGCGATTGGTGGATGCGGTAAAGCCCGAAGAAGCAGCAGACGCTGCCCACTAAATCACGGCCATGTTTCTGTTCTTGAGATCGGTCACCAGCATCAGGCCGGGCGAATGCGTGATCGCGAACGGCAGTTTCGCGGCGTTGATGACCGATTGCGGCGTCACCCCGCAGGCCCAGAACACCGGGATCTCGTTGTCGGCGACCGGCACCGGATCGCCGTAGTCGGGCTTGGCGATATCCTTGATGCCGATCAGATGCGGATGGCCGAGATGCACGGGCGCGCCGTGCACGGCCGGATAGCGCGAGGTGATCTGCACCGCGCGGATCGCATCGGCCGGCTTGAACGGACGCATCGACACCACCATGGGACCGGCGAACGGACCTGATACACCGCAGGCGATGTTGGTGCGGTACATCGGCACGCGCACGTTCTTCTCGATGTGGCGGATCGGCATGCCCTCCTCGAGCAACGCCTCCTCGAACGAGAACGAGCAGCCGAGCACGAAGGTGACGAGATCGTCGCGCCAGTAGCTCTTCACGTCGGTGGGCTCGTCCACGACCTCGCCGTCGCGCCAGACGCGGTAGCGCGGAACGTCGGTGCGGATGTCGAGATCGGCGCCGAGCGAGGGGATGTAAGGGCTGCCGACATCGGACATGCCGATGATCGGGCACGGCTTGGGATTGAGCTGGCAGAAGCGGTGGAACGCACCGGCATATTCCGCCGGCAGGATCGCCAGATTGCCCTGGACATATCCGGGGGCGGCGCCGGCGGTGGATGCGACCAGCCCCTCGCGGTAGGCGAGCCGGGCCCTGCGGCTCGGGAGGGCGTCTGGTGTTTCAGTTTGCTGCGCTGCCACCAAAACAGTCATGTGATCGACCTGCCTATAAACTCGACAAAGACAAGCCAACACCAAGCGTGCTATAAAGTCTAATCTTCGTTTCTAATCAATCTCGATAAATCTGATTTATCGATTTGGAAAATCCTTCCAATGCTGGACTTCAGGTCGATCGAGACATTCCTATGGGTCGTGAAGCTCGGCAGCTTTCGTGGCGCCGCGCAACGCCTCAACACCACCCAGCCGGCGATCTCCCAGCGCATCGCCCAGCTCGAGCGCGAGATGGGCGTGAAGCTCCTGAACCGCGATCATCGCATCGCCTCCCCGACCCCGAGCGGCCGACAGATGATGGTCTACGCGGAGAAGCTGATCGGCCTGCGCGCTGCGATGATGGCGGAGATCGGCGATGCTTCCGCGATGCGCGGCGTGATGCGGCTCGGCGTCGCCGAGACCATCGTGCACACTTGGCTGCCGCGGCTCGTCAAGAGCGTCAACGAGGTCTATCCGAACCTGTCGCTGGAGATCGAGGTCGATATCACGCCGAACCTCACCGCGCGCCTTCTCGCACAGGAGATCGAGCTCGCCTTCGTGGTCGGACCGCTGTCCGCCTCCGGCGTGCACAACCGCGTGCTCGCCGATTATCCGATCGGCTTCCTCGCAAGTCCGTCGCTCGGGCTCGGCAAGGGCCCGGTGACGCCGGCGGACCTCGCGCGGTTTCCGATCATCACCTTCCCGCGCAAGACCAAGCCCTACGAGGTCGTGCGCGAGGTGTTCGACCGGCCGGAGCTGCCGCCGATCCGCCTGCATGCGTCCGCTTCGCTGGCGACCGTTATCCACATGGCGGTCGAGGGCCTTGGCATCGCCGTGATCCCCGACGCCATCGTCGAGAACGAACTCGCCGACGGACGGCTGCAGCTGCTCGACACCGATCTTTCCATCGCGCCGCTGACCTTCACCGCGAGCTGGCTGGCCTCGCCTGATGTCGTCGCCGTGGAGCGCGTCGCCGAGCTTGCACGGCAAATTGCGCAGAGCAGCCTCGCGGTTGACGCGCCCGCACAGGCGCGTCATTGAAAAAGGCGCCGGACAAAAGAGAGAACGACCGCATGAGCCGAGCCGCGACCAACCTGCAAATCGATTCCGCCCGCCTGTGGGGCTCCATCCACGAGACCGCGCAATTCGGCGCGACGGCCAAAGGCGGCGTGCGGCGGCTGACGTTGAGCCGTGAAGACAAGCAGGTGCGCGATTGGTTCCGCAAGGCCTGCGAGGATGCCGGACTGGAAGTCCACGTCGACGCGCTCGGATCACAGTTCGGCCTGCGCAAGGGCCGCGACATGTCGAAGCTGCCCGTCGGCATCGGCTCGCACCTCGACACCCAGCCGACCGGCGGCAAGTATGACGGCATCCTGGGAACGCTCGGCGCGCTGGAGGTGATCCGCACGCTGAACGATGCCGGCATCGAAACCGAGGCGCCAATCTGCGTCGTGAACTGGACCAACGAGGAAGGCTCGCGCTTCGCACCGGCGATGATGGCTTCCGCCGCCTATGTCGGCGACTTCACCACAGACGACATTTTGTCGCGCAAGGACGCCGAGGGCACCACCGTCGGCCAGGCGCTCGACGGCATCGGCTATCGCGGGGCCAAGCCGGTCGGCTTCCAGAAGCTCGGCTGCTTCGTCGAGCTGCACATCGAGCAGGGGCCGATCCTGGAAGCCGAAGGCAAGACCATCGGCGTGGTCGATTCCGGCCAGGGCGTGCTCTGGTACGACGGCAAGATCTCCGGCTTCGAGAGCCATGCGGGCTCCACACCGATGCCGCTCCGGCGCGACGCGCTGGCGACCTTGTCGGAGATCGTGTTGGCGATGGAGTCGATTGCGACGAAGCACGGACCGAACGCCGTCGGCACGATCGGCGAGGCCGTCATCGCCAATCCCTCGCGTAACGTCATTCCCGGCGAGATCGCCTTCACCATGGACTGCCGCAGTGCCGATGGCGCCATCATGGATGCGCTCGACCGCGATCTGCGGGCGGCAATCGCCGAGATCGCCGCGCGCCGCAAGGTCGAGGTCAAGATCGATCTGGTATGGCGCAAGCCGCCGACGCATTTCGATCCGAAGCTGATTGCTGCCGTCGAGAACGCCGCGAAGACGCTCGGCTATTCCTCGCGCCGCATCACCTCCGGCGCCGGCCACGACGCCTGCAACCTCAACACGATCATGCCGGCGGCGATGGTGTTCGTGCCCTGCAAGGACGGCATCAGCCACAACGAGCTGGAGGATGCGACGCAGGGCGACTGCGCCGCGGGCACCAACGTCCTCATGCATACCGTGCTGGCAGTCGCCGGCGTCGCATCCTGAGCGGAGAGAACCATGCGCGGAGTTTTCGTCGACGCCAATGAATCGCTGGCCGTGATCATGGAGCGGCTGGAGAAGCCCGGCGATCCCAAGGTGCGGATCAACAGGAATCCCGACATCACGCCCGAGCAATATCCTGATATTCTCGACGGCGCCGAGATCGCGATCGTCGACCACACCGCACTGCCGACCGAAGTCGCGAAGAAATGCACCGGGCTGAAGCACGTCGTGTTCCTCGGTACCGGCGCGCGCAGCTACATGAATCCGGAAGAGCTCGCCGAGCTCGGCATCTCCGTGCATCTGATCAAGGGCTACGGCGACACGGCGGTTGCGGAATCCGCGATCGCGCTGATGTGGGCGTCGGCCCGCGTCATTGCGATGATGGACCGCGAGATGCGCGCCGGGAACTGGCTGCGGGAGGACGGCATGCAGCTCACCGGCAAGACGCTCGGCCTGATCGGCTTCGGCGGCATCGCCGCGGAGGTCGCGCGCATCGCGTCCGGCAGCGGCATGAAGGTGATCGCCTGGAACCGTTCGCCGAAGAGCTATCCGGGGGTCGAATTTACCGATCTCGACAGCGTGCTGGCGAGAAGCGACGTGGTGTCGCTGCACCTGCTGCTCAACGACGAGACGCGCGGCATGATCACGCGCGAGAAGATCCTTGCTATGAAACGCGGCGTCATTCTCATCAACACCGCCCGCGCCGCTGTTGTCGACGAGGCCGCCATGATCGAGGCGCTGAAGTCCGGCCATATTCGCCACGCCGGCCTTGATGTCTTCAACATCGAGCCGCTGCCCGGCGATCATCCGCTGACGAAGCTGCCGAACGTGACGTTGTCGGCGCATTCGGCCTTCCGCACGCCGGAAGCGAGCGAGAACCTGATTGAAGCGGCGCTGGTTCATTGCCGCCGGATCGTGAAGGGATAAGAGCAACAACAATGGCCGACTATCGCATCATCAAGGCTGAGCCGCTCACCAAGGCCATCCATGCCATCGTCAGGGCCGGCGGCTCCTCGGACCGCGAGGCCGAGCTCGTGGCCACCAATCTCGTCGAAGCCAATCTGAAGGGACACGACTCGCACGGCGTCGGCATGATTCCGCGCTACGTCCAGAGCGTCACCAATGGCGGCCTCGCCGTGAATTCGCACGTCAAGATCGTGCTCGACACCGGCCCGCTTCTCACCCTCGACGGCCTCACCGGCTACGGCCAGGTGATCGGCCATGAAGCGATGGAGCTCGCGGCCGAGCGCGCAAAGAAGAACGGTGTTTGCCTTGTCGGCCTCTCAAATTCGCATCACATCGGCCGCATCGGCCACTGGGCCGAGCAGTGCATCGACCACGGGCTGGTCTCGATCCACTTCGTCAACGTGATCTCGCGCCCGATCGTGGCGCCCTGGGGCGGCAGCGACGCACGCCACGGCACCAATCCGTTCTGCGTCGGCATCCCACGCGCCGGCAAGGATCCGATCGTGCTCGACTTCGCCACCAGCAGGATCGCGCAGGGCAAGACCCGTGTTGCCCATAACAAGGGCGTCGAGCTCGAGGTCGGCACCATCATTGATCACGAGGGCAAGCCCACGATCAATCCGCGCTACACCGTGATTCCGCCCTACGGTGCCATCCTCCCGTTCGGCGAGCACAAGGGCTCGGGCCTTGCGCTGGTGTGCGAGATCCTCGGCGGCGCGCTCTCCGGCGGCCAGGTGGTCAAGGGCTCGTCCGAAGGCAAGTACAACGTCCTTAACGGCATGCTCTCGATCGTCATCGATCCGGGCAAGCTCGGCACCGGCGAGAACCTTGCACGCGAAGTTGAGAGCTTCGTGAGCTGGCACACCGGCTCGCCGCCTGCCCCCGGCGTCGACAAGGTCAGAATCGCGGGCGAGCCGGAGCGCGAGATCAAGAAGAAACGTCTCGCCGAGGGCATCCCGGTCGACCCAACCACCTGGCAGGAGATCCTGGATGCCGGGAAGAAGTTCGGGCTGGAACAGACGGCGATCGAGAAGATCGCGAGCTGATCGGAGCGAGGCGCGCTCCTCGGCGTCGCCTCGCGCCTCATGACCAATCGCGCAAGAGAGACTGGACGGCGGCGAAATGTCGACGTGCGCACGGCACGGGTTTGAACCGCCCCGCATGACCTTGCGACAATGCGGATATCCGATTGCATCCGCCCGAGGTTCGCATGCTCTCCCGTCTCGCAAAATTCGTGTCCGGCTCAAACCTTCCGTCGCCCGGGTCCGATCTCTACCGGCAACGGCTCGCCATCTACGAGAGCGAGCTTGGCGAGCCCGAGCGCACATTCACTGATAACGCAGAGCGCCGCATCGACATCCACGCCTTCGGCCGCGATTTCGTCCCGGTCTGCCAGGAGGGCTCCGACGAAGGCTATGTCCTTCTCACCAACGGGATGAGCGAGCAACGGATGCACGGCGTCCCCGGCGACGCGAAGCCCCGGGCCGAGCTGATGTGGTACGTCCGCGAGCCGACGCAGGACGTTTGCGCCAATCTGCGCTGGCTGGCCAATCTGCCGTTCATCGACACGACCTGGTTCGGCTTCGGCCATCGCGTCGCGCTTCCGTGGCCGCCGGTTGCAGGAACGGACTTCCAGACGTTCCTGTTGCTCACACCGATCATCGGCCCCGACAAGGAGATCGCCGAGGCGCTGGAGATTGCGGGCGATCCGGTGGAGATCCTGACCGTGAACCTGATCTCGCATCAGGAGCTCGGGCTGATCAAGTCCAGGGGGCTCGATCCGTTTCTCGATCTGCTCGACGAGAACGACTATCCGCCGATATTCCATCCGTCGCGGAAGTCGTATGTGTAGTCGTAGGCCAAAGCACTGCTGCCGTTCCCTTCTCCCCTTGTGGGAGAAGGTGGCGCGAAGCGCCGGATGAGGGGTTCTCTCGGCGAACAATTTTACGGCTGATAGGTCTGCCTCTGCGGAAACAGACCCCTCACCCGTCTTCAATGCTTCGCATCGAAGCCACCCTCTCCCACAAGGGGAGAGGGTGAAGCGGCGAACTAATCCACCATATCCGCAACCGCCTTGCCGCACGCCGTCGTGTCGGCATTGCCGCCGAGATCCTTGGTGCGCAGCGTGCGTTCGGCGAGCGTGCGCTCGATCGCCTCGACGATCGACTTGCCGGCTTCCTTCTCCCCGAGATGCTCGAACATCATCGCGCCGGACCAGATCATGCCGATCGGGTTGGCGATGCCCTGGCCTGCGATGTCGGGCGCCGAGCCGTGCACCGGTTCGAACACGGATGGGAAATCGCCCTTCGGGTTGATGTTGCCGGACGGAGCGATGCCGATGGTGCCGGTGCAGGCCGGGCCGAGATCGGAGAGGATGTCGCCGAACAGGTTGGAGCCGACCACGACGTCGAACCAGTCCGGATGCAGCACGAAGTTCGCGGTGAGAATGTCGATGTGGTACTTGTCCCACTTCACGCCTGGAAACTTCTTGGCCATCGCCTCCACGCGCTCGTCCCAATAGGGCATGGTGATCGAGATGCCGTTGGACTTGGTCGCCGAGGTCAGGTGCTTCTTGGGCCGCGACTGCGCGAGCTCGAAGGCGAATTTCAGGATGCGGTCGACGCCGGTACGGGTCATCACCGTCTGCTGCGTCACGAACTCGCGGTCGGTGTCCGGGAACATGCGGCCGCCGACCGAGGAATATTCGCCTTCGGTGTTCTCGCGCACCACCCAGAAATCGATGTCGCCGGGCTTGCGCCCCGCCAGCGGCGACGGCACGCCGGGCATCAGCCGCACCGGGCGCAGGTTGACGTACTGGTCGAACTCGCGGCGGAACTTGATCAGCGAGCCCCACAGCGAGACGTGGTCCGGGATCTTGGCCGGCCAGCCGACCGCACCGAAATAGATCGCATCGTGCTCGCCGATCTTCTCCTTCCAGTCGTCGGGCATCATCTGGCCGTGCTTCTCGTAATAGTCGTAAGACGAGAAGTCGAAATGGTCGAAATGCAGCGAGACGTTGTGCTTCTTCGCCGCCGCCTCCAAAACGCGCAGGCCCTCCGGCATCACCTCCTTGCCGATGCCATCGCCGGGAATGACCGCGATCCGGTATTGTTTCTTGCTCATCGAGAACGTCCTTGGTTGGTCCGGCAGTCGCCGCCTTCTGACTGCACTGCAATGGACCAAACGCGGCGGCAGTGCAACGCTGCACTGCAATGTTGACCATGGCGCGGCCAAGCGCCTACTGATTTGATCCTGTTCCCACGAACGAGTACCCCATGGATCTGCATCTGCGCGGCAAGCGCGTCCTGATCACCGGCGCGTCCAAGGGCATTGGCGCAGCCGCCGCCGAGGCCTTCGCCGAGGAAGGCGCGCATCTCCTCCTCGCGGCGCGTAGCGGCGATCAGCTCAAGGCGCTGGCCGACCGCTTGCGCGCCGCGCACCAGATCGACGCCACAACGAGCATCGTCGATCTGCGCAAGGAGGACGACGTGGCCCGGCTGGCGAAGGAAGCCGCCGACATCGACGTCCTCGTCAACAATGCCGGCGACATTCCCGGCGGCTCGATCGACAAGATCAATGAGGCGACCTGGCGGCACGCCTGGGAATTGAAGGTGTTCGGCTATATCAACCTGACTCGCTACATCTACGCCCAGATGAAAGCCAGGGGCGGCGGCGTCATCGTCAACGACATCGGCGCGGCCGGCGAGAAGTTCGACGCCAACTACATCTGCGGCAGCGCCGGCAATGCCGCGCTGATGGCGTTCACACGGGCGCTCGGCGGCAAGAGCCTGGGCGACAACATCCGCGTGGTCGGCATCAATCCCGGCCCCGTCGGCACCGACCGCCACGTCACCCTGCTCAAGACGCGGGCCAAGCACCAGTTCGGCGACGAGAGCCGCTACAAGGAATTCCAGAAGAGCCTGCCGCTCGGCCGTCCCGCGCATGCGCGCGAGATCGGCGACCTCATGGCGTTCCTGGCGTCGGATCGCGCCGGCTATACGTCGGGCGTGATCTACACCGTCGACGGCGGCATCAGCGCCGGATGGGGTTAACTCTATTCTCGTCATTGCGAGCGCAGCGAAGCAATCCAGGAATGCCTCTGCAGCAACCAGTATGGATTGCTCGTCGTTTCGCTCCTCGCAATGACGAGCCTCGAATAAGCACAGGAGTAAATTAGTGTCCCAGGATCTGATCCGCGAAACCGCCTGCACCGTCGTCGACAAGCTGCGCTCCGGCGACGTCTCGCCGCTCGAGCTCTTGGACGTGCTGGAGAAGCGCATCAAGGAGGTCGACGGCAAGGTCAACGCGCTGCCGACGCTGTGCTTCGATCGCGCGCGGGAGAGTGCGAAGACACTGATGCAGAAGCCGGCCGGCGCGCGCGGGCTGCTCGCCGGGCTGCCGGTGCCAATCAAGGATCTGACCGACGTTGCGGGCGTGTTGAACACGCAGGGCTCGCCGATCTTCAAGGACAACATCCCCGCGAAATCCGACCTCATGGTCGAGAACCTCGAGGCCAACGGCGCGGTCGTCTACGCCAAGTCGAACACGCCGGAATTCGGAGCCGGCGGCAACACTTTCAACGAGGTGTTCGGCGCGACGCTCAATCCCTGGGACACGACGAAATCGGCCGCAGGCTCCTCCGGCGGCGCGGCGGTGGCGCTGGCGACCGGCATGGCCTGGCTCGCCCAGGGCTCCGACATGGGCGGATCCTTGCGCAGCCCCGCGGCCTTCTGCGGCGTCGTCGGCATGCGGCCGAGCATCGGCCGCGTCGCGCATACCCCAAAGTCCGGCATCGATCGCAATCTCGGCGTGGTCGGCCCGATGGCGCGCAACGTCGAGGATCTCGCGCTGCTGCTGGATGCCATGAGCGGCGACTATGCCGACGATCCGCTGTCGCTGCCGGCTCCCGCAACCTCGTTCCTGTCGGCGGCCCAGGCGGGCAAGCGGCCGAGGCGCATCGCCTATTCGCCCGATCTCGGCATCACCCCGGTCGATCCCGAAGTGAAGGCGATCACACGAAAGGCCGCCGAACGTTTCGCCGAAGCCGGCGCCATCGTCGAGGAGGCGCATCCGGACTGGCGCGAGGCGCATGAATGCTTCCACGTGCTGCGCGCCTTCGACTTTGCGATCACCAAGGCCAATCTGTTGCGCACCAAGCGCGACCTGCTCAAGCCCGAGGTGATCTGGAACATCGAGGAGGGTCTGAAGCTCACAGTGGAGCAGCTTGCGCGCGCCGAGGCGCAGCGCGTCGGCATGACGGCGCGGGCAGTCGAGTTCTTCAAGAGCTACGATCTATTGCTGACGCCGACCACGATCGTTCCACCCTTCCCGATCGAGCATCGCTATGTCGCCGAATGCGCCGGCAAGAGGTTCGAAAACTACGTCGAGTGGCTCGGCATCGTCTACGCCATCACGCTGGCCTGCTGCCCGTCTCTCTCCCTGCCCTGCGGCTTCACGGCCTCGGGCCTGCCGGTCGGCGTGCAGGTGGTCGGCGCGCCGCGCGCCGACGCGCAGGTGATCGCCGGAGCGAAGGTGCTGGAGGATATTCTGGGCCTGCGCGGTACGACGCCGATCGATCCGAAGGTGAAGGACTAGCCTCACTCTCGTGTCACGGACAAGGGGCAGCGCGCCAGCGCTGCGTCGCAGAGCCGGGACACGAGACCTCACCTCCCGCTGGCCGCTTCCAGGCTGGGGCGGTTGCTCGGTTCGCTATTTGGCGATCGGGCAGGAGCCGGGATTAGCGCAGCGAGGAGGCGTCGATCGCGTGGTGCCGGTCGCCTCCTCGGAGCTCGGGCCCACCGCCCCGTTCAGAATGACCGAGACACGCCATCGATATGTTGTTTGCGGCGTCAGACCGGAATCCCCAAAGCTCGCGCCTGTCACGTCGCCAACCGATTGGAACGCACCATCGGGTCCCGCACGCGAAACCCGGTAGGTTGTTCCGTCGTCTCCTGGAGACCAGGCCAGGTCAGCGCCGCTATCCGACGTATCGATCACCGTGAGCGACTGCGGCGCCGATAGCGAGGGCGCGGTCGCGCCGGCGGGCGCCGCCGCAGCGGCCGTGAGCGCATCCAGCATCGCCTTGATCGCCTTGATTTGCGATCCGGACTTCGTCACGTAGCTATCCTGATGGTTGACGTAACTCCACCAATCCCAACAGGCCTGCGGATTGCTTGGCCAGTATGGGCTGGTCTTGGTCTGCGGATAGAGAATGATCATGCGGTTCGTGTCCGCCCACTCATTGTAGCCGGCCTCATCCACGAATTTGCGTCCGATATCGGCGACGTCCTGCTTGCATCCGTGGAGCGCGACGTGGACTCGACACGGACTGCCCTGCTCGCAATCCCTGGGTACAAACACATAGCCGGTATCGCCCATGCTCAGCGCATCGGGCAGATGCGGCGTGGTATAGATCGATTGATCAAAGCTCTTCACCGAACCTGCAAGCTGCGCGGCATTGGGCGGATTCAGGCGGCCGTAAATATGCTGCAGTATGACGCCGGCCTGGTCATAGCCGCATTGGTCGATATAGGGCGCCGTGTTGGCCTTGCAGTCGTTGAGCCCGGGTGCGCCCTGTTTCGCCACGACGAACGAGTGGCCCGCGCCGAGCGTGGCCTGATAGAACAAGTTGCCGCGATTAGCATCCCCCAGATAATGGCGATAGAAATCGGCGGCCGCATCGGTCGCGGCCTTGTCGACGATCGCGTCATTGTAGCCGTGAAAGAGATAGATCTTCTGCCTGCCTACATTGCTGAGAGGGTCGATCTCGCCCGCTGCGGCCTTCGCGTCGGCCTTTGCCGTAAAATCCTTCGGATTCAGATCCGACGCCGGCCCTTTCATGCATGCACCCGTGGCCCGCCGGATCGGCCCCCAGTACCAGGTGACGGCGTCGAACGCGTCCGCCTTTGCGCACCAATAAGGGCCGCCCGCGACCACACCGACGCCCTTGATCACCGACGACCATGCCGTGCCGAACTGAACGGCCATGAACGCGCCCGACGAAATTCCCGAAATCGAACTCTCACCGATCGGCGCGCGATAGCGCCGCAACCCCTCCGCGGCGCACGATGACACGCCGAGAGCGGTTGTGAAGATCAGGACGCAAATCTGGGCGGCGGTGAATTGCCGCAAAACGGCCACGCGCATGACAGCCTCGCCAGATCGACCGCAGGAGCAACCTCTGGTATTAGAGATCAAGATCAGAAATCGGCGCAAGCGCAAACAAGCGGCACCAAACGAGAAACCGTCACTTCGGCGTTGTCGGCGCCTCCAGGCTCCGGCTGTAGCGTGACATCGCGAAACAGAAGACGAAGTAGATCGCGGCCACGAAGATGTAGACCTCGACCGAAAACTGCTGCCAGGCGGGATCGATGATCGCGGTCTTCGCCGTCGTCAGCAGGTCGAAGATGCCGATGATCAGCACCAGGCTGGTGTCCTTGAAAAAGGCGATGAAGGTGTTGACCAGCGGCGGGATGACGTGGCGGATAGCCTGCGGCAGGATGATCAGCCGGTGCTTGCGCCAGTACGACAGGCCGAGCGCGTCGGCGGCTTCATATTGCCCGCGCGGCACGGCCTGAAGCCCGCCGCGGATCACTTCGGCGAGGTAAGCACCGGCGAACAGGATGATCGCGATCTGTGCGCGCAGCAGCTTGTCGATGTTGAATCCGGCCGGCATGAATAGCGGAAACATCACGCTCGCCATGAACAGCAGGCTCACCAGCGGCACGCCGCGGATCAGCTCGACATAGAGCACGCTGAGCGAGCGGATCGCCGGCAGCTTCGAGCGCCGCCCGAGCGCGACCAGGATACCGAGCGGAAAGCCGACAGCGAGGCCGAACGTCGCCAGGATCAGCGTCACGGGCAAGCCGCCCCAGCGGTCCTGCGAGACGAAGGACAGGCCAAGCACGCCGCCCCACATCAGCACGCTGATCAGCGCCAGTGCACCGATCCAGAGATAGACCAGCTCGCGCCGCCACAGCGCGCGGCGGGTCGAGAGGTAGTACAGTGCGATGAACAGCACAACCGACAGTGCCGGCCGCCACCGCTCGTCGAACGGATAGGTGCCGAACAGGATGAAGCGATACTTCTCGGGGACAATGGCCCAGCAGGCGCCGAGGCCACGCGCGGCGCGACAGGCGCTGGAATCGTTGGTGGGCGTCAGCCAGACCGCATTGGCGATGCCCCATTGCACGAAGCTGAAAATGCCCTTGGCGAGCAGCACCAGCAGCAGGATGCTGATGATCCCATTCGGGATCGAGGAGAACAGGTTCTTGCGCAGCCAGTGCAGCACCGGATTGCCCAGCTGCGGTCGGCGAGCGGCCCGGGGTGCATCGGGGATGTCCGTGATCGCGGTCATGATCAGCGCTCCACCAGCGCGATGCGCGCATTGTACCAGTTCATGAAGAAGCTGATCGAAAGGCTGATGGTCAGGAACACCGCCATGATCAGCGCGATGGCTTCGATGGCCTGTCCGGTCTGATTCAGCGTTGTGTTGGCGATCGAGACCACGTCCTGGTAGCCGATCGCGACCGCGAGCGAGGAGTTCTTGGTCAGGTTGAGATACTGGCTCGTCATCGGCGGCACGATGACGCGCAGCGCCTGCGGCAGGATGATCTGCCGCAGCATGAAGCTGCGACGCAGGCCGAGTGCGTTGGCGGCATCCCATTGCCCGCGTGGCACCGACTGGATGCCGCTGCGCACGATCTCGGCGATGAAGGCGGAGGTGTAGGTCACCAGTGCGATCAGCAGCGCGAAGTATTCCGGCGCGAGCGTCAGCCCGCCGACGAAATTGAAGCCGCGCAGCTGCGGCCACTCGACCGTCCAGGACGCGCCGAGCACCAGCGAGACCGCCGCCGGCACCACGACGATGAGGCCGAGCGCAGACGGCCAGGCCGGCCGCGGCTTGCCGTCGCGCATCTGCTGTGCGACCAACCAGCGACGGAAGAGGAAGAACACCGCACAGCCCAGCACCGCGGTGCCGAGCACCGTGAGTTGCGGCGGACCGAACGGGATCGCAGGCAGGATCAGGCCGCGATTGGACAGGAATATGCCCTCGACGGGCCGCCAGGCGGCACGTGCAGCCGGCAGCGCCTGCATCAGCACGTACCAGAACAGCAGCTGGAGCAGCAGCGGGATGTCGCGGAGCGTTTCAACATAGACCGCGGCAAGCCGCGACAGCAACCAATTGGCCGACAGCCGCGAGATCCCGATCAGGGTGCCGAGGATCGTCGCGAGCACGATACCGATCACGGCGACGCGCAAGGTGTTGGCGACGCCGACGACGAAGGCCCAGAGGTAGGTATCCCCAGGATTGTAGGCGAGCAGGTTGTCGGCAATCGGCATACCGGCCTCACGGCCGAGAAAAGCGAAGCCGGTCGTAATGCGGCGGGCCGACAGATTGGTGACGGTATTGGACCAGAGGAAGGCGATCACTGCGATCGCGATGCCGACCACCAGGACCTGCCAGAACAGGCCCTTCAATTGGTTGCGGCCGAGCACGAAGCGGCGGCGCGGCGGCGGCCTGGGATGATCGGCGGTCACAGCACAAAAATCCTTCGTCGAATGCAGCGGTTTCCGGCGACGCACGTCAACTGTTGCATCGAACTCAGATTCATGCAACAAATGTTTCATGGCCGAGCCCGCGAAATCCTCGCCCTTGAGCGAACTGCGCATCGCATTGCCGTCGCTCCCCCTGCGCTTACAGGAGGTCGGCCGTTTCGTCGCCGCCAACGACTACGATGCCACCACCCGCTCGATGCGCGATCTCGCAGCGGAAGCCGGTGCCGATCCCGCCGCGTTCACGCGGCTTGCGAAAGCGATCGGCTATTCCGGATGGGACGAGCTGCGTGCGGCGCTGACCGAGGCGCGGCGGCCGTCCCAGACCGCGCCCTTCTCCGGCCGCACAAGAGGCCGCCGTCACGGGCCGAACGCCGATGTTACGCTCATCCTCGACAAGCTCGAGGCCGAGGCCGCCGGCCTTCCGCGCATCCCGGCACAGCCGATCGCGGAAGCGGCGCGCGCGCTGCACGAGTCCAAGCGGATCTGGATCGCGGGCTATCGCAGCTGCCGCAGCGTCGCGGAACTCCTGAACTACGAGCTGCGCCTGTTCCGGCCCGAACAGGTGCAGCTCGTCGGCACGTCCGGGCCCGACGACCTCGATCTCGGCGCGTTCCGGCCCAGCGAAGCCGTCATCGTCATCGGCTTCCTGCCTTACACGCATGCGAGCGTCCGCGTCTCGCAGGCCGCGCATCGCAGCGGCGCGACGCTGATCGCGATTGCGGACAGCCTGTCGGCACCGATGGCCGAAGGCGCCGACCATGTGCTGCTGTTCGAGGCAGCCTCCTCGCCCGGCTTTTTCCCCAGTCTCACGGGCGCGATCGCGATCGCGCAGTCGCTCGCGGCGGTCACATTCTCGCTCGGCGGCGCCGCCGCGAAGAAGCGGCTGGAAAACACCGAGGCGCGGCTCACTGCTGCCTCCACCTACGTCCCGGAGAAAGGTTGACCCATGAGCACTCGCACCAGCCGCGTGCTGCATCGCTCGCTGCGCGAAACCCCGCCAAAGGCGATCGGCGGCGAGGGCGTTTATCTCTTCGCCGAGGACGGACGTCGCATCATCGATGCCTCCGGCGGGGCGGCGGTCTCCTGCCTCGGCCACCAGCATCCGCGCGTGATCGCGGCGATGGCCAAGCAGGCGTCCACCCTCGCCTATGCGCATACGGCTTTCTTCTCCTCCGAGCCGGCGGAAGCACTTGCTGAAACACTGGTCGGACACGAGCCCGGCGGGCTCGCCTACGCCTATTTCGTCAGCGGCGGATCGGAGGCGATCGAAGCCAGCATCAAGCTGGCGCGGCAATATTTCATCGAGCGCGGCGAACCGCAGCGGCAGCACTTCATCGCGCGGCGGCAGAGCTATCACGGCAACACGCTCGGCGCGCTCGCCGCCGGCGGCAATGCCTGGCGTCGCGCTCCCTATGCGCCGCTGCTCTCGACCGCTTTCAGCCACGTCACGCCGGCGTTCGCCTATCGCGAGAAGCGCGAGGGCGAGTCGGACGCGCGGTTCGTCGCGCGCCTCGCCGCCGAGCTCGAAGCCGAGTTCCAGCGGCTCGGCCCCGACACCGTCGCCGCCTTCCTCGCCGAGCCCGTCGTCGGCGCCACCGCCGGCGCCGTGACCGCCCCGGACGGCTACTTCAAAGCGATGCGCGAGATCTGCGACCGTCACGGTGCGCTGCTCATTCTCGACGAGGTCATGTGCGGCATGGGCCGCACCGGCACGATGCATGCGTGGGAGCAAGAAGGTGTCGCCCCCGACATCCAGGCGATCGCAAAGGGGCTCGGCGGCGGCTATCAGCCGATTGGTGCGATGCTGGCAAGCGGCAAGATCATCGACACCATCCGCGCAGGCTCGGGCGCGTTCCAGCACGGCCACACTTATCTGGCGCATCCCCTCGCCTGCGCTGCGGCGCTCGCGGTGCAGGATGTGATCCGCGAGGATGGCCTGCTCGACCGCGTGAAGGAGCGCGGCAAGCAGCTCGAGCAGCGCCTGACCGAACGCTTCGGCAATCATCGCCATGTCGGCGACATCAGGGGCCGCGGCCTGTTCTGGGCGATCGAGCTGGTCGCCGATCGCGCTACCCGCACCTCGTTCGATCCGGCCCTCAAGCTGCACCAGAAGATCAAGGCGGAGGCCTTTGCCGGTGGCCTCGGCTGCTATCCCACCGGTGGTACCGTCGATGGCGTGCGCGGCGACCACGTGCTGCTGGCACCGCCCTATATCGCCTCGGCGGACGAAATCGACCTGATCGTCGACAAGCTGGGCACGGCCGTCGACAGCGTGTTGCGTAGTGTCAATCAGTGAGGGGAGAGTAGTATGAGGAAAGTGGTTATCGCAGCGGGCCTGCTCGCGGCATCGACGGTGATCGCAGCGGCGGCGACGCTCGATACGGTGAAGAGCCGCGGCACGCTGGTGTGTGGCGTCAGTGCCGGTTTTGCCGGCTTCTCGGCGCCGGACTCGCAAGGCAATTACAGGGGTCTCGACGTCGATTATTGCCGCGCGCTGGCGGCCGGCGTGCTCGGCGATCCTACCAAGGTGCGCTACGTCTCGCTGACGGCTCAGAACCGCTTCACCGCTCTGCAATCGGGCGAGATCGACGTGCTCTATCGCAACTCGACGCAGACCTATTTGCGCGGCGCGACGCTGGGCCTGCGGCAGGGTCCGATCAACTTCTACGACGGCCAGGGTTTTGTCGTGAAGAAGGACCTCGGCGTCAAGGAGCTGAAGGACCTCAAGGGCGCCACCGTCTGCGTCGCGCAGGGCACCACGCACGAGGTCACGCTCGGCGATTACGGCCGCGCCAACGGCATCGACTGGAAGCCGCTGGTGTTCGAGCGCGTCGACACCATGTACCAGACCTTCTTCGGCGGCCGCTGCGATGCGATGACCCAGGACGCTTCGGCCCTCGCCGGCGCGGTGACCACGGCCGCGCCGAACGCAGCCGACTACATTGTGCTGCCGCAGACCATCAGCAAGGAGCCGCTCGGACCCTTCACCCGCAATGGCGACGAGGTCTGGAGCGACATCATCGCCTGGCTGCATTACGGCCTGATCGAGGCCGAGGAGCTCGGCGTCACGCAAGCCAATGTCGAGGAGATGACGAAGTCGCAAACGCCTGCGATCCAGCGGCTGCTAGGGGCCAGCGGCGACCTCGGCTCGCGGCTCGGGCTCGACAACAAATGGCTGGTCAAGGCGATCAAGGCCGGCGGCAATTACGGCGAGATTTTCGAGCGCAATGTCGGCAAGGCCAGCCCGCTCAAGCTCGATCGCGGCCTCAACGGCCTCTGGAGCAAAGGCGGCTTGATGTACGCCATTCCGTTCAAGTAAGGGAGTTCACCTCTCCCCGCTTGCGGGGAGAGGTCGGATTGCGCAGCAATCCGGGTGAGGGGGAGTTTCCGCGCGTCCAACTCTCACCTTTTTGTGCCGAGAGAGCCCCTCACCCCCGACCCTCTCCCCGTAAGAACGGGGAGAGGGAGAAGAAGCATCGAGCCCCCCCATGCGCATCGCCCTTATCCACGCCCTCAAGCATTCCATCGCCCCGATCGAGGCAGCGTTTGCGCAGGCGTGGCCCGAGGCGCGGCTGATGAACCTGCTTGACGACAGTCTCTCGGCGGATCTCGCCCGCGACGGGCAACTCAACAATGCCATGACGGAACGGTTCCTCGCGCTCGGCGACTATGCAGCGGCGACGGGAGCGGATGGAATCCTGTTCACCTGCTCCGCCTTCGGCCCGTGCATCGAGGCCGTCGCGCGCGCGCATGCGCCGATGCCGGTGCTGAAGCCGAACGAGGCCATGATCGAGAGGGCGGTGACCATCGGCCGGCGCATCGGCCTGCTCTCGACCTTTCAGCCGACGCTGGCGTCGATGCCGCCCGAGTTTCCCGCCTCCGTCGAGGTGGTGCCGAAGCTCGCCGACGGCGCGCTGGCCGCGCTCGACCGCGGCGACCGCGCCACGCATGACCGGCTGATCGCGGAGGCCTCACGGAGCTTGCGCGATTGCGACGTCATCGCGCTGGCGCAATTCAGCATCGCCGCGACGGCGCCGCTGGTCGCGGAGGCCACCGGCCGCCCCGTCGTGACCACGCCGGACAGCGCGGTCGAAAAGCTGATGAAGCTGCTGAAGGCGAAGGCCTAAAGCGCGATGCGATTAGGATGGATCGTCATCGCGCTTTAGGTTATTGTTTGAGCATGATCTTTTCGGAAAACCGCCATGCACTTTTCCGGATCATGCTCTAAGCGCCGGCCTTGGTCCGACGTCGCGCATCCTTGATCGCGACCGCAAGCGCAGCCTTCGTCTCGTTGACGAAATCCTCGACCAGCTCCTCGCGCGTGGCATGCGCCGCCTCGCCCGTGAACAGGCCCTGCTCGGCCAGCATCACCACGCCGTGCAGCGCCGCCCAGATCTTGAGCGCCTGCCGTTCGCGCAAATAGCCCACGGCGGGCGCTTCCAGAGCTTCGATGACGAGCGCAAAGGTCTCCCGCGTTGCCTCGTGCAGCTCGCTGCCCTTGGCCGCGCAGGACACCGTGCGCGAGGCGAACATCAGGCGGTAGATGCCATTCCGGCGCAAGCCGAAATCGAGCGTCGCCTGTGCGAGCCGCGAGAGCTTCGATTGCTGCGACGGCTTTGCCATCGCATCACGCAAGAGCGCCGAGAGCTGCCGGAATGCTTGCGCGGTGACGGCGGCGAGCAGCGCCTCGCGGTCGGCAAAATGCCGGTATGGCGCCGGCTGCGAGACCCCGAGCTTCTTGGCAAGCGCCTTGATGCTGATCGCCTCCGCGCCGCCCCGCTCCGCCTCTTGCAGCGCGGCCTCGATCAACGCATCGCGAAGATCGCCATGGTGGTAGGTCTTCGCGGGCTTGCGGGCTGGTCGTGAACGCATGTCGGGGCGAAGCCTACAAGTTCCCGCTTGACAAGGGAAGCCCGCCGCGAATGTAATAGTATATAACTTAAATAGAACCGAGATGAGGAAACGCGCCGCCTTCGGGCCGTCGCGCGCACACGACCAAGGAAGCCGAGAATGGCAGAGCGACTGAAGGTTCACGTCGATCCCGACAAATGCCAGGGCCATGCCCGCTGCAAGGCGCTCGCGCCGGAGCTTTTCGAGCTCGACGAATACGGCAACGCGCACGAAGCTGGTGACGGCACCGTCCCTCCGGGACTCGAGGACAAGGCCTGGCTTGCGAAATCCAACTGCCCGGAAATCGCAATCGATGTGATCGAGGAATAGTGCGGCCGTTGCCGCCCCGCTGCGTTCAGCGAATACGAGCCAAGGGATTCCCTGCCATGTCCGACGTCGACCAGCCTGTCGCCCATCCGCCCGTTACCGACTGGGTTCATGATTTCGACCACACCGATCCGCAATGGACCGAGGACCCGTTCCCGATCTGGGACGAGCTGCGAGCCGTAAGCCCCGTGGTGCACACGAAACGCTTCCTCGGCTGCTATTTGCCGACGACCTATGAGGCCGTGCGCGAGATCGCCAACGACACCGAGCACTTCTCCTCCCGCCGCATCATCGTCCGCGACGTACGGCCGGAAATCACCAGCAGGAACGCAGCCCCGCCGATCACCTCCGATCCGCCCGAGCACAAGCCGGCCAAGCAATTGCTGCTGCCGCCGTTCACCCCGGACGCGATGAAGAAGCTCGAGCCGCGCGTCCGCGCCATCTGCAACGAGCTGATCGACGACTTCCTCGCCGAGCAGAGGGTGGACGCTGCGGCGCGCTACACCAAGCACATCCCGGTTCGGGCGATCGCGCACATGCTCGGAATTCCCGAGAGCGACAGCGACCTTTTCATCAATTGGATCCACATGATCCTCGAGCTCGGCATCAAGGACGAGAGCAAGCTGCTCCAGGCCGTGCAGGAGATGACGGCCTATTTCGGCGGCCACATCGAAGCGCGCAAGAGCAAGCCCACCGACGACCTGATCTCCTACCTGATGAACGCCAGGGACAAGAACGGCAATCCGCTCGAGGACACCCATGTGATGGGCTCGCTGCGCCTGCTGCTGATCGCCGGCATCGACACCACCTGGAGCGCGATCGGCTCCTCGCTCTGGCATCTTGCGAAGACGCCGGCCGACCGCGAGCGGCTAATCGCCGAGCCCGGACTGATTCCAACCGCCGTGGAGGAGCTGCTGCGCGCCTATTCGCCGGTGACGATGGCGCGCGAGGTGGTCAAGGAGACCACGGTGTCCGGCTGTCCGGTCAAGCCGGGCAACATGGTGCTGCTGTCGTTCCCGGCAGCCAACCGCGACCCCACGATGTTTCCGGACGCTGACAAAGTCGTGATCGACCGGCGCGAGAATCGTCACGCGGCCTTCGGCCTCGGCATCCACCGCTGCGTCGGTTCCAACCTCGCGCGCATGGAAATGCAGGTGGCGCTGGAGGAATGGCTGAAGCGGATTCCCGACTTCCGGCTCGATCCGGCAGGCACTGTGACTTGGTCGCAAGGAACGGTGCGCGGCCCCCGCCAGTTGCCATTTTTGCTCGGAAAGGCGATGTAAGGCCTTCCCAAAGGAAGCGGACAGGCCTTTCATGGCGGGCGCGACACCAAGCACGCCTCCGCCATGCATCGCCACGAGCACAGGCCATGACCGACGAGACGCCATCCGACAGCAAGCTGACGCGCACCAAGGAGAAGTGGGCGCGCGAGGGCCGCTTTCTCACCGGCAAGATGACACGCCCGGAGGATCAAAGGCTTCCGCCCGGGCAGCACCTCACCAAGGACTGGCCGGTACTCGATCTCGGGGTCACGCCGCCGGTCTCGCGCGAGCGCTGGCGGCTCGACGTCTATGGCGCGGTCGAGACCCCCGTTTTCTGGACCTTTGCCGAATTCGCCGCGCAGAAGCAGTCCCGGTTCACCTCGGACATCCATTGCGTCACGACCTGGTCGCGCTATGACAACGAATGGGAAGGGCTCGCCACGCGTGAGCTGCTGGTGGCCTGCCAGCCGCGCGAGGATGCTCGCTTCGTCGTGCTGCATTCCTATGACGGTTACACCACCAATCTCGCGCTGGAGGATTTTGCCGCCGAGGACGCGCTGCTCGCCCACAGCTGGTCCGGCCAGCCGCTGACGGAGGAGCATGGCGGCCCGGTGCGGCTGGTCGTGCCGCACCTCTATTTCTGGAAGAGCACGAAATGGCTCCAGGCCATCGAATTCCTGACCGAGGACGCGCCGGGCTTCTGGGAAGTCCGCGGCTATCATAACCGCGGTGATCCCTGGGCCGAGCAGCGCTATTCGGGCGATTAGGTTCGAGCAAGACGGGGGGAAGCCCATGCCGACGGAACGCTTTCAATTCACCGGCGAAGGCGGCCATCAGCTCGCGGCCGCGCTGGAGCTGCCTGACGGCGAGCCCGCGGCTTTCGCGCTGTTCGCGCATTGCTTCACCTGCGGCAAGGACACGCTGGCGGCCAAGCGCATCTCGGTCGCGCTCGCCGCCAAGGGCATCGCGGTGCTGCGCTTCGACTTCACCGGGCTCGGCTCCAGCGGCGGTGATTTCGCCAACTCGACGTTCTCCTCCAACGTTGCCGATCTCGTGCGCGCGGCCGATCATCTGCGCGAGACCCGCAAGGCGCCCTCGATCCTGATCGGCCATAGCCTGGGTGGCGCCGCGATCCTCGCCGCTGCCGGACGGATTCCCGAGGCGAGAGCGGTGGCCACCATCGCGGCGCCCTCGGATCCCGCCCACGTCACCGGCCTGTTCAGGGAGCATCTCGACAACATCCGCGCACAAGGCGAGGTCGAAGTCTCGCTTGCGGGACGCCCGTTCCGGATCAAGCGCGAATTCATCGACGATATCGCCGAGCACGAGCTGATGAAGGACGTCACCGGCCTGCACAAGGCGCTGCTGGTGATGCATTCGCCCCTCGACGACACCGTCGGCATCGACAACGCAACGAAGCTCTTCGTCGCGGCAAGACACCCCAAGAGCTTCGTCTCGCTCGACCATGCCGATCATCTTCTGACCAAGCCTGCTGACGCGCTCTACGCCGCCGACGTGATCGTGGCCTGGGCCAGCCGTTACGTCGATGCAGCGACGCCCGCGAAGGCGATGGATCTGCCGGAGGAGCCGCGCAAGGTCGTGGTGCAGGAGACCCGCAAGAGCAAGTTCAACCAGACCATCACCGTCGGCCCGCATCATCTGGTGGCGGACGAGCCGCTCGCGGCTGGCGGCGCGGATGCCGGACCCGGCCCGTACGATTTCCTGCTCGCCGGCTTAGGTGCCTGCACCTCAATGACCATGCGTCTCTATGCCGACCGCAAGTCGCTGCCGCTCGACCGCGTCACGGTGACGCTGAAGCATTCCAAGATCTACGCCAAGGATTGTGCGGAGTGCGAGACCCGCGAGGGCATGCTCGACCAGATCGAGCGCGACATCGCGATCGACGGCGCGCTCGATGCCGAGCAGCGCAAGAAGCTGATGGAGATCGCCGACAAGTGCCCGGTGCACCGGACGCTGACATCGGAGATCCGGATCGTGACGAAAGCGGTGGAGTAGCGATGCCCCACTAGAAGCACGACGCCATCGTGCGCACGGCCGCGCTGATCTCGTTTTCGCGCCACGCCGCAAAGCCGAGCAGCAGGCCGTGATCGCGCGGCTTGCCGAGCGCCAGGCTGGACAAGGCGCGCGTTTCGACGCCCGCCTCGACCAGCCGCTTCACCGCCGCCCGATCAGTGCGGCCGCGCTCGAGACGGGCGACGAGCTGGATACCGCCGGGGGGCACCTCGACCAAGAGCATGCCACCGAGATGCCGCTGCAGCTCCTCGACAAGATGATCGCGGCGCGCGTGATAGAGCCGGCGCATGCGGCGCAGATGCGCGAGGAAGTGCCCATCGGCGATGAATTCGGCCAGCGCCTCCTGAATGTGGCTGGCGGCGATCAGTCCCATGTGCTGCTGCGCGATCTCCAAGGTGCTGACCAGCGCCGCCGGCGCTACCAGATAGCCGAGCCGGATGTCCGACCTCATCGCCTTCGAGAATGTGCCGACATAGAACACACGGCCATGGGCATCTAACCCCTGCAAGGCCGGCACCGGCCGGCTGTCGTAGTGGAATTCGCCGTCGTAATCGTCCTCGACGATCCAGGTCCTGCCGGGCCGGCTTGCCGCGAGAAACTCGGTTCGACGGGCCAGCGACATCAACCGGCCGGTTGGGTGCTGATGCGACGGCGTCATGAAGATCAGCCCGGGAGCTCCAAGGCCTGGCATTCGCTGCATGCCCTGTTCATCCAGCCTGATGCCGGTCAGGCGCGCGCCGGATGCGTGAAAGGCAGCCGCCGCGCCGGGATAGCCGGGGTCTTCAACCCATACATGATCGCCCGGTGAAATGAGTGTGGCAGCAATCAAGGTCAGCGCGGCCTGCGCGCTCGGCAGGATCATGATCTGCTCCGCCGTGGCGCGGACGTCCCGGTTCGTCGCCAGATAATGCGTCAGCGCCTCCCGCAGGCGCAGCCGGTTGACCGGTCCCAGCTCGCGCCTGCCTGCATGCACGGCGCTGCGGCGCAGGCACCGTGCCCAGACCTCGTTCGGAAACTCCCTGAAATCGCCCAGCCCCGGGCGCAGCGGTTTGAGCTCCCCTCGATAAGACATCGGCCAGTCGGCCTGCTGGAGCTTCGTAGCCCAAGGCGAGAGCTGCAGTTTGCCGACGCATTCGCCCGCTGCGACGGCGCCCCGTTCGATGCGTTCGTGGCCGTCGATCATGACCACGGGACGGCGGCCATGAGACGCCGCGACATATCCCTCGGCCGCGAGCTGCTCGAACGCGTATGTGACGGTGTTGCGCGAGACGCCGAGATCGCTCGCAAGCCGTCGGCTCGACGGCAGAACGCAGCCTTTGCCGAGGCGGCCGGTCGCGATCAGGCCTCGCAGCTGGCTCGTCAGTTGCGCCACCAGCCCCTCGCCATCGGTCCGCTTCAGCTCGATCAACGCGGAGATCGTCGTGTCGGATACTGGCACTCTCTTCTTCTCCAATCTGGCACTTTTTCAAATGCCAGTCGGGATGCTATCCGGCGGCTCGGACTGCTTCAAGGACCTGCGACATGAACACCCTGTCACCCCGTGCGGCCATCGGCCTGTTCCTCATCGTGGTGCTGGCCTGGGGCGTGAATTGGTCGGTGACCAAGCAGCTCGTGCAGTTCGTCCCGCCGTTGTGGAGCGCGGCAATCCGGAGTTGGATCGCGCTGGCTGGATTGTTCGTGCTGCTCGGACTGAGCAACAATCTCGTGATCCCGGAGCGACGCGACTTTCCCGTGATCCTGAGCGTGGCGCTGCTGCATATGACGCTGTTCTCGATCCTGGTTGCCAGCGGCCTTCGCTTCCTGCCCGCAAGCAAGGGCATCGTGCTCGGCTACACCACGCCGCTCTGGGTCGCACTCGCCGCGCCCCTTTTCGGCAAGGACACGCTGACGGCGCCGAAGCTCGCCGGCGCTCTGCTCGGGCTGATCGGCCTTGCCGTCATCCTGAATCCATCCTCGATCGACTGGACCAACCCAAACGTGCTGCTCGGCGCCGGCATGGTCATCCTGGCCGCGATCTCTTGGGCTGCGAACATCATCTATATCCGCGCGCATCGCTGGATCGGATCTCCGCTTCAGCTTTTGCTTTGGCAGGTGCTCGTGGCAACGATCGTGCTGTCGGTCGGCGCGACAGCTGTGGATGGCCTCCCGCATGTGGAGTGGTCGTGGAGGCTCGTATTGTTGTTTCTCTATTCGGGCCTGGTCGGAACGGTCCTGGCTTATTGGGCGATGTCGATGGTCAACAAGAGCATCTCAGCCCTGACGACGTCGCTCGGCACCACCGGGACACCGCTGGTCGGCATCGCCAGCGCTGCGATCCTTCTGGGTGAACCCATCGACGCGAGCCTTGCCGTCGCGGCCGCGCTGATCGTCTCCGGCATCGGCCTTGCGACGCTGGGCGATCGGTTGTTGCGCAGTCAGGCCACCGCGAGAGGCTGAACCCGCAGAACCCCGCGCAGGCCCGCCGCGGTGCCGAGCAGGATGCCGGCAGCCGCGACGAACGATCCCAGCGCGAGCGTAGACACGCCGGTGAGCCCCTGCCCGATCGAGCAGCCGAACGCCATCACGCCGCCGATCCCCATCAGCGCGGCACCGGTCCCTGAGCGGAGCATGTGGCGCGGCGAGGAATAGCCTTCGAGCTTGAAGCGGCCAGTTGCGAGTGCCGTCACCAGACTGCCGGCGAAGACGCCGGCCACCGTCGCGATGCCGAAGTTGAGCGTCAGTCCAGTCGAGAGCATGGCATATTGCAGGCTATCGGCGATCGGCGCGACGAACGTAAGGGAGGTCACGGGGACCGGATTGAAGTCGTCGGCACCGAGATAGCCGGTGGCCAGCCAGCCCCCGGCGACGAGGAGGCCCACAATGATGCCCGCCACGACCTGACCGGGCGAGCGACGGAACGCAGGATGCGCGAAAGCGAACAGGCTCAGCGCGACGGTTGTCGCGGCCGCGGCGAGCGCGCGTGAAAGCGATTCCGTGAAGCCGAGCGTCGCCAGCAACGACGGCAGCGAATTGGCAGGAGCCGTGGCTTGCGTTGCCTGGACCAGCGCAATGCGCGCCGGTGCGATGAGGCCCTTCAGCGTCATCTGCGCGGCAATCGCGAGCACGATCACGACCACGAAGGAGCGGAGATTGCCGCGGCCGAGCAGCACCAGCGCCCGCGAGCCGCAGCCGTTCGAAAGCACCATGCCGTAGCCGAACAGCAGGCCGCCGAGGAACAGCACCGCCGGCGAAAACGATTGCTGCAGATAGATCGACTTGCCGAGATCGACCGTGCCGCTGCCGGCGAGGAACTGGCTCGCGGCGATCGCAACAGCGATTGCGAGCGCGTAGGTCCGCACCAGCCGCCCGTCGCCCTCCGCCAGAAACCCGCGCATGCTGCTCATCAGGCAGAAACCGCTGAGCAGGCCAACGGCACCGTAGACGAGACCGATGGCCAGGCCTGCCAGGATAACGAGTTGCGTGGATTCCATGGTTACGGCTTCAGGATCACCCGGTCACGTGACGAGCCGGCGACCGCAACATACGCTTCCTTCGCGCGCTCCAGCGGATAGATCGCATTCGCCCTGATCGGAAACGGCTTCAGATGGCCGCTGGCAAAACCCGGCCCGATGTCGCGCAGCACCGCGCCCGTCGCGGCCGAGGATAGACCCAGCGTGTCGATGCCGACATAAGTGTGCTGGCCCCGATAGAATTCGAGGATGTTGAACTGCACGATGCGGTCGATCGCGGCGATCAGGATTTGGCGGCCGCGAAGCGCGAGCGATTTGTGCGCGGCCTGGAAATAGGGATCGCCGACCGTGTTGAAGACGACGTCGGCGCCCTTGCCGCCGGTCAATTCGTGCACGCGCGCGGCGATTTCGGTGGCGGAGGCGTCGATCACCTCGATGGGCGCGTTGGTGTGGCCTTCATAGGCTTCCGCCCTGCGCACCACACCGATCACGCGCGCGCCCTGCCAGGTCGCGATCTGCACCGCGGCCTGACCGACCTTGCCATTCACCCCGAAAACCAGAACGGTCTCGCCGCGCTTCGGCACGCCCGCCCTGCGAAAGCCTTCCATCGCGGTCACGAAGGGCACGCCGATGCCGGCGGCCTCCTCCCAGGACACAGTCTTCGGCTTCTCCACGACCGCATCGGCTTCGACCACGAGATGGCTCGCATGAGTGCCGTCACGACGAATGCCGAGGTCCCCGGACGAGCCGAACACTTCGTTCCCAATGGTGGCGGCGGGCCCGTCAATCACCACGCCGGCATAGTCGCGGCCGGGGGTCCGGGGGAACACGGCATAGGGCATCAGCCCGGTCGCAGCCTTGACGTCGGAGGGATTGACCGCGGCAGCCTTCACCTCGATCAGAAGATCGTTCGGCCCGCGCGCAAGCATCTGCCGCTCAATTGTCGGCGCAAGCGCAGCGGCATTTTCAGCTTTGGCGCTGAGGCGCACACAGCGCGCTTCGACGGTTTTGGCATCGGCTGACATGAAAAGACCCGCGATTTCTCGCGGGCCTTGTCGCCTCTGGCGCCGGTCGAGTCAATCCGTCCGGTCAGTCCTTTGGCCGCTTGTCGAAGAGCCGCTTGGCCTTGCCGAGCGAGCGCTCCAGCGTGGCCGGCGCAACTACCTGCACCCTGGAGCTGACGCCGATCGTATTCTTGATGTGGGTCGAAATTCGATCCGCATGGTCGACGAGGCCGCGGCCGTCCCAGCTCTCGGGCCGCGCCTCGGCGATGATGGTGAGCTCGTCCATGCGGCCTTCCCGGGTGAGCTCGAGCATGAAATGGCCGCCGCACCAGTCGGTCGCGAGCAGCACCTCCTCGATCTGGGTCGGGAACAGATTGACGCCGCGCAGGATGATCATGTCGTCCGAGCGCCCGGTCACCTTCTCCATCCGCCGCATGCCCGGCCGTGCCGTTCCCGGCAGCAGCCGCGTCAGGTCGCGGGTTCGATAGCGGATCACCGGAAAGGCTTCCTTGGTGAGCGACGTGAAGACCAGCTCGCCCTTCTCGCCGTCAGGCAGCACCGCGCCGGTCTCGGGGTCGATCACTTCCGGGTAGAAATGATCCTCCCAGATGTGCAGGCCGTCCTTGGTCTCGATGCATTCCTGAGCGACGCCCGGGCCGATCACCTCGGACAGGCCATAGATGTCGGTCCCGTCCATGTCGAAAGCGTCCTCGATCTCGGCGCGCATTGCATTGGTCCAGGGCTCCGCGCCGAAGATGCCGATCTTGAGCGAACACTGGCGCGGATCCAGCTTCTGGCGCTTGAACTC
Source organism: Bradyrhizobium sp. BRP19 (assembly GCF_020194195.1). Taxonomy (NCBI): domain Bacteria; kingdom Pseudomonadati; phylum Pseudomonadota; class Alphaproteobacteria; order Hyphomicrobiales; family Nitrobacteraceae; genus Bradyrhizobium; species Bradyrhizobium sp. BRP19. The sequence continues at coordinate 346,805 of NZ_JADYVZ010000004.1, read as the reverse complement.
ATCGAGGATCGCCAGCATGTAGCTCGGCGTTACCGTGATGATGTCGGGGCGGAAATCGTTGATGAGCTGCACCTGCCGCTCGGTCATGCCGCCGGAGATCGGCACCACGGTGCAGCCGAGCTTCTCGGCGCCGTAGTGCACGCCGAGACCGCCGGTGAAGAGGCCATAACCATAGGCATTGTGGATGATCATGCCGGTGCGGCCGCCGGCGGCGCGGATCGAGCGGGCCATCACCTCGGACCAAGTGTCGATATCGCGCTGCGTATAGCCGACCACGATCGGCTTTCCGGTCGTTCCGGATGAAGCATGCACCCGCACGAGCTTTTCGCGCGGCACGGCGAACATGTCGAAGGGATAATTGTCGCGCAGGTCCGTCTTCACCGTGAACGGAAATTTGGCAAGATCAGAGAGATCGCGAAAGTCGGACGGATGCACGCCCGCTTTGTCGAAAGCCTTGCGGTAATGCGCGACGTTGTCGTAGGCGTGCTTCAGCGACCACGCCAACCGCTGCTTCTGCAGCGCCATGATCTCGCCGCGCGAGGCGCGCTCATGCGCATCCATCTCGGCGCTATAGGCGTTGCCACCTTCCTTGAGCCTCGTCAGAGCCATCCTCGTTTCCCCACATTGCCTGTTCTTTTTTGTTTGGTTTTATTGATCTTGCGCCGGCAGCCATTTGCCGGGAATGACGCGGGAATGTCCGCGGAATTCCGCGATGACGACCTCGCCCACCGTGACACGCACATCGTAGATGCCGGAGCGGCCGCCGCGCGTGATCTCCCGCGCCTTGGCGATGAGACGATCGCCGAGCTTGCCGGGCTTGATGAAGGTGATCTGGCCCTGCGCCGCCACGACGCGCTCATTGTGCGAGTTGCAGGCGAACGCGAAGGCGGAATCGGCGAGCGTGAAGATGAAGCCGCCATGGGCGATGCGCTGGCCGTTGACCATGTCCGGCCGCACCGTCATGGCGAGCGTCGCGAAGCCCGGGCCGATCTCGACGATCTCCATGCCGAGACCTTTGGAGGCATCGTCCTCGGCCCACATCGCATCGGCGCAGGCGCGGGCGATATCCTCAGACGACAGGGCGGCTTTCACGTTCACGTGCTTCTCCCGGCCAGACGTTTGCTCATGATGTTGTTCTGGTTGGCTCACACTGTCAAATATTGCGACGCATTTGCATTGCGGAGCCGCAGAACGCCTGATCAGACATGATCATAATCGACCACGACGCGCTCGGTGGACGGCTTGGCCTGGCAGGTGAGAACAAAACCGGCCTCGAGCTCCCACGGTTCCAGCGAATAGTTGATGTCCATCGGCGCCTCGCCTTCGACCAGCTTGGCGCGGCAGGTCGAGCACATGCCGCCCTTGCAGGCGAAGGGCAGATCGACGCCGGCGCGCAGCGCGGCATCGAGGATGGCCTCGTCCTCGGCGACGGGCACGTCGCGGCGCTTGCCGTCGATGATCAGCGAGGCGATCGCCTTCGGCGGCGCGTCGGGCGCAACCGCCTTTTTCGGCCGCGGCTTGCCGCCGAACTCGGAAACGAAGCGCTCGACATGGATGCGCTCGTCGGCGATGCCGAGATCGCGGCAGGTCGCCTCGATGTCCTCGCTCATGCCAAGAGGACCGCAGATGAAGACGTGATCGACGCTGGCCGCCGGCACCAGCGCGCGGAGCAGCACCCTCACCTTGTCGCCGTCGAGCCGGCCATGCAGGATCGGAATGTCCTGCTCCTCGCCGGAGAGCACGTAAAAGATCGAGAGACGATCGATGAAGCGGTCCTTGAGCTCCTCGAGCGCTTCGAGGAACATGATGTTGTCGGTGGTGCGGTTGCCGTAGAACAAAAAGAAGCGGCTGCCCGGCTCGCGCGCGAGCACGCCCTTCACGATCGACAGGATCGGCGTGATGCCGGAGCCGGCGGCGAAGCCGACATGAACGCGCGCACGATCTGTCGGCGGGACCAGACCGAAGCGGCCGGTCGGCGTCATCACGTCGAGCTCGTCGCCGCATTTGAGATCTTCGGCGGCCCAGCTCGAAAATGCGCCGCCATCGACCTTCTTGACGGCGATACGGATCTCGCCGTCGTCAGGGCCGGAGCAGATCGAATAGGAGCGGCGCACCTCTTCGCCGTCGAGCGTGGCGCGCAGCGTCAGATACTGGCCGGGCGTGAAGGCGTAATCGCCGGCGAGTTCGTTGGGGATGGCAAAGGTCATCGAGACGGCGTCCGTGGCCTCGCGGCGGAGGTCCCTGACGGCGAGGCGATGGAAGCGCGGTGCGGCTGCGGACATGGTCAATGGCACTTGAAATAGTCGAAGGGTTCGCGGCAGGCCTTGCAGCGCCAGAGCGCCTTGCAGGAGGTCGAGCCGAATTCGGACAGCAGCTCGGTCTTGTCCGAGCCGCATTGCGGGCACGCCACCGTCTGCGCGCCGAACAGCGCGCGGCGCGAGCTCGCGGCTTGCGGGGGCGCGATGCCGTAGGCGCGCAGCTTCTTGCGGCCTTCCTCGCTCATCCAGTCCGTGGTCCAGGCCGGCGACAGCACGGTTCGTACCTTCGGTTGATGGAAACCGGCGCGCTCCAGCGCGAGCTCAATTTCGAGCGCGATCATGTTCATGGCCGGGCAGCCCGAATAGGTCGGCGTGATCGCGACTTCGACATGATCGCCGTCGAGAACGACGTCGCGCAGCACGCCGAGATCGGCGATACTCAGCACCGGAATTTCCGGATCGACCACGCTTGCGGCGGCGTCCCAGGCGCGCTGGCGCAGCACGGCGTCATCGGTCACCGTCACCATATCAGCCCCGGGAAAGTTCGCTGCATCGATTGCAGCTCCGACAGGAGGTGGCCGAGATGCTCGCTGTGACGACCGGAGCGACCGCCCTGCTGCATCCAGTCGTTCTGCGGCAGCGCGAGCGTTGCTTCACGCGTGACCTCCGAGAGAGTCGCCAGCCAGCGCCCGCGCAAGCTTGCGGGATCGACGGCAATGCCGGCATGGATCAGAGCGCGTTCGCCGTCGTCGACGGCAAACATCTCGCCGGTAAAGGCCCAGAGATTGTCGATCGCAGCCTGCGCCCGGCGATGACTCTCCTCCGTGCCGTCGCCGAGCCGGATGATCCATTCCGAGGCATGGCGCAGATGGTACGCGCTCTCCTTCTCCGATTTCGCAGCAATCGCCGCCAGCGTCGCATCGCGCGAATTCATCATCGCGCGCCAGTAGAGATCGGCGAAGGCGGAATAGAAGAATTGCCGCACCAAGGTCTGGGCAAAATCGCCGTTGGGCTGCTCGACTAGGAGAAGATTGCGGTACTGCCGCACGTCACGCAAGTAAGCGAGCTTGTCCTCGTCGTTGTCCCTGCCTTCGACCTTGGCGGCAAAGGTGTAGAGCTCCCGCGCCTGGCCGATCAGGTCGAGCGCGATGTTGGAGAGCGCCATGTCCTCTTCCAGCATCGGCGCGTGCCCGCACCATTCCGACAGCCTGTGACCGAGGATCAGCGCATCGTCGGCGCGGCGCAGCGCGTAGATCACCAGCGGGGTTTCGGAGACCTGGATGTTGGCGACCACCATCACATGTGCCCCACTTCATCCGGCACCTCGTAGAACGTCGGGTGCCGGTAGATCTTGGATTCCGCCGGCTCGAACATCATGCCCTTCTCGGCGGGATCGCTCGCGGTGATCGCGCTCGAGGGCACGACCCAGATCGACAGGCCCTCGCCGCGCCGGGTGTAGATGTCGCGGGCGGCCTGCAGCGCCATGGTCGCATCGCTCGCATGCAGCGAACCAACATGCTTGTGCGCGAGCCCGTTACGGCTGCGAATGAAGACTTCCCACAGCGGCGTGTTCGGCGTGGCCATATCGGTCTCCTATTCGGCAGCCTGGGCGGTCTGACGCTGGGCGCGCTTGGCTGCATAGCTAGCTGCCGCCTCGCGCACCCAGGCGCCCTCCTCGTGCGCCTTGCGGCGCGCGGCGATGCGGTCGCGATTGCAGGGGCCGTTGCCGGCCAGCACCTGCTTGAACTCGGTCCAGTCGATCTCGCTGTAGCGCCAGTGGCCGTCGGCGTCCTGAATCATGCCGGGATCGGGAATGGTGAGGCCGAGATATTGCGCCTGCGGCACGGTGGCATCGACGAACTTCTGGCGCAGCTCGTCATTGGAGAAGCGCTTGATCTTCCACTTCGTCGAGGTGTCGCTGTGCTGGCTCGTCGCGTCCGGCGGGCCGAACATCATCAGCACCGGCCACCACCAGCGGTTCAGCGCGTCCTGCGCCATCGCCTTCTGCTCCTCCGAGCCGCGGCACAGCGTCACCATGATCTCGTAACCCTGGCGCTGGTGGAAGGACTCCTCCTTGCAGACGCGGATCATCGCGCGCGCATAAGGCCCGTAGGAGCAGCGGCACAGCGGGATCTGGTTCATGATCGCGGCGCCGTCGACCAGCCAGCCGATCGTGCCGATGTCCGCCCAGGTCAGCGTCGGATAGTTGAAGATCGATGAATATTTGGCCTTGCCGGCGAGCATGGCGTCGACCAGCTCCTCGCGCGAGGAGCCGAGCGTCTCGGCGGCGGCATAGAGATAGAGCCCGTGGCCGCATTCATCCTGCACCTTGGCGAGCAGCGCGGCCTTGCGGCGCAAGGTCGGGGCGCGCGTGATCCAGTTGCCTTCTGGTAGCATGCCGACGATTTCAGAATGGGCGTGCTGGGAGATCTGGCGGGTGAGCGTCTTGCGATAGGCCGCCGGCATCCAGTCGTTCGGCTCGATGCGCTCCTCGGCATCGATGCGGGCCTGGAATTGCGCAGCCTTGCCTGCGTCCTCGAGATCGCGATCAGCGGTCTCGGCCGTGTTCAGCGCCTGGGTGTACATGCGCATCCTCCCGTTTATTGGGAGAGAATATATAACAAGATTTACATCATGCAAGATATTTCTGTAACATAATGATCAGGCGCCGAACCTTCGTTCCAGCAGCTTTCGCGCGGCCGGCAACGGCCCTTTTTCATTGGTTCCATGGCTGTCGAGCCATTGTTCGGACGGAGCAAGCAGCGCGCGATAGATCTCACCGCAGAGTTCGCGGGCCGCCCTGCCCGGCCAATCCGGCGGCAGCAGGCTCTCGGGCAGCAATGGATCGCGCAGCACGACGCGGCGGTAATGGTGGATCAAGAGGATCCGCGCGGTGAAGGCGTCGGCCTCGGACAGATCCGTGCCGCGCGCGATCGCGGCGCGCAGCGGCTCGAACGTCTTCATGAATTTCAGATAGGCATCGGCGGTCCGATCGAGCGGCCAGCTCGCGCTGAGCAGACGGCGGCCGCTGTCGTCTTCCGCCGAGACTTCGAGGCGGATCGCGCCCGCGGCCTCATCCGGCACCGGAACGCCCGATGGCGCGACCCATACGCCCGGCAGCGGGCTGCCGAAGCCGGCATTGCGCAGCGCTTCGCGCGATGCGTCGCGATCCTCGCCATTGCCGATCAGCAGCAGCTCGAAACGTCCGGTCCAGTCGGACGGCGGCGGATCGTAGATGTGGCGCGTCGCGGCCTCGAACGTCTGGCGGCCCTTGTCGGCCAGGCGATAGAAACTGTTGCGACCGACCTTCTCGCGCGTCAGCCAGCCGTCGGCGGCAAGCCGCGACATTGCGGTGCGCACCACGCCGCTGACGATGTCGAGGCTTTCGAAGAATTCCAGCAGCGTGCCGAGCCACACCGAGCCACCACGCGGCACGATGGCATCACCAAACACTGTGATGACGATGGAGCCGGTGCGCGAGGGCTCGCGCTTGAGCTGGTCGATGATACGAGAGAGCGGATGCGCCATGCGGCAGCCTTAGCGCGTTTGGTGCAGGCGCGACAGTGGAGCGGGACGACGGCTCTTCTCCTTCTCCCCGCTATCGCATCTCCGATGCAATCCGACCTCGCCCAGCTTGCAGGGAGAGGTGAAGAGGAGCGCTACCGATGCGGATCGGGATACACCACGCTGCGCCAGCCGCTGCGATCGAACGGGCGCCACTGGCCTTCCTTCTGCGCGAGGCGATCGGCTACGGCATAGACGGCGGCCGGATGATGGCCCATGCCGCAATGGCTGCTCTCGACCTCGATGCTCTCGGTCTGTGCGCCCGTCTTCTCCATGCAGCCTTGCCAGGCGCAGACTCCGTCGGTACGGCTGAAGATGGCGGTGGTCGGCACCGGCGGCGGAGCGACAAGCTCGCCGCCGAAACGCGGATCAACCTCGTCGGCCTTGCGGCCGCTCGCCCATTCATAGACGCGCCAGGCGTTGGTCGAGCGTGGATCGCCGGCAAAGGGGCTACCAAGCGTGATCACTTGGCGCACGCTGTCCGGCACCATCTTGGCAAGCTGGCGCGCATAGATGCCACCGAGGCTCCAACCGACCAAGCTGATCTTGCGGCCGTGGGTGTCGTTGAGCTCTCGGATCTGACCGAGCATCGCATCCTGCACGCCGGGCCGCAGGCCGTAGTTGCGGCCTTGGCGCCAACCAGCCACTGCATAGCCCTTGCTGCTCAGAAACGTGCGCAGCGCGCCAGTGGAGGTGTCGGAGGCCACGAGGCCCGGCAGCACCAGCACCGGATGCCCATCGCCGCGCGGCGCAAGGCTCAGCAGCGGCAGCGCGCCGAGGAATGCGCCGAACTCGTGGATCGCGCGTCCTTCCAGAAACATCAAGGTACGGGACGGCGGACGCAGCGTTTGGGCAGTAGCGGTCATCAATGGTCCCCTAGGAAGAATCGCTGAAAAGGAGGCCGGCGAGGCCGGCAAATGCGTAGACAGATTCCAACTCGCCGGCTTCTGGATCGTTCCGCAGCGCAACATGAATCAGCTAGGCGGCCGGTTCCTGGTATTCAAGCGGGAGAGACGCGGGGCGACAATAGGTCCGCGCGTTAATGCTAACGGCCGTGACGCAAAAGTCACAACCATCGGAGCAGGAATTCTACGGTGTAGAGCGCGAGCCCGGCGAGCCCGCCAATCAACGAGCCGTTGAAGCGGATGTATTGCAGGTCGCGGCCGATGTTGATCTCGATCAGCGAAATCAGCTGGGTCATATTCCACGCTTTGACCTGATCGGAGATGAAGGTGGAGACGCCGCTCTTCTGGTCCGCGACGAAGCTGCGCAGCACGGTGACGAGACCCTTGTTGATCTCGCCGCGCAACTCGGCATCGCTGGCGAGCGCCTCGCCGGCTGAGACGAACATCCCGGCGAGATGATGTTGCAGCACCTGCGTCTCGCCGCTCGCGCTGCGCTCGATGAAGGAGCGCGTGTTGGCCCAGACGGTGCGGGCGAGATCGGCGAGCTCCGGCCGCGCCAGGAGATCGCGTTTCAGGCCGTCGATGCGGTCGATATAGGCCTGATCGGTGCCGAGCCTGTCGACGAAGTTCAGCACCATGCGGTCGAACTCGCCGCGGAACGGATGCTTGGGGTCGCTGCGCACTTCGTTGAAGAAGGCGGTGGCGGAGGCCACGATCTTGTTCACCAGAAACTTGTCGGCACGATAGAGCTTGAGCAGGGTCGGCAATTCCGCGCGCACCTTCTCGCGGATCATCGCCATCGTCTCCGTCTGGTTCAAGGTCTCGTGCATCACGCGCAGGAGATCGTCGAACAGGATCTGATGCCGTCCCTCCGCGACGAAGCCGCGCAGCGTGCCGGCCGCGAGCGGCGCGAGGTCGATCGCCTGGAGCTGCGAGGACATGCGGCGGATGATGAAGGTCATCAGGCCGGAGCTTTCGGTTGCGGATACGGCCTCCGGCAACAGCCGCAGCGCAAAGCGCGCAAGGTCGTCGCTGCGCTTGCGGTCGCGCAACCAGTCGGCGACGAAGGAGCCGAAGTCGATCTCCTTCAGCTTGGCTTCGACTGGACCCGCCTCGAGGAAATGCACCTGGATGAATTCGCCGAGCTTGTCGGCGATGCGGGCCTGGTTGCTCTGGATGATCGCGGTGTGCGGGATCGGCAGGCCGAGCGGCCGCTTGAACAGCGCCACCACGGCATACCAGTCGGCGAGCCCGCCGATGGTCGCGGCCTCGGCGAAGGCGGCAATGAAGCCGAACACGGGATGCACGGGCAGAAGCCATTTCGCGACGACGAACAGTGCCAGCGTCGCGGCCAGCACCAAAGTCGCCAGCGCCTTGACGCGGCGCAGCTCGGCCGCTCGTGCGGCATCGCCGGGGGCGTCGAAGGAAAAGGTGACAGATGAGTCCATGACTGCATCACAGTACTCGTCATTGCGAGCGAAGCGATCCAGAATCGTTCAAAGACTTTGGATTGTTCGTCGCATCAGCGCAAAATTGCTACGCAATTTTGTCGCGAGCTCCTCGCAATGACGGCGGCGCAAAAACAAAGGCCCGCCGAAGCGGGCCTCAAATTCAGTTTGTGCTCAGGCGCCAGATCAGGCGGTCTTGCTGTAGACCTTGGCGAAATTGTCCTGAGCGGACTTCGCACCGTTGGCGGCGAGCTTGCCGAGATAGTCGGCGGTCGCCTTGGCGCGCGAGACGAACACTTCGCCGCGGGAGCGGAGCAGGCTCGACTGGATCTCGACGGCTTCGCTGACCGACTTGGCGGACGCGAGCTTGTCGATGCCCGAGAAGAACGCCTCGGCGTCCTCGTAGATCGCCTGCTGGATGTTGCGGCTGATCTTGCCGGCCTCGGTGATGGACTCGGTCACCGCGTTCTCGACGGCGGCGGTCACGCGCTCGGAGCCAGCAAACACCTCGGCAGCACGGTCCTTGGCGGTATTGGCAGTCTTCTTGACGAATTCGCGGGCGGCCTCGGGAACTTCCAGGTTCTGGATGTTCTTGAAAGCGTCCTTGAAGCCCTCGAAAGCGGTGTTGGTTTCAGTGGTCATGGGGTTCTCTCCATCCTCAATGGTTTGAGCTATGGGCTCACCCCGTCCGCATTGGCCCGGGGCACGACCTATATGGCACGGTTAATTGTGCATCGCAATATTGATATTGCAGTGCGATATCACGAGATTGTGAACAACTCTCACGAGAGACATCGTGATGCTTCCGTAGCCATGGGGGCACGTGAATGGGTTCCGATCCGGACCCAATGTCGGACGCCTCCTGCTTAGTGCTGCACGGCGCCAGGCAGGCCGTAGGCCTCCATCTGAGCCTGGACCTGCGCGATGTTATGGCCGAGCACGACGATGTCGTGGGTCTTGCCGTCGACGTCCCGGACATGGTCCCGCAGCAGGGCCTCGGCCTTGAAGCCGAGGCTCTCGAACAGGGCGATCGCCGCCTGCTGATCCACCGTCATCTGGACCGAGAGCTTTTCCAGGCCCGCTCCGAGCGCCAGCGCAAAAGTCTCCTGCGACAGCGCTTTGCCCACGCCCTTGCCGCGGACCTCGGGCGAAACCACCATCCGGATCTCACCGACATGAGGCGACCAGGAATGGGGATCGCGCACCAGCGTGCCGCAACCAACGACCCTGCCCTCTCTCACCGCGAGCAGGCTCTGAATAGCTCCGCGCTCGATTTCCTTGACCCAGGCCGACAGCACCTTCGGCTCGCTGATGTTGCGCGGCAGGAACAACAAGTCGTGGGTCGGCAGGCCCTTGCCGAAGGCCAGCACCGCGGCCTCGTCTGCGGGCGACATCAGGCGGATCTCGATAGCGCCCGCGTCGGTCTTGACGTCGCGCGGATAGGAACGCTGCTCGCTCATGTCGATCTCTTTCCCAGCCAGGAATCCAGTTTCGGCCACAGCCGCTTCACCGCGTTGGCGCCGGCGACGAGCGAGACGTGACCGCCCTTCAGGATCACCTCTTCCTTGTCGGTCGAGCCGATCTTGGCGATCAGGTGCTTGGCGGCCTCATAGGGCACGATGTGATCGTGCTCGGCGACCGCATGCAGGATCGGCACCGTGATGTTCTCGAGCCTGGCCGCACGGCCGCCGACCGACATGGTGCCGTTGAACAGCCTGTTATCCCACATCAGGTCCTTGGTGATGGTGCGGAAATATTCGCCGGCGAGCGGCAGCGTGTCGGTCGCCCAGCGGTCGAACATGCGGTACGACTTCACGAACTCGTCGTTCCAGATGTTTTCCCAGAGCTGGATCTGGCTCACCGTGCGCGAGGCCGGCCGCAGCATCTCGAACGAGGACAGGATCATCTCCGGCGGCACGTTGCCGACGCTGTCGACGAGGTGGTCGACGTCGAAATAGCGGCGGTCGGAGAAGTTCGAGAACAGCTTCATCTCCCGGAAGTCGATCGGCGTGGTGAAGCAGATCAGGTTCTTCATTGGCCCGTCCTTGTGGATCGAGCCGTAGAGCAGCGACAGCACGCCGCCAAAGCAATAGCCGATGACGGAGACGTCCTGCTCGCCGGAATCGGCTTGCACGCGGCGGACGCAGTCCGGAATGAAGTCGAGGACATAGTCCTCCATGCGCAGGCTCTTCTCCTCCGGCCTCGGCGCGCTCCAGTCCAGCATGTAGACGTCGTAGCCGCGTTTCAGCAGGAACTCGATGAAGCTCTGGCCGGGCACGAGGTCGAGGATGTAGCCGCGATTGGTGGTTGCCATTACGATCAGCACCGGCACGCGGTAGATCTCGTCCGACATCGGCCGGTAGTGATAGAGGCTCATGGTGCCGCGCGAGTGCAGCACGTCCTTTGGCGTAGAGCCGAGCGAGGGGCCCGAGGTCGAGAAATATTCGACGCCCTTGATGCTGCGCTGAATCGCGCGCTGCACCTCGGACTGGATGCGCTCCGGGATCGAGGCAAGATCAAGTCCCGCCGGCGCGTTCATTTTTGGTCTCCGCCTTCGGACGGCGGACGCTTGGTTCGCGGTGGCCGCGGCGCGGCGCCGGGTTGCGGCGCGCCCGACGTGGCCGACATCTGGCTCAGCATCGACTTGATCTCGCCGAGCTGGCCTTCGATCGACTGGAGCCGTTCCGCAATGCCGGTCATCTGCTCGCGGCTCGGCAGGTTCATCGAGATCAGGTACCTCTCCATGAGATCGCCGAATTGCTTCTGAGCACCTGCAGCAACGCCGCCGGCGCGGTTCATGGCCTGCGAGAATTCGGGCGTCTCCATCGCCTTGGTCGCGAAGGAGTTGAAACCCTTCTCCATTTCGCCAACCATCTTCTGCCACAAGGCGACCGGATCAGTGATCTTGTCGGTCATCGGCGTCCTCCCAATGCGGAGGGCTTTGCACCCTTCTTGTCCCGCCATACCACACCGTTGCGCGGTGCCGGTCAACCGGCAAGCAACCGACGCAACGTCGGAGACGCGGCTTCTTCGTGAAATGAAACCGTGCGATACAGCATCGGTCAGCAGGAGGAACCCGTGACCGCCCATCAACCGCCCCAGACCGTCCGCGCCAACGGCATCGATATCTGCTACGAGATCTTCGGCAACGACAATGCCGAGCCGCTGCTGCTGATCATGGGCCTCGGGGCGCAGATGATCCATTGGGACGATGCATTCTGCGAGCAGCTCGCCGCACGCGGCTTCCGCGTGATCCGCTTCGACAATCGCGACATCGGCAAGTCGAGCCATCTCACCGGCGGCAAGCGGCTGACGCCGTTCGAGCTGCTGAAGCTGCGCTTCTTGCGCATCCCGGTGGCCGCGACCTACAAGCTGATCGACATGGCAAAGGACACGGTCGGGCTGATGGATGCGCTCGGCATTAAGTCGGCGCATCTCGTCGGGGCGTCCATGGGCGGCATGATCGCGCAGGAGGTGACGCTGTCGTTTCCGCACCGCGTGCGCTCGCTGACCTCGATCATGTCGACGACGGGCAATCCGCGCGTGCCGCCGCCGACGCGCGAGGCCGCCGCGGTGCTGATGGCACCGCCGCCGCGCAGCAAGGAGGAGTTCATCGTCCGCTATGGCCAGACCTGGAAGGTGCTGCGCGCCGGGCATTTCCCGGAAGAGGAAGCGCTCGACCCCGGCCGCGCCGAGCGGGTGTTCGCGCGCGGGCTCAATCCGGCCGGCGTCGGCCGTCAGCTCCGCGCCGTGCTTGCCTCCGGCAGCCGCAAGGAACGGCTGCACGCCGTGAAGGCTCCGACGCTCGTGATCCACGGCACCGTCGATCCGTTGGTCCGCCCCGAAGGCGGCAAGGACACGGCCGCGTCGATCCCGAACGCAAAGCTGCTGATGATCGAGGGCATGGGCCACGCGCTGCCCATGCGCTTCTGGCCGGAGATCATCGACGCGATCGACAAGCACGCGCATGGCGCGGCGGCGCAGGCGGCCTAGGCCGGCCGGTCTCCTCCAGGTGACCATGTGAGCAGCCGGTGCCTGTCTTAACGCGGGTTCCGATGAAGGCTATACAGACCGTCTCAGACGCCAGACAGAGGCTGCGGCCTCTCGGAGCTCACATGCACTTCATCATTCGATCGGCGGCAATGGCCGCTTCCATTCTCATGTTGTCTCTCGCCGGCGGCGCCGCGATGGCGGCCAGCGCGCAGGAAGAAGCCAACCGCCAAACTGTGCTGGCCTTCTATGAGAAGGGCCTCAATCAGAAGGACGCCGACGCCGCCCTCGCCTATGTCGGCAACCGTTACGTCCAGCACAATCCAACCGCTCCCGACGGGCCGGAGGGCTTCCGGAAGTTCATCGGCTTCCTGCGCGAGAAGTTTCCGAACTCGCGCAGCGAGATCAAGCGCAGCTTCGCGGAGGGCGACTTCGTCATCCTGCACGTCCACTCCGTTCGCGAGCCCGGCACCAGGGGCCGCGCGATCGTCGACATCTTCAAGCTGGAGAACGGCAAGATCGTCGAGCATTGGGACGTCATTCAGGAGATTCCTGAAAACCCGGCGAACGGCAACACGATGTTCTAGCCTCGAGGCGCGCCTTTCCGCGCGATCCAGATCACGTGGCGCGCGCCGCCGCCTCTGCCGGTGGCGCGAACGTTGACTTCGTTGACGTCGAAGCCGGCGCGCTTGAGGCGCCCTGTGAACGGCGGATTGGGTCCCGACGACCAGACGGCCAGCACGCCTCCCGCCCGCAGCGCCGTCTTCGCAACCTGCAGCCCGCTCGCATCGTAGAGCGCGTCATTGCCCTTCCGGGTCAGCCCTTCGGGCCCGTTGTCGACGTCGAGCAGGATGGCGTCGAAGGCCGAACGCTTCGCCCGGATGATTTCACCGACATCGATCTCGCGAATGCTCACCCTGGCATCATCGAGGCTATCGCCGAAGACCTCGGCCATCGGGCCTCGCGCCCAGGCGACGACCGACGGCACCAACTCGGAGACCACGATCTTCGCCTGGGCTCCGAGCACGGCCAGCGCCGCGCGTAGCGTAAAACCCATGCCGAGACCGCCGATGAGAACGACGGGCTTTGCGACTTTCTCGATCTGCTTCGCGGCAAGGGTTGCCAGCGCCGCTTCCGACCCCGACAGGCGGCTGTTCATCAGCTCGTTGGTGCCGAGCTTGATGGAGAACTCCTTGCCCCGCCGCATCAGGCGGAGCTCCTCGTCGGAACCGGGGATCTTGGCGGTGTCGATCTTTTCCCAGGGAATCATGGGAATGCTTTAGCACGAACAGGATTGTAGGGTGGGTTAGCCGAAGGCGAAACCCACCGCTCGGACAGAATTGGTGGGTTACGCCTAGCGGTTTGCGCTTCGCGCAATCCGCGGGGCTAACCCACCCCACGATCTGCGGCTACGCTCCCGCCCAGACGTCCAGCACATAGCGGTTGTTCGCGCCCATCTCCTCGATCCAGCGCGCGCCTGCCGCAGCATCGCTGCCGCTCTTCTCGCTATGGATCGCGACGAGCGCGGCCTTTACGTCCGGCTCCATCTTCGCGCCATCGCCGCAAACATAGACGATCGCGCCCTGCTCGATCAGCGGCCAGACTTTGTCCTTCTGCGCCGCGAGCACATGCTGCACATAGGTCTTCGGCCCGTCCGCGCGCGAGAACCCCGTGAACAGCTCGGTGATGCCGCTCGCCGCCATCGCCTTCAGCTCCTCCGCGTAGAGAAAATCCTGGTCGGGATGGCGGCAGCCGAAGAACAGCATGGATGGACCGAGGGTGGCTCCCTTCGCCTTGCGCGCCGCGCGCTCCTGGAGGAAGCCGCGGAACGGCGCAAGTCCGGTGCCCGGGCCGATCATGATGATCGGCACGGATGGATCATCCGGCAGGCGGAAGCCCGCCTTGGTCTCGCGCACGGTTGCGTAGATCGTATCGCCCGCCCGCCGGTTGGCGAGATAGTTCGAGCAGATGCCCTTGTAGGTGCCGCGGCCGGAGGCAGCCGGACCTTCGACCACGCCGACCGTGACGCTGCAACGCGCGGGGTCGACCGACGGCGAGGACGAGATCGAGTAATAGCGCGGCGCCAGCAGCGACAGCATTTCGAGATAGACGTGGAACGGCAGTTCGCAAGCCGGATATTCGAGCAGCAGGTCGAAAACCGATTTGCGCTTGGCGAGGATCTCACTGCGATAGCGCTCGAGCGGCTCCGCCTCCTCGCCGACGAAGGCCAGCAGCTTCGGCTTGGTGACGGGACAGCGGGTGTGCTCGGCCATGATCTGGATCTGCTTGCGCGTCGCGACCTGCTGCAGCTCGACGAACTCGCTGAGCAGGCGGCCAACCGACACGGCCGCGCCGACCGGCAATTGCGCGCGCCGGCCTTCGGCCACCTGAAGCCTGATCTGATCGGCCGGCAAAAAGCCGAAGCGGCGGGCAACCGAATCAACCAGCGTAGGATCGTTGCGCGGAACGACGCTGAGGTGATCGCCGACGCGGTAGCTGAGGTTGGCCGGTAGCTGCACCTCGATGTGGCGCGTCGAGCGCTCGGAAGCATTCGCGCCGGACTTGTTCTGGAGCTCGTCATTGACCAGCACCTTCATCGCCACTGCGCCGCCCTGGGCGACGATGGTGTTGACGGCGGTCACCGCGACCGGCTCGATTGCATAGAGCGGATCGTCCTCGGCGGTGCGGGTGAAATTCCAGTCGATGCCGAACTCCTTGGTCGCGACTTGCGCGGCGGCGGGGAACCATTTCTGGAACTGGCCGTCGAGATCGCTGCGGGCATCGCCCTCGCCGCGCGGATAGACCGCGCGCGCACCATGCTTCGACAATTGCTCGTCGATGAAGCGCGGCACCGATTGATAGGTCGCGGCCCAGTCGCTGTTGCCGCAGCCGAACACGGCGTAGCGCACACCGGCGAAGACATCCTTCGGCAGATCCTCACCGAGCCATTTGACGAACTGCGTCGCATTGTCCGGCGGCGCGCCGTTATAGGAGGCGCAGATGATCAGCACCCCGCCCTCCTGCGGCAGCTTGCCGACATAGTCGTCGAGCGGGCCGAGATGCACGGCAAAACCGTTGATCTCGGCAAGATCGGCCATGCGCGTTGCGAGCTCCTCGGCGGTGCCGAGATTGGAGCCGTAGAGCACCAGCATCGGCGTGTTGTGGCCGGGCCGCGTGGTGGGCTGACGCTGCGCCTTTGGTGCCGAGGACGCAGCCGCAACTGGCCCGCCATAGGCGCCGCGCTCGCGGTCGGCACGCGGCCGCACCTTGATCTTGAAGCCTTCCGGCTTGATCGTCAGCGTCTCCTTCAGATGCATCTGGTAGCGCTGGTGGTCGATCAGCTTGAAGCGCTGCAGGATCATGCCGAGTGCGAGCGCTGCTTCATGCATGGCGAAGCCGCGGCCGATGCAGGCGCGCTGGCCGTTGCCGAACGGCTTCCAGGCATTGATCGGCCGTTTTGCCTCCGCCTCGCGGCTGAAATTCTCGGGGTCGAACGCGTCGGGATTGGGACCCCACACGCTTGGATCACGATGCAGCGCCGTCACCAGAATGGTGACGAACGTTCCTTTCCTGAGCTTGTACTTGCCGCCGCCGATGGTCTCGTCGTTCAGCGGCGAGATGCCATAGGCCGGCGCCGGCGGCCACAACCGCAACGACTCCTTGAGGATCTGCGTGATGTAGGTGAGCTGCGTCACCTGCTGATAGGTCGGCTTGGCGTTGACGTCGGGGCCGAAGACCCGGTCGACCTCGTCATAGGCCTTCTTGAGAATCTCCGGGTGCTTGAGCAGCGCGTACAGCGTGTAGGACAACAGGCCGCTGGTGGTCTCGTGCCCTGCGATCAGGAAGGTGTTGATCTGGTAGCGGATATTGACGTCGTCGAGCTGCTCGCCGGTGGAACGGTCGACGCCGGTCATCATCGCGGCGAGCATGTCCTTCTTGTCGTCGATGCCTTCCGCGCTCTTGCGCCGCTCGGCGATGATCTCGTCGACCATCTTGTTCATGAAGGCGACGTCTTGGGCCAGCGTCTTGCGCCGCTTCTGCATCCAGAGCTGCTCGAACGGCAGGCCGCGCGTCATCATGATGGTTTCGAGCGATCGTACCAGTGACTCGACGAAAGGATGGTAGTCGCGCCGGTAGAACGAGTTGAAGCGGTACTCGAAGCCGCACAGGCCGATCGTATCCAGCGTCAGCGCGGTCATGTCGTGGACGACGTCGATCTCGTCGTCGGCGTTGAGCCGCTCCCATTTCTGGACGAGCTGCTCGGCGATGTCGACCATGCTCGGGTGATAGGACTGCATGGCGCGGTTGCCGAAAGGCTGCAGCAGGATGTTGTGCGCCTTGCTCCAGTTCGGCTCACGGGTGTCGGCGGTGAAGAGGCCGTCGCCGCCGACCGCACGCACGCGCCGCAGCGCGCCGCGCACCGTCTTGTCGAACCGCTTCTCGTCGGAGAGCTCGTCGACGAGATCGTGGCCGGAGACGACGACGATCGGCGAGCCCATCATGTCAAGCCAGAAGATCGGACCGAGCTCCTTGGCAAGCCGCGTCAGGTGCTGCACGGGAGCGGCCGCGTCCAGCGACAGCATATTGCCGACCACTGGCTTGGTCGGCGGCTGCGGAATCGGGTCCAGACGGTTCTTGGATGACATCGAAATGTAGTCCCCCTGCCTCAATGTCGTCGTTGCGAGCGAAGCGAAGCAATCCAGAAATGTATCCGTGGAGGCAGTCTGGATTGCTTCGTCGCCAGCGCAAATTGCTTGGCAATTTGTCGCGGGCTCCTCGGAATGACGCGTTCCCAATGACGACCGCTAGCCAAACCGCCTTCTCCGCCACTCGATCAGCTTGGCGCTGACCTCCTCCGGCTTCTCCTGTTGCGTCCAATGGCCGCTGTCCTTCACCAGATACTTCTCGAGATCATCGATCAGTTTCTCCATGCCGTCGGCCGCCGAGGGCGGCAGCACGGCATCATTCTCCGCCATGATCATCAACGAGGGCACGTGGATGTGGTGGTCCAGCCCCTCGGCGCGCTCCCAGTTGCGGGTGAAGTTGCGGTACCAGTTGATGCCGCCGGTGAAGCCGGTCTTCGTGAAGGTGTCGACGAACACCTTCTTCTCATCAGCCGACAGGATCGGCGTGCGCGGATCGACCTTGGCGTCGTACGCCGCAATCATCTGCGGGAAAGCCAGGTTGGTCTTCGACGAGGCGCCGACACCCGCGATCGGCGGCTCGTCCGGTTTCGCTGCCGGCTTTGCCAGCGGCTTGCGCATGAAGGCGTCGAAGGTCTGCTCGACGCGGCTGCCGAAGATCTTGTCCGGCTCGCGCGCGGGATCCTGGAACTGGACGATGTACATCTGGTCGCCGTAACGCTGGCGGAACAGCGCGATCGGGTCGATCGGCATGCGGTCCCAATGCGGGGTGTTGACGCCGACGACTCCGGCGACGCGCGTGGGATGCCGCAGCGGCATCTGCCAGACGACGAAGCCGCCCCAGTCGTGGCCGACGAAGATCGCCTTGTTGATCCCGAGATGATCGAGCAGACCGACGAGATCGCCGGTCAGGTGCTCCATGTCATAGGCTTCGACCGGCTCGGGCCGGTCGGTCGCGCCGTAGCCACGCTGGTCGGGCGCGACTACGCGGATGCCGGCCTCGCTTAGTGCCTTGATCTGGTGACGCCAGGAGAATGCGAGCTCCGGCCAGCCGTGGCACAGCACGACCGGCGGTTTGTCATCGGACGGGCCCGCCTCGTAATAGCCCATGCGGATTCCGTTCGTCGTCGCGAACTTGAGCGGCGGCATTTCAATCATTGCAAAGTCCTTACTCGGCGGCGCCCTTGACATCAGCGGCCGGCGGCGTGTACGCCGCCTCCAGCGCGGCGAATTCCTCAGGCAGCATGTCGCACATCACCTGCACATGCGGGATGATGTTGGCACCGACGATAAAGCCGAAATCGAGCTGGTCGCGATAGCTCTGCACGGTGATGTTGAGTGCCTGCCCGTGGGTCGAGATAGACACCGGGAAGATGTGCAAGAGCTCGGCACCGGCGGCATAGAGCGTCTGCCGTGGCCCGGGCACGTTGGACACGGTGATGTTGGCCGCGGGCGGCAGCACGTCGGAGAGGTTCGAGCGGCTATAGAGCAGCGCCAGAATCTGCACCATGATCGGCGCGCCCAGCATCGAGATGTTGGAGACCTGCGGCATCAAAGCCCGCAAAGGATGCGACATCTCCTTGGACTTGGTTGATTGCGCGATGATCGCTTCCAGCCGCGCCTTGGGATCCTCGATGTTGGTGGCGATCGAGCAGATCATGCCGAACACCTGGTTGTTGGCCTCGGTGTTGCCCTCCTCCCGCAGCGAGATCGGCACCGCTGCGGTCAGGGATTTCGCCGGCAGCGTGCCGTATCGCAGGAGATAGCGGCGGACGACGCCGGAGGCGAGCGCCAGCACCACGTCGTTGAGCTTGCCGCCGGCCTGCTTGGCCAGCGCCTTCGCCCGCGACAGCGGGATCGATACGCCGGCAAAGCTCCGCTCTGAGGAGATCGTCTTGTTGAGCATGGTCGGCGGCGACACCATGCTGGCAAGGCTCTCGCGCGACTTCGGATCGGCGATCTTGCCGAGCACGTCGGAGACGCTCTTGAGCACGGTCGGGATGTTGCCGGCGAAGCGCACCGCGCTCTCGATCTGGTACATAGCGTTGTCGAACAGGATCGAGCCGATATCGCTCTTGCCGGTGCGGGGCAGCTGCAGGTTCTTCGCCGCTTGCGAAGCCTCCAGCGGCTGGCTGAACAGCTGCTGATAGGAGTCGAGCAGGTTGGCGGCGATGTCGCGCGGCTCCTGCCCGGGCTTGCTGCCCGCGGTCGGCGGATCGACCTTCCGCGGGATCGGCGAGATGTCGTAGATCATGTTGGTCAGCGCCGCACCGGCGCCGCCATCGATCGCGGCATGGTGCATCTTGGAATAGAGCCCGACCTCGTTGTCCTTCATGCCCTCGAACACGTAGAACTCCCAGAGCGGACGGGCGCGGTTGAGCAGCTTGGCATGCATCCAGCCGACGATGCGCTCGAGCGTGGCGCGGTCGCGCGGCTGCGGCAGGCTTGCCCGGAAGATGTGGCGATCGATGTCGAACTGGTCGTCCTCGACCCAGGAGGGATGATCGATGTCGAGCGGCGCCTTCTCCAGCCGCGCCTTGAGAATCGGCGCGATGTGCAGGCGCGAGACGATCATCGCCTTGAACTCTTCGAAGAAATCGCCCTTGTAGTCGTCAGGCAGGCGGAAGATTGCCATGCTGCCGACATGCATCGGCATCTCCGGTGTTTCCAGATAGAGAAACGACGCGTCAAGCGACGACAGCTTCTTACCGTCAGCCATGGTTCCCTCCCGAGTATTCGACGGGCGCCTTGGCGGCGCTTCTCGTCAGGCCGATACTGCCCGGTCCGGCGGGGCATATGCAATGGCAAACGGCCCCGCCCGGTCAAATGGCCGGAAGTCTCCCTCCGGTTGCGCCAGGCGATCCGCCACGGCCCACAGCACCGCCGGGTTCACGCCAAGCCCAATATGGCTCGCCAGGTGCACCTCGATGTTCTCGGCACGGTCGGAGGGGCGCAGCAGACAGGTCCGCCAGTTCACGACGCCGTCGGCGCGCGAATAGATCGACGTTGCCGGCACCGGCAGGTCGCCGGCAATCGCCTCGCGCGCTTCCGCAAAGTCCTCCACCTTCTCGCCGGATAACGTCTCATAGAGCCGTGTCGCGTTGGTCGCCCGCACATCGTTGGCAAAAGGGCTGCCGAGCGTGACGACGTAGCGGACCTTGTCCGGCGCCCAAAGCGCGAGATCGCGGGCATAGACGCCGCCGAGACTCCACCCGACCAGGCTGACCTTGCGTCCCGTGGCGGCATGGATTTCGGCCAAGCGCATGCGCAGCGAATCCCGCATGCGCCCGAGCCCGCCGAGATTGCGGCCCATCCGCCAGGCATGCGCCGCATAACCGAGCTCGCTGAGGTAGCGCCGTATCGGCACCATCGAGAGGTCGCTGGCGAGAAAGCCCGGCAGCGCCAGCACCGGATGGCCATCGCCCCGCGGCGCCCGCATCAGGAGCGGCGACAGCAAGAGGCTCGCATTCAACTCGAATAGCCCACGGGCCTCGGCGAGCAGCAGGCCGAGACCCGGCGGACGAAGCCGGCCTTCTTGCAGCGCCCCGTCCGGCCCGGGCGACACTATTTTTTCTTGTCGCCGCTGCGCGTGCCGCCGAGGCCTGCCATCGCGACGAACATGTCCTGAAACCGCTCGGCGATTTTGGGATCGAAGGTGAACCAGCTCTGGATCAGCGATTCCGGCGAGACCTTCTCAATATTGCTGAGCACCTGCTGCTGCAGCTTGTCCATGACGGCGGTCTGCATCGGCGCCACGTCAGGCAGACCGAAGAACTGACGGGCTTCGAGGGGGGTACAGTCGATTTCGATGTTAACCTTCATGTCCCCTCCGGATGAGATTCGAGCGGCCTGTCGGAGTATCACCGCGAGAAGGTCTGCAAGGCAAGCGACCTGAGGGGAAGCCGCTAGGACCAGCTTCCCCAATCGACGGGTATGGTCAATCAAATTGTCGGCCCGCGCCCCGCGCAGAAGCTCGCCGGCCTGCCGGGGATTGCCGGGCAGCATTGCTGCACAGCGGCGCAACTTGGCGCGTTCCTTGCTGGAATGACGCTTGCACGGCTCGAGAACTCTGGGCAACATGGATCAGTCAGCCTCGCCGAACAATCAAAAATCACCGGCGCGGCAGTGTGGAGAGGGTCAAGAATGTCAGTCGGTCAAAGTCTGTTTGCGGCGACACTCGCCGGTACGCTCGCGTTGGCGGTCTCGCCAGCATCGAGCCAGACGCTACGTTATGCCAACCAGGGTGACCTGAAGTCGCTCGATCCCTATACCCTGAACGAGAGCACCACCCACGCTCATCTCGGCCACGTCTATCAGGGCCTCACGGCGCGCGACAAGGACCTCAAGATCATTCCGGCGCTGGCGGAAAGCTGGGAAACCCCAGAGCCGACGCGCTGGCGCTTCCATTTGCGCAAGGGCGTGAAATTCCACAACGGCAACCCCTTCACCGCCGACGACGTGGTGTTCTCGGCCGATCGCGTCCGCAAGAAGGGGTCGAACATGCAGACTCGCCTTGCGCCGGACGTCAAGGTGGTCAAGGTCGATGACTATACCGTCGACTTCGTCCTGCCCTCGCCAAATCCCATTCTGCATAACGCGTGGGATGTCTGGTACATCATGAACAAGAAATGGGCCGAGGAGAACAACGTCGTCGATCCGACGCCGGTGGCGGCGACCACGCCGAGCTATGCCTCACTGAACGAGAACGGCACCGGTCCCTTCATCATTGAAAGCCATCAGCCCGGCGTGAAGACGGTGTTCAAGGCCAATCCCAATTACTGGGGCAAGGTCGAGGGCAATCTCAAGGAGATCATCTTCACCCCGATCGCTTCCGACGCCACCCGCGTCGCCGCCCTGCTCTCGGGCGAAGTCGACGTCATCGAGCCGGTTCCGATCCAGGACATCTCCCGCGTCGATTCCAGCCCGAACGCCCAGGTGCTGAAGGGACCGGAGCTGCGTACCATCTTCCTCGGCTTTGACCAGATGCGTGACGAGCTGCTCTACTCCAACATCAAGGGCAAGAACCCGTTCAAGGACGTCCGCGTCCGCGAGGCCTTCTACAAGGCGATCGATATCGAGCTGATCAAGACGCGCGTGATGCGCGGGCTGTCGACGCCGTCGGCGCTGATGATCGCACCGGAACTGTTCGTGCTGTCCAAGGAGTTCACGCGGCCGAAATTCGATCCTGACGGCGCCAAGAAGCTCCTGACCGAAGCCGGTTACCCCGACGGCTTCGAGGTCACCATGGACTGCCCGAACGATCGCTACGTCAACGACGCCGCGATCTGCCAGGCCGTGGTCGGCATGCTCGCCCGTATCGGCGTCAAGATCAATCTCCTGGCGCAACCGAAGGCCCAGTACTTCGCCAAGGTGCTGAAGCAGGGCGGCTACCAGACCTCGTTCTACCTTTTGGGCTGGACCCCGAGCACGATGGACTCCCACAACGTGCTCTACGACATCATGGGCTGCCGCGACGATGCGAAATCCTCGCGCGGCGAGGCCAATCTAGGCGGCTATTGCAACAAGGAGTTCGACGCCATCACCGACAAGGTGCTGGTCGAAACCGACACCGCCAAGCGCAACCAGCTGATCAAGCAGGCCTACGACATCGGCACAAAGGACTGGTCCTACATCCCGCTGCACCAGCAGGCGCTGGCCTGGGGCGTGTCGAAGAAGGTGAACTTGCCGCAGCGCGCCGACAATCTCGTCATGTTCCACTGGGCAACCAAGAAGGAATAGCGTCGGTTGAACACGAGGTCCCGGCGGCATCCACCTTCCGGGACCTTTTCTTTTCCGGCCGCCAAGGACGTCGGCCGTACGCTCACCCAAGGACAGTGGAAGGCATGCTCGCTTTCACGCTTCGCCGCGCCGTTCAGGCCATCGGCGTCATGTTCGCCGTCGGCATCATCGCGTTCTCGATGTTCCGCTTCGCCGGCGACCCCGTCAACCAGATCGTCTCGATCGACACCTCGGCCGCCGAACGCGCGATCGTGCGCAAGTCGCTCGGCCTCGATGACCCCGTGCCGGTGCAGTTCGTGCGCTATTTCGCCGATGCGGCGCAGTTCAAGTTCGGCGTCTCCTACCAGTTCCGCCAGCCGGTCGCGGCCCTGTTGATGGAGCGCATGCCCGCGACGCTGGAACTTGCGATCTGTGCGACCGTGTTTGCAATGGTGTTCGGCATCCTGATGGGCGTCTATTCGGCGCTCAAGCGCGATACCGTGCTGGCCAAACTATTCCAGGCGGTCTCGCTGATCGGCATCTCGCTGCCGACCTTCCTGATCGGCATTCTCCTGATCTACCTGTTCGCCGTGACATTGGGCTGGTTGCCCTCGTTCGGCCGCGGTGAGGTGGTCAAGCTCGGCTGGTGGACGACGGGCCTGCTCACGGTGTCGGGACTGAAGGCGCTCATCATGCCTTCGATCACGCTCGGTCTGTTCCAGATGACCCTGATCATGCGGCTGGTGCGCGCGGAGATGCTGGAAGTGTTGCGGACCGACTATATCCGCTTCGCCCGCGCGAGGGGGCTGACCACGCGTGCGATCCATTTCGGCCACGCGCTGAAGAACACGCTGATTCCGGTGATCACCGTCGCAGGGCTTCAGTTTGGCTCGGTTATTGCATTTTCGATCATCACTGAAACCGTGTTCCAATGGCCGGGCATGGGGCTTCTGTTCGTCCAGGCCGTGCAAAACGTCGACATTCCGATCATGGCCGCCTACCTGCTGATGGTTTCACTGATCTTCGTCACCATCAATCTGGTGGTCGACATTCTCTACACCGTGGTCGATCCGCGCCTGCGCTCGACCGTCGGTCGCGCCGCATAGGACAACCTGCATGTCCGACGCAGTCGTCTCCAATTCCGACAAGCAGAGCGCACAACCGGTGCAGGCCGCCCATGGCTGGTTCAGCCGCACGCTCGACAGCGACCTGTTCTATTCGTTCCGCCGCTCCAAGCTCACCATGGTGGCTGCGGCCATCACGGTCCTGTTCTTCCTGCTTGCGATCTTTGCATCCGTGCTCGCGGTGCAGAACCCGTTCGATCCGGCACAGCTGCAATTGATGAATTCGCGGATTTCACCGCTGTGGACTGCGGACGGCCAGAGCCCGTTCCTGCTCGGCACTGACGAGCAGGGCCGCGATGTGTTCTCCGCGATTCTCTATGGCATGCGCATCTCGCTCGCCGTGGGCGTCGCCGGCGTGATCTTCGCCGGCGCGCTCGGCATCGCCCTCGGCCTGATCGCCGGCTATTTCGGCGGGGCAGTCGACGGCGTGATCATGCGGATCGCCGACGTGCAGCTGACCTTCCCTGCGATCCTGATCGCGCTGCTGGTCAACGGCATCGCGAAGTCGATCCTCGGCAACCGGCTGGACGCCACCAGCATGCTGGTGGTGCTGGTGATCTCGATCGGCCTGAGCTTCTGGGTCGGCTATGCCCGGACGGTGCGCAGCTCCGTGATGGTCGAGAAGAACAAGGACTACGTCGCCGCCGCACAGCTGATCGGCCTGCCGGCGCCGAAGATCATGCTGCGGCACGTGCTGCCGAACACGATGGGCCCGATTCTGGTCATCGCTACCATCAACCTCGCGCTCGCCATCATCACCGAGGCGACGCTGTCCTTCCTCGGCGTCGGCCTGCCCGACACCATGCCCTCGCTCGGCACGCTGATCCGCATCGGCAACAATTATCTGTTCGCCGGCGAATGGTGGATCGTCGCCTTCCCGGGGCTCGCGCTCGCGGCGCTGATCCTGTCGATCAATCTGCTCGGCGACTGGCTGCGCGACGCGCTCAATCCGAAGCTTCGATGAATACGCCTCGTCCATGACCGAACCCGTCCTTTCCGTGCGCGATCTTCACGTGGAGTTTGCCTCCCGCCGCGGCACGCTGCGCGCCATCGACGGCGTCTCCTTCGACATCGCCAAAGGCGAGGTGCTCGGCGTCGTCGGCGAGTCCGGAGCCGGCAAGTCCGTCACCGGCCTCGCGGTGATCGGCCTGATCGATCCGCCCGGCCGCATTGCCGGCGGCGAGATTCATCTCGCGGGCCTGCGCATCGACAATCTGCCGCCGGAGGAGATGCGCCGTATCAGGGGCAAGCGCATCGGCATGATCTTCCAGGATCCGCTGACATCGCTCAATCCGCTGTACAAGGTCGGCGACCAGATCGTGGAGACGATCCGCACCCACCTCAATCTGTCCGAGTCGGCCGCCCGCCGCCGCGCCATCGACCTCCTGGCCGAAGTCGGCATTCCCGCGCCGGAAAAGCGTATCGACGGCTATCCCCACGAGTTTTCCGGTGGCATGCGCCAGCGCGTCGTGATCGCGCTCGCGATCTGTGCCGAGCCCGAGCTGATCATCGCGGACGAGCCGACCACCGCGCTCGATGTCTCCGTGCAGGCCCAGATCATCTCGCTGATCAAGCGGCTCGGACGCGACCACGGCACCGCGGTGATGCTGGTGACGCACGACATGGGCGTGATCGCCGAAACCTCCGACCGCGTCGCGGTGATGTATGCCGGCCGCGTCGCCGAGATCGGCCCGGTGCAGGACGTCGTGAAGAATCCGCTGCATCCTTATGCCAAGGGCCTGATGGGCGCGATCCCGACGCTTGCGGGCGAGGACAAGCGCCTGGTGCAGATCCCGGGCTCGATGCCGCGCCTGTCGGCGATCCCGCGCGGCTGCTCGTTCAATCCGCGCTGCGCCTTCGCCTTCGATCGTTGCCGTGTCGATCGGCCGGAGCCGCTGCCGCGCGGCGCGCAATCGGTGGCCTGCCACCTCTATGACGACGTGCCGGCGGAGAGCGTGGCATGAGTGCTCCCTTCGTCCAGGCCACAAACCTGCGCCGCGTCTTCGACGTCTCGAAACCCTGGCTCAACCGCGTGCTTGAAGGCGGACATCTCGAATATCTCAAGGCAGTCGATCACGTTACCTTCGACATCAGGAAGGGCGAGACGTTTGCCCTGGTCGGCGAGTCCGGCTCCGGCAAGACCACGGTGGCACGCATGGTCGTCGGCCTGCTGCCGCCAAGCGCCGGCGACGTGCTGATCGACGGCGTCTCCATGACCGACCCGCGGCAGGCGCCAGCGCGGCGGAAGCTGCGCCGGCGCATCCAGATGATCTTCCAGGATCCCTATGCGAGCCTGAACCCGCGCTTCCGGGTCGATGCCATCATCTCCGAGCCGATCCGTGCCTTCGACCTGATCCAGGGCGAGCGCGACATCCAGGCTCGCGTCGGCGAGCTGCTCAGCCTCGTCGGCCTGCATCCGGACGACCGGCTGAAATATCCGCACGAATTCTCCGGCGGCCAACGCCAACGCATCGCGATCGCGCGCGCGCTCGCGTCCGACGCCGAATTCATCGTCTGCGACGAGCCGACCTCGGCGCTCGACGTCTCCGTGCAGGCGCAGATCCTGAACCTGATGCGCGACCTCCAGGACAAGTTCGGCCTGACCTACATGTTCATCAGCCACAACCTCGCCGTGGTGCGCCACATGGCGAGCCGCGTCGGCGTGATGTATCTCGGCCGCATCGTCGAGATCGCGGACGGACGCGAGCTGTTCGCAAATCCGCGCATGCCCTACACCAAGATGCTGCTGGGCGCCGTGCCTGATCTTGCCATGAGCGGCCGCCAGCGCATTCCGGTCAAGGGCGAGATCCCCAACCCGATCAATCCGCCCTCCGGCTGCGCCTTCAATCCGCGCTGTCCGCTGGCGTTCGATCTCTGCCGCAAGGAGACCCCGGAACTGATCGACGGCGTCGCCTGCCATGCGGTCAACACCGCGCCGGTCCCGGCGTGACGCGCGCGTGCCATGCAGCCTGCGCATTTGGAAGCGGCGTGGCCCTGTGATCAATTGCACGCGCCGGAAATAAGGTGGTGAAGTCCCATGGGCAGTAATATCAATCCCGATCCGTTCACGACGAGGCCCGAGATCGAGGGCACGTTCGGGGTCGTCGCCTCGACGCACTGGATTGCGACTGCCGTGGGCATGGCCATCCTGGAAAAGGGCGGCAATGCCTTCGATGCCGGCGTTGCCACCGCCTTCACGCTCCAGGTGGTCGAGCCGCATCTGAACGGTCCCGGCGGCGACGTGCCCATCATCGTGCATGACGTCAAGCGCGGCCGCACCGAGGTAATCTGCGGCCAGGGCCCGGCGCCGGCGCGGGCCACCATCGCGCATTACAGAAGCGAAGGCCTCGACATGGTGCCGGGCACGGGTCTGCTCGCCGCCTGCGTTCCCGGCACCTTCGAATCCTGGATGATGCTGCTGCGCGACTACGGAACGATGCGCGTGCGCGACGTGCTGGAGCCGGCGATCTCCTACGCCCGCGACGGCTATCCGCTGGTCGAGCGCGCCTGCGCCACGATCCAGACCGTCGAGCAGCTGTTCCGCAAGCACTGGCCGACGTCCGCCGCGGTCTACCTCCCGAACAGTGAAGTGCCGAAGCCAGGCACGCTGTTCACCAACAAGACACTGGCTGCGACCTACGCCCGGATCCTGAGCGAGGCGGAAAGCGGCGGCGGTGGCCGCGATGCGGAGATCGAGCGCGCGCGCAAAGCCTGGTCGCAAGGCTTCGTCGCGGAAGCCGTCGACAAGTTCTGCCGAACCCAGGAGGTGATGGACGTCAGCGGCTCGCCACATCGCGGCGTGCTCTCCGCCGACGACATGGCGCGCTGGCAGCCGACAGTCGAGGCGCCACTCACCTACGACTATGGCCGCTACACCGTCTGCAAGGCCGGCGTCTGGAGTCAGGGTCCGGTCACCTTGCAGCAGCTCGCGCTGCTGAAGGGCTTTGCACTCGACGGCCTCGATCCGACCGGGCCGGAGTTCATCCATCTCCAGATCGAATGCGCCAAGCTCGCCTTCGCCGACCGTGAAAAATTTTACGGCGATCCCAAGTTCAACGAGATCCCGATCGCAACGCTGCTGTCGGATACCTACAACGACGAGCGCCGCAAGCTCGTCACCGACAAGGCTTCGCTCGATTTCATTCCGGGCTCGGTTGAGGGCTTCGGCGGTGTCGTCAAGCTGCGCCGCGCGGAGGGCCAGCGCGAGGCGGTCGGCGCGCTCGGCGCCGGCGAGCCGACCGTGGGCCGCTTCGGCGAGGTGCGCGGCGACACCGTGCATTTCGACATCATCGATAGGGACGGCAATATGGTGTCGTCGACGCCGTCGGGCGGCTGGCTGCAATCCTCGCCGATCATTCCCGAGCTCGGCTTTTGCCTCGGCAGCCGCGCTCAGATGTTCTGGCTGGAGGAAGGCCATCCCGCCGCGCTCGCGCCGGGGAAGCGGCCGCGCACCACCCTCTCTCCGACCATGGCGCTGCGCGACGGCGAGCCTTACCTCGCCTGGGGCTCGCCGGGCGGCGATCAGCAGGACCAGTGGATCACGCAGTTCTTCCTGCGCCACGTCCATTGTAACCTCAATCTCCAGGAAGCCATCGACGCGCCGGCCTGGCATTCCGAACATTTCCCGATCTCGTTCTGGCCGCGCACCGCGCGTCCCGGCGTGCTCGTGGTCGAGAACCGCGTGCCGAAGGCAACGATCGAGAACCTGCGCGAGCGAGGGCATATCGTCGAGATCGGTCCCGACTGGTCCGAGGGACGCCTGACCGCGGCCTCACGCGTGGGTCCGCGCCGGCGCGCCGCCGCCAATCCGCGCGGCATGCAGGGCTACGCGGCGGGACGCTGAAGGCAGCACATGACTTGGTCGATCATCGCGCGCGATCCTGCCACCGGCCAGTTCGGCATCGCGGTTGCGACCCGCTTCTTCGCCGTCGGCGCGCGCGTGCCCTACATCGCCGCCGGCCTCGGCGCGATCGCGACGCAGGCCTTCGTCAATCCCTATTACGGCATTGACGGCGTCAAGCTGTTGCGCGAGGGCCTCAACGCGCACGACGTGCTCGCCACGCTGCTGACGACCGATGGCGGCCGCGAGAGCCGCCAGGTCCATATCATGGATGCCAGCGGCGCAATCGCCGCGCATACCGGGCGCGACTGCGTTGATTGGTGCGGCCACGTCGCGGGCAGCGGCTTCTCGATCGCCGGCAATATGCTCGCCGGCCCAGACGTGCTCGACGAGACCGCGAAGACATATATCGCAAATGACAGCCTGCCCTTCCCTCGTCGACTAATCGCGGCGATGCGCGCCGGCGAAGCCGCCGGCGGCGACAAGCGCGGCAAGCAATCGGCCGCGCTCGTGATCCACGGCGAGGAGGAATGGCCGGCCCTCGACATTCGCGCCGACGACCATTCCGATCCGCTCGGTGAGCTCGAACGGCTCGAGCGCGTCAGCCACGAGCTCTGGGTGCATTTCCGCGCCTCCATGCCGACGCGGCAGAACCCGGCCGGCAACACCGATCGCAGCGTCATCGACGCCAGCATCGAAGCGGCGCGCGCGAGACGATCATGAGCGCCAGCCCCCTCATCGAGATCAAGGATCTGCGTATCCGCTTTCATGGCGACGACGGCCGTATCACCCACGCGGTCGACAGCGTCGATCTCAGCGTCGCCAATGGCGCGACGCTCGGTCTCGTCGGGGAATCCGGCTGCGGCAAGAGCGTGACGTCGCTGGCGATCATGGGCCTGCTGCCGAAGCAGAGCGCGGAAATAAGTGGCGCGATCCGCTTCGACGGTTTCGACCTGCTGACCACGCCGGACCAGACCCTGCGCGATCTGCGCGGCAATCGGTTGGCGATGATCTTCCAGGAGCCGATGACCTCGCTCAATCCGAGCTTTACGATCGGCGACCAGATCATCGAGACGATCCTGCGTCACCGGGGCGGCTCGCGGAGGAGCGCGCGCGACCGCGCGATCGAGCTGCTGCGCCGCGTCCATATCCCTTCGCCTGAGCGTCGCATTGACGACTACCCACACAAGCTCTCCGGCGGCATGCGCCAGCGCGTGATGATCGCGATGGCACTCGCCTGCGACCCGCGGCTGCTGATCGCGGACGAGCCGACCACCGCGCTCGACGTCACCCTGCAGGCCCAGATCCTGGAGCTGATGCGCGAGCTGAAGGCCGCGAGCGGCGCCGCGATCATCTTGATCACCCACGATCTCGGCGTCGTCGCCGAGGTCTGCGACGAGGTCGCGGTGATGTACGCCGGCGAGATCGTCGAGCGGGCGCCGGTCGACGAGTTGTTCTCCGCGCCGCAGCATCCCTACACGGTCGGCCTGCTCGGCTCGATCCCGCGGCTCGACCACCGCGCCGAGCAGCTTGCGACGATCGAAGGCATGGTGCCGAACATGGCACAGCCGCCCGCCGGCTGCCGCTTCGCCGCGCGTTGCCCCTTCGTGCTCGACGCCTGCACCAAGGTGCCGCCGCCACTGGTCGAACTCAGCGACGGCCACCTCTCGCGCTGCATCCGCGCGCCGCTCGAATTGCTGGTGTCGTGATGGCGCTCCTCGAAGTCGAAGGCCTGGTCAAGCATTTCGTCGCTCAGCGCTCGCTGCTCGGCCGCGCGCTGGCGCACGTCAAGGCGGTCGACGGCGTGTCCTTCTCGCTGGAGGCCGGCAAGACGCTGGCCCTGGTCGGCGAATCCGGTTCCGGCAAGTCCACCGTCAGCCGCCTGGTGCTGCGGCTGATCGAGCCAGACGCTGGTATGATTCGCTTCGACGGCCGCGACCTGCTGGCGCTCGACGCCGGGACCTTGCGCGCCTTCCGCCGCGAGGCGCAGATCATCTTCCAGGATCCCTACGCCTCGCTCAATCCGCGCATGACAGTCGGCCAGATCCTGACCGAGCCGCTAGCGCTGCACGATCTGGTGCCGCCGGCGCGGCGGGCCGAGCGCGTCGCCGAACTGCTGCGGCTGGTCGGGCTGGAGCCGCGCCTCGCCCGGCGCTATCCGCATGAATTCTCCGGCGGCCAGCGCCAACGCATCGCGATCGCCCGCGCGCTCGCGGTCGAGCCGAAGCTCATCATCTGCGATGAGCCGGTCTCGGCGCTCGACGTCTCGATCCGCTCGCAGATCCTCAATCTGCTACGCGAGCTCCAGGACCGGCTTGGCCTCGCCTACATCTTCGTCTCGCACGACCTTGCCGTGGTCAAGCACATCGCCGACCACGTCGCGGTGATGAATCTCGGCCAAATCGTCGAGACGGCGGAAGCCGACGCGCTGTTCGCCGCGCCGCGCCACCCCTACAGCCGCGCGCTGCTGTCGGCGATCCCGCTGCCGCAGCCGAAGGCGAAACGAACGACGGTGCTGCTGGAGGGCGAAATCCCGAGCGCCCTCAATCCGCCCGCCGGCTGCCGCTTTCACACCCGCTGCCCGTTCGTGATCGAGCGCTGCCGCAATGAGGCGCCTGCGCTTCTAGCTGACCGCACCGGCCATGCCACCGCCTGTCACCGCACCGCGGAGCTGCCGTCTGCCGACGCCATTCTACCCACCGCCGGCGGGTTTTCGCCGGCGCTTGCAAAGCTGGTCGCGGCCTTCAGCCAAAAGACGGAAGGCAGCAGCCCCGACGGGGTTGGTATACAGTGCGCCGCGTCCGCAACGAAATAGCCGAAGCAATGGGGATTGACCGATGAAGATGTTTCGCCTGGCCGCAACAGCCGCCGCTGTGCTGGTGTCGATCGGGGCCGCGCAGGCCCAGACCACGTTGCGCATCGGCCTCGCCGAAGACCCCGATATCCTCGACCCTACGATGGCGCGCACCTATGTCGGCCGCATCGTGTTCTCCTCCTTCTGCGACAAGCTGTTCGACATCGACGAGAAGCTCAACATCGTGCCGCAGCTGGCGCTCTCGAGCGAAACCGCCGACGACGGCAAGGCGCTGGTCATCAAGCTGCGGCCCGGCGTGAAATTCCACGACGGTGAGCCGTTCGATGCCGAGGCCGCAAAATTCTCGCTGGAACGGCATCTGACGTTCCCCGGCTCGTTCCGCAAGCCGGAGCTCGCCTCGGTCGATCGCGTCGAAATCGTCGATCCCCTCACGATCAAGCTGGTGTTGAAGTCGCCGTTCTCGCCCCTGCTCGCTCAGCTCACCGACCGCGCCGGAATGATGATGTCGCCGAAGGCCGCCAAGGAGGCCGGCGACAAGTTCGGCCTTCGCCCGGTCTGCGCCGGCCCCTACAAGTTCGTCGAGCGCGTGCAGCAGGACCGCATCGTGTTCGAGAAATTCGCCGACTACTGGAACAAGGACAACGTCTTCATCGACAAGATCGTGTTCCAGCCGATCGTCGATGCCACCGTGCGGCTCGCAAACCTGAAATCCGGCGGCCTCGATCTGATCGAGCGCGTGCTCGCCACCGACCTCAAGGAGGTGCGCGCCGACTCCCGGCTGAAGGTCGCGACCGCCATCGAGCTCGGCTATCAGGGCATCACGCTCAACATCGGCAAGGACAAGGCCAAGGGCCCGCTCAGCCAATCCGCCAAGGTGCGGCAGGCACTCGACTGGTCGATCGACCGCGAGGCGATCAACCAAGTGGTGTTCAACGGCGAATTCAAGCCGGGCAACCAATGGGTCAATCCCGATCACCCCTATTATCAGGGCGCATTTCCGATCCACGGCCGCGACATCGCCAAAGCCAAGGCCCTCCTGAAGGAAGCCGGCGTCACTGGGCCAGTCAGCGTTGACTTCCTGGTACCAAAGGGTGCCGAGACCGAAGCGGTGGCTCAAGTGGTGCAATCCATGGCGAGCGAGGCGGGCTTCGATATGAAGATCCGCGTCACCGAGTTTGCGACGTCGCTGAAGCAGGCCGAGTCCGGCGAATACCAGGCCTTCATGCTGGCATGGAGCGGACGCATCGATCCCGATGGCAATTCCTACGTGTTCCTGCGCAAGGATGCGCCGCAGAACTACAGTGCCTGGACCAACGCCGACGCGGACAAGGCGCTCGACGATGCCCGCCGTACGTCGGACATGGCTCAGCGCAAGGCCGCCTACGAGAGACTTGCGAAGCTGGAGCTGGAAGATCACGCCATCCTCTACCTCTATCACCGCCGCATCATCATCGCGCACACGACCAAGCTCGAAGGCTATAGGCAAATGCCGGACGGCCTCGTCCGCGTTGTCGGCCTCAAGCTGAAGTGACGCTGCGAGGATGCTGAACTTCCTCGCCCGCCGCCTTGTGCAGATCGTGCCGACGCTGTTCTTCGTCTCGGTGCTGATCTTCTCGCTGCAGCAATTGCTGCCGGGTGACCCCGCGCTGGTGATGGCGGGCGAGGAGCGCGATCCCGCCGTGATCGAGCAGATCCGCCGCCAGTACCGGCTCGATCAGCCCGTCCCGGTGCAGTACGCCTACTGGATCAAGGGCGTGCTCTCTGGCGATTTCGGCGAGTCGCTGCGCAACAAGATGCCGGTGCGCGAGTTGATCGCACAGAAGCTGCCGGTGACGCTGCAGCTCGGCTCGATGGCGATTCTGATCGCGCTGCTGATCGGCATTCCCGCCGGCATCGTCGCGGCCGTGAAGAAGGGTTCCGCGTGGGACTACGGCGCCAATCTCTTTGCGCTGTGGGGCATCTCAACGCCGAACTTCTGGCTCGGAATCATGCTGATCTTCCTGTTCTCGATCGAGCTTGGATGGTTGCCGGCTTCCGGCTACGTGCCGCTCACCGAGAACTGGCGCGCAAGCCTGGCCGTCACCATCATGCCGGCCTTCGTGCTCGGCAATGCGATCGCCGCGATCCTGATGCGGCATACGCGCAGCGCCATGCTTCAGGTGCTGGAAAGCGACTACGTGCGCACCGCGCGCGCCAAAGGACTGTTGGAGCGCACGGTGATCCTCAAGCATGCCATGCGCAATGCGCTGACCCCCGTCATCACGCTCGGCGCGCTCGAGCTCGGTACGCTGCTCTCCGGCGCGGTCCTGACCGAGCAGATCTTCTCCATTCCCGGCTTCGGCAAGCTGATCGTGGATGCCGTATTCAACCGCGATTATGCCGTGGTGCAGGGCGTCGTCCTGGTGACGGCCACGGTCTACATCACGCTGAATCTGGTGGCCGACATCGCCTACATCCTCGTCAATCCGCGGCTCCGGGGCTGATCCATGACCGACGCCGCGCTGCCGAGCCCTCTCACGCGAGCCGACGAGCTGGATAGCCCGGCCCGCCGCGCGCGTCGGCGGCTGTTCAAGCGCAAGGCAGCGGTGTTCGGGCTCGTCGTGCTCACGATGTTCATCGCCCTTGCCGTGCTCGCTCCGCTCATCGTGCCCTATGATCCCGTCGCGACGAGCTGGAGCCTGGTGCGCAAACCGCCGACCTCGGCCCACTGGTTCGGCACCGACGAGCTCGGCCGCGACATCCTCAGCCGCGTCGTCTACGGCGCGCGCGCCTCGCTGCTCGCAGGCCTGATCTCGGTCGCGATCGCGCTCGGCATCGGCGTGCCGCTCGGTCTCCTCGCCGGCTACCGCGGCGGCTTCACCGACGCGCTGATCAGCCGCATCACCGATGCGATGCTGGCCTGCCCGTTCCTGATCCTGGCGATCGCGCTCGCCGCGTTCCTCGGCCCGAGCCTCGGCAATGCCATGATTGCGATCGGCATCTCGGCGACGCCGATCTTCATCCGCCTGACCCGCGGCCAGGTGCTCGTCGTCAAAGCCGAAGACTATGTCGAGGCCGCACGCGCACTCGGCAATCCGCCGTGGCGGATCGCGCTCTCGCACATCCTGCCGAACATCCTCCCCTCGCTTCTGGTGCAGGCGACGCTCTCGATCGCTGCGGCCATCATCGCCGAGGCCGCCCTCTCCTTCCTCGGCCTCGGCCAGCAGCCGCCGGCGCCGTCCTGGGGCAGCATGCTCAACGCGGCACAACGCTTCCTGACCCAGGCGCCCTGGATGGCAATCTGGCCAGGCCTTGCGATCTTCCTCGTCGTGCTGTCGCTGAACCTGCTCGGCGACGGGCTGCGCGACGCACTCGACCCAAGGCAGCGCTGATTATTCCTCTTGGTGAGGACCTCAAATCACCACTTCCCGCAGCACGCGGCGGCAATCCATCTCGAATTCCAGATCGACCACCGGCGGACGGGCGAAATGCCAGGTCAGCCCGGAGCGGAGCGCGCCACGGCGGACCAACTCGTCCACCAGCGCATGGTGAAAGTCGTGCACGGAATAGGCCTGCACCCCGGTTGTATCCTTCCAGCCGAAGCCGAAGGCTGCCATCCGGTTTTCCATCTGCGACGTGGTGGTGAAGCGCACCTTCTCGCGCAGCCCCTCCGGGCTGAGATCGCGGTAGCGCACCGTGCGCTCGACATAGGAGCCGCTGCCCTCGCGCGCCTCGGCGCCGCCGGCGATGACGAAGCTCGGCAAATCTGACCGCGTCGGACGCGTGAAGGAGAACGCATAGAACGACGGTTCGGACGGCGGATCGATCTCGGGGCAGACATTGCTGCGCGCCACCGGATTGGTGCTGCCGTCGAAGATGCCCCATTCGGACAGCGTCTTCACATAGTGCAGATTGAACGCGCGAAAGCCTTCTTCGCTGAAGGCCGCTGGCGAGCGCAGCTCGCAGGCGCAGAACGCCGTCAGCGGGCGGCCCGCCTCCTGGATGAACTTTGCCGCCAGCGCAAATCCTTCGGCGAGCGGCACCAGGCGGTCGAACCGGACCCGCTCGATCTCGTAGCCCTCATCCGCGGCAGCACCGGCGGAATATTGGAAGACGGACGGAATGAAACGATAGTTGCCGGCCGAGAATTCGCGCGTCATGACGGACTCCTATTCCAGTTGCATGCGAGTGCCCTTGGCGCCGTTGAGCAGGCGCTTCAGGTGAAATCCGGCCAGCGGATCGTCGGCGTGCATGCCGACCAGCGCGGCGAAGGACGGCATGGCCGCGGCATCGCCGGCCTCCATCTTGGCAAACGCTTCGGCATATTGCGCCGTCGCTGGCGCCTCGAACCTCGCCTGCGGCAGCGGCTCGAATGCGCGCAGCGGCTCGCTGCGTCCGCGCAGCATCAGGTCGCCCACGGGACGGCCACGAAAGTTTTCGGCCCCATTCGCAACGCTGGCACTAACGCAAATGCGCGTTCCCAGGTGCTTGTTCGCCGCCTCAAGCCGGGCCGCAATATTGATGGTGTCGCCATAGGCCGTGTAGTCGAAGAAACGGTTGCCGCCGAAATTGCCGACCAGCGCCGGACCGGCATGAGCGCCGATGCGGGTAGCTCCGAAATTCACGCCTCTTGCCTTCCAGCGCGCCGAAAAGTCCTCCGCCCAGGCGTCGAGAGCATGGGCACAGGCGACCGCGCGCGTTGCATAGTCCGGCTGGTCGCCGGGGGCGTTGAACAGCACCTGGATCGCATCGCCGATGATCTTGGCGACCGTCCCCTCATGGGCGAAGACGATCTCGGTCATGCCGCCGACATATTCGTTGAGGAGCTCGCCCAGGGTCTGCGGAGGCGCGGTCTCGACCAGCGAGGTGAAGCCTGTAATATCGGTGAACAGGGTGGCGACATCGCGCCACTGCACCTCAATGCCGTCGCCATCGACGTTCGCGGCCAGCCGCCTTGCAATCTCCGGCGAGAAGAAGCGCGACAGCGAGGCATGGGCGCGCTCGGCTTCCATCTGGCGCCGCCGCACCTCGCGCAGCATCTCCACATGGCGGACGGTCTTCTCGATCGTAGCTTCGAGGTCGGCGAAGTCGATCGGCTTGGTCAGGAAGTCGAACGCACCGCGGTTCATGGCGGTGCGGATGTTGCTCATGTCGCCGTAGGCCGAGACGATGATGGTCGACTTCTTCTCCTGGGCCTCCTGGAGCTTCGCGAGTAGCGACAGGCCGTCCATTCGCGGCATGTTGATATCGGAGACCACCATGTCGACATGCGGATTCTGCTCCAGCGCTTCCAGCGCCTCCAGGCCGTCGCGCGCGAAGATCAGCGCGAGCTGCCCATCGCGGATCTGCCTGCGGAATTTCTGCAGGATCAGCGCCTCGAGATCCGGCTCGTCGTCGACGAAGAGGATGGTCGCAGTCATGCGGCTTGCTCGAGCCTCGTGTCGATCTCCTGCCGCAGCAGCGCAAAGTCGATCGGCTTGGTGAGGAGCCCGACGGCGCCCCGTTCGATCGCCTTGCGGCGCGTCTCCGCATCGCCATAGGCCGTGATCATGATGACGGGAACATCGGGATGCGCGGCACGCACCTTCGGCAGCATGTCGAGCCCGCTCATGCCGGGCATGTTGATGTCCGACAGGATCAGGATCAGCGAGGGATCACGGACTTCGGCGGCGCGCTCGAGCGCCTCGGGGGCCGAGAGGGCAAACTCCATCTGAAACCGGCCGGCGCGCAGGTCGCGCCGGAACTGCTGCCGAAACAGTGCCTCGACGTCGGGCTCGTCATCGACGACCAGGATGTAAACGTTCAAGACTTTCCTCCGGAAGTGTCGCCCGCTGCCATCGTCCGCGGCAGCGTGATGATGAACTCGGTGAATACACCTTGTGTGGTGTCCACGTCGATCGTGCCGCCGTGTTGTTTCACCACGATGTCGTGGCTCATTGAAAGGCCGAGTCCCGTGCCATCGCCGGCCGGCTTGGTGGTGAAGAAGGGATTGAACATCTTTTCCTTCACCTCGGCTGGAATCCCGGTGCCGTTGTCGCGAATCCGGATCTGGACCCTGTCGCCGAGATTCTTCGTTGCCGCGCGCAAGGTGGGCTCGAATGCATCGCCCTCGCTCTCCTTGCGCTTGGCCGCGGCATAGAAGCCGTTCGAGATCAGGTTCAGCAAGACGCGCGTGATCTCCTGCGGATACACCTCGATCATGCCGGCATCCGGGTCGAAATCGCGCTGGAGCGTGACGTTGAAGGCGGGCCTTTCGGCGCGCGCGCCGTGATAGGCGAGATTGAGGCTCTCCTCGACCACCGCATTGATGTCGACGGCACGATGCTCACCGGACCCCTGGCGCGAATGCAGCAGCATGTTCCTGACGATGGAATCGGCGCGCTTGCCGTGCTGCACCACCTTCTCGAGATTGGCCCTGAGCATGCCGGTCAGTTCGTCGATCTCCTCCTTCGTCTTGCCGTCGAGCACGGCCGATTGCAGGATCTCGTTGAGCTCGTCGATCAGCTCGGTCGAGACCGCGGAGAAATTGTTGACGAAGTTGAGCGGGTTCTTGATCTCGTGCGCGATGCCGGCGGTGAGCTGGCCGAGGGAAGCGAGCTTTTCGGTCTGGATCAGGCGGTCCTGCGCGGTGCGCAACTCATCGAGCGACTGCGACAGCTCAGTGGTGCGCTCCCGAAGCTGCTTCAGCAGACGCGTATTCTCAATTGCGATGACGGCCTGCTTGGTAAAGTTCTGGACGAGAGCGACCTGCTTATCCGTGAAGCTGCGAATCTCTTGTCGGAAAATGGTGATCGCGCCAATCAGATCGTCCTCTTTCAGCATTGGAACGACGAGGAGCGTCCGGGCCCCGGCAATATCTGCCATTCCAACGACATTGGGAACGCCGGCCTTGTAGGTCGGACTCTCTCTCAAATCACGGATCTGCGCCGGCTGATGCGTCGAAACGACTGCAGCCAGAATCGATCCTGGGTGTGGAAGGATCGGCGTCCGCTTGCGGTAGGCGGAGAATTCGGGCGGAATGTTGTAGTCCGTGGCGATATTGAATTTACTGCCGTCCCACAGATTCATCGTACCGAATTGAGCCCCGCAAACCCGCGTAGCATTCTCCAGCATCTTGCGGAACACCGGCTCCAATTCGCCGGGGGAGGAGCTGATGACTTCCAGCACTTCCGACGTCGCGGTCTGCTGTTCGAGCGCCTC
This sequence comes from Bradyrhizobium sp. BRP19, assembly GCF_020194195.1. Classification (NCBI taxonomy): domain Bacteria; kingdom Pseudomonadati; phylum Pseudomonadota; class Alphaproteobacteria; order Hyphomicrobiales; family Nitrobacteraceae; genus Bradyrhizobium; species Bradyrhizobium sp. BRP19. Next base: position 308,321 of record NZ_JADYVZ010000004.1, on the reverse strand, counting down.
CCGCAACTCGGCCGTGCGCTGCTCCACCTTCTTTTCGAGGTCGGCATAGGATTCCTGCAGGCGCGCGCCCATGTCGTTGAACTGGTCGGCGAGTCCTTCGAGCTCGTCGCCGGTCTTGATCGAGATGCGCTGGGAGAAATCACCACCGCCCATTCGTTCCGCGCCGCTCCGCAGCGCCTGGATCGGCCCGACCATGCGGCGCGCCAGGAAGATCCCGGCCAGCACCGCGAAGATGGATGCCGCGAGCAGCACGATTGCAAGGCGCTGCAGCGAAGCATAAAGCGCGGCATAGGCTTCCTCGACCGGCAGCTCGACGAACATGGTCCAGCGCAGCGGCTCGATCGGGGCCGATGCGGTCAGCACCTTCTGCCCCTGGATGTTGTGGGCCTCGGAAAGCACGTCTGGCATGGCGCCGCCGGCTTGCACGGCGCGTACCTGCGCAAGGCCGGACATGTCGGTGTTGCGCAGCACGAGACTGATGTCGGGATGCGCGATCAAGCGGCCCTCCGGGCCGACCACGTAGGCGTTGCCGTGCTCGCCGACCTTGATCTGGGACACGACGTCCCAGATCAGCTTGAGATTGACCTCGGCGATGCTGACGCCGGCATCCTTGCGTGCGCCCGCCAGCGCCAGCGTCATGTAGGGCTCGGACTCCCGGCGAAAATAGACCGGCCCGTAATAGACCTTGCGCGCGACCGCTTCGGTGAACTTCGGATCGCTCGACAGGTCGATCCCGCTGTCGAGCACGTCCATCGCCAGCCGCGAGACCCGCAGCCGCTCCTTGCCAGTCGAATCCACCTGGGCCAGCTCGGTGATCGCAGGAACCTGGCGCAACAGGCGCAGCGCGTCGAACCGGCGCTGCTCGATCGAGCCACCCGACCAGGGCAGTTGCGTGGTCCAGCCGAGCTGGTTCTCGATCTCCTTGACGAACCGGCCGATCTTGGCAGCGGCCGCCTCGGCCTGCTCGTGCTGGACCCGGATCAGAGAGGCCTTGTGCTCGCGATAGTAGAAGTAGACCTCGAACAGGCCATTGCCGAGCAGCGCAATGGCGACGACCGCCACGAAAAGCGCGACGTATTTGGCGAAGAGCCGGGTCCGGATTCCGCGCCCCGCCGTGTCGCCGGAGGCGACCTCGCCTGGGGCCGCGCTCGGCAATGTCCCGGCTCGAGGTGTATCGGGGTGGAGGGACAGGCTCATTCCACGGAACCTAGCAAGAAGACCGGACCTTGTCTCTCGCAAGCGCGGCGAGGAGCTCGCCCGAGACCCAACGAAAAGGGCGGCAGCGGATCACCGCTGCCGCCCTTTCGGGACTAGCCTGCCGGCGGCCTCAGGTCGGCCGTAGCGCCTTTGAATCGAGGTCCAGCTCGCCGATCTGCTTGTTCCGCTCCGAATCGGCCGCCGCGCGATGGTCGGTCGCCAGCACCACATAGACTGCCGGCAGCACGAACAGCGTGAACAGCGTGCCGATCGACATGCCGGCGACGACAACGAGACCGATAGAGAAGCGGCTGGCCGCGCCCGCGCCGGTCGCGGTCAGGAGCGGGATCAGGCCGGTCACCATCGCGGCCGTGGTCATCAGGATCGGCCGCAGACGGATGCGGGCCGACATCTCGATGGCCGAGCGGCGGTCGAGCCGCTCGTTAACCTGGAGCTCGTTGGCGAACTCCACCATCAGGATGCCGTGCTTGGTGATCAGGCCGACCAGGGTGAGCAGACCGACCTGGGTGTAGATGTTTATGGTCGCCATGCCGAAGAACAGCGGGATCAGCGCACCGACGATTGCCATCGGCACCGAGATCATGATGACCAGCGGGTCGCGCAAGCTCTCGAACTGGGCCGCCAGCACCAGGAAGATGATGATCAGCGCGAAGCCGAAGGTGATGGCAAGCTGATTGCCTTCCTGCACGTATTGCCGGGAGTCAGCCAGATAGTCGTGGCTGAAGCCTTGCGGCAGCTTCTTGGCCTCGCCTTCGAGGAAGTCGACCGCAGCGCCGACGGTCACGCCGGGCATCGGCACGGCGGAGAACGTCGCCGAATTGAGCTGGTTGTAGTGCGTCAGCGAATTCGGATCGGTCTTGGTCCTGATCGAGACCACGGTCGACAACGGAAGCTGCTGCCCGGTGTTGGTCGTCACATAGTAGCCACCGAGCGATTCCGGGGACAGCCGCTTGCCGCGCGGCACCTGCGGAATCACCTGATAGGAGCGGCCCTCGAGGTTGAACCGGTTGATGTAATTGCCGCCGAGCAGCACCGCGAGCGTCGAGCCGAGGTTCTGCATGTTGACGCCGAGGTCCTGAGCCTTGGTGCGGTCGATCGTCACCTCGACGTTCGGCTGGTTGTAGGCGAGGTCGCTATCGGAGACGATGAACATGCCGCTCTTGCGTGCAGCCTCCTTCAGCTTCTCCATCTGCTCATAGACGGTCTGGAAGCTGGCCGTGGAATTGATCACCATCTGGATCGGCAGACCGCCGGGTCCGCCCGGCAATGGCGGCAGGTTGAACGCGAACGCCTGCACGCCCTCGATCTTGGAGAGCTCGGCCTGCACGAGCGGCTTCAAGGCGATCGACGAGCGTGTGCGCTCGTCCCAGGGCTTCAAGAGCATGCCGGCAATGCCGCCTTGCGGGCCGTTGATGCCGTTCAGCACGAAACGCAGATCGGTCTCGGGGAATTTCTGGAATTCCTTGTCGAGCTTCTCGCCGTAGAAATCGACATAGTCGATGTTGGCGTATTTCGGCGCCTTGGTCACCGCGAACACGATGCCCTGATCTTCCTCGGGCGCCAGCTCCTTCGAAGTGTTCATGTAGAGGAAGCCGACGAGTCCCAGGATCGTCACGGCGAACAGGCCGGTGATGGCCTTGTAGTCGAGCGAGCGGTCGAGCTTGCGGCCATACCACCGCGTCATGGCGCCGAACACCCGGTTCACCAACTTGGCGAAGCGGCCCTCTTCGGTGTTCTTCAGCAGCACCGAGCACATCATGGGCGACAGCGTCAGCGCGATCACGCCTGATACGATGACCGAGCCTGCGAGGGTAAAGGCAAATTCGCGGAACAGCGACCCGGTGAGGCCACCGAGGAACCCGATCGGCGCGTACACGGCGGCGAGCGTGATGGTCATGGAGATGACCGGCCCGACGATTTCGCGCGCGCCTTGTAGCGAGGCCTGGACCGGCGTCTTGCCCTCCTCCAGATGGCGATGGATGTTCTCCACCACGACGATGGCATCGTCGACGACGAGGCCGATCGCCAGGACCATCGCGAGCAGGGTCAGCAGGTTGAAGCTGAAGCCCAGCGCCAGCATCATCGTGCAGACGCCGATCATCGACAACGGAATGGTGACGACGGGAATGATGACGGAGCGCAGCGAGGCCAGGAACAGGAAAATGACCACGATCACGATGATGACGGCTTCGCCCAATGTATTCCGCACCTCGTCGATCGAAGATTGGATGAACTTGGTCGAGTCGTAGGCGACTTTCATCTTCATCGAGGGCGGGAGGTTGCGTTCGAGCTCGGGGAACAGCGCGCGCACACCCTTGACCAGCGTCAGTGGATTACCCTGTGGCGTCGCCTGCACGCCAATGAAGATCGCGCGCTCGCCGTTAAAGGCGACGCTGGCATCCGTGCTCTGGGCTGCAAGCTCGACGGTGGCGATGTCCTCCATCCGCACGAAGCCGCCGTCCTTGGCCTTGACGATCATCTTCTTGAACTGATCGACGTTGGTCAGGCCCGTGTTGGTCGAGACGTTCGAGACGATCAGATAGCCCTTGGTCTGGCCGGCCGCGGACTGGAAGTTGTTGGCCTGGATCGCCGCCGCAACGTCAGCCGGCGATACGTTGCGGCCCGCCATCTTCACGGGATCGAGCCACAGCCGCATCGCAAAGGTCTGGCCGCCCAAAATGTCGGCCGAGGCGACGCCGTCGACGGTCGACAGCACCGGCTGCACCACACGCGTCAGATAGTCGGAGATGGCCGAGCCGGACAGCTCGTCCGAGGAGAAGCCGAGATACATCACGGCCGTGGTCTGGCCGGTGGTCTTGGTGACGATCGGGTCGTTGGATTCCTTCGGAATCAGGTACTTCACTGAATTAGTCTTCGCCAACACCTCGGTGAGCGCCTGGTTCGGATCGAAATTCAGCTTGATGTAGACCTGGATCGTCGAGGTGCCGAGCACCGAGGACGAGGTGATGTAGTCGACGCCTTCGGCGGACGCGACCGCCTGCTCGATCGGCGTGGTGATGAAGCCCTGGATCAGGTCTGCGGACGCGCCGGGATAGACGGTCGTGATGTTGATGACCGTATTCGACAGCTTCGGATATTGCCGGATCGGCAGCACCATTGCCGCGCGCAGGCCGATCAGCAGGATCAGCAGGCTGACGACGACCGACAGGACCGGTCGTTTGATGAAAATGTCGGTAAAGGCCATCGCGGGCGATCTCGATTTCTTTTTTTCAAGACGCGTGATCCGGCCGGGCCGGATCACGCGAGGATATTGTCAGTAGCGCGGCGGCTGCGCCGGGATCTGCGGGGCCGGATCGGTCGAGATCGATACCGGCGCGCCTGATTGCAGCTTGAGCTGGCCGAGAGCGACGACCTTGTCGCCTACCTTCAGGCCCTTGACGATTTCGACGCGACCCTCGACCCGGTTGCCGGTCTGCACGAAGGTGCGCACCGCCGACAGGCTGGTCTTGCCGTCTTCTTCCTTCTTCTCGGTGATCACGAACACCGAGTCGCCGTACAGCGTGTAATCGACTGCCGTTTCAGGCACCGTGATCACGGCCGGCTTTTCCGGCAGCACCACGGTCGTGGTGACAAACATGCCGGGCTTCAGGATCTTCTCCGGATTGGCAATCGTGGCCTGCACGCGGATGTTGCGAGTATCGGTCGAGATCTGGGGCTCGATCGTGGTGATCTTGCCCTCGAAGGTGCGGCCCGGATAGGCGTCGACCTTCAACCGCACGACCTGGCCGACCTTGAGGCTGCCGGAATCCTTTTCCGTCACCGTGAAGTTGGCCCACAGCTCGGACAGATCGGTCAGCGACACGATCGCCGTGCCGGCGGTCAGATACTGGCCGACCTCGACCTTGCGCATGCCGAGATCGCCGGCGAACGGCGCGCGCACCAGCTTCTGCGAGATCAACGCCTCGGTCTTGGCGATGCCCGCCTGGGCCTGGTCATAGGCAGCCTGCGCGGTATCGACGGTCGCCTGCGGACCGAACTGGCGCGAGGCCAGCTGCTTGGCGCGTTCAAGCGACAGCTGCGCGACGGTCGCTTGCGCCTTGTAATTGGCGAGATCGCCCTGCTCGGGCGCGTCGAACAGTTGCACCAGCGGCGTGCCGGCCTCGACGCGCGTGCCCGGCTCGAACTTGATCGCGGTGACACGGCCGTTGACGTCGGCGCTGACGTCGACCTGATGCACGGCGACGAGGCTGCCGACCGCGGTGAGCAGGTTCGGCACCACCTCGGACTTCGCCTCGGCCGCGCTGACAGCGGTCGGCGGCGGCTTGTTGTTGGCGAAGAATTGCTTGATCATCTGGCCGCGGAAGTAATTGAACCAGACGAGCCCTCCGACGAGCACGGCCAGAAGCGTGCCAACGATGATGAACCAACGCACTGGCCGGACCGGACGCTTGGGAGCCTTGTTGTCGATCGGTTGCCCCGAAATCTTGTTTTCGGCCACGATGTTCATGTCATGCACTTTCTGCAATCGCCGCCCGGTTCGCATCCGCGGCCTGATTGCGGCCCAGATGCGAAGCAATTGCGGCGTCGTTAAGTCCGATACCCCTCAGGAGAAACTCACAGAGCTGCCGCTCCAGGTCGGTCGCCCTGCCGTAAGCAAGACAGGGCGTGGCCGGCAGCCTGGTCAGCGCCGCGGTCATCACCGCATGATGCGCGAACCAGAACAGGTTGAGCGGATCGCCAGCGCAGGGCCGCGCGTCACCGCTCGCAACCGCACGCTCGAGCGAGGCGACGAAGACAGCGCCGATCAGCGTCTCGATCTTGGCATACAGCAATCGGGCGAATTCGCCGTCATCCAAATGGCTCGTGGCCATTAGCCGCAGGCGCTGGGCCTCTTCCTGATCGGGACCGTCGGCGATCTGGAGGAAGTGTTCGACCATGCCGCGGATCACCTCGACCAGCGTAGCCGTCGACGGCTCGCGCTCGAGCAGCTCCATCAGAGCGGGATCCGCCTCGCATTCGTCGCTGAGGATCTCGGCGTAGAGCGCCGCCTTGGACGGGAAATGCTTGAACAGCAGCGCTTCAGAAATGGCAGCGGCGGCCGCCACGCTCTTGGTCGTGGTGCCGTTATAGCCGTGTCGGGCAAAGCAGCGCTTTGCGGCGCCGAGGATCAATTGACGCCTCAGGTCGCTCGTCATACGCAATGAGCTCATGCTGGGTGAGTAAGCACTCACCCACGCAGGAGTCAAGCACTATGTTGCATCGCAACCTGCGTGCGACCTAGAATCAATGGAAATTGGTCGAGCCTGCACGGCCCGCGTGCAGGCGTTCGGGGATGGACGGACCGCCTAGATCGGCTGGAAGCCGAGGTCAGCACGGATCCGGTTGACGATGTAGGTCCCGTCCCGCGTCGGCAGAATCCGCTCCAGGCCGCCGCTGTCGATCTTCACATTGGCAAAGCGCGGACCCGCAGAGACGTCATGGACGGCTTTGGCGAAGGCCTCGACCTCGGCCATGGTCGTGACGGCCCGGCTGTCGTTAATGCCGCAAGCCCTGGCGATGCCGACGAGGTCGGCGGCGGCGGAGGTGTGGCTGGTCTGGCCGCCGGTCTCGCCATAGGCCTCGTTGTCGAGCACTGCGATCGAGAGGTTGGCCGGCTTCTGCAGGCCGATGGTGGCAAGGCTGCCCATGCCCATCAGCATCTCGCCGTCGCCGGTGATGACCAATACCGGCAGCTTCGGCTGCGCCAGCGCCAGACCCAGCCCGATCATCGCGGCGCCGCCCATGCCGCCCCAGAGGTAGAAGTTGCGGGCGTGGTCGCCGGCGGCGCACATGTCGTTGGTGGAAGCGCCAAGGCCGCCGATCGCGACGACGTTCTTGCGGTTCGCCAGCAGCGTGGACACCACCTGCCGGCGGTCGAGGAGATTGGCCTTGCTCATTTGGTGAAAACCTTGGCGCCGATCAGGCGCTGCGACAGAAGGACGGCGGTTGGCGTCAGCGCGTTGTAGGCCTGCGCCGCGGCCGCTTCCAAGACGGCAGGCACCTCGGCAGCGTGCGAGGCGCGCAGCACCTTGACGCCGGAGAGCTCGAACACGCCTTGCGTGGTCGAGCCCATCGGCACCTGCCACGGATTGAACTCGCCCCACTCGCCGCGCATCGTCACGAGCGTGAGGAACGGAAAGCGCAGGATCGGGATCAGCGACAGCATGTTGATGCAATTGCCGACGCCGCTCGATTGCATCAGCAGCACGCCGCGCTGTCCGCCCGCCCAGGCGCCGGCGAGCAGCGCCACGCCTTCCTCCTCCGTCGTCAGCGCAATGCCGCGCATGGTGGAGGAGGCCAATACGCGCTGGATCAGCTTGGAATGACCGGCGTCCGGAACGTAAGGCACCTGCCGGACGTCAAAGCGCTGGAGGGTCGCGAAAATATCGTCGGGCCAGTTCGGCGCCGTGTCGGCAGCGTCAGCGCGTGCGTGCATTTTCCTGTCCGGTCGGCTAGCAAGGTAGAAAGACTGTAGACGCATGCATGCGCCGACCAGAACAACAAAAACGGCATATCGGCTTTAACCGGCGAGTATAACGGGATGAACGCAGATGCGAAGGCGCTGGCGGCAAGCTTCGACCTCGAGAAGCTGACGCCGGAGTTCTACGACAACCCCTATCCGACCTATCGTGCACTGCGGGAGAACGAGCCGGTCAAGCGCCTGCGCAACGGCACCGTGTTCCTGACCCGCTACGATGATCTCGTCACCACCTACAAGAACACCAAGTCGTTCAGCTCGGACAAGAAGCGCGAGTTCGCGCCGAAATACGGCGACACCCCGCTCTACGAGCACCACACCACGAGCCTCGTGTTCAACGATCCGCCGTCCCATACCCGCGTCCGCCGCCTGATCATGGGCGCGCTGTCGCCGCGCGCGATCGCCAGCATGGAGGGGGACCTGATCAAGCTGGTCGACGGCCTGCTCGATGCCATCGAAACCAAGGGCGCTTGCGAACTGATCGAGGATTTTGCCGCTTCGATTCCCATCGAGGTGATCGGCAACCTGCTCGACGTGCCTCACGAGGAGCGCGGGCCGCTGCGCGACTGGTCGCTGGCGATCCTGGGTGCTCTCGAACCCGTAGTGTCGCCCGAAGTAGCTGCGCGCGGCAACAAGGCGGTGGCGGACTTCCTCGCTTATCTGCAGACGCTGGTGTCGCGGCGGCGCGCGAAGCCGGGCAATCCCGAGCGCGACGTGCTGACGCGTTTGATCCAGGGGGAAGAGAACGGCGAGCGGCTGACCGAGAAGGAGCTGCTGCACAATTGCATCTTCCTGCTCAATGCCGGCCACGAGACCACCACCAACCTGATCGGCAACGGCCTCGTGGCGCTCGACCGCCATCCCGACCAGAAGCAGCGCCTGATCGAGAACCCGGACATGATCAAGACTGCGGTCGAGGAGATGTTGCGCTACGAGAGCTCCAACCAGCTCGGCAACCGCATGACCACCGAGAAGGTCGAGCTCGGCGGCGTCATGCTCGATGCCGGCACGTCGGTGACGCTGTGCATCGGGGCTGCCAATCGCGACCCCGCGCAGTTTCCCGACCCCGAGCGTTTCGATATCGCGCGCACGCCGAACCGGCACCTCGCCTTCGCCACAGGCGCGCATCAATGCGCAGGCATGGCCCTGGCGCGGCTGGAGGGGGCGATTGCGATCTCGCGCTTCCTGGCGCGCTTTCCGAACTATGCCGTCAGCGGTCAGCCGGTGCGCGGCGGACGGGTGCGGTTCCGCGGCTTTTTGAGCGTGCCCTGCGCGCTTGGCTGAGGGGCCGGCAACCAAACTGCGAAAACAACCCCATGCACAGTAGAGCCTGGGTCGCGGAACGGTGCCCTGTGGCCCGGCAGAACCACCTGACATTTCGGGACTATCAGGCCGCGCCGCGCCATCGGCGCATCAAGGCTTCCGAGCTGACAAACCGATACCCACATTCATTTGGGCGCGACCCGCCGGTGCGGTCGATTGACGCCCCCGCGCGCAGCAATGGAGTGACGGCAGATGAGCTCGTCGGTCATTGATTTCATCGCGACAGAAGCGCGCTTCGGGGCCCGCAATTACGAGCCGATCGGGGTCGTCCTGTCGCGCGGCGAAGGTGTCTGGGTCTGGGACACCCAAGGCAACCGGTACCTCGATTGCCTCTCGGCCTATTCGGCGGTCAGCCAGGGCCACTGCCATCCCAAGATCCTGGCGGCGATGGTCGAACAGGCGCACAGGCTGACGCTCACCTCGCGTGCCTTCCACAACGACCAGCTCGCCTTGTTCTACGAGGAGATCGCCGCGCTCACCGGTTCCCACAAAGTGCTGCCGATGAACAGCGGCGCCGAGGCGGTGGAAAGCGCGATCAAGTCGGTCCGCAAATGGGGCTACGAGGTGAAGGGCGTGCCGGACGGCCAGGCCGAGATCATCGTCTGTGCCAACAATTTCCACGGACGCACGCTGGGCGTCGTCGGCTTTTCAACCGACCCCGAGACACGCGGACACTTCGGGCCGTTCGCGCCGGGCTTCAAGGTCATCCCGTTCGGCGACGCCCCGGCGCTTGCGGAAGCAATCACCCCAAACACGGTCGCCTTTCTGGTCGAGCCGATCCAGGGCGAAGCCGGTGTCGTCATTCCTCCGGCCGGCTATTTCACTGAGGTCCGGGAGCTCTGCACCGCCAACAATGTGATGCTGGTGCTCGACGAGATCCAGACCGGGCTCGGTCGCACCGGCAAGCTGCTCGCCGAACAGCACGAGGGAATTGAGGCGGACGTGACGCTGCTCGGCAAGGCCCTGTCCGGCGGCTTCTATCCGGTCTCGGCCGTGCTCTCGAACAACGACGTGCTCGGGACATTGAGGCCCGGGCAGCATGGCTCGACCTTCGGCGGCAACCCGCTTGCCTGCGCCGTGGCCCGCGCGGCGATGCGCGTGCTGGTCGAGGAAGGCATGATTGAGAACGCGGCGAGGCAAGGCGCGCGCTTTCTGGAGGGCTTGAAGGACATTCGCGCCAATACGATCCGCGAGGTGCGCGGGCGCGGCCTGATGCTGGCGGTCGAGCTGCATCCCGAGGCCGGGCTGGCACGCCGCTATTGCGAGGCGCTTCAGGGCAAGGGCATCCTCGCCAAGGATACCCATGAGCATACGATCCGCATCGCCCCGCCGCTCGTGATCACAAGCGACCAGGTCGACTGGGCGCTGGAGCGGTTCGCCGCGATCCTGACGCAGGATTTCTCTTGAGACTGGCTGCGTCGGAAGATCGCAATGCCGGCCGTGGCCAAGGACGAACGATTCCACAGTCTGTGCGTTGAAAGTCGTGGGCGATTACGAGTTGGGAGCTAGGATCATGCTTCCGCGTGGCGTTTGCCTGACGGCTGTTTTGGTTGGCGTCTCGATGCTGACGACGAGCGCGCCAGCCCAGGGACCTCTCGGACACGGACGGGGTGGAGGACCACCAGGACCAGCCGCAGCGCCGCCATCAGCACCACCGGCCATGGCCCGCCCGGCAGCACCACCGGCTATGGCTCGTCCAGCCGCACCGCCAGCAGCACCGCCAGCCATGGCACGTCCGGCGGCTCCGCCAGCCATGGCGCGTCCCGCCGCGCCGCCAGCCATGCCGCAGCGACCGGCGATGGCGCCACGTCCGGCGCCCCACATCGCCTCACCGCCACCGCGTCCGACCCCACAAATCAGTGCCCCCCGAGCCGCCCCGCAGGTGGCAGCGCCCCGGCGCGAAATCCATCGCCCGCCGGCAGCGCCGCAACGTCCGGCCATGGCGCCGCGGCCGACGCCGCAGATCGCCGCCCCTTCGCGCCCAAGTGCACCCCCGGCCGTGAGCGAGCGTTCGGGACCGCCGCGTGAGATGCTTTCGCGCCAATCCGCGGAACGCCAAGACCGCATCGACCGCTTGCAGCAGCGCGTGCAGCAACTGCAATCGCAGAAACCGGAAGGCGCAAGGGCGCAGCAACAGCAGCAACGGCTGCTGCAGTCGCAGAGCCGTCTTCTTGAGCGCGAGCAACGCGTGCAACAGCGCTCGCAGCACGTCGAGCAGCGGCAGCGCGACATGCTGTCGCGCCAGACGACGGAGCGCCAGGCCCGCATCGAACGCCTGCAGCAGCGGGTGCAGCAATTGCAGTCGCAAAAGCCCGAAGGCGTGCAAGCGCAACGGGCGCAGCAGCGAATGCTCCAGGCGCAAAACCGCTTGCTTGGCCGAGAGCAGCGCGCGCAGCAAATTGACCTGGCGCGCCAGCAGCGGCTTGGGCTGCAGGCTCCGGCGGAGCGCGCTCCGGCACTTGCAGCCGCTGCGCAGGCCGCCGAGCGCGGACGGTTTGCGGAACGCTTCCGCGAGCAGTCCACTGCGCTGACCCAAGCGGCTCTCGTCACGCGCCAAAGCGGCTGGGCACCCCGGCAGGCCTGGCGTCACCGTCATCCCGCGGTGTTCGTGGCTTGGCTTGGGCCCTTGTTCTGGCCTTACGCCTATTCCGACATCTTCAACTACACATTCTGGTCCTATGGCTACGAGCCCGGATATTGGGCGTACGCCTATGACGACTTCGTCGACACCGTGTTCTGGGGCGGTGATGGCCCCTACTCCGCTTATGCCAGCACCAACTCGTATGACTACCCTCAAGCCGGCGGCGGCTACCGCGCGCGCCAGCGTGCCAGCGTGAGCCCGCAGACGCTTCAGCAATTGTGTGCCACGCCGGACAAGGGCGTGACCGCCTGGCCGCTTGCCGATATCGCACAGGCGGTGCGGCCGACGCCGGAGCAACGCGCATTGTTGGACGAGCTGAAGACGGCGGCGGCCAACGCTGCCGGTGTGTTCAAGGATTCCTGCGCGGAGACTTATGCACTGACTCCCCCTGGCCGCTTGCGCGCGATGATGAACCGCATCAGCGCGACGCTTGAAGCCGTCAAGATCGTTCGACCGGCACTGGAGAATTTCTACAACTCGCTCAGTGACGAGCAGCAGGCCCGCTTCAACGCGCTTGGCCCCAATGTCGGCGAGCGCTCGCCGCAGCAGCAGGAGGCGAGTAGCGAGGGCTGTGGCGATCCGAAGTCCGGGCTGACGCAGTTGCCGATCCAGAGGATCGAGGCTGTGCTCCACCCAGCCGGCAAGCAGAAGGAGGCGCTCGACCGCCTCAGCGAAGCGACGGCGAAGGGCGTTGAGGGCCTACAGGCGGCCTGTCCGAACGATGCGCCGCTGACACCTGTCGGACGGCTGGAGACGATGCAGCATCGGCTCGAGGCCATGCTGACGGCCGCCAAGCTGGTCGAACCCGCCCTGGACGAGTTCTATGCCACGCTGAGCAGCGAGCAGAAGGCGCGCTTCAACAGACTGCAACAGGTCGCAGCCCAATGAAGGCGGCGTCGCGTTCCCTCGTTGCAGTTTGCAGCGGTCGAACGACGTCAGGTGACGTTATCGTTCTCCAACGAAAGCAAGCCCGCGTTTGAGGGAGGGATCATGACAGCCTTAGCTTCCTCCATAAGACACGACATTGCTGCGGCGTACGCCGCGTGGGATTCAGCATTCAACAAAGCAGATGCCAGGGCTATCACGGCGACTTACGTGCCAGACGCCAAATTGTTGCCGCCAACGCATCAGGTGATATCCGGTCCGACAGAGATCGAGAGCTTCTTTGCTGGGCTGTTTTCAAGCGGATTCACCGATCACAGGTTGGTCGTCATCGACGCCGGCGGAGATGAGAAGATCGTCTACGGCACGGCCCATTGGAGCGCCAACGGTAAGACAGCGGATGGCGCCAGCCAACCTGCAGGCGGGATCGCAACCCACGTGTTTGAGCGTCAGGCAGATGGTTCGCTGAAGCTGAAGTTGCATACGTTCAATTGAGCTGACCGTTGCCTGATGCGGCACGAGGAGGCTTGTCGTGGATATCGCGCAATGGCTTCGCGGTCTCGGGCTGGAGCGCTACATAAAGACCTTTTGTGACGCTGAAATCACGTCCGAAATTTTGCCAGAACTGACCGAAGCCGACCTGCGGGAGCTTGGCTTGCCACTCGGCCCACGCAAGGCTGTGCTAAAGGCAATCCATGCACTCGCTCCGCCGATCACCCCGGTGGCGGTCGAGGCCAATCGCCCTGCCGGCTACGTGAAGCCATCGATCCCTTCGGACGCGGAGCGTCGACAGCTCACAGTCATGTTCGTCGACCTGGTCGGCTCGACTGCACTTGCTTCAGGGCGCGATCCCGAGGAGCTGCGTGACCTCTTGCAGGCCTACCACAACACCGTGGTCGGCGAGATCGACCGATTCGAAGGCCACATAGCCAAGTTCTTGGGCGATGGCGTACTCGCTTATTTCGGCTGGCCGCGCGCGCACGAAGATGAGGCGGAGCGCGCCGTTCGCGCTGGGCTTCGGGTGACCAAGGCGGTCGCATCGCTTACCGAACCCAGTGGTGCAGCGCTCGCCGCTCGCGTCGGCATCGCAACCGGTCTGGTCGTGGTCGGCGAGCTGATTGGCGAGGGAGAGGCTCGCGAGCGCGCAGTCATCGGCGAAACACCAAACCTAGCCGCCCGACTGCAAGATCTGGCCAACCCAAGTGATGTGGTGATTGCGGAATCGACCCGCCGCCTACTCGGCGAAGCTTTCACGTACCGCGACCTCGGCACGGTGCCTCTCAAAGGTTTCCCGGAACTGGTGCAGGCGTGGCTTGTCATTGGTGAAGGCGCGGCAGAGAGCAGGTTCGAGGCTCGGCATGGCTTGGCAACGACCGCACTGGTCGGACGGAATGAAGAACTTGCATTGCTCCTGGATCGCTGGGATCGGGCGAAAGAGCGGGAAGGACAGATCGTCCTGCTCGGCGGCGAAGCTGGCATTGGCAAGTCGCGGCTCGTGCGAGCCTTACGCGACCAGGTCGCCCGTGTGCCGCACACGCCGCTGAGTCATTTCTGTTCACCATTTCATACCAACACCGCTCTATATCCCGTCGTTGGCCTCCTTGAACGGGCAGCGGCAATACGGCGGGAGGACGCTTCCGACGAACAGCTCGACAAGCTCGAGGCCATGCTCGCGCTTGGTACGGACGATGTGCAGGAGAGCGCGCCGATTCTCGCGGACCTCTTGGCAATCCCGACACGGGACAGATACCCACCCCTTGCACTTAGTCCACACCAGAAGAAGGAGCGAACATTCCAGGCCCTTCTGGAACAGATACAAGGCTTGGCGGCAAGACAGCCGGTCCTTGCCATTTACGAGGACGTCCATTGGGCGGACCCTACCATGCTCGAATTTCTCGATCGGCTTGTCGACGAGATGCAGCGGCTTCCGATCTTGATGATCATTACCTTCCGGCCCGAGTTCGTTCCGCGCTGGACGGGTCATGGACATGTGACAGCGCTCTTTCTAAGCCGATTAGGACGTCGGCAAGGGGCGGCAGTCGTTGACCGGATCACGGGCGGCAAAACACTCCCTCAGGAGGTGCTTGAGCAGATTCTGGCCAAGACCGATGGCGTGCCGTTGTTCGTCGAGGAGCTCACCAAAGCCGTCGTCGAATCCGGGCTGCTCAAAGACCACGGCAGCCGTTATGAGCTGATCGGCCCATTACCGCCGCTGGCGATCCCGACGACGCTGCAGGACTCCTTGATGGCCCGGCTTGATCGATTGGCGCCGGTCAAGGAAGTTGCCCAGATTGCAGCTTGCATCGGACGCGAATTCGGACACGATCTTCTGCGCCTTGTAACGGCGCTCGACGAGCACGCGCTCCAGCATGCTCTCAATGACCTATTGGCCGCGGAACTGATATTCCGTCGTGGCGTACCTCCGAATGTTGGCTACAGCTTCAAACATGCGCTGGTGCAGGACATCGCGCACGAGAGTCTTCTAAAGAGCAAGCGGCAGCAGATCCATGCCCGCATAGCTGCAGCTCTCGAACAACATTACCCTGCCCGTGCGGAGGCGGAGCCGGAGACGATCGCTCTGCATCTCACCGAGGGTGGACTGGCAGGAAAGGCGGTGGATTATTGGCTGCGGGCCGGCCGCATTGCGGCTGGGCGTTCCGCAAATCTCGAAGCGATCACTCATCTCACAAGGGGGCTGGAGGCACTCAGGTCCAATCCACAAGGGCCGGAGCGCGATCGCCAGGAGCTCGCTCTGCAAACAGCAATCGGAGGTCCACTGATTGCCATTCACGGATACACGGCTCCGCAGCTTGGCACAGCCTTCAGCAGGGCTCATGCGCTCTGCTATGAACTCGACGACACGAGCGCCTTGTTTTCCACCCTTAGCGGCAAATTCATTTTCCACTTCGTGCGCGGCGACTTTGCTGCCATGCAGAGCCTCGTTGCCGAGGCGCAGCGCGCCGCCGAGCGCACCAGTGACACAGCGCTGGAACTAGCTGTGCATCGTCTGGCTGCGCTAACCGCCATGCATGCCGGTGAGTTTCTGACCGCACGCTCGGAGTTCGAAACGATCTTGAGTCGCTATCAGCCGGAGGCGCATCGGCCGCCACCTGTGCACTACGTACATGACCCAAAGGCCTCGGCGCTACCCTACTTGGCGATTGTGCTTTGGATTCTGGGTTACCCCGAACAGGCTCAGCGGACTAGCCGTGCCGCATCTCAATACGCTATTGAGTTGAATCAGACGAACCTTACCGCGCATGTGCAGGTCTATGGCGGGGCGGCCACTGCGGAGCTAATGGGTGACGTGGCGGCCGTCAAAGCGCACGCCGAGGCCATCATCGATCTCGCCGATCAGAACAGCTTGAACTATTGGCGCGAGAGCGGCCTCATCCTGCGGGGCTGGGCCATGGCCCAAGAGGGCAACGTGGAGGGCGGCCTGGCGCTCATGCGCCTCAGCCTGAACGAGCGGAACAGGCTCGGAGCCAGTTGGTACCAGGTTCGGTACTTATGGATGCTCGCGGCCACCTACCTCCACTCAGGTGACTACGACAACGGCGTCGATGCCCTTGCCGAAGCAAAGGTCCTTGCCGCGCGCAGTGACGAGCATATGTGGGAGGCAGAACTTGCATGCATCGATGGCGAACTGCACCGGATTCGTGGTGCTCCAGCTGACGAGGTCGAGGGGTATTTGCAAACTGCACTCAAGGTCGCCCAAAGCCAGAGCGCAAAGTCCTTTGAATTACGTGCCGCAATGAGTTTGGCTCGGCTTTGGCACGACCAGGGTAGGATAGCCGACGCGCGGTGCCTTCTTGGCTCGGTTTACGGATGGTTTACGGAAGGCTTCGAAACGCCGGACCTTCGTTCCGCCAAGGCGCTCATGGAGGAGCTTTCCCGATCATGATCGCGCGCCTTTTCAAGCTTCAGACGTTGCCGCACAGCGAGCACACAGATGATACGGCAACCCTGTACTTGCGTTATTGGATCTGAACACGAGGCAATTCCGCTGTGGGTCACAAGCAGTGCTGCTCTGGACGATCAGCCCGACTTCCTTTTATGAGTACACGGCCTTTCTGTCCTCACGCGGCGGAAATCGTCTTCCGCTCAGCACTTCGCATCTGTGATCGCTTGAGGCTGCTCTACCTCATTCAAGCCAATGGCGTTGCATTGTTGGAAATGGGAAGATAGCTCGAGGTCAGCCAGATGATCCCAGTATTCTGCCTCTGCGAGCAGCTTCCATTTGTTCATGCTGTTGTACGCGGCCTGTTGACGGCACAGTGAGCTCATCGCACGCAAGCGTCGCACTTTCTCCACTGCGAACCTCCCTCCGCGCCTGCTTGGTCGCAAGCGCATTTGTGTCGGCAGAGCTTCGCAGATCGAATTGACGAGTGATAGTCCGGGATTCGACGGTAAAATCGATGATAGCGCAATTGTCTGACTTTTCACGAGACACTCGAGGCAACTACACCACCGTCCGATGTCGCTGGATGCAGGTCTTCAGCACCTCGTCCATCGGCTTGCCCCACCATTCGTTGGAGAAGATCTCGATCTCGGAATAGCCGGCAAAGCCCTGCGCTTCGACCGCTGCACGCACCGATCTGATGTCGATGACGCCGTCGCCCATCATGCCGCGGTCGTTGAGGACGTCCCTGGTCGGCACCAGCCAGTCGCAGACATGGAACGCCAGCAGGCGGTCCCGGCCGGCGCGTGCGATCTGGTCCATCAGCTCCGGATCCCACCAGATGTGATAGACGTCGAGCGCGACGCCGAGCATGCCGGTGCGGCCGGGGTCGAGCCGGTCGCAGATATCGAGCGCCTGCTTGGTTGTGTTCACGCAGGCGCGGTCGGCCGCATAGGCCGGATGCAACGGCTCGATCGCCAACGGCAGCTTGGCTTGCCTCGCGTAGTCGAGCATGTCAGCGAGCGCTTCCTCGACCTGCCCGCGCGCTGCCACCAGATCCTTCGAAGCCTGACTGCCCGGCCGCGAATATTGCGGCAGGCCGCCGACGACGAGGACGATGCAGGGCGCGCCCAGTGCCTTGGCTTCATCGACACAGCGCCTGTTATCGTCGCGCACTTCGCCCCGGCGCGAGACATCCGAGGTGAACATGCCGCCGCGGCAATAGCCTGAGAGATCAAGGCCAGCCTCGCGCACCGCGCGCGCGACGCGGTCGAGACCGACGTTCGCGACCTGGTCGCGCCAGGGATCGATGGCTCGGATGCCGTGCTTCGCGCAGGCCTCGATGATGGCGACGAGGTCACCCTGCTTGCGGACGGTCGCCGTGTTCAGCGACAGCCAGCGGTGGTCGGACGAAAAATCGCGCATCAGGATTCGATACCGTGGGTGGCGAGCACGGTTTTCATCCGTTGCGTCGCGAGTTCAGGGTTGGCGAGCAGGCCGGCCTTGTCAGCGAGACGGAACAGTTCGGCCAAATGCAGCGTGGACCGCGTGCTCTCCTGTCCGCCGACCATGGTGAAGTGATCCTGGTGTCCGTTGAGATAGGCCATGAACACGACGCCGGTCTTGTAGAACCGCGTCGGCGCCTTGAAGATGTGACGCGACAGCGGGACCGTCGGGCCAAGCACGTCGTGGAAGCCGGCCTCGTCGCCTGCCGCCAGCCGCGACAGCGCGTAGGACGCCGCCGGCGCGATGGCATCGAAGATGCCGAGCAACGCGTGTGAAAAACCTTCGCTATCGCCGGCGATCAGCTCCGCGTAGTTGAAATCGTCGCCGGTATACATCTTGATCCGCTTGTCCAGACGCCGGCGCATGTCGATCTCGCGCTGCTTGTCGAGCAGCGAGACCTTGACGCCGTCGACCTTGGCGGCATTGCCGTTGATGATGGCGACGGCAATGTCCATGGCCTTGTCGAGATCCCTCGTGCCCCAATAGCCCGCCAGCGCCGGATCGAACATGTCGCCGAGCCAGTGGATGATGACGGGCTCACGGACTTGCGAGAGCACGCGGTCATAGACTTTGGCGTAATCGTCGGCATTGCGACCGAGTTTTGCGAGGGCCCGCGAGGCCATCAGGATGATGCGGCCGCCGACTTTCTCCACCGCCGAGATCTGCTCTTCATAGGCGCGGATCACGTCGTCGAGGCTCCCAGCGTCCTCGACCGCGAGATGATCGGTGCCTGCACCGGAGAACACCAGCGCATTGCGCCGCTTGGCGGCGGCGACCGAGCGCGTGATCAGCTCCAGCGAGGTCGGCCAGTCCAGCCCCATGCCGCGCTGCGCGGTGTCCATGGCTTCGGCAACGCCGAGGCCGAGGTCCCAGACGTGCTCGCGGAAGGCGATGGTCTTGTCCCAGTCGACGGCGGCCGACAGCCAGGGATCGTTGTCGGCAAAGGGATCAGCCACCGTGTGCACGGCCGAGAAGGCGATGCGGTTCAGCGGCCCCTCGAGCTTTGCGGGGAACGTGCGCGAGGCCGCGAGCCGATAGGTCTCGATCGAGCGATCGGCTTTGGGCAGCTTCAGCGACAGGGATGACATTGGTTGGACGGGCTTGTTCATTTTGGTCCTCTCTCCGTCATTGCGAGGAGCGAAGCGACGAAGCAATCCAGGGTCTTTCCGCGGAGGCAGTCTGGATTGCTTCGCTTCGCTCGCAATGACGAAATCATGAGCATCGGAATGTCACACTTTGATGGGCGCGACGTCGATCCAGCGGCGCTCCTTCCAGCTCTTCAGCGCGCATTCGGCGAGCTGAACGCCCTTGGCGCCTTCGAGCAGCGTGAACTTGTAGGGCGCATCCTCGTAGACGTGGCGGATGAACATTTCCCACTGCTCTTTGAAGCCGTTGTCGTAGGTGACGTTATCCGGGAGCTTCTGCCAGTCGCCGTAGAAGTCGTGCAGCCGCTTCTCGTCGGGATTCCACACCGGGCGCGGTGTCGCCTGCCGCGCCTGGATCATGCAGTCGGTGAGCCCCGCGACCGCCGAGCCGAGCGTGCCGTCGACCTGGAAGGTGACGAGGTCGTCGCGATAGACCCGCGTCACCCAGGACATGTTGATGTGGGCGATGATGCCGCCTTCGAGCTGGAAC
Source organism: Bradyrhizobium sp. BRP19 (assembly GCF_020194195.1). Taxonomy (NCBI): domain Bacteria; kingdom Pseudomonadati; phylum Pseudomonadota; class Alphaproteobacteria; order Hyphomicrobiales; family Nitrobacteraceae; genus Bradyrhizobium; species Bradyrhizobium sp. BRP19. Next base: position 288,737 of record NZ_JADYVZ010000004.1, on the reverse strand, counting down.
GTGGCGTAGGCGGAATCGTCAGCAGTCGCCTTGTACTTCTTGCCCTGCTCGTCGAAACGCTCGGGGATGTCGGTGTTGCCGATGCAGCTCACGCTCTGGACGTTGCCGAAGAGGTTGTCGAGCACGTAGCGCCAGTGGCAGACCATGTCGAGGATGATGCCGCCGCCATCCTCGTCGCGATAGTTCCAGGAGGGCCGCTGCGCCTCCTGCCAGCCGCCTTCGAACACCCAATAGCCGAACTCGCCGCGCACCGAGAGGATGCGGCCGAAGAAGCCGGAATCGCGCAGGAAAGCGATCTTCTTCAGCCCCGGCAGAAACAGCTTATCCTGCACCGTGCCGTGCTTGACGCCCTTGGCATTGGCGAGCTTCACGACCTCGACCGCTTCCTCGAAATTCGTCGCAATCGGCTTCTCGCAATAGACGTGCTTGCCGGCGTTGATGGCCTGGGTCAGCAGGCCGGGACGGGCCTGCGTCGTCGCGGCGTCGAAGAACATGGTGTCGTTCTTGTCGGCGAGCGCGGCATCGAGATCGGTGGTCCAGCGCGTGATGTTGTAGCGTTTGGCCAGCGCCTCGACCTTGTCGGCGCTGCGGCCGACCAGGATCGGGTCGGGCATGACACGGTCACCGTTCTTCAGGCGCACGCCGCCCTGGTCGCGGATCGCGACGATCGAGCGGATCAGATGCTGGTTGAGCCCCATCCGGCCGGTGACGCCGTTCATGATGAGGCCGAGGCGTTGGGTGGTCATGCCAATTGCTCCTGAGATCTTGGCTGGGCGAGCGGGCGCAATGCCGACCAGTCCGGATGGACCGACGAGGCGAAGCCCGCGCAATGAAGCGATCCCGTCAGGAGATCGCCGTCGTGAATGGAGAGCCGGATACCCCGCCTGGCATCGGCATAGAGATCGGGATGCGCGGCGGCGAAGGCCTGAGCTTCTGCTATGGGCGTTTCACCGAAGCCATCGACGTAGTGGTGGCCGTTGCGCTCGGCGTGGGTGACGCCGATGAAGGCACCGAGCGCAAGATCCTGCTGCACGGCAAGGCCGGCCTGGCAGGTGAGGTCCTCACCAGTGATGAAGAAGGCTTCGCCTTGCGCGCTCCATTTCGCCACACGCGTGGCGTTGATGATGGACTTGTAAAGTCCCTTGCAAGATTTCGAGGAGATGCCGCGATAGCCGAGCGCCCGTGCTGCCGGGAACGCGTCGTAGGAATCGTCGGCTTCGTCGATGATGAAGCCGCGTGTGCCCAGCGCGCCGAGCGGCGTTCGCCGCGTAATGTCGCGCGGCATCGGCTGCTCGACATAGAGCAGGCGCGCGGCAATCGGGCGCAGCGCGGCGTCGCGATTGAGCCCGTCCATCAGCGCCTGTAACGCGGCGAGATCGGCATACTGCTCGTTGGCATCGAGCGTCACCTTGTAGTCGCGTCCAAGCGTGTCGAGCTGCTTGCCGATCCGGGCGAGCCGCGCCGCATCGGCAGCCGGATCGCCGGACAGCTTGAGCTTGAAATAGCGTGCTCTGGTATTCTCGCGTGGATCGGCAACGCCGCCCTCGCCTTCCACGACATCATCAAGGCCGACGGTATGCCTGATCGCAACACGCTCGAGCGGCACCCGGCCGGCGAGGAACGTCCTGATGTCTTTCTCGCTCACGTCAGGAGAAAGCCGCGCATCGATGCCGGCGATGTTGCCGGCTATTCCGTCGAAGAAGCTGGTCTCGACGGCGCGGAGCAGCGCATCGAGAATGGCCTTGTCGATCTCCGCGGGGCCGTAGGCAGCAGCCAGCGCCGGAATATTCTTCTTCGCGCAGGTCGTGATCTGGGCACCGATGCAGGAGGCATGCAGATCGAACGCCGTCTGGAAGCCGGTCCGTGCCAGATAGAGTCCGCGCGCGATCTCCAGCGAGCGACGCAACTCGTCCACCGTCTGCGCTGGCGACAGCTCCGGCCGCTTGTCGAACCACTTTGGCACCAGCAGCTCGGCGCTGGCACCGACGGCGGTGCCCCGGCCCTCGACCTCGATCTCGGCCCGCACGAACAGCTGCGGCGTCGCGTTGATCGTGATCGCACCGAAGCGGAACGGCCGCGCGAACTGCACGGGACGTTCGAAGAAGGCGATGTCTCGCAGCTTCAGGCGGGGGGACATGGTTTCAGTCCAACGCCCCTTGCGAGAAGAAATGCTTGCGGATGCGCTGCACCAGCTCCGTAAACACCGGGTCGGCCATCGCGTCGAGCGAGCGCGGGCGCGGCAGCGGCACGTCGTAGATCGCGGCGATCGCGCCGGGGCGCTCGGTCATGACCAGCACGCGGTCGGCGAGGAACACGGCCTCCGGAATCGAATGCGTGATCAGGAGCACGGTCTTCTTCGTCTCGCGCTGGATCCGCATCAATTCGACATTCATGCGCTCGCGTGTCAGCGCGTCGAGCGCGCCGAACGGCTCGTCCATCAGCATGATCTTCGGATCGTGCACCAGCGCGCGGCAGATCGAGGCGCGCTGCTGCATGCCGCCGGAGAGCTGCCAGGGCAACTTCTTCTCGAAGCCTTCGAGGCCGACCAGCTTCAGCAGCGACTTGGCGCGGTCGAGATATTCCTGGCGCGGCAGGCGCTTCATGTCGATCGGCAGCATCACGTTGGAGAGGATGTTGCGCCAGGGCAAGAGCAGCGCGTTCTGGAACACGATGCCGACATTGCCGTGCGGCGTCGTCACCTTCTGGCCCTCGACCAGGATCTCGCCCGTGGTCGGCGCCAGCAGGCCCGAGATCAATTTGAGCAACGTGGACTTGCCGCAGCCGGAAGGGCCGACCACGACGAAGAACTCGCCGTCATTGATGTGGAAGTCGAGCGGCCGCAGCGACGGCACATCGCCGTCGCGCGTCCGGTAGGTCTTCGACACGCCCGACAGCTTGATGCCCGACGCATCGCCGGCAGCCCGGTCGCTCACCAGTCTCAGATGAGCGGCCGACTGCGCGGTTTCACTCATGACAGTCGCAGGTTTCACGAGCCGCTCTTCGGCAGGTAATCGCTGGTGTAGAAAGCCTTCGGGTTCTCCTTGGCCTTGGCGTCGAGGCCGCCATATTCGACCAGCAGGTTGACGGTCTCGGTCATGTTCTGGTCGGTGACCTGGAACGGCCGCTTGCCCTTGGTCTCCGCGGTCCGGTAGAGCGGGATGGTCAGCTCAAAACCCTGCGTCAGCGTGTCGATCTTGCCGCCCTTGGGGTTGGCATCGAGGATCGATTGCGCCGCCGCCTTCGGCTCCTTCTCGGCAGCTTCGACCGCCTTGGTCGTCGCCGACATGAAGCGGCGGACGAGGTCCGCATTGGCCTTCACGTAGTCGGTGTTGGCGATGACGCCCGAGGAGACCATGTTGATGCCGTAGTCGGCGAACTTGATCGGATAGACATCCTTGCCGGTCGCGTCCTTGATCTTCATCGACTGATCCATGACGTAGCCGAGCAACAGATCCGCCTGGCCGTTGATGACGGCGTTGAGCTTGGTCTGGCCGTCGCCGGCGACGGTCTTGAAGTCGCTTTCCTTCAGGCCGGTCTTCTTCAGGAACAGCGGCCAGATCTGCGTCATGGAATCGGCCGGCGTGATCGCCACCGTCTTGCCCTTGATGTCTTCAGGCTTCCTGATGTTCTTGTCGGCGAAGCCCATGGCGGACATCGGGCTCGTTTGCAGCAGCACGCCGGTTGCGACCACGGGCGCGCCCTTGATCGCGGCGCGCATCATGGTGGGGACGTCGACATAGCCGAAGTCCGCGGTCTTGGCGGCAACCGCCTGCGTGGTCGCAGCCGAGCCGCGGCCTTCCTGGATCTCGAGCTCGATGCCTTCGGCGGCGTAGATGCCCTTGGCCTTGCCGTAATAGAACGGCGCGTGCTCGCCATAGACGTACCAGTTCAGCATCAGCACGACCTTGTCGGCTGCCTGCGCCGGCATGGCTGCGAATGCCATCAGTGCTACGGATGCAGCTCCAATCAACCGCTTCATCGTTTCTCTCCCTTGCCGTTGGTTGCGTCGGCCGTTGGTGGCCGCTCGTTGCTTTAGTCAGGATGCAAAGATCATGTCCTCGCGCTGGCTGACATGCCAGGGAATGACCAGCTTCTCGACCCGGTCGACGATCCAGAACAGGACCACGCCGAGCAGCGCCAGGATCACCAGCGCCGCGAACATCGTCGGCAGGTCGAAAGTGCCGATCGAGCGCTGCATCACGTAGCCGATGCCGGAATTGGAGCCGACGAACTCGCCGACCACCGCGCCGACCACGGCCAGCGTCACCGACACTTTGAGACCGGAGAAGATCGCCGGCAGCGCATGCGGCAGGTTCACCGCGCGGAACACCTGCAGGCGGCTGCCCTGCATGGCACGGGCGAGATCGACCATATCGGGATCGACCGATTTGAAGCCTTGCACCGCGGAGACCACGACCGGGAAGAAGCCGAGCAGGAACGCCGAGATCACCTTGGGAATGATGCCGAAGCCGAACCACACCACAAACAGCGGGGCGATCGCGATCTTGGGCACCGATTGCGAGAACACCAGCAGTGGATAGACGTAGCTCTCCACCGTCTTCGAGCCCGCGATCAACATCGCGACGGGAATGCCGAACAGCGCCGACAGCAGGAAGCCGCAGACGGTCGCATAGGTGGTCGGCCAGGACTGGCGCAGCAGCTCCGGCCATTCGGTGCGCAGCACGGCGACGACGTCGAGCGGCGCCGGTATCTGGTAGGCCGGGATTCTGAACAGCCGGATCGCGAGATCCCAGGCGACGACGATGAAGACCAGGAACAAGAACGGCCGAACCCAGGCTGCATTCAGCAGCTTGGAAACAGCGTTTTGCGGCTTCGGCTCGGCCAATTTTCACTCCCGGCAGTCTTCTTCGTTATGGGGAGAAATTAACCCGTTGGATAAATACTGTCCAGAGCTTTCCCTGTGACGTTTTGTGCTCGGGGTTCCGGGAGCTTTTGGGGACGGGACTATCGCCTTCCGTGTCCCGGACGCGCTGCAATGTAAGCGTTGCTGCGCTGCGTCGGGGCACGGGGGCGGAGTGAGGTGCACGCGCCTCCACGTGGTCATTGCGAGCGCAGCGAAGCAATCCAGAATCTTTCCGCGGAGACAGTCTGGATTGCTTCGCTGCGCTCGCAATAACGGAGCAAGGCGCCCCATCATGGCTACGGGCTACACCGCCTGCACGACCGCGGCGCGCGACTTCGGCGTCTTCGCGATCTCGAACAGCGCCGCGGATTGCCCCGTCAGCGCGGCCAGCACCAGGCCCACCATATGCGCCAACCGCTCCTCCTTGGCCTTCTTGTCCAGGAGATCGCGGCCGAAGATCACGCTCAGCGTTGCCGAATTGGAGAGATAGAAGAAGCTGAGCGCTGCGATCGAGATGTAGAGCTGCACGGGGTCGACCGCGACCTGGAAGTCGCCGCTGTCGACGCCGCGGCGCACCACGGTGCGGATCATCTCGACGAAGGGCGAGTGCATCGACTTGACCTTGGTCGATTTCTTCAGGTGCTTGGCGCGCGCGAGGTTCTCGGTCTGCAGCAGCGAGAGGAATTCGGGATTGCGCAGGAAGTAGTTCCAGGTGAACTCGATCAGGCGGCGGATCGCCTCGGGCGGATCGAGATGTTCGAGGTCGAGCCCCCGCTCCTCGCTGCGGATCTTGTCATAGGCGCCTTCGAGCACCGCGAGATAGAGCTCGTCCTTGTTGCCGACGTGATAGTACAGCATGCGCTTGTTGGCGCCGGCCTTGGCGGCGATGCGGTCGACGCGCGCGCCGGCAAGGCCATGGGCGGAAAACTCCTGCTTGGCGGCTTCGAGAATGCGCAGCCGCATCCCCTCGGGGTCACGCTGCCATTTCAGAGTTCGCTTTGCCTTCGCCAAACCGGGTGCTCGCTGGGTGCCGACAAGACGCGTGTAGCACGCGAGCGTGAGTTTGAGAATGTTCGTCATTCCGGGGCGCGCCTCTTGGCGCGAGCCCGGAATCCATTGGGCGGCAGAGTCAGCCGCGAAATGGATTCCGGGTTCGATACTACGCATCGCCCCGGAATGACAGAATCACTCCACCGGCCTCGGCGAACGCTCCAGCAGCACGGTCTGGATTCCGCAGGTGCCGTTGCGCACGGTCATGATGCGCGTCCCCGGCTTGCGGCCGGTGCGGACCTCCGAGACGTCGAGTCCGCTCGCGATCAGGCGGGCGCGGGTGGCGTCGATGTCGCCGACCCGCCAGCTCAGGCCCCAGAGCCGGTCATGCGCGGCATCGCCGCCCGCGACCGGGCGGCGCACCACCTCGACGATGAGGTCGCCGCAGCGGAAGAACATCAACTGGCCCCAGTCCTGGTGCGAGCGGTCGAGCGCGAGATCAAGACCGAGCCGGGCGCCGTAGAGCGCGGCGGCGCGCTCGGAATCCTCCGTGGTGACGACGACGTGGTCGAGTCCCTCGATCGGCGCGATGTCGGTCGCGGCCGATTTCGGACGCTCGTCGGCCAGCTCCAGGAAGAACATGCGCACGCCGCGTGTCAGCTCCGTCGCGGCCCGCGTGCGCTTCCAGTGCAGCACGGCGTCGGTGGCGGCGTGGCTGCTTTCGACCTCGGCGACCGTATCAGGCCTCAGGGCCACCCGCTCCAGCCGCCGGTGCATCTTGCCGATGTCGGCGACACGAAAGCACAGGCTGGCGAGGATGCCTTCCTGGTCGCCGAGCAGTGCGCGCATACGGTCGGCGGTGACGCTGAAGCCGTGAGGGGCCATCAGCTCGATGGTCATGTTGTCGAGGGTGAACAGCACCCGGTCGGCGCCCTCGCCCGAGTTCTGCCAGGCCGGCGCGCGGGCGAGCAGCGTCTGATAGGCCGCCTTGGCCGCGCCGATATCGCCTACGAGAACGACGATGTGATCGAGGCCGGTGATCATTCTGCACCCTTTTTGTGGACCGGGAACCCCGGGAGCGAAAGACGGCGTTTGTCCGGGCTTGGCATGGGCCAGTGATGGTCGTATTCCCGGACCATGCTGACCTCAAGCGCTTCGGACGGCAGTTTTGCGAATAATTTCAGCGTCCCTCCGGAGCGGAACCGGTGCTAGAGTAATCTCGCCGGCCGGGACCACAAGCGCATCACGGACAAGCAATGCAGGCTCTCTTCATCGGACAGACCTATATCGACGTCGTCTTCATCACCGACCACATGCCGACCGGCGACGAGAAGCACGTGGCGCGCGACTACGCGGTCTCCTTCGGCGGCAATGCGGTGACGGCGGCGTTCTGCTGCGCCAAGCTCGGCATCGTGCCGGACCTGATCGCGACCGCAGCCAATGACTGGCTGGGGCGCATGTTCCAGGACATGTGCGCGAAGTACGGCATCTCGCTGCATGGGCGCAAGGTCAACCAGTCCTCGCTCTCCTTCATCATGCCCAAGGACGGCAAGCGCGCCATCGTCCGCTGCCGCGACGACGAGCACATCCATCCCTTTCCGATGCTCAATCTCGGCGGCTGCCGCGCGCTGCATGTCGACGGCCACCAGCCGGATGCCGCCATCCACTACGCCAAGGTGTGCCGCGAGGCCGGCATCCTGACCTCGCTCGACGGCGGCGGCCTGCGCACCAACACCCATGAGCTGCTCGAATTCATCGACGTCGCCATCGTCGCCGAGCGCCTGTGCGAGCAGATGGATCTGACGCCGGAGAAGATGCTCGACTATCTCAAGAGCCGCGGCTGCAAGATCGGCGGCGTCACCATGGGCGAGAAGGGCCTGTTCTGGTACGACGAAACCGGCACGGTGCAGGTGATGCCGGCGATGCCGATCCCGCGCGAGCGCGTGATCGACACCAACGGCGCTGGCGACGTCTTCCACGGCGCCTATGTCTATTCCTACCTCGCCCATCCCGGCAAAAGCTGGCGCGAGCATTTCGACTTTGCCCGCGCCGCCTCGACCTACAAGATCCAGCGCCTCGGCAACGAGGCCGGCTTGCCGACGCTGGTCGATATCGCCAAGGTCAGGCACGAGTTCGAGGTCAGGGTCTAGAAAGAGATGGGGCGGGTCTTCGTTGCCGGCAGCATCAACATGGATGTGGTGGCGACGGCCGATCGCCATCCACGAATCGGCGAGACCGTCGCCGGCCGCCAGGTCCTGTATTTCCCAGGCGGCAAGGGCGCGAACCAGGCTGTCGCGGCCTCGCGGTTAGGGGCGCGGACCACGCTGATCGGGCGGCTGGGCAGGGATTCGTTGGGCGCTGAGCTGAAGGCCTTTCTCGGCGACCAGGGCATCGATCTCGGCTACGTCGTGGAGACGGCCGAGGCGCACACCGGGACGGCCATCATCACGGTGGCCGAGGCCGACAACACCATCGTCGTCGTTCCCGGAGCCAACGGGCTGGTCGGCGCTGATGACGTCAAGGTCGTGCCGCTGCTGAAGGGCGATGTCGCCGTCAGCCAGTTCGAGATTCCGCTGCCGACGATCGCTGCCTTCTTCCACCGCGCCCGCGCGGCGGGGGCAGTGACCGTGCTGAACCCGGCGCCGGCGCAGAAGATGCCGGGCGAGCTGCTGGCGCTGGTCGACATCCTCGTGCTGAACGAAACCGAGCTCGGCTTCCTCGCCGGCGTTGAGCTCTCCGAGAGCGACGCGGCCGGCCGCATCATCGATGTCGCGCGAAAACTTCAGGCGCGCGAGGACCAGACCATCTGCGTCACGCTCGGCAAGCGCGGCGTGCTCGCGCTGGCCGGGCACGAGGAGATCTCGGTGGCCGGCCGTGTGGTGAAGGCACTCGACACCACCGGCGCCGGCGACTGCTTCGTCGGCGCGCTCGCCGCGCAACTGGCCGAGGGCGCAGCCTTGCGCACGGCCCTCGTCTTCGCTAACGCCGCGGCCTCGATCAGCGTGCAGCGCATGGGCGCCGGCCCGTCGATGCCGACGGGGGCGGAAGTGGCGGCGATACTGTAGAGGCCTCTTCGCCTCTCCCCGCTTGCGGGGAGAGGTCGGAATTTGCGAGAGCAAATTCCGGGTGAGGGGGACTCTCCGCGAGTCCGACTGCCATCCTATGCGCGGAGAAAGCCCCTCACCCCAGCCCTCTCCCCGTAAGAACGGGAGAGGGAGAAGAACTTCATGCCAGCGCGCTCTTGAGGTCGAAGCTCTCGTCCGCGGCCTGCTCCGGCGTGATGGAGCGGTCCATAGCCTGCAATCTCCGGCCGAACATGTGATCGCCGGCGCGGTTGATGGATTCGATTCCGAGCAGCTTGTCGCCGTGATAGCAGAACGCTGAGAATGCCTTCTTGGCGGGATCGCCGCGCAGCACGACGCGGTCGTAGCCGGTCGTCAGTCCCGCGATCTGAAGCTTGTCGTCGCCCTGATCGCTCCAGAACCAGGGATGGCTGTCGTACGGTTTCTTATCCCCGGTCAGCTTTGCCGCGAGGCAGCGGGCCTGATCGGTGGCGTTCTGCACCGATTCCAGCCGCAGCGAGCCACCGAAGCGCGGGCTTGCGAACAGCGCGCAATCGCCAATGGCCGAAATGTTGGGATCAGCCGTCGACAGATATTCATCGACGATGATGCCGGCGGCGACCGGCAGCCCTGCCTCGGCCGCGAGTTCGATGTTCGGCAGCACGCCGACGCCGACCACGACGAGGTCAGCCGGCAGATGCCGCCCGTCGCTCAAGGACACGCCGGTGACCTTGCCGGCCTCGGCTTCGATCGAGGTCGCCTGCACACCGAGATGGATACGGATGCCGGCCTCGCGGTGGCGCGCCTGAAAATATTCGGAGACCTCCGCCGTCACCGCCCGCGCCATCACACGCGGGGCGAGCTCGAGCACGTCGACCTCGAGGCCCTTGATGCGGGCGGTCGCGGCAAATTCGAGGCCGATGAAGCCGGCGCCGATGATCACGGCGCGCGTCTTCGACGGCATGATCGCGCGCAGCGCCTCGCTGTCATCGAGAATGCGCAGATATTTCACGTCGGGCAGATTGGCATTGGGCAGATCGAGCAGGCGATTGCGCGCGCCGGTCGCCAGCACGAGGTGCCAATAGTCCAGCGTCTCGCCGGATGCGAGATGCACCTTACGCGCGGCGCGGTCGATCGAGGCGGCGCGGCCGGCGATCAGCTCGATGCTCTGGTCCTGGTAAAACTTCTCAGGCCTGAACATCAGGCTCTCCGGGCCCGCGGAGCCCTTGATGTAGGCCTTGGACAGCGGCGGCCGCTGATAGGGCAGATGCGGCTCGTCATTGATCAGGCAGATGCGCTCGGCAAAGCCGGCCTGGCGCAGCGATGCCGCGATCTGGTAGCCGCCATGGCCGGCACCGACGATGATCACCGGGCCAGTCATCGGACAGCCCATTTCCGGAAGACACGAGCGTGACCCATGCCGCCTCCTCTCTCGCTGATTTTGCTTGCTGGCCTTGCGAGGAGCCGGCGCTCGTGTCCGTCCCTTGGCGAAAGCGGCTCCATTTGAGCCTATCGTTCCGCCCGGCGCAAGAGCGGTGGTTCGGGGATTGTCACCCCTGCCCTTCTGCGATTTAGTTCGAGCCTCGACCTCCTGCCGGAGAATCCAGATGACCGCTCCCGTCTCAAAGCCCGACGATCCCGCCCTGCTCAAGGTCGACGGCCCGATCGCGACCATCACGCTGAACCGCCCTGCCGCATTCAACGCAATCGACTTTGCGATTGCGCAGAAGCTCGAGCAGCTCGCGGCCTATCTCGAAGGCGCCGACGACATCCGCGTCGTGGTGCTCGAAGGCGAAGGCCGCGCGTTCTGCGCCGGCGGCGACCTGCAGACGATCGGGGCCGCCGCCGAAGCCGGCACGGTGACGCCCGTCGTCGGCGAGCTATTGAAGCACTATCACGCCTTCATCGAGATCATCAGGCGCATGCCGAAGATCTCGCTGTCGAGCGTGCACGGCTCGGCCGCCGGCGCCGGCATGGGCCTCGCCTTCGTCACCGATCTCTGCATCGCCGCTGACGATGCCAAGTTCACGCCGGCCTATGCCAAGATCGGGGTGTCGCCGGACGGCGGCTCGACGGTCGGCATCGTCGGCACGGTCGGCTCCCGCCGGGCGCTGCAGATCTTTCTCGCCGAGGATAATTTTACCGCGCAGCAGGCCTATGAATGGGGCTTGGTTGCCAAGACCGTCCCCGCGGCCGAGTTGAAGACCGCGACGCGAAAACTTGCCGAGCGTCTCGCGCAGAACCCGCCGGCTTCAATCGCCGGCACCAAGCAGCTGGTCTATCAGGCGGCGACCACGCCGGTGAAGCAGCAGCTCGATGCCGAGGAGCACAAGATCATCATGGCGATGAACACGGAAGCGTTCCGCACCGCCGTGAAGAAGTTCACGAGCAAGAGCAAGTAGCGGCCACACGATCGGTGGCAGGGCGGCGCCGGTGCGTACGCCTCGTCCTTCGAGACGGCGCTTACGCGCCTCCTCAGGATGAGGCTCATCAGCGTCAGTGCCCGTTGAAACTGCAGCCGCGCACTCCGACCTCATCCTGAGGAGCCCGCCTAAAGCGGGCGTCTCGAAGGATGGCCGCAGGGAAAGCTCCCAAATGCGATACCACTGCGGTCGGCGGCTCAGCCCTTCGCCGGGCCCGTCCTCTGCATGAAGTCGAAATCGCAGCCCTCGTCGGCCTGCAGGATGGTCTCGTTGAACAGCCAGGCGTAGCCGCGCCGCGCCTCTTCCGGCGCGGCCACCGGCTTCAACGCAGCGCGGCGCCGCTCCAACTCGGCGGCGTCAACCAAGAGCTCGATGCTGCGCTTGGCCACATCAAGGCGGATCATGTCGCCGTTCTCAACCAGCGCCAGCGGCCCGCCGACGGCGGATTCCGGGGTGATGTGCAGCACGATGGTGCCGAACGCGGTGCCGCTCATGCGCGCATCCGAGATGCGCACCATGTCCTTGATGCCGCCGCGCGCGAGCTTCTTCGGGATCGGCAGATAACCGGCTTCCGGCATGCCCGGCGCGCCCTTCGGGCCGGCGTTGCGCAGCACCAGCACGTCGTCGGCGTTGACGTCGAGATCGGGATCGTCGACCCGCAAGGTCATGTCCTCGACGGATTCGAACACGACGGCGCGCCCGGTGTGCTGCAGCAGCTTCGGGCTGGCGGCGGATTGCTTGATGACCGCGCCGCGCGGGGCGAGATTGCCGTGCAGGATGGCGAGGCCGCCCTCCTTCTTGATCGGATTATCACGCGGACGAATCGCATCCTGGCCCGGCACGTCCTCCGCATTCGCCGCGATCTCCCGCAACGTCTGGCCGCTGATGGTCTTGGCATCGAGGTCGACGAGATCGCCGAGCTGCGCCAGCAGCTTCGGCACGCCACCAGCGTGGTGGAAGTGCTCCATATAATGCTCGCCGGACGGCTTGAGATCGACCAGCACAGGCACCTCGCGGCCGATCTGGTCGAACGCTGCGAGATCGAGCCGGTGCGGCGAGCGATGCGCCATCGCGGTCAGATGGATCAAGCCGTTGGTCGAGCCGCCGATCGCCTGCAGCACGACTTGCGCGTTCTTGAACGAGGCCGGCGTCAACACTTCGCTCGGCTTCGGACCCTTGGTCTTGGCCATCTCCGCGGCAACCTTGCCGCTGGCCTCGGCAAGACGGAAGCGCTCGGCATGCGGCGCCGGAATCGTCGCGCTCATCGGCAGTGACAGGCCCATCGCCTCGATCATGCAGGCCATGGTCGAGGCCGTGCCCATCACCATGCAGGTTCCGACCGACGGCGCGAGGCGGCCATTCACCGCCTCGATCTCGGCATCGTCCATGTCGCCGGCGCGATATTTCGCCCAGAGACGGCGGCAATCGGTGCAGGCCCCCAGCACCTCGCCCTTGTGATGACCGACCACCATCGGCCCGACGGGGATGACCACGGTCGGCAGGTCGGCGCTGATCGCGGCCATCACCTGCGCCGGCAGCGTCTTGTCGCAGCCGCCGATTACGATCACCGCATCCATCGGCTGGGCGCGGATCATCTCCTCGGTGTCCATCGCCATCAGATTGCGCAGATACATCGAGGTCGGATGCGCAAAGCTCTCGGCGATCGAGATGGTCGGGAACACGAACGGCATCGCGCCCGACAGCATCACGCCGCGCTTGGCGGCTTCGATGATCTGCGGGACGTTGCCGTGGCAGGGATTGTAGTCGCTATAGGTGTTGGTGATGCCGACGATCGGGCGCTCCAGCGCGTCATCGGAATAGCCCATGGCCTTGATGAACGCCTTGCGCAGGAACAGCGAGAAGCCGGCATCGCCATAGCTCGTCAGACCCTTGCGCAAGCCACTCGTCATCAGGGCGCTCCCTTCAGCTTTTGTCGTGGTGGTAAGGCCAGCGCCCTGATTGTCAATAACTCGACTTGCAGGCCTGACGCTTGGTTTCTGGCACTCCTGAGCACCGCGCGGCATTGCCGCACGGGACGGCGCCGAACGCGCAGGGAATCTCCCGTTTCCAGCCTCTCCAGCGTGGATCGGACCCGACCCGCCGCCCAGCCGAAGTGAATTCCATTGAACGCAACTAAGAATGATTAGCAAGTAGTTGCACGGCCGGCCATTCTGTGGAATTGTTCTTGCGAATGACTTGCAATCGCAGGGGCTTCGCGTGAACCAAGCTCCTTGCGTCGATCAGTGTCCTTGGTTCGCGCGGGTTGGTGGATGTCGTGCTGAGAAAGTTGAGCTTGCGGGGCGCAATAACGGCCGCAATTGTCGTCGCCGGTCATCTGGCGAGTTGCGTCTCCGCCTCTGCCGACGACGGTCCACGCGGCCTCGCCTATGCCTGGCCCGGCTCAGAACCGGCCCCCGGCGTCAGCAAGCTGACGGGAGGTTTGCCGTCGGCTCATTCGGAGATCGACACCGAGCACATCTTCGGTTTCAGCATGGGCTCCGACATCGGCAAGCCCGGCGAAATGGAGATCGAGTTCGAGAATGTCGGCGCATTCGGCAAGCGCTCCGGCACTTACGCAGCCTGGGCCAATCTCAATCAGGTCAAATACACGGTCTCGGACAACTTCCGGATCGCGCCAGGATTTGCACTGACCGGACATCACATCAATGGCGTTCCGGGACTTGCCGATCATCGCGACCTCGCTTTCGGCGGGGTGGCGCTCGAACTGCGCTACAAGCTGCTCGATCGTGCCGTCGCGCCCTTTGGGCTGACTCTCCATGCGCAGCCCGGCTGGAGCCGGATCGACGACGGCAGCGGCATGCACATCGCGCAATATGGTGCAGAATTTGCCGCCCTGTTCGATCGCGAGCTGGTCAAGGACAGGCTGTTCGCCGCCTTCAACGTCTGGTACGGGACCGGCGGAACCCGCGAGATCTCGACCAATCTTTGGCGACACGATTCCGAGATGCAGCTCCAGGCCGCGATCTCCTACGTAGTGCAGCCAGACCTCGTGCTCGGCCTCGGCGTGCGCTACGCGCGGGCCTATGACGGCGGCGGCCTCGACCGCTTTTTGGGAGACGCAGTCTTTGCTGGCCCAACCTTCTCCTACAACATCTCGAAGGAGGTCGGCATCTCCGGCACCTGGCAGATGCAGGTTGCCGGCCAGGCGATCGGCGACGTTCGCAGCCTCAACCTCGATCAGTTCGAGCGGCACCAGGCGCTGTTGCGGCTCAACCTGCATTTCTGATGTGCGGGCCCGCAGTTACGCCCGCGGCCTCCGCGGCGCAACGTTTCCGGGACTGTCGGCCAAGCGCGCCCTCAGGCGCGGCCCTGCGAAGTCGAGAAACGCTCGCAGCTTCGCTGGCATGAAGCGGTTGGGCGAGTAGACGAAGCTGACCGGCTGCGGCGGCGGTTGAAAGTCCTGCAGGACCGCAACGAGCTCTCCAGACCTCAGCGCATCCGACGCCAGATAGGAGAACACGACGGTGATCCCGATGCCTGCGCGCGCGGCATCGATGGCCGATTCCAGATTGCTCGCAATGAAGCGCGACCGCACCGGCACTGCATACTCGGTCTGCCCTCGTTTGAATCTCCACGTGCCCGGCGATTGAAGCGGAGGATAGCTGATGCAGTCGTGGGCGGAGACATCATCGGGAGCCTTCGGCGTTCCCCGCAGCTTCAGATAGGACGGGCTGGCGCAGGCGACGCGGTGAATTTCCCCCACGCGCACGGCGATCAGGCCGCTGTCGGCGAGATCGCCGACACGAAGCGCGACGTCAATGTTCTCGTCCAGAAGGTTGAGCGTCCGGTCCTGCAAGATGAGCTGAACATCCACCTCCGGAAATGCCGCAAGAAACTCGGCAAGGATCGGCTGCAAGCATAGCCGACCGAGCGCGACCAGCGTCGTGATGCTGAGATCACCACGCGGCGTGGTGTATTCGCCGGAGGCAACGCGCTCGGCTTCGGTGAGATCGGCGAGAATTCGCTTGGCCGCGGCGATGTAGGAGCGACCGGCGTCCGTTGGGACGAGCGCGCGGCTCGAGCGATGAAACAGCTTGGTCTGGAGGTGCTCCTCGAGCTCCGAAACCTTCCGGCTCACCGTTGCCAACGGCATTTTCTGACGGCGCGCGGCGGCGGACAGGCTGCCCGCCTCCGCCACCGCCAGGACCACCGACATGCTTTCGAGACGATCCATGGGACACTTCCATATTCTGGAAGGAAAGATCCCGATTTTGCCAGATACCCACCATTGCCGGAAGTGCCTATTCCTCTCCGCACCCAAACCGAAGGAGAGACGAAAATGACCCAGACCAGAACAGGCACTGCCCTCATCACCGGAGCTTCGACCGGAATCGGCGCGATCTACGCCGATCGCCTGGCGAAGCGCGGCCACGACCTCATCCTCGTTGCGCGCAACAGGCAGCGGCTCGCATCGCTCGCGCGCAGGCTCGGCAACGAAACTGGCCGCAAGGTGGAAACGGTGGAAGCCGATCTCACATCCCCTGCCGACCTCCGCCGCGTCGAGCAACTCATCAGAACCAACGGCGACATTTCGGTGCTGGTCAACAACGCCGGCGTCGGCGCCTCGGCCCCGCTGATCGATTCCGACATCGACAAGATGGAAGACATGATCCGTCTCAACGTCGGTGCACTGACGCGCCTGACCTACGCAGCGGTGCCCGGATTCATCGCCCGCGGCCACGGCACGATCATCAACATCGCTTCCATCGTCGCGATCGCGCCGGAGCTGCTCAACGGCGTCTACGGCGGCTCGAAAGCTTTCGTGCTCGCATTCACCCAGTCACTCGTTCACGAGCTCGCCGGGAAGGGCATCCGCATTCAGGCCGTGCTGCCGGGCGCCACTGCGACGGAGTTTTGGGACATCGCGGGCACGCCGGTTCACCAGCTTCCGGCAGAGATCGTCATGTCGGCCGACGACCTGGTCGACGCCGCCCTCGCCGGTCTCGACCTCGGCGAAGTCGTGACGATCCCGGCGCTGGCCGACAAGTCGGAGTGGGATCGCCACGAGAGCGCGCGGCTTGCCATGACGAACAAGCTCTCGAGCACTATTCCCGCCCCTCGCTACAACCTGCACACGCACGTGAATGCGTGAGCGAACAACCGGCATCAAACGGAGATCACCATGTCACGCATCATCAGCCAATCGTCCACCTTATCCATCGCCCTGCGTCGCACGATCAGTTGGCGCGAACAGTCTGAACGCCTGCTCGCTTACGCCGAACCGATCAGCCGGATCGGTCTCTACGCCTCGCTCGCAATCATCTACGCCTGGTTCGGCGGGATGAAATTCACCGACTACGAAGCACAGGGACTCGTACCCCTGGTCGAGAACAGTCCGCTGCTGCGATGGTTCTACACGCTGTTCTCGGTGCGCGGCTTCTCGACCTTTCTCGGCTTCGTCGAACTCAGCATCGGGCTCCTGATCGCGCTCCGCCTGTCCAGCCCGATCTACTCCGCGGCCGGCGGCCTGTTGTCGGCCGGGCTGTTCGTCACCACGCTGAGCTTCATGATCTCGACGCCCGGCGTCGTCGTGCCGGAGCTCGGGGTCCCCGCGATCACGGTCGCTCCGGGTCAGTTCCTGCTGAAGGACGTCGGCCTGCTCGCCGCTTCCTTCTGGGTGTTCACGGACTCGCTGAAGGCCGTCATCCGCAGGTGAGAGCTCAGCCACAGCGCAATAGCCGAACTCGAACAGGAGCCCCGCCATGAAAATACGATTCAACCTCGGCGGGGCTCGCGCTGCTCGCGGTGTTCGCCATCGATAGCAGCGAGAAGGATCCGACCACCGCCATCCAGCAGAATCACCGCCAAGGAGAGAAACATGAGTAAGCGTCTCGACTACAACCAGATCGCGCCGGCAGGCATCAAGGCGCTCGGGGGCGTCTACGGATACGTCCTGCAGAGCCGGCTTTCCGCCACGCTGATCGAGCTGGTTTATCTGCGGATCTCTCAGATCAACAATTGCGCCTACTGCCTGGACATGCACACCCGCGACCTGCTCAACAAGGGAGAAAAGGTCGAGAAGATCGCGCTGCTGCAGGCATGGCGCGAGGCCGGAAATCTCTTCGACGAACGCGAACGGGCTGCCCTGGCCTGGGCGGAAACGGTGACGCGGGTCGCCGAGACCGGCGTGCCCGACGAGGCATACCAGGCCGCACGCGCTGTGTTCGAAGAACGTGAGCTCGTGGACCTCACGATCGCGATCAGCCTGATGAACGCCTACAACCGCATGGCCATCAGCTTTCGCGCAATGCCGGCGGCTGCCGCCGGTTGATGCGCTCACCGACAACATCCTGCACAATCCGAAAGGACATTCACATGACGAAACGTGGAACCGTGGTTGCGGCGGCGCTGATCGCCGCAATCAGCCTGGCTTCACTCTCGGCACGATCCGAAGAGCCACGACTGGGCGACATCAAGCGCACACATCTCATGAAGGAAGCGCTGAGTGCGCCCGGGCGCGAGGTCATCCAGGTTCGCGTCGACTTTCCTCCGGGCGTCGTTGCCGTCAGGCACAGTCACCCGGGCGAAGAGCTCGTCTATCTGATCGAAGGCGAGCTGGAATATCGGCTCGACGGCAGGCCGCCCGTCATCCTGAAGGCCGGCGACGTGCTGCTCATTCCTCACGGAGTGCATCACGCCGTGAAGAATGTCGGCAGCGGCAACGCCGCGGAGCTTGCGACCTACATTGTCGAGACCGGCAAGCCGCTGTTGACGCTCGGCCGGTGAACGATCTCTACCGCTTATTCCAGTCGATCACACGATCCGGATCAGCGTCGAACTCCATGCTGCAGAACGTGCCGCCCTGGAAATAGTCGCCGACCGGGTCCGGCTTCAGCTTGGCCTGCTCGGCCATGGCGTGCTCACGGAAATCTTCGGCGCGGCCGGTGGGGCGATAGCCGAATTCGTAGGCGCGGTGGTTGTCCCACCAGGCGCGCTCGTTGAAAGAGGCGCCGTAGAATATCTCGAAATGGATGTCGGGATGCTCGAGCCCGATGCGGCAGAGCTGCACGAGATCGTCCGGCTTGAGCCAGATCGAGAGCCGGCGCTTGTCCAGCGGCATGTCGCCGAAATTGCCGATGCGAAGGCACGTCACCTTCATCCCATGCTTGTCGGCGTAGAGCGCGCCGACGGCCTCGCCGAACACCTTGCTGACGCCATAGCGGCCGTCGGGCCGCGGGGTGACATCGGTGCCGATCTTGTGATGGCGCGGATAGAAGCCGACGGCGTGGTTCGACGAGGCGAACACCACGCGCTTGACGCCCTTGCGGTACGCCGCCTCGAACAGATTGTAGCCGCCGATGATGTTGGCCTGGAGGATCTGATCCCAGGTGCCTTCGACCGAATAACCGCCGAAATGGAGAATGCCGTCGACGCCCTCGCAGATCGCCTCGCATTGCGCGAGATCGGCAAGGTCCGCGGCCTTGAATTTTTCATCGGGGCCGAGATCGGCCGGCGGCTTGATATCGGACAGAAGGAGATCCGGGTAGATCGGCGGCAACAGCTTCCGCAGGCTGGTGCCGATTCCGCCCGAAGCTCCCGTCATCAAAATACGCGCCATGTCGTCCCTCGCCGTTGGTGATCGAATTTGCGGTCACGTGTCTCTAATGATAGCAGGATTGTCCAGAGGGAACGAAACGAGAGAACCGGCATGAATGAGGCATCGTCCCACACGGAGGAACGGCCAGGCTGGCGGCCGGCGACCTATTACCCCGATCCCGCGATCAAAGCGCTCGATCCCCGCTTCGAAAAATACTGGCTGAAGCTTTCGGCGGTGGAGCGGCTGGCGACCGGCCTGCGCTGGGCCGAGGGGCCGGTGTGGTTCGGCGATGGGCGTTATCTCCTGTGCAGCGACATCCCGAACCAGCGCATCCTCAAGTGGGAGGAAGAGACCGGTGCGGTCAGCGTGTTCCGCAAGCCCTCGAATTTTGCCAACGGCAACACGCGCGACCGGCAAGGCCGGCTGATCACCTGCGAGCACGGCGGCCGGCGCGTGGTGCGCACCGAGTATGACGGCAGCATCACCGTGCTGATGGATCAATTCAACGGCAAGCGGTTGAACTCGCCGAACGATGTCGTTGTCAAATCGGACGGCTCGATCTGGTTCACCGATCCGACCTTCGGCCTGCTCGGCAATTACGAGGGCTACAAGGCCGAGCCCGAGATCGAGCCCAACGTCTATCGGCTTGATCCCGATACCGGCAAGGCGACCATCGTCGCCGAAGGCGTGCTCGGACCGAACGGCCTGTGCTTCTCACCGGACGAGAAGATCCTCTATGTCGTGGAATCGCGAGGCGTGCCCAACCGCAAGATCCTCGCTTACGACGTTTCGCCCGAGGGCACCACGATCTCGAACAAGCGCGTCCATATCGATGCCGGGCCGGGCACGCCCGACGGCATGCGCTGCGACATCGACGGCAATCTCTGGTGCGGCTGGGGCATGGGCGATCCCGAGCTCGACGGCGTGGTGGTGTTCGCACCCGACGGTGTCATGATCGGCCGCATCGCCCTGCCCGAGCGCTGCGCCAATGTCTGCTTCGGCGGCGTCAAGCGCAACCGCCTGTTCATGGCCGCGAGCCAGTCGATCTATGCGTTGTATGTGAACACGCAGGGCGCGGTGGGGGGATAGGCGCGTCTTTCTCCTTCGTCATTGCGAGGAGCTCTTGCGACGAAGCAATCCAGACTGTCACCGCGGAAAGATTCTGGATTGCTTCGCTACGCTCGCAATGACGGCGGAGAGACTTCGTAGCCCGGATGGAGCGAAGCGCAATCCGGGGCCGGTCCCGCATTACGCTTCGCTCCATGCGGGCTACAAGAGAAACGCCGGAGCGGTGCCCGCTCCGGCGTCTTGCTTACTCAGACGATAGAACTTACGCCGCGTTGAAGCCGGCGACGGCCTTCACTTCGAGGAAGTCCTCGAGGCCGAACTTGCCCCACTCGCGGCCGTTACCGGACTGCTTGTAGCCGCCGAACGGCGCGGTGCGGTCGTTGGGTACGCCCTGCAGGTTGATGTTGCCGGCGCGGATCTGGCGGCCGACGCGCTTGGCGTCCTCGACCGTCGCACCCGTGACGTAGCCCGCGAGGCCATACGGCGTATCATTGGCGATCTTGACCGCGTCGGCTTCGTCCTTGGCGCCGATGATGGTCAGCACCGGCCCGAAGATCTCTTCGCGCGCGATCGTCATGTCAGGCGTGACGTCGGCGAAGATGGTCGGACGGACATAGAAGCCCTTGTTGACGCCTTCGGGCAGGCCAGGACCGCCGGCGACGAGCGTTGCGCCCTCGTCGATGCCCTTCTTGATCAGGCCCTGGATCTTGTCCCACTGACCGCGATTGACGACCGGGCCGATGGTGGTGCCTTCGGCGCGGGGATCGCCGGCCTTGGTCTTGTCGGCGACGGCCTTGGCGATCGCGGCGACTTCCTTCATCTTCGACAGCGGCACGATCATGCGCGAGGGCGCGTTGCAGGACTGGCCGGAATTGTTGAACATGTGCATCACGCCGCCGGTCACCGCCTTGGTGAGGTCGGCGCCTTCGAGGATGACGTTCGGCGACTTGCCGCCGAGCTCCTGGCTGACGCGCTTCACGGTGGGCGCTGCGCGCTTCGCAACGTCGATGCCGGCGCGGGTCGAGCCGGTGAAGGAGATCATGTCGATATCAGGGTGCTCGCTCATGGCGGCGCCGACCTCGGGGCCGAGGCCGTTGACGAGGTTGAACACGCCCTTGGGCACGCCGGCTTCATGAAGGATCTCCGCGAAGATCAGCGCCGAGGTCGGCGTGAACTCAGATGGCTTCAGGATCATGGTGCAGCCGGCGGCGAGCGCGGGCGCGACTTTGCAGGCGATCTGGTTCAGCGGCCAGTTCCAGGGCGTGATCATGCCGACCACGCCGATCGGCTCGCGCAGCACCATGGCGGTGCCGACCGGCTCCTCGAAATGATAGTTCTTGAGCACGTCGAGCGTGGTCATGAGATGGCCGAGGCCGGCGCCGGCCTGCAGCTTCTCCGCCATCGGCAGCGGTGCGCCCATCTCGTCGGAGACGGCGGCGCCGATCTCCTTGAGGCGGCCCTTGTAGACCTCGATGACCTTGCTGAGCAGCGCGACGCGCTCTTCGCGGCTGGTCTGGGAGAAGGTCTCGAAAGCGCGCTTGGCGGCGGCAACCGCCTTGTCGACGTCGGCATTGGAGCCTAGCGCAACCTCGTACATCGCCTCTTCCGTCGCCGGATTGATCACGGCGGTGGACTTCTTGACGGCGGGGTCGACCCAGGCGCCGTCGATGTAGAATTGCATGCGATTGACCATCGTTAACCTCTTCTTGGGGGCTTGGAGGGGGCGTTTCGGCAGGCATCCTTGCACGAAAGCGCCGGCAATTGAACCCGCCATATGCGGGGCCAGCGTTGCGGCGAGCGGAGGTTATATGAGCCGATGGCGGGAACGAGGCAAGGTGGACGACGGCGTCATTCCGGGGCGACGCGAAGCATCGAACCCGGAATCTCCAGATTCTGGGTTCGATGCTTCGCGTCGCCCCGGAATGACGAGGCAGTTACCTCCGCTACACCGCCATCTTCCGATGCAGCACCGGCCCGCCGGTGGTGAGGCTTTCGGCCGCATCGATGATGGCGTTGGCGTCGATGCCATAGTGCCGATAAAGGTCCGCGATGCTGCCGGTCTGGCCGAACTGCTCGACACCGAGCGCCTCGGCGCGATGGCCACGGACGCTGCCGAGCCAGCCGAGCGCAGACGGATGGCCGTCAATCACGGTCACGATGCCGCAGTCGCGCGGCAGCGGCGCGAGCAGCTTTTC
The DNA here is from genome assembly GCF_020194195.1 of Bradyrhizobium sp. BRP19. Classification (NCBI taxonomy): domain Bacteria; kingdom Pseudomonadati; phylum Pseudomonadota; class Alphaproteobacteria; order Hyphomicrobiales; family Nitrobacteraceae; genus Bradyrhizobium; species Bradyrhizobium sp. BRP19. The sequence continues at coordinate 266,577 of NZ_JADYVZ010000004.1, read as the reverse complement.
GATGTGGCTGAGATGCTGCACGCCGCGGCGGTCGCGCCGCAATTTCCGCGCGGCGGTCCACCCCGAATGCAGACGGTCGGCCGAAGTGATCGCGAGCAGGCCGACGTCACGGCGGCTCTCGCCGATGAAGCCGGTCGCCTCGATCGCTTCGGGCGCGACCGCGCCGGTATAGGCGATCACGACCTCGGCATTCGGGCCCGGCTTGCGCAGCCAATAGGCGCCGTCGGTGATGCCCTGTCGCAGCTCCGGTGTCATGATCCGCTGCGCCTGCTCGATGGCGCGTGTGGAGAGGCGCAAATAGACCGAACCGCCCTCGCCCGGTTCGCGCTGCATGTGCTCGAAGCCGAAAGCCATGATCACGGCGAGCTCGTCGACGAAGGCCGGCTCGAACGAGGCTAGGCCGTCCTGCGCCATGCCGATCAAGGGCGTTGCGATCGACTGATGCGCGCCGCCTTCGGGCGCGAGCGTGATGCCGGACGGCGTCGCCGCCACCATGAAGCGCGCGTCCTGGTAGCAGGCGTAGTTCAGCGCATCGAGGCCGCGCTCGATGAAGGGATCGTAGAGCGTGCCGACCGGCAAGAGCCGCTCGCCGTTAATCTGGTGCGACAGGCCGAGCGCCGAGAGCATGATGAACAGGTTCATCTCGGCGATGCCGAGCTCCAGATGCTGGCCCTTTGGCGAAGCGTCCCAATTGTAGGTCGAAGGAATTTTCTCGCTGCGGAACAAGTCCGCCTTCTCGGCCCGCGCGAACAGGCCGCGGCGGTTGACCCAGGGGCCAAGATTGGTGGAGACGGTGACGTCCGGCGAGGTCGTGACGATGCGCCTGGCGAGCTCGCTGTCGCTGCGCGCGATCTCGTTCAGCACGAGGCCAAAGCCCTGCTGGGTCGACATCTGCGGCGACGGCTTGAAGGCGAGCTGTTGCGGCACCTCGACGACGGGCGCCGTGAACCGGCGGCCATCCTGATTGAACGGCACCCGCGCGAGGAAGGCCTCGAGCTCGGCTGCATCCTGCGGCAGCCCTTCGAACTTGTCCCATTCGTGTCCGGGCCGGATGTTCTGGCTGTCGCGATATTTCTCCATCTGCGCAACCGTCATCAGGCCGGCGTGGTTGTCCTTGTGGCCCTGGAACGGCAAGCCGACGCCCTTGATCGTGTAGGCGATGAAGCAGACGGGGCGGTCGTGGTCGATGGAATCGAACGCCTCCAGCATGCTCGCCATGTCGTGGCCGCCAAGATTCGACATCAGCGCCAGCAGCTCCTCGTCGCTGCGCTTGTCGATCAGTTTTGTGATCGGGCCCTGGTCGCCGATCTCGTCATGCAGATGTTTTCGGAAGGCCGCGCCGCCCTGGAAGCACAGCGCCGCGTAGAGCGCATTCGGGCAATTGTCGATCCACGTCTTCAGCGCCTCGCCGCCGGGCTCGGCGAAGGCCTCGCGCATCAGGCGGCCGTATTTCACGATGACGACGTCCCAGCCGAAATTGCGGAACATGGTCTCGAACTTTTCCCAGAGACCTTCGCGCACGACGGCATCGAGCGACTGCCTGTTATAGTCGACCACCCACCAGGTGTTGCGCAGGCCGTGCTTCCAGCCCTCCGCGAGCGCCTCGAAGATGTTGCCTTCGTCCATCTCGGCGTCGCCGACGAGCGCGATCATCCGCCCCTCGCGGCGATCCTTCATCCAGCCATGCGCCTTGACGTAATCCTGCACCAGCGAAGAGAACAGCGTCTGCGCGACGCCGAGGCCGACCGAGCCGGTGGAGAAGTCGACGTCGTCGACGTCCTTAGTGCGCGAGGGATAGGACTGCGCGCCCTTGAAGCCGCGAAAATTCTCCAGCTTCTCGCGGCTCTGCCGGCCGAACAAATACTGGATGGCGTGGAACACCGGGCTCGCATGCGGCTTCACCGCGACGCGGTCCTCAGGGCGCAGCACGTGGAAGTACAGCGCCGACATGATGGTGGCTAGCGAGGCGGACGAGGCCTGGTGGCCGCCGACCTTGAGGCCATCCGCATTAGAGCGGATGTGGTTGGCGTGGTGGATGGTCCAGGACGACAGCCACAGCGCCTTGCGGCTGAGGGCGGTCAGGATGTCGAGACGGGCGCGGTCAACGGGCATGGCGATGCTCCGGGAAATATGCACCGATCATACGCCTGCGCGGTGCGTCAAACTTCTCAATTTTTCGCGCCATCCCCGCCGATATTGGGATACTTTACCAACGCAGCGGACAAAATGCAGGTTTCATCCCAATGCCCGAGCTCGACGCCATCGACCGCAAGATCCTCAGCCATCTTCAGAACGACAGCCGCCTGACCATGCAGGAGCTCGCCGACAAGGTCGGGCTCTCGGTCTCGCCCTGCCATCGCCGCGTCAAGCTCCTGGAGGAGCGCGGCGTCATCTCGCGCTATGTCGCGACCGTCGACCAGAAGGCGCTGGGACTGCATGTCAGCGTGTTCATCTCGATCAAGCTGGCACGGCAGAAGGAGGAGGATCTCAACCGCTTTGCCCGCGCCATCTCGAAATGGGACGAGGTGCTGGAATGCTATCTGATGACCGGGAACCGCGATTATCTGCTCCGCGTCGTCGCCGCCGACCTCGCCTCCTACGAGACGTTCCTGAAGACCAAGCTGACCCGGCTTGACGGCATTGCCTCGATCGAGTCCAGCTTTGCGCTCAGCCAGGTGAAATATTCGATCGCGCTGCCGGTGTGACCAAGCGTCCGCCGGATTGCATGTTGTCACATGGGCGCAACAAACCCCGCCGATGGTCGTTGTGCTGGTATCCGAGCCGAGAGAAGAACCCATGACCGCAGCCGATCGCAAATCCGAGATATCCAAGCGCGAGCGCATCATCCAGGAAATGGCCGACGATCTCGACGAGGAACTTGAGATGGAGCTGGATGATGCCCGTCTCGACGAGCTCCTCGACGAGACCGGAACGCTGAAACCGACGGTCGATCGCAGGCTCTATTTCCGGGAACTGCTTCGCCTCCAGGGCGAGTTGATCAAGCTCCAGGACTGGGTGCAGAGCGAGAGGAAGAAGGTCGTGGTGCTGTTCGAGGGCCGCGATGCCGCCGGCAAGGGCGGCGTGATCAAGCGCATCACGCAACGGCTCAATCCGCGTATCTGCCGCGTCGCGGCGCTCCCCGCGCCGAACGAGCGCGAGCGTACGCAATGGTATTTCCAGCGCTACGTCGCGCACCTGCCGGCCGGCGGCGAGATCGTGCTATTCGACCGAAGCTGGTACAACCGCGCCGGCGTCGAGCGCGTGATGGGCTTCTGCTCGGAGGCGGAGTACCAGGAGTTCTTCAAGACCGTGCCGGAATTCGAGCGCATGCTGATCCGATCCGGCATCATCCTCGTCAAGTACTGGTTTTCGATTACCGACGACGAGCAGCAATTCCGATTCACCATGCGCATCAAGGATCCCCTGAAGCAGTGGAAGCTGAGCCCGATGGACGTCGAGTCCCGCAGTCGCTGGGAGGCGTACACCAAGGCCAAAGAGACGATGCTGGAGCACACGCATCTGCCGGATAGCCCGTGGTGGATCGTCGATGCCGTGGACAAGAAGCGCGCCCGGCTCAACTGCATCGCACACCTATTGACTCAGATCCCGTACCAGGAGGTCGTGCGGGCTCCGGTGACGCTGCCGCCGCGCGTGCGACATCCCGACTATCAGCGAGGCCCGGTCCCGCCAGAGATGTACGTGCCGGCGAAATACTGACACTCCTACCGCCACGGCTGCACGATGATCTTGGTGTGGGCTTCGGGGTTGGCGAGATCGGCAAAGGCCTTGGCGACGCCGTCGAGGCCGACTTCGGCGGTTACCATCGCGGCCGCGTCCACCTGCCCTTCGGCGATCAGGCGCAGCGACGCAGCAAACTCCTCCGGGGTGTAGCCGAGCACGTATTGGACGTTGAGCTCCTTCATGATGCCGAGCATGGGCTCGCTTCTGTCGCTCTCCATGCAGACGCCGACCACGACGATGCGCGCATCGCGCGGGGCACCCTCGAACACCTGTTGCAACAGGCCGGGCACGCCGACGCATTCGAAGATGATCGCGGGCTTCAACGCGGGCAGCATGGCCTGGAACGGCGGCCGCGCCGCCTTCTCGGCCTCCGACATCTGCGCGTGCTCGGCCCAGGTCGCGTAAGGCTGCGACGTTCGGGGATCGACGACGATGTCGGCACCGAGTTTTGCGGCGAGCGCGCGCCGCGCCGGCGAATAGTCGGCCGCGACGATCGGATGCAGCCGTTTGAGCTTCAGCGCGGCGATCACCGCGAGTCCGACCGGGCCGCAGCCGATCACGAGCGGTACCTCGCCGCCACGGATATTGGCTTTGGCGACGGCATGAACGCCGACGGCGAGCGGCTCGGTCAGCGCGGCATGCTCCGGCGCGAGGCCGTTGGGTACTTCGAGCAGCAGCGCTTCGCTCAGCAGCATCGCCTCGGCATAGCCGCCGATATTGTCGTTGGAGTAGCCGATCCCTTCGATGCCCTGCGGCGTCACCAGCGCGGGAAGCGAGCAGACCTGGGTTCCCGGCTTCAGCTTGCGCGATGTGCCGGGGCCGTAATCGACGATCTCACAGCAGAATTCGTGGCCGAACACGACGTCGCGGCTGAGGTCCATCGGCTTGCGCCCGGTCTTCCGCGCCATCTCCACCATGCGATGGGCGTGCTGGCGCGCGTGCAGGTCGGAGCCGCAGATGCCGCAGGCGAGCGTCTTGACCAGAACCTGGCCGGGGCCCGGCGTCGGCTCGGCCATCCGACCTACGACAATCTCACCGTTCCTGAAAATCGCGGCGCGCATCCGGCTCCTCCCCTTTGGAGCGAGTGATAGCACGAAGCAGGACGTGCAAACTTGCGTCAGGGGTTCGGGGACCGCTCTTCCAGCACCAGCAGCTGGGCGCGGCGCACCCGCTCGCGATGGGCGATATAAAGACCGCTGGCGACGATGAAGGCGGCGCCGACGACCGTCCAGATATCCGGGACCTCGCCGAAGATGAAGAAGCCCAGAATGCTGACCCAGAGCAACTGCGTATAGGAGAACGGCGCCAGCACCGAGGCATCGCCGTAGCGATAGGCCAGCACGATGATCCACTGGCCCACGGTCGAGGCGACGCCGATCACGATGCCCAGCCCGATCGCGGTCCAGCTCGGCGTGACCCAGACGAACGGCACCATGACGCTGAGGATCGCAACGCCGGTCAGCGCGGAATAGGCCATGGTGGTGAGCACCGCTTCGCGACCGCTCATCATCCGCGTCAGGATCAGCGCGGCGGCCCAGCAGAACGCCGAGATGATCGGGAAGAATGCGGCGGCATGGAACGCGCTCGTGCCGGGCCTCAGGATGATCAGAACGCCCGTCAGGCCGATCGCGGTCGCGATCCAGCGGCGCATGCCGACCTTCTCGCTCAGGAAGATGATCGACAGCGCGGTGACGAATAGCGGCGAGACGAAGCCGGTGGCGGAGGCTTCGGCGATGGGCAGAAATGCAAGCCCGGTGATGAAAAACAGCGACGAGCCGAGCAGTGCGGCGCCGCGCATCAATTGCAGACCGAGCCGCTCGGTGCGCATCGCATGCAGTGGCGAGCCCGGCAGCATCACGGGCGTGAATAGCAGCGCGAACGTGACGAAGCGGATCCAGGTGATCTCGATCGAAGGCAGGCTGGTCGACAGATATTTCGCGGTGACGTCGGAGCAGCCGAGGAAGATCGTCGAGAGCAACACCAGCGCAATGCCCTTGAAGGGATGATCGACGCGCGCAGGCGCGCGGCGAGCCTGCTGCTTCTTCTCCGGAACGGGCATGGGAATACTGTCGAGCCTTGCGGCTGCGGCGGGCGGCGGTGTCACGGCTGGAACCCGGGCAAAATGCGAATCGAGAACAGCCGTAAAAAACGACATCTGCTCCGCATTCACAACTTCCGAAAACAGGATGCCGATATGCGCGAGCCGCCGCGCGCGTCAATGCTCCGTTAATCTTGCCCGTTGTGCACTACAGCATGGGCAGGCCGCGCGGCTTCGGCCCGCGCGGAAACACCGCGTCGAGCGCCGCAATCTCGTCCTTCGTCAGCACGAGGTCGCCTGCTGCCGCATTCTCGCCGGCATGTTCCGCAGACGAGGCCTTCGGAATGGCGAACACCGTAGTCGCACGGGTGAGAAAGCTCAGCGCAACCTGACGCGGCGTCGCACGTCGCGCCTCCGCGATGCGCGCCAGCACGGCGCCGCCCTTGCTGCTGCCTGCGGGGAAATCGTCGTGGCCGAAAGGGGAGTAGGCAACGACGGCAACATTATGCCGTTCACACCACGGGATCACCGCATGCTCGATCGCGCGTTCTTTCAGGTGGTAGAGCACCTGGTTGCAGGCGATCCGCCCCTCGCCGGAGACGTCGAGAATCTCATCGAGATCGTCGGCATCGAAATTGGAGACGCCCCAGGACTTGATCTTGCCTGATTGCACCAGCTCCTCGAACGCAGCGACGGTGTCCTCCAGCGGATAGGAGCCGCGCCAGTGCAACAGATAACAGTCGAGCCGGTCGGTCTTCAGCCGCTTCAGCGAGCGCTCGCAGGCGGTGATGGTGCCGCGGCGCGAGGCGTTGCTGGGCAGCACTTTCGAAACGAGGAACACTTCATCGCGCCGGCCTGCGATCGCATCCGCAATGACGAGCTCGGCATCGCCGTACATCTCGGCGGTGTCGATGTGGGTCATGCCAAGATCGAGCCCGCGCTGCAGCGCCGCGATCGCGCGCTTGCGGTCGCCGTGGTCGAGATACCAGGTGCCCTGCCCGATGACGGAGACGCTGGCGCCGATCTCGCCGAAGGGTTTCTTGTTCATGGTCGCTCCGATCTCCGCTGTTATTTTTCCCTCTCCCCGTTCTTACGGGGAGAGGGTCGGGGTGAGGGGCTGCTTCCGCAAACTCGATAGCAAAGAGACTCGCGGAGGCCCCCTCACCCGCCGCGCTTTGCGCGTCGGCCTCTCCCCGCAAGCGGGGAGAGGCGAAACGTCAGCGCTACAATCCGCCGATTTCGGCCACCAGCACGCTGCCGGACGACGACTCCGTGATATAGAGCCGATCCTTGTTTTCGCCACCGATCGCGACATTGGTGCAGTTCGGTCCCGCGCACGATTTGATGCGCGCGATCAGTTCCCCGTTCGGCGCGAACACGAAGACGTGGCCGAGCGAGGGGTGGCCGACGAACAGGCGGCCCTTGGCATCCATGGTCAAGCCGTCGGGGCCGCTGGTGCCGAACAGCGAGCAGAAGCGGCCGACCTTGGACACGCTGCCGTCCTTCATGAACGGCAGCCGCCACACCGCGTTGTCGCGCGTCATCGCGACGAACAGCACGGTTTCGGCTGGGTCGAGCACCAGGCCGTTCGGACTGATGCCGGTGTCGAGCAGGCAGTCGAGCCGGCCGTTCGATCCCAGCCGATAGACCCGGCCACTTGGATCGTGCAGGCCGGTCTGGCCCTGATCGGTGAAATAGATATCGCCGTTTGAGGCGAGATGCAGATCGTTGCAGCCGCGGAACGATTCCGAATTGCGCCCGGTCACGACCGGCTTGACGCGGCCGGCTTCGGCATCGAGCTCCATGATGCCATGCCTGTAGTCGGCGACCAGAATGCGTCCGTCGGATGCGATCTTCAGCCCGTTCGGCCAGCCCTCATATTCGATCACGAGCGACCATTCGCCATGGGGCGCGATGCGAAAGATGCGGCCGAACGGAATGTCGACGATATAGAGATTACCGTCCTTGTCGAATGACGGCCCCTCGATGAAGCTCTCGGTCGGTATGTTCGGCCGATTGGCGTCGGCCCAATCGGTTCGCACGCCCTTGCGGCGAAACTTTTCGGGCATGGCGGTGAACAGCCTGGTCTCGATCAGGCGCGGCGGCGTTTCCAGGTACATCATGGTTGTTGTGGATGTTGAAAGGAGCGCGGCACCATACGGCACATTAGCCGGCGCGTCGATTGGGGTGGTCCACATTGCAATGGTGCGGGCGCTGCGTAGGGTGGGTTAGCCCCGGGGCTGCGCGAAGCGCAGTCCCTTGGCGTAACCCCTCTCTTTCGCTTCCGCATTGACGAAGAGTGGTGGGTTACGCTGCGCTAACCCACCCTACGAGACCTATCCCGCCGCGCTCGCGACCTTCGCCTGCTGTGCAGGCACTTCCGTCATCGCAATCAGGCGTTTCAGCTCGGGGATGCAGGAGCCGCAATTGGTGCCGGCCTTGAGCTTGGCGCCGATGTCGGCGGCGGTGCGCGCGCCGCTGGCGATGCTGTCGCAGATGGTGCCGCGGCCGACGCCGAAGCAGGCGCAGACGATGGGGCCGGTCGAGGCCGCGCCTTCGCTTGACCTGCCCGACAGCAGCATGCGGCGCTGCTCGTCGCTGACCTGATCGGCCGCGAACAGACTCTTCACCACCTCCCAGTCGCCGGCATCATGCGCGGGGCCGACGAACAGGCAGGTCTCGATGCGATCGCCTGCGAACGAAGCTGCGCGAAAAACCCCGCCGCCGAAATCGCGATATTCGGCAACGTCCTCGCCGGCGACGCTCTCGAGCCAGGCGGGCCAGCGGGCGAGATCCGCGTTGTCGGCGAAAAGATAGCCGAAGCCGCCGCTGACGGTCACGCGCGTCCACAACAGGTTCTGCGGCAGATCGAGCGGCTTGCGCGACAATGCAAAGCCGCGGAAGACAAATTCGTAAGGCGCGATCGCGGCCGGCGTCGCCTTGGCTTCCGGCTGCCCCGAGAACGGATCGGTGAACGGTGCGACCATCGCCCCGATGCGGCCGTGCGAGGCGTTCATCGCGCTCCAGTGGATCGGCACGAACAGGGTGCCGCGCTGCTGCCACTCGCTGACGACGACTTTCAGGATGCACTGGCCGTAATCGGTGGTGATGCGGGCATAGCCGTCATGGACGATGCCGTATTTGCCGGCGTCGTCGGGATGGATCTCGACGAAAGGCTCAGGCAGATGCGCGCCCAGGCGCTGGCTCAGGCCGGTGCGCGTCATGGTGTGCCACTGGTCGCGGATGCGCCCGGTGTTGAGCCTTAAGGGGTGCGACGGACCGGTCTCGCCGCGCAGCGCCGGCACCTCCGGCGCAACGAAGCGGCCCTTGCCGTCATTGGTGAAGAAGCCGCCAGCAGCGAAGAAGCGCTCGCCGGGCGTCCCGCCTTCGCGCGCCGGCCATTGCACCGGCTTCAAACCATCGAAGGCTTCGTCCGACAGCGAGGTCAGCGCGCCGATGTCGAAATCGCGGCTGCCATTGTTCTCGAATGCCGAGAGCGCGGCATGCTCGCGGAAGATATCGGCGGCCGATTTGTAGTTGAAGCTGTCGCCGAAGCCGAGACGCTTTGCAGTCTCGCTCAGGATCCACCAGTCAGGACGCGCTTCCCCCGGCGCCGGCAGGAACGCGCGCTGGCGCGAGATGCGCCGCTCGGAATTGGTCACCGTGCCCGACTTCTCGCCCCAGGCCAGCGCCGGCAGCAGCACGTGCGGGCCGGCCGCGACGGTGTCGTTGGAGAGCACGTTCTCGGACACCACGAACAGCTCGAGCTTCTTCAGGGCATCGCGCACCATGTCGGCATCGGGCAGCGACACCGCGGGATTGGTGCCCATCACCCAGAGCGCCTTGACCTCGCCGCGGTTGATGGCCTCGAACAGCTGCACCGCCTTCAGGCCTTCATGGGTGGCGATGCGCGGCGCCTTCCAGAACCGCCTGACACGGTCGATGTCGGGCGGCGTAAAGCCCATATGGGCGGCGAGCATGTTAGCGAGGCCGCCGACCTCGCGGCCGCCCATCGCGTTGGGCTGGCCGGTCAGCGAGAACGGCGAGGCGCCCGGCTTGCCGATGCGGCCCGTGGCGAGATGGCAGTTCAGGATGGCGTTGACCTTGTCGGTGCCCTGCGCCGACTGGTTGACCCCTTGCGAATACAGCGTGACGACCTTCTCGGTGTCGCGGAACATCCTGAAGAAGGCGGCGACGTCCTGCTCGGAGAGGCCCGTGGCGAGCGCGGTCGCGGTGACGCTGCCGGCGATGCTGCGCGCGCGCGCCAGCGCATCATCGAAGCCAGACGTGTTCTGCGCGATGTAATCCTGGTCCAGCACGCCATTGTCGGCGAGATGCACGAACAGGCCGGAGAACAGCGCGGTGTCGGTGCCGGGCTTGAGGCCGAGGAACAGGTCGACATCGCTGGCGGTATCGGTGCGGCGCGGATCGATCACGATCATGCGGGCGCCGCGCTCCTGCCTGTTCTTCAGCATGCGCTGGAACAGCACCGGATGACACCAGGCCGCGTTCGAGCCGACGAAGACGAGCAGATCGGCCTGGTCGAGATCCTCATAGCAGCCAGGCACCGTGTCGGCGCCGAAAGCGCGGCGATGGCCCGCAACCGAGGACGACATGCAGAGCCGGGAATTGGTGTCGACATTGGCGGTGCCGACAAACCCCTTCATCAGCTTGTTGGCGACGTAATAGTCTTCGGTGAGGAGCTGGCCGGAGAGATAGAACGCGACCGCGTCGGCACCATCGCGCGCCACGATGTGCTGCATGCGGTGGGCGACGTGGTCCAGCGCATCGCTCCAGGCAACGCGCTCCAGCACGCCCTTGCAGCGGATCATGGGATAGAGCAGCCGCCCTTCCAGGCCGACGGTCTCGCCCAGCGCCGAGCCCTTCGAGCACAGCCGGCCGAAATTGGCGGGATGATCGGGGTCGCCCGCGATTGCTGCACCACCCTTGCCGTCGGGCGTTGCGAGCACGCCGCAGCCGACGCCGCAATAGGGACAGGTGGTCTTGGTGGTGCGGAGATTTGGATCGATCGCCGTCATATCACGCCGCTTTCGAAGGCTGCGCCAGCGCGCGGCCGAACATCATGTCGGTGCGGATCGAAGCGACCTTGTCGCGATTGCGGATCAGCTCGAGGTACCAGAGCGCATCGATCGTATCGCCGATCAGCACCGCCCCGGTGAGCCGACCGTCGGCGATGACGAGCTTCTTGTAAGTGCCGCGCCTGCGATCCGACAGCACGAGGCTCTCGCTGCCCTCCCCGCCCATGAAGTCGCCAGCGGAGAACACGCTGACGCCGGAGACCTTCAGATTGGTCGAGACCACGCTGCCCTGATAGGCGGCGGGCCGGCCGGCCAGATGCCGCGCCAGCACGCGCGCCTGCTCGTAGGCGGGCTCGACCAAGCCATAGCAGGTGCCGCGATGCTCGGCGCATTCGCCAAGCGCAAAGATATCGGACGCGGAGGTCTGCATCACGTCGTTGACGACGACGCCGCGGTTGACCGCGATCCCCGCCTCCTTCGCCAGCGCGACGTTCGGCTTGATGCCGGCGGCGAAGATCACCGCATCGGCCTCGATGCGGCTGCCATCGGCCAGCTCGACGGCCTGGACGTGGCCCTCGCCGTGGATGCGGGCCGTCGCGGCATTGAGCATGACGCGGATACCCTTGCGCTCGACCAGCGTCTTGAGCAGGTCGGCCGCGGGCGCGTCGAGCTGACGCTCCATCAGTCGATCCATCAGATGCAGCAGCGTCACCGGCGCGCCGGCCTTGGCGAGACCGTAGGCCGCTTCCAGCCCGAGCAGGCCGCCGCCGACCACGACGACGCGCTTCCTGGCCGCGGCCAGTGTCAGCAGCAGGTCGACGTCGCGGGTGTCGCGAAACGTGTGCACGCCGGCAAGATCGGCGCCTGGCACGTTGAGCCGCAGCGGCGTCGATCCCGTGGCGAGCACGAGCTTGGAATATTCCATGCTCTCCTCGCCCGCGATCTTGAGCTCACGGCGGCCGACATCGATCTCGCTGACGCGATAGCCGTAGCGCACCGTGACGCCGCGGTCTCGCCACCAACCGGCCGGCCGCAGCTCGATCTCGTGCGCGCCGGTCTCGCCCGCCAGCACGGAGGAGAGGAGCACGCGATTGTAAGCGAGCCGCGGCTCTTCGCCGATCACGGCGACCGCATAGCGGCCGAGCGCGGTCTTGGCGAGCTCGTCGACCAGACGCGCGGCCGCCATACCGTTGCCGACGATGACCAGCGGTTCACTCACAACGCATCTCCTATTCGGCGGCCTGCGCTTGCGCGCCGTAGGCCTCGGACATCATGTAGCCGGACAGCACGCCATAGGCGTCGGTCCAGGCTGCGGCGAGTTCAGGCGTCCAGGCTTCGCCAAGGCCCTTCTCGAGGGTCCACAGCAAGGTCGCGCCGACCACGGGGTAGTGCTCGGCCTTGGCGCCATAGTCGACGTGACGCTTGGCGAGCGCGGAGGCCGCGGGAAGAATCGATTCCAGGTTCGACAGGCCGCCGACCACGGCGGCGAGCATGCCTATCAGCTTCTTGCGCTGCTCGGTCATGTCCTCGGGAAACATCGCGCGCACGGACGGCGCCACCTCGAACAGGCGGTCGTAGAACAGCACCGCGGCGGCTTCCGAAATCGGGGCGACCTTGGCGAAGCTCTGCTGAATGAGAGTAATCTGCTCGGGCGTCATAATGTTCTCCTGTCTGTTTCGGTCTGCCTTCGTCCGCGCCATTGCGGACAAAGTTCATGGATCAAACGTCATCAGAGAGACTTCTCCCCGCGTACGGGGAGAAGCGACATTCGTGCCAGTTTGTCGTGCTCACACACGCGCCTCGGCGAGGCTTGGCGCGCCTTCGCCCTGCGGGCTGCGACGCAGGTAGAACCACCAGGTCAGAGCGAGGCAGGAGGCGTAGAAGGCGAGATAGACCACGAGCGCGAGCTGCGGCCCGCCGGTCATGGCGATCGACTTGCCGAAGCCGCTCGGGATCAGATAGCCGCCGACGGCACCGACCGCGCCGATGAAGCCGACCGCCGCGCCGCTCTCGATGCTCGCGGTCTTCAGGGCAGCGCTGCGTGCCGCATCGCCCTTGCCGCGCACCTTGAACAGGTTCTCCTCGCGGAAGATCGAGGGGATCATGCGGTAGGTCGAGCCGTTGCCGATGCCCGTCGTCACGAACAGGATCAGGAACATCGACAGGAAGCCGATGAAATCCTTGTGTCCGACGAAATAGAGCGCGCCGACCGTGGCGCCCGCCATCACGATGAAATTCCAGAACGTGATGATGGAGCCGCCGACCCGGTCTGCGAGCCAACCGCCGAGCGGACGCGACAGCGAGCCGACCAGGGGGCCGAGGAAGGCGATCGAGATCGTCACGGTGGGGAACTGCGTCTTGAGCAGCAGCGGAAACGCCGCCGAATAGCCGATGAAGGACCCGAACGTGCCGATATAAAGATACGCCATGATCCAGGTGTGCTTGCGCTTGACGATCGCGAGCTGGTTCTTCACCGACGATTTCGCCGTGGTGAGGTTGTTCATGAAGAACACCGCGCCGAACACCGCGATTGCGATCGGCAGCACCCACATTAGGCCGGCATTCTGCAGGAAGATGCCGTCGACGGGCGTCGCCTGATACAGGTTGAAGACGGCGAGCGTCATCAGGATCGGGGTCAGGAGCTGCACGCTGGAGACACCGATATTGCCGCCGGCCGCGTTGAGGCCGAGCGCCCATCCCTTCATCCGGTCGGGAAAGAAGAAGGAGATGTTGGTCATGCTGGAGGCGAAATTGCCGCCGCCGAGACCCGCGGTCGAGGCGACCAGCAGCATGAGCCAGAACGGCGTGTCGGGCTGGCTGACGAAATAGGCGAGCGACAAGGTCGGGATGAACAGGATCGCCGCGCTGAAGATGGTCCAGTTGCGGCCGCCGAACGTCGTCACCGCGAAAGTGTAGGGAAAGCGCATGAAGGCGCCGATCAGGCCCGGCACGGCGACGAGCTGGAACAGCTGGTCGGTGGTGTAGTGGAAGCCGGCCTGCGGCAGCTTGGTGGTGACGATGCTCCAGATCAACCAGACCGAGAAGCCGATATGTTCGGCGACGATGGACCAGATCAGATTGCGCCGCGCGATCGACTTGCCGGTATTGTTCCAGAACGCCTCATCCTCGGGGCGCCAGTCTGAAATCCAGCTGGAGTTCAGGGTCGGATTCTTCGTCATTGCGTATCCCTTCCAGGCTCACCGCTGCGTCGTTGCAGGCTCTGCCTCCGGTCACGGAGGCGCGCTCCGAGGCTTCACCCCGGTGGCGAGATCACGATGCTGATTGATGATGTTGAGGGACGTCGTCGTTGGCGTCGCGCAAAGACGTTTCAATTTCCGTGCCAGTTGCGCGCATACGGGAAACACAGGGATTTCAGGATGTTATTCGTATTGCCCGAATTGTTTGCAGGGCTTTTCCGCACGCAAAATTTGCGTTTCGCTCAATCCCTGTGCGACGCACAAGGATTGAGCTTGATGTCGATTAATTGGGCGCGGGCAGATCTCGCGTGAACGCGTGACTTACGCGGCTTCGACGAAGCGATGACGCTCGTAGAGGAATTCGAGCACGCGCTGGCGACACTTCAGATATGTGGCGTTGGTCGCGAGGTCGAGCCGCTTGCGCGGCCGCGCCAGCGGCACTTCCAGCACCTCGCCGATGCGCGCGCTCGGTCCGTTGGTCATCATCACGATGCGGTCGGACAACAGCACGGCCTCATCGACGTCGTGGGTGATCATCAGGATGGTGTTGCCGAGCTTCTGATGCAGCGCCATCACCGAGTCCTGCAAGTGGGCGCGGGTCAGCGCGTCGAGCGCGCCGAACGGCTCGTCGAGCAGCAGCACCTTCGGCTCCATGGCCAGCGCCCGCGCGATGCCGACGCGCTGCTTCATGCCGCCGGAGATCTCCGATGGACGCTTGTCCCTGGCATGGGCCATCTGCACGAGGTTGAGATTGTGCATCACCCAGGCGTCGCGCTCGGCACGGGACTTGGTCTTGGCGAAGACCTTGTCGACGCCAAGCCTGACGTTTTCGTAGACGGTCAGCCACGGCAGCAGGCTGTGGTTCTGGAACACCACGGCACGATCGGGCCCTGGCGAGTTCACCTCGCGGTTTTCCAGCAGCACGCCCCCCATCGTGGCGCCGGTCAGCCCTGCGATGATGTTGAGCAGGGTCGACTTGCCGCAGCCGGAATGGCCGATGATCGAGACGTATTCGCCTTTCTCGATCGTCAGATTGATGTCCTTGAGCACCTCCGTGGTGGCGGTGCCGCGGGTGAAGACCTTGTCGATGTGGTCGAGTTTCAGGTAGGCGGTCATGTCCCCTCTCCTCAGTTCTGCGCCGTGCCGCGGGTGACGACCTTGCCGAGCCCCGCGATCAGGCGGTCAAGCACGAAGCCGATGATGCCGACATAGAACAGCGCCAGGATGATCTCGCTGATATGCGAGGAGTTCCAGGCGTCCCAGATGAAGAAGCCGATGCCGACGCCGCCGATCAGCATTTCGGCGGCGACGATCGCGAGCCACGACAGGCCGATGCCGATGCGCAGGCCCGTGAAGATGTAGGGCGCCGCCGCCGGGATCATGATCTTGGCGAAGAATTCCAGCGGATTGAGCTGCACCACCGCGGCGACGTTGCGATAGTCCTGCGGGATGTTGCGGATGCCGACCGCGGTGTTGATGATGATCGGCCAGATCGAGGTGATGAAGATGACGAAGATCGCGCTAGGCTGGCCGTCGCGGAAGGCCGCGAGCGAGAGCGGCAGCCAAGCCAGCGGCGGAATCGTGCGCAGCACCTGGAACAGCGGATCGAGCCCGCGCATCGCCCAGACCGACTGCCCGACCAGCACGCCGAGCGCGATGCCGGCGATGGCCGAGAGCGAATAGCCGAAGGCGACGCGCTGGAGACTGGCGGACAGATGCCAGAACAGGCCCTTGTCGATGCCGCCACGGTCGAAGAACGGATCGAAGATCAGCTCCTTGGTATCCGCAAACACTTTTGAGGGCGGCGGCAGCGCCGAGCCGGCTCTGCGGCAGACCAGCTCCCACACCAGCGTCAGCAGAGCGATCACGACCAGCGGCGGGATCACGCGCACGGCGGTCTCGCGTGCCATGCGTGCGTAAGCCTCAGTACGCGGGGGACGCTTCGGCGTCAGCGTGACGACCGGCGCAATCGTTGCAGCAGGCGTCGCGGTCTCAACCTCGATCTTCGTGGCAGTCATGTTCATCGCTATCTCTCTCCGGCGTGGCAGGGACGATGCGGCCGCCCCTAAAGGCGGCCGCAGGGCTCCATCAGACTTCGACGCGCTTGATCGCGAGCGACTTCAGATAGGCGGCCGGATTTTCAGGATCGAACACCTTGCCGTCGAAGAAGGTCTCCTTGCCGCGCGAGGCGGAGGCCGGAATGTCGGCGGCGGCGACGCCGAGGGTCTTGGCCGCATCGCGCCACATGTCCTCGCGGTTGACCTTGGCAATCAGCGCCTTGGTATCGAAGTTCGGCTCATACTTGCCCCAGCGGATGTCCTCGGTGAGGAACCAGAGATCGTGGCTCTGGAACGGATAGGAGGCATGATCGCGCCAGTACTTCATGACGTGCGGCGAGTTCTCGACCACCTTGCCGGGGATGCCATAGTCGAACTTGCCGGCGGTGCGATCGTAGACGTCCTCGACCGGGCAGTTGATCCACTGCCGCTTGGCCATGATGGCGGCCAGCTCCTGCTTGTTTTCCGCCTTGTCGGCCCATTGCTGGGCTTCCAGCACGGCCATCAGGATCGCCTTGCTGGCCTTCGGGTATTTGTCGACGAAGGCCGCGCGCATGCCGAAGGACTTCTCCGGATGCTTATTCCAGATCTCGCCGGTGTTGACGGCGGTGTAGCCGATGCCCTGGTGGATGAGCTGGAGATTCCAGGGCTCGCCGACGCAGAAGCAGTCCATGGTGCCGACCTTCATGTTCGCCACCATCTGCGGCGGCGGCACCACGATGGTCTCGATGTCCTTGTCGGGATCGATGCCGCCGGCGGCGAGCCAGTAGCGGATCCACAGATCGTGGGTACCGCCGGGGAAGGTCATCGCAGCCTTCACGGCCTTGCCGGACGCCTTCTTCTTCTCAAGCGCCGCCTTGAACGGCGCCGCATCGGTGCCGAGCTTGAGGTCGGCATATTCCTTGGCGACCGAGATGCACTGCGCATCGAGATTGAGTCGCGCCAGGATGTACATCGGCGTCGGCTGGTTGTTCTGCGTCACCTTGCCGGCCGAGATCAGGTACGGCATCGGGGTGAGGATGTGCGCGCCGTCGATGCCGTTGCCTTCGGAGCCGAGCACGAGGTTGTCGCGCGTGGTGCCCCAGGACGCCTGCTTCTGCACGTCGGTGTCGGGCACGCCGTGCTTGGCGAACAGGCCCTTGTCCTTGGCGACGAACAGCGGGCCGGCATCGGAGAGCGCAATGAAACCGAGCTTGGCTCCCTTGACCTCGGGGCCTGCGTCCTGCGCGAAGGCGCCGGCGGGGAAATTCAGCTTGGCGGCGGCGAGCAGTGCGGCGGTCGAGCCGGTGGCTTTCAACAATTGACGGCGGCTGAGGCCAGTCTCGGAGGGCCGGCGAATGCGCTTGGTCATAGGTCGTGTCGTCCTTTTGCGTCGTTGCGGAATGATTGCGTCAGTGCGCACGAGCAGCCCGTCCGTCCGTGACGCCAGAAAAAGGCGCATGCGAACGCGCGACGGGGAGACCCCGTTTGGGTGCGTCAGCAATTCGGATGAGAAGTCTCGCGGGACGGCTTCAATGGCGTCGGCCTGGAACTATTCAAGCTTCATGCCAAGCCTGCCACCGCCAAAAATGATGGATAATCATATGCTTGGTAATTCCGCGTCTGACTAACGCAGCCCTGTTCCGCACGCGAAGTTTGCGATCTGCTCAATCCTTGTGCGTCGCACAAACGTTGTGCAGCCGCTCAAGCAAGAGGCGCCGCAGTTCTGCCAATCATCCCCCTGCAGCTGACATCTAGCTGAATTTGCTAGCTTTTTCGATCGACGCGCCACGGCACACAAATTGCTTCTAAGGTTGCGTCAACGACGACTGCGGCTTGGCCGCATTGATGCAGCCTCTGGCGGCTGCATCCCGGAAGCTCACCTGCTTCGCGGTCTCCGGCTTCAGAGTCCTCGTGACGCGATTCCCAAGGCTTCCAAACTTTCCATAGCCCTCGTGCGCGGCAGGCTGCCCGCACGGCCGATGACGTTCAGCCGCGCCCTCGTCGGGGGCGTGTCGATCTCACTTACGAAGCAAAGGAACCATTGATGTCGTATCTCGCGCCTTCGGAATTCGTCACCAAGATGGTGGATGCGGGCGAGTCCAAGATCTTCATGTCCACCCGGGATACCATTATCCGCGCCTACATGGCCGGCGCGATCCTGGCCCTCGCAGCCTGGTTTGCCGTCACGATCACCGTGAACACCGGCCAGCCGCTGGTCGGCGCGCTCTTGTTCCCGGTCGGCTTCGTCATGCTCTATCTCCTGGGCTTCGACCTCCTGACCGGCGTGTTCGTGCTCTCGCCGCTCGCGCTGATCGACAAGCGCCCGGGCGTTACGCTCAACGGCGTGCTGCGCAATTGGGGTCTCGTCTTCGTCGGCAATTTCGCCGGCGCCTTCACCGTCGCCTTCATGATGGCCTTCGTCACGACCTTCGGCTTCACGCAGGCGCCCGACAAGGTCGGCGCCGCCATCGGCAATATTGGCGAGGGCCGAACCCTTGGCTATGCCGCGCACGGTGCGGCCGGCATGGCGACGCTGTTCCTGCGCGGCATGCTCTGCAACTGGATGGTCTCGACCGGCGTCGTCGGCGCCATGATCTCGACTTCCGTCCCCGGCAAGGTCATCGCGATGTGGATGCCGATCCTGGTGTTCTTCTACATGGTGTTCGAGCATTCCGTCGTGAACATGTTCCTGTTCCCGTCGGGCCTGCTGCTCGGCGCGAAGTTCTCGATCATGGATTATCTCATCTGGAACGAGATCCCGACCGTGCTCGGCAACCTCGTCGGCGGCCTCGCCTTCACCGGCATGACCCTCTATGCCACCCACGTCATGACCCTGCCGAAGCGACAGGCGGAGAAGCCCGCGAAGCCCCGCGTCGCGGCCTGATCGAATAGGTATCGACAGGGGAGCCTCGCCCAAGCACGGTGAGGCTCCCCTCTCCCGGTGATGACGATGCCCCGCGGACTCCAGATCTCGGTCGGCCAGCATTCCGACAAGGGTCGCAAGCCCATCAACCAGGACTTTCACGGCGTCCTGATTCCGGAAGAGCCGCTGCTCAGCTTGAAGGGCATCGCGGCCGTTCTCGCCGACGGAATTTCCTCGAGCACGGTAAGCCAGATCGCCAGCGAGTCGGCGGTCAAGAGCTTCCTGATGGATTATTACTGCACGTCGGAATCGTGGACGGTGAAGACCTCCGCCCGCCGCGTGCTGGAGGCGACCAATTCCTGGCTGCATGCGCAGACGCGCAAGAGCCAATATGCCTATGACCGCGACAAGGGCTATGTCTGCACGCTCAGCGCCATGGTCATCAAGGCAACCACCGCGCACATCTTCCATGTCGGCGATTGCCGCGTCTATCGCGTCGCCGGCAAGGCGCTGGAGCAACTGACCGACGATCACCGCATCATCGTCTCGTCCGAGCAGACCTATCTCGGCCGCGCGCTCGGCATCAATCCGCAGCTCGAGATCGACTATCAGGCGATCGAAATCGAGGCCGGCGACACCTTCCTGCTGGCAACCGACGGTGCGTACGAGTTCGTCGATGCGCGTTTCGTCACGAGTGCAATCGACGAGCACGCAGCCGAGCTGGACGGGGCGGCGAAGGCGATCGTGGAGGAAGCCTATCGGCGCGGCAGCGACGACAACATCACCGTGCAGATCCTGCGGATCGATGCGGTGCCGCAGCGCGATCCGGCCGGCATCTTCAATCAGAGCTCGGAATTGCCGCTGCCGACGCTGCCGGAGCCGCGGGCGATCTTCGACGGCTACCGGATCGTCCGCGAGATCCACGGCAGCAGCCGCAGCCATATCTACCTCGCCGTCGACACCGAGACCGAGCAGCCGGTCGCGCTCAAGCTGCCGTCGGTCGACCTACGCGACAACGCCGCCTATCTCAAGCGCTTCTTGATGGAAGAATGGATCGCACGCCGGATCGACAGCCCGCATGTGCTCAAGCCGCTGTCGCAGTCGCGGCGACGCGGCTATCTCTACGTCGCGACCGAGTTCGTCGAGGGGCAGACCTTGAAGCAGTGGATGACCGACAATCCGCGGCCCGATCTCGAAACCGTGCGCGGCCTCATCGAGCAGATCGCTGCAGGCCTACGCGCCTTCCATCGCATGGAGATGCTGCATCAAGACCTCAGGCCCGACAACATCCTGATCGACAAGACCGGCACCGCCAAGATCATCGACTTCGGATCGGTCAGGGTCGCCGGCGTGGCCGAGGCGGCGCCGCCAGGGGAGGCCGACGAAATCCTGGGCACCGTCCAGTACACGGCGCCGGAATATTTCCTGGGGCAAGGCGGCTCGCCGCGCTCCGACATGTTTTCTCTGGCCGTGATCTGCTACCAGATGCTGACGGGAAAGCTGCCCTACGGCACCCAAATCGCCAAAATCCGGCGCAAGGCGGATGTGCGAAAGCTTAAATATCGCGCCGCCGACGATGACCGCAACGTCCCCGCCTGGGTCGACGGCGCGCTCCGGCGCGCGCTCCATCCCGATCCCTACAAGCGGCACGAGGATCTCTCGGAATTCATCTTCGAGCTTCGCACGCCCAACCCGGCCTATCTCGACACGCGCATCACACCGCTCCTGGAGCGCAGCCCGCTGATGTTCTGGAAGCTGACAACGGCGGCGCTCGCCTGCGCCGTCGTCGTGCTGCTGGCCTTGCTGCATGCGCGCTGATCGAGATTGCCGCTCGCCACATGATTAATAGCGAGCGGCGCAGCCAGCCCGCCTGCGCTTCTGCTCTGGCAAGCCTCAAACGGGGGCCGCGATCTCGGCGACGAAGTCGCGATAGGAGCGCAAGGGACGGCCCAGCATGCCGGTCAGACGCTCGACGTCGCCGGGCTCAGGGATCATTCCCTCGGTGAGGAAACGCTCGCCCATCACCCGCATGTCGAAAGCCATCCAGGGCGGCATGAACTGCCTGAGGTTCTTCTCGAACCCCGCGGTGTCGTCTCCGCCGTAGGCGATCGCGCGGCCGAGCACCTCCGACCAGATCGCGGCGGCCTTCGCGCCAGTGAGTGTCTCAGGGCCAACAAGATTGATGCGTTCGAGCGGAAGCGGCGCTGCGGATGTCTCGCGGCGGATCAGTTCGATCGCAGCGATCTCGCCGATGTCGCGCGCGTCGATCATCGCAAGCCCCTTGCTGCCGATCGGCATCGGGTAGACGCCATATCCGGTCACGGCATCCTTGATCATGAGCTCGTTGTTCATGAAATAGGCGGGCCGCAGGATGGTCGCCTTGAAGCCCATCTGCTCGATCATGCGCTCGACCCCGAACTTGCCGGCGAAGTGCGGCACATTCACGTAGAGGTCGCTGTGAATGACCGACAGATAGACGAACCGCTCGATGCCGGCCTCGCGGGCAAGGTTGAGCGCAGTCAGCGCCTGAGTGAATTCGTCGGGCACCACGGCGTTGAGCAGGAACAGTGTCGAGACGCCCGAAAACGCAGCGCGCACGGAATCGACGTCCAGCAAGTCGCCTTGGGCGACGGCGACACCTGCCGGAAGGTTGGCCTTCTCGGGATTTCGGACGAGTGCGCGCAAATCGGCGCCGTGCTTGACGAGTTGCTCGACGACGTTGCGGCCGATGGTGCCGGTGGCGCCGGTAACGAGGATGGTCATGGGATCACTCCGGTTGGGTTTTGGAAGACACCCGGAAACTAATGATCCACACGCGAGCCGATAGACGCTATATTTGGTCAGACCGTCTCACTGGTGGAACAGATGGATTTGCTTGCGCTTGCCGATTTCAATCTCGTCGCCCGTCACGGAGGGTTCGGAAAGGCCGCGCGGGCAGCAGGACGTCCGAAAGCGACCTTGTCTCGACGTGTGTCCGAACTGGAGAGCAGTCTTGATCTGCGTCTGTTTGAGCGCGGCGGGCGCACGCTCAAGCTCACCCAGGAAGGGCGCGCGCTCTATGAACGGACGGGCGCACTTCTCACCGAGCTCGACGAAACCGCGGCCGCGATCGCCTCGGGCGGAGACAAGCCAAAGGGCAGGCTGCGGATCAGCGCACCCCTGCTCTTCTCGCAAACCGCGATGGGCCGTCTCGCGGCCGGCTTCGCCCTTCGACATCCGCAGGTCCGGCTCGAAGTTACGACCGATGACCGCTACGTCGACATGATCGAGGAAGGCTTTGATCTCGTGATCCGGGTCAATCCCGATCCGGATGAAAGCCTGGTCGGCCGCATCTTCTTGCGCGACCGAATGCTGGTCGTCGCCAGCCCCGCTCTGAAGCACCCGAGAGGAAACCTCGCCGTTCCGGCCATCGTGCGCGGCGATGACAAAGCTGCGGTTTGGGACATCAGACGGCCAAGCGGCCCATCGCACATCGCGATCGATCCCGTGCTTCGACTGTCATCCCTGATGATGGTTCGCGATGCCGTGAGAGCCGGTATCGGTGCCGCAAGGCTGCCGCTGTCGCTCGTCAGCCACGATCTTGCCGCCGGCACGCTCGTTCGATGGGGCGACGTCGAGGGAGCCGACATCGCCCTATGGACGCTCTATCCCTCGCGGCGATTGCTCAGTGCGCGCGTCTCCGCTTTCCTCGATTATCTGAGAGACGCCTTTCCAAAGGGAACGCCCGACGAGTTGGCAGCCTATATCGGGGGATGACTGAGATTTCGCATCCTCACGCCGGCTCGGTCGCCTTCATCCCGAGCGGCTTCGGTGCCATGCCGCCGCCCGGCTTGAGGTGGAATTCGTAAGTCATCAAATGCCACCGCCCGTTCGCCTTGGTGCCGTCGGGCATCTCAAGGTCGTTGCGCGGCTCGACCTTGGCGACGAGGTCGTCCTTCACGCCGAACACCACGTCGGAGTCGAGATATTTGTCACCGTCCATGAAGACGTGCGTGATCAGCGGCTCATAGCCTCTGGCATTGACCAGGAAGTGCACATGCGCCGGGCGCATCGGGTGGCGGCCGGTCTGCACGATCATCTCGCCGACCGGACCATCGGTCGGGATCGGATAGCTGCACGGCAGGATGGTGCGGAAGAAGAAGCGGCCATCGTCATCGGTGATGAAGCGCGCCCGCGCCGAGGCGCCGACCTCATCGTAGTTCGGCTTCTGGGAATCGTAGAAGCCGTCGTCATCGGCGTGCCAGACGTCGACGGGAACGCCGGCGAGCGGCTTGCCCTCGAGGTCGGTGACGCGGCTCTGCACGAACATCCGCTCGCCGGTCTGGTTGTTCGGCGAGATGTCGGTGCCGTGCGCAGTCACCTTGTGCTCGCCGACATAGAACGGGCCGAGCACTGTGGTCTCCGTGGCACCGTCGCGATCCCTGTGATTGACGGCGTCGACCAACATGGAGACGCCGAGCACGTCGGACAAGAGGATGAATTCCTGGCGGGTGTCGGTGCATTTCTGCCCGGTCCGGGTCAGGAAATCGATGGCATATTCCCATTCCGCGAAGGTGAGACCAGTCTTGCTCACGTAATCGTGCAGCGACCTCACCAATTCCTGCAGCAGAAATTTCGCGCGCGTGTCGGGCGTGTGGTCGAAGCTCCTGACGACGGCTTCGGTGAGTTCGGTCTCGGTGAACTGAGTCATGGTGCGTTTGCCCTCGCGTTCTTCTCGTTGGCCCCGGCGGGCTCCTTGCGTTCCGAGCCCGAGTCTACACCAGCCGGCCCGGCCTCGTTAAGCGCAACCGGCTTGGAATGCGGCCGTCATTTCGGTATCAACTTTCCGACAAAACGCCCCGGAGGAACTGATGCTCGCCCCCACCCCCGCTTCGCCCGAATCCGTCGGCATGTCCAAGGCCGCGCTCGACCGCGTCGATGCGCATCTCAAGCGCCGGTACATCGATGCCGGGCGTTTCCCGGGCACGCATCTTCTGGTCTACCGCCGCGGCAAGGTCGCGCACAGCTCGGTGCAGGGCTTTGCCGATGTCGAGCGCAAGGTGCCGGTGAAGGACGATACGATCTATCGCATCTATTCCATGACCAAGCCGCTCACCAGCGTCGCCTTCATGATGCTGGTCGAGGAAGGCCTCGTCGCCATCGACGAGCCCGTCGCGAAATATATTCCGGAGTGGAAGGACCTCGGCGTGTTCGTCGCCGGCACCTATCCGGCGTTCCTGACCCGGCCGCCGTCGCGGCCGATGCTGATCGTCGACCTCTTGCGCCACACCTCCGGCCTAACCTATGGCTTCCAGCAACGCTCCAACGTCGATGCCGCCTACCGCAGTGAAAAGATCGGCGAGGTCGAAAAATCAGGCACACTCCAGACCATGGTCGAGGGCCTGGCCAAGATCCCGCTGGAGTTTTCGCCGGGCGAGTCCTGGAATTACTCCGTTGCGACCGACGTGATCGGCTATCTCGTCGGCAAGATCTCCGGCATGCCGTTCGAGCAGTTCCTGAAACAGCGCATCCTCGATCCACTCGGCATGACCGACACCGACTTCCACGTCCCGGCCTCGAAGGCGCATCGCTTCGCCGCCTGCTATTCCGCCGATCCCGGCGGCGGCATGACCTTCCATGCGGGCCAGCGCCGCGAGGGGCTGACGCTCCAGGACGACCCGGCAACGAGCTCGTTCCTGTCGCCGCCCTCGTTCATCTCCGGCGGCGGCGGGCTGTGCTCGACCGTTGCCGACTATCTGACCTTCTGCCGTGCGCTGCTCAATGGCGGCGAGCTCGGCGGCGTCAGGCTGATCGGGCCGAAGACGCTGGCGCTGATGACCACCAACCACATTCCGGGCGGCCGTGCGCTGCCGGACGTCTCGCGCTCGCTGTTCTCGGAAGCGACCTATAACGGCATCGGCTTCGGTCTCGGCTTCGCCGTGACCATGCGCCCG
This sequence comes from Bradyrhizobium sp. BRP19, assembly GCF_020194195.1. Taxonomy (NCBI): domain Bacteria; kingdom Pseudomonadati; phylum Pseudomonadota; class Alphaproteobacteria; order Hyphomicrobiales; family Nitrobacteraceae; genus Bradyrhizobium; species Bradyrhizobium sp. BRP19. The sequence goes on along the minus strand of NZ_JADYVZ010000004.1, from coordinate 241,727 downwards.
GCCGAGACATTGATCGCCGGCAGCCCCGGCGAATACAATTGGGGCGGCGCCGCCACGACCTCGTTCTGGATCGATCCGGCCGAGGACCTGATCGCGATCTTCATGACGCAAGTGCTGCCGTCGAGCGCCTATCCGATCCGCCGCGAGCTGCGCAGCATGATCTACGCCGCGATCACTGAAAGCAATCTGTAGCCCACCGCGACGAACCCGCGGCCGTCGGCCGCGGCAGCACGATCGCATATGACTCGCTGCGGCGGCCTGCGAGCACGCCTCGTCCTTCGAGACGGCGCTTACGCGCCTCCTCAGGATGAGGCTAATCGGCGTCAGTGCCCGTTTCGACTGCTGCCGCACACTTCGTCCTCATCCTGAGGAGCCCGCCTAAAGCGGGCGTCTCGAAGGATGGCCACGGGGAAAATCCCTCAGATGCGATAGCCCTGCCCGGCTGCGGGGTCCTCCTATCAGGCGGTCACTTGAGCATTTCCGGCACGATCAGGCGCGGCAGGAACAGCGACACGCTGGGCCAAATGATCACCGCCGCCAGCACGAGTAGCATCGGGATCAGCATGATGACCGTGTCCTTCAGGGCATAGCGCAGCCGCACGCCCGCGATCGAACAGGCGATCATCAGACAGAGGCCGTAGGGCGGCGTCACCAATCCGAAGGCCAGCGAGACGATGGAGATGATCGCGAACTGGACCGGATGCAGATCGACGGACCTGGCGAGCGGCTCCAGCACGGTGCCGACGATGATGATCGCGGGGATGGCGTCGAGAAAGCAGCCCACCACCAGAAAGCAGAAGGCGATGAAGAAGCCGGCCGCGACGGGACCCATGCCCCATGTCGAAACGTTCGCCAGCAGTTCTTGCGGGATCTTGTAATAGGCCAGCAGCCAGCCGAACGCACTGGCGGTGCCGACGCAGAACAGCGCTACGCCGGCGAGGCGCCCAGTGTCGAGCAAGGCTCTGTACAATTCGCGGATTCCCGTCTCGCGGTAGAAGAACGCCGAGAGCACGACGGAATAGAGCACGGCAACGCAGGCGGATTCCGTCGCGGTGAACCAGCCGAGCAGAATGCCGCCGACGATGATGAACGGCGTCATCAGCGCCGGTATCGACCGCCAGATGGCGCATCGCATGTCGACCCAGGTCGACTTCGGATAGGTCGGGTAGCCGCGGCGCACCGCATAGACGTGCACCGTCGCCATCTGCGCGCCCGCGATCAGCAGCCCGGGCACGATACCGGCCAGATACATCGCCGCTATCGAGGTCGAGATCAGACCGCCCCACACGATCATCAGGATCGAGGGCGGAATGACGACCGCAAGAACCGCGGAGGCCGCCGTGATGGCAATGGAAAACGAGAGATCGTAGCCCTCCTTGGTCTGCGCATCGATGAAGATCTTCGATTGGCTCGCCGCATCCGCAGTGGAGGAGCCGGAGATGCCGGCAAAGAACACCGACAGCACGACGTTGATCTGCGCCAGCGACCCCGGCCAGTGCCCGACCATCGAGCGCGACAGCGCCACCAGGCGATCCGTGATACCGCCTATACTCATCAGGTTCGCCGTCAACAGAAAGAACGGCACCGCGAGCAGGATGAACGAGTTGTATGCGTTGAAAGTCTCCTGCGCGAGCGTCATCAGCGACAGGCGCGGCTCGATCAGAAGGATCGGCACGCAGGCAAGACCCAGCGCGAAGGCGACCGGCACCCGCACGATCAGCAGGCCGACGAAGACCCCGAACAGCACCATGGCGGCCTGTCCGGCAGAAAGTACGGTGCCGTTCATTGCTGTGCCCCGACCAGAACGCGCAGTTCATCGAGCATCTGTTCGCCCGCAAACACAATCCATGTCACGCCGGCCACCGGCCAGGCGACGTGGATCAGCCAGAGCGGCAGATCGGCCAGCTCCGACGTCCTGTTCCAGGCGAAGCGTGTGAATTCGATGCCGGCCGACACGAACACGAGGGCCAGTGCCAGCACGCCGAGCCGCGCGAGGATCCGCACTGCGGCCTCCGACCGCCGCGACAAATCGGGCCACACGTCGACCTCGAAATGCTGAGCCTCGCGGATGCCGACCATGGCGCCGATCATGATCGTCCAGATGAACAGGAATCGCGCCATCTCCTCGGTCCAGATGTAGGAGGGAATGAACGGCGTGTAGCGCGAGACGATCTGCAATGTGACGGGGATGACCAGGATGCCGACGCAGGCGGCAAGCAGGAATTCCAACAATTTCGCATAGGCCGCGGTGACGCGACGCCACAGCGACGGTGTGGACGGGACGTGCATTTCGGACATTGGAGCTCCGTACGGCGCTCATCCGCCATGTCCGGGCAGGAAGCGGGGCCTGCCCGGAATGCTGTCGGCGGACAGGGCGGCCTCAGACGACGTTGATCTTCTCGAAAATGCCCTCCGCGCCGATCTCCTTGGCGTAGGTGGCCATCACGGGGTCGGCGAGCTTCTTCATGGCGTCCCGCTCCTCGAACGGAACGCGCTTGAGCTTGCCGGCCTTCTCCAGCGTGTCGAGCTTGACGACCTCCTCGCTCGACTCGAGCTGGCGGCCGTAATCGCCGGCCTCCTTGCCCGCTTTCATGATCGCGTCCTGCAGATCCTTCGGCAGGGTCTTCAGCGTCTTGACGGAAAAGCAGATCGGCCGGATCGACACGGCGTGCTGGGTCAGGTTGAGATGCGGCGCCACTTCATAGAACTTCATCGCCTCGACGCCGGCCGCTTCGTTCTCGCCGGCTGATATCACCCCGTTCTGGATCGCGTTGTAGACTTCGTTATAGGCGATCACCGTGGGGCTCATGCCAACGGCCGCAAAGGTCTTCGACCAGATCGGCGCGCCCTGCACGCGCACCTTGAGGCCCTTGAGGTCGGCGAGGTTCTTGAGCGGCTTGTTGGCGAAGATGTTGCGGATGCCGCCGCCGGCATAACCGATCAGAACCACGTCCGCCTTGGCCGCGACCTCGTCGGCGACTGGCGCCAGGATATTGGCTTCGACCACCTTGTTCATGTGCTCGATGCCCTTGAACACGAAGGGCGCATCGATGAACGGGGCGGCCTTGGCGAAGGTCGACATGTGAGCCGGCGAGACGATGCCGTAATCGACTGCCTTGCCTTGCGACATGTACTCGAAATACTGCTTCTCGAGGCCGAGCGAGGAGTTCCTGTGCAGGGTGAAGTTGACGGGCTTGCCGTAATATTTCTTCACCAGCTCCTCGAACCGCAGCAGGGCCCGATTGAAGGCATGGTCGTCATTGAACTGCACGGCACCGTTCAGTGTGATCGGGGCTTGCGCCCTCAGGATCGACGGCATGCCGATGGCAGCTGCCGCAGTGGTTGCACCGATCCCAGCGAGAAATGACCTTCGCTTCATCGTCTCCCCTCCCTTTGATGCTCCGGCCCTGTCGCCGGGCCGTGAGCGCAGCCGTTATGCGGCTTGCGAGAGGCAAGCGTATGAAAAACCTCGGCGGGACGGAAGTCATTTCGCGTGGGCTGGAGCTACCCCTTCGTCGCAGGACTGCACGTAAACGCCTGCTGCACTGCAACTCGCCGCTTCGGTATGCGGCGGAGGCGCGAGGTCTCCGGCGATCAGGAGCGCGCTGGACGGACGGCGAAAATTCGTGGCGCAGCACAATTCCTGCGCCTATGGTCTCTTCAAAATCATTGTCCGGTGCTGCCGCGCTGGAACCGGGACGCCTGCGTTCGCCAAAGCTTACCCTGCCCGTTCGGCTCGCCTCCTTGTCGCCGGAACGACGCTACCGCTGATCGTTTTCGCGGTGGGCCTTGCCTATTACAACTACCATCAGGATCGCAGCGAGGCTGCGCGCCGTTTGCTGGAAACGGTGCGTAGCATGCGCATGGTGCTCGATGCCGAGGTGCAGCGGATCACGGGGGCTTGCCCCTGCCGCGCGGCGTCGTCTGCACTGTGACCTGCACGCTGGAGGAGACGCTTTGATCCGCGGTCCACGCGCATATCGCAACGCAACACGGGGTGTGCTGCGACAATTGCGCTTGCCCTCATCCATTCATCCGATGTTAAACATCCGATGATTGCAGCTGCCGGGGCGTGGCAGCCAATTACAAACGAACCAGCCGCGACAGGCCGGACGGGAGAAACGTACGAGTGGCAAGAGCGCGCCCGAGCCCCGTCGACAAGCCGATCAAGCCCGGCCGCATTCGCGCCGTGCTGACGACGCTCGGCCGGGAGATCGCGCAGGATCTCATTCCGGTCGGGACAGCCCTGCCGCCGGAACCTGAGCTCGAAGCCCGCTTCGGAGTCGGGCGCGGCGTGGTGCGCGAAGCCATCAAGACGCTCGCCGCCAAAGGTCTGGTCAGCGTGCGGCCGCGCCACGGCACGCACGTGCTGCCGCGCCACGAATGGAGCCTGCTCGACCGCGACGTGCTAAGCTGGCTGGTCGGTCAGGACGAGCCGGATCGGGACCTTCTGCTGGCAATCCAGGAGGTGCGCTCGATCATCGAGCCCGCTGCCGCAGCGCTTGCGGCCGAGCGTGCAACAAGGAACGACCGCTGGCGGATCGACACGGCCCTGGCGGCGATGCAGACTGCAAAGGACCAGGCCAGCGCCCTCGCTGCCGACAAGGCTTTCCATCTCGCCATCCTGGACGCGACCCACAATCCGGTCCTCCAGGGCTTTCGCGGGGCGATCGATACCATTCTGGGCACCGTCTTCACCGTTGCCGTCGGCGGCCCCGGCGGCTGGTTCAAGGACAATCTGCCGAACCACGTCACGGCGGCGCGGGCCATCGAGAGCGGCAACCCGGAGAAGGCGCGCGCCGCGATGGAACGGCTGCTGGGCTACACCCGATCGAAGCTGTCGAACCGAAAGACCATTATCGCCGCGGCGGCTCGCAAGGCGGACGGATCGACCCTGCGCGCCGTCAGGAAGCCGAGCCTCAACCGCAAGAGAAAGCGCCATGCACCGTGACATGAGGGGCTCGGCCCGGATCCCCGCTCGGCGCGGATCGCGAGGAGGGTCGCAACCGATACAGATATGCGATTGCGCGAGACGCGGCTACGATACCAGCAATGATCAGTGGGAAATGCCGGTACAGGCATAGCTGAGCGTCAGGGAGGTCGAATGCAGCTGACGGGCAGTCTGAAAGGCCGATCGTCGCGGCTGATGCGCAGCGTCAACTCGCTGGCCGGCGCTGCAATGTTCGTCGCGCCGCTGCTTGCGCTGGTCGCGGTCTGGGCCGCCGTGATCCCGCTGTTCAACGTCAATCCGCGCGTGTTTCCCTCGGTCGGCGCGGTCGGCACCGCCGCGCTTGACTCGATCCGGGACGGCACGTTGTTCGCCCATGTCGGCGCCAGCCTCTTGCGCGTCGGCCTGGGGACCCTAATCGGCATCGCCACCGCGGTGCCGCTCGGTATCGCCATGGGCGTCAGCCCGACGGTCGCGGCCTTTCTCACGCCGCTGTTCCGGTTCTTCTCGGTGCTCGCCGGCATTGCCTGGATCCCGATCGCGACGCTGTGGTTCGGTTACGGTTTCGGCGCGATCGTCTTCGTGATCTTCAACGCCGTATTCTTCGTCGTCGCCTACAACACGCTTCTCGGCGTCAGGACCATCCCGCACACGCTGCGCAACGCTGCCGCCTCGCTCGGCGCCGGCCGCTGGGCGCTGCTGACCGAAGTACTGCTGCCGGGCGCGCTGCCCAATATCGTCACCGGCATTCGCACCGGCCTGGGCTTTGCCTGGCGCGGCCTGATCGCCGCGGAGATGATCGCGACCAATGTCGGGCTCGGCTACATGCTGTTCGTCGCGCGCGATTTCTACCGCACCGAGGTGATCGTGTTCGGCATGATCGTGATCGGCGTGCTCTGGCTTCTGATCGACCGTTTGCTGCTGGTCCCGCTGGAACGCGCGACCATCGAGCGCTGGGGCATGGTGAGGCGCGCATGAACGTCCTGCTGCAAATCTGGGCCGGCTATGCCCGCCTGACCCGGCGCTGGCCGGGCATCGCCGCGATCATTCCCTTCATCCCGGTGCTGGCGCTGTGGACCGCGGTCAGCGAGGCCGGGCTGTTTCCACGCGCGTTCTTCCCCGGCCCGGCCGACGTCATCCGCGCATTCTTCACGCTGACCTACAAGGGCATCCTGCCCGACTATCTCCAGGACAGCCTGATCCGGCTCGCGACCGGCGCCGCGGTCGGCATGGCGCTCGGCATACCCTTGGGCATCCTGATCGGCACCAGCCGCTGGGCGCATCGCATCTGCTGGCCGGTGCTGCTGTTCTTCCAGGCCATCGGCGACATCGCCTGGCTGCCGATCCTTCTGATCTGGTTCGGCTTCGGTCTGACGACGATGACCTTCGTCATCGTCTACACCGTGCTGTTCCCCGTCGTGCTCAACACCGTGCTCGGCGTCGAATCGGTACCGCGCGATCTGTCACGCGCCGCCTTGAGCCTCGGGGCTTCGCGGGCGCGCGTGCTGTGGGAGGTGACGCTGCCGGGCGCCCTGCCCAACATCATCACCGGCCTGCGCAACGGACTCGGCTACGGCTGGCGCGCGCTGATCGCGGTCGAGATGATCGTCGGCACGTCGGGCATCGGCTTCATGATGTTCGATGCGCGCCGCGCCGGGTCGACCGTCGAGATCATCCTCGGCATGATCATTCTCGGACTGCTCTGGTACATCGTGGACGCCTGGATTCTCGCCCCGCTCGAGCGTGCGACCGGCCAGCGTTGGGGATTGGTGACATCATGAAGACGCTCTCCCTGCGCAATCTCGGCAAGACCTATTTCGACCCTTATGCAGGCGCGCATGTCACCGCCGTCCACGACGTCTCACTGGACGTCGAGCCCGGCGAGTTCATCTCGGTGGTCGGCCCCTCCGGCTGCGGCAAGACGACGATCCTGAACATGATCGCCGGCTTCATTCCCTATTCGAAGGGGGACATCCTGCTCGACGGCAAGCCGGTGCACGGGCCCGGCCCCGAGCGGGGCGTCGTGTTCCAGTCGTTCGCGCTGTTTCCCTGGAAGACCGTGCTCGACAATGTCGGCTTCGGGCCGAAGATGCGCGGCGTGCCGAAGGCCGAGCGCGACCGCATCGCGCATGAATATCTCGCGCTTGCCGGGCTCTCGCATGCGGCGCACCGCTATCCCAACGAGCTTTCCGGGGGCATGCAGCAGCGCGTCGGCGTGGTGCGCGCACTCGCCAACAACCCCGACGTCCTCTTGATGGACGAGCCGTTCGCCAGCGTCGACGCGCAGACGCGCATGACGCTCCAGGAGGAACTGACCCGCATCTGGCAGGAGCGCAAGCCGACGGTGATCTTCATCACTCATGACGTGTCGGAAGCGGTGTTTCTCGCCAATCGCGTGGTCGTGCTGTCGAAGGGACGCGTGCTCGATCAGGTCGCGGTCGACCTGCCGCGTCCTCGCATCTGGGACGATCTCGTCAGGGATGATGAGTTCAAGCAGCTCTCGGCGCGCGTGCTGCAGATGGTGCGCGCAGCATGAGCATCGCCTCCGAAGCCCTGCGATCACCCAAGCTGCGCATCGCGCTCGGCGCAATTGCGGCATGGGCGCTGTTTCAGCTCTGGCTGACCATCGCGGCGCCCGGAAAGATCTCGCCGCAGCTCACGGGCACGTCGGAAAAGGTGAACGTGCAGATCGAGCTGCCGTTCACGCCGGAGCGTTTCCACGTGCTCGCCTTCCAGCAATACGGACGCGTCTCGGGCACGGACGAGCATTCGATCGAGCTGCGCGGTGTCAAAAGAACGGACCTCAATGCCGTGGCCCGGCCCTATTGGGTGACGGCGGTGGGGCCGATAAAAGAGGGAGGCTGAGACTATGAAACGACTCTTGCTGCTTGGATTGGCGCTTCTCGCCGGCATGGTGCCGGCAAGCGCCCAAACCCTGACGAAACTCAAGGCCGGCATGGTCACTGGCATCGACCAGATTGGCCTGCCTATCGCGCTCGAGCGCGGCTTCTTCGAGAAGTACGGGCTCGACGTCACGATCGCACGCCCCTACGCCACCGGTGTCGACGCGCTGAACGCGTTGCAGGCCGGCGAGAGCGAGATCGTGCAGGTCGGCGTACCCATGATCGGCGCGGTGCTGCGCGGCATGGACCTCGTCGCGCTGGGCAATTACAGCGGCAACGCCACCAAGGCCGGCTCCGATGCCACGATGGCGATCATCGCGCGCGAAGGCTCGGGCATCGTCAAGGGCGACCTGTCGACGTTGAAGGGCAAGAAGATCGCGGCGTCGTTCGGCACGATCAACCATCTCTATATCCTGGCGACGCTGGAGAAGGCCGGACTGAAACCCGACGACGTAACATTGGTCAACACCCCGCCCCCGGACATGACCGTCGCCCTGCTCGCCAAGGGCATCGACGCGTTCTCGGGCTGGGACCCCTGGCCGATCGTCGCGGGCAAGGACGTGCCGGGCGCCGTCGAGATCATTCGGGGCGGCGACGTGATCTCCTATATCGGCTTCAACGTCGCGTTGCGCCCATGGGTGCAGGCCAACGGCGAGACCATCGAGAAATTCCTCGCCGCCGTCTCCGAGGCCGACCAATGGATGCGCAAGAACCCGAAGCTGGCGGCACAAGTCGCCACGCGCTGGATTCCAGGCCTGAAGCAGGAGGTCGCGGAGGCCGCGATGCAGTTCAACATCCAGCAGGCGGACCGCCGGCTGTCGGCGAACAACTACCGCGCGCTGTGGAGCGCCCAGGACCGGCTCACCCGGCTCGGCATCCTCAAATCGACCTTCGACGTCAATGCGCATATCGAGCCGAAGCACATTCTCAAGGTCATGAAAGACCGTCCTCAGCTGTTCGCCGACCTGCCGCCGATCCCGGAGACGGCGGCGATCACGCCGGGCTACGTGTTCAAGCCCTGAGCATTGTTGCAAACGTCCAGACCGGCGCGCGATGCGCGCCGGTCCGGCCCATCGTCTGCAACGCTGGCGGGCGTCTGGTCTAGACGGTCGAGATGCCGTCGATCGGGCTGATATCCCCGACGAAACGCAGCAGGTCGGCCATCGTGAATTCGCCCGGCACTTGCGACGGCAGCGTCGGCTTCCAGGTCTTGCCCTTGAGCCAGAGATACGACTGGTGGTCGCCATGGACGAGGCCGACGAAGACCTCGGCAAGCAGGGTCGCGCCGACCGGGCCGAGCCTTTCGCCGTCGCCACGCTGCTCCGCCTCCTTGAGGATGTAGTACCAGAGCGGGGTGTGCTGGTGCAGGCCATGCTTCTTCGCCACGGCGCCGTCGCTCCCCTTCGAGATTTCCTCCGGCGTCAGCGGATTCTTGATCTTCATGGCCTTGGCGACGTCCTGCCCGGACGGCAATCCCAGCAACACGCCGCGCTTGAGGTTGCGGAACGGCAGGCTGCCGCCGTCACCAGGCAGGGTATGGAGTTGCGGCACGATGAACGGGTCGATCTTGCGGGAGGGATTGAACCCCACGCCCGCAGGATTGTTCGGCAACAGCTTATAGTAGCGCCGCCAGTCGATGATCCAGTTGCTCGAAAGCACCGGAAGCGGGAGCGGTGGCTGAATCGGGTTTGGTGCCAGATCGCCGATGATGCCGCCCGACAGCCCGGTGAACCTGAACAGCAGGTCCAGGGTCGCCGGCGCGAGGCCACCGGGCGTGAAGATCCGGTTGTGGCTATAGACCTGGCGCACCATGCTGTGGCCGAGACGATAGACGGCGCCCGAAAACTCGACGGGCATGTAGGGGATCTTCTTGAAGCGGTAGAAGCGCCGCCCCTGCTCGAGGATCTTGGCGACGAGCCCCCTCTCGGTGATCCGCTCCACGAAATCGTGCAGGACCATCCATTGGTAGTGCCAGGTCACGATCCGGCGCGCTTCCTCGAAGATCTCGCCCGCCGGCTTGCCGGACGCCGCGAGCTGATCGCAGACCTTGTTGTGAAACTTCAGCATCGCAAGGTGGGTTTGCGCGACGACCAGGTTCTCGTCGTTGCGGTGATCGCCGATCAGGGCAAACCCCTCGGGATTGCGCGGCAGGTCGTTGCGATGATCGCCGGTGATGTCATCGACGTTGACGGTCTTGCCGATCAGCAGCTTGGGGCCCGGTGTCTTGCCGCTGTCGCTGGCCGAATTGCGCGCGTAGAGATGACGGCTGCCGTCGGGGCCGAGACCATAGACGCTGTCGAGATCGAGTGCGGGCGTGCGGAAATTCGTGACCGCCGTCGGATCGGCTTCCTTCTCGCCGAAGGAGGTCAGATCGAGCGTAATGTCGTGATCGACGAATTGGCCGAGATAGGTGAAACCCGCGGGGACATTGAGGTTGTTTCCCGCGGCGTCGCCGGGGGCGGGATCCTTCATCGCGTCGGCGAGCTCGCGCAGCGGACCGTCGTCGACAGCCAGCGGCTCCAGGGTCGGAAACATCCGGCCAAACATGCCCGGATCGTCGTGTCCGGAAAGCGTATCCAGAAATTGTCGCGTCGGTTGACGTCCGGCCTTGCCGTGACCGGGATGAACATTCACGTCGGTTCCCATCGCTTGCTCCTGCTCAAATGCTTTAGGGGAGAGGGGCGCCGAAGATGTCGCTTCCAAAATTCTCGTTTCAGTATACGTTCAGAAGAATTGCCCCTCAGGGTGTAGTACGATGAAATATTACTACAGATTGCATTCTCTGGGCGGCTCCTACCGCGAGGCTTTTTGCCCCACCAGCCACACAGGCTTTTGATCGTCCGAAGCTCGAGCAGGAAAGACTAAGGCGCGATCGACGCGTCGGCTGAATCTCTCAGCGCGTCAGCGCTTGGCAGCGAACCGCGACCAGATCTCAGCGTCCGTGTAGAAGTCCACGCCGCCATCGAGATCTCTCACCAGCCACTCGCCGAGATAGACGATCTGTGTGCCGCTGCGCCGCTCGTGCCGAAGCTCGAATTTTCCGTCGGCATCCTTCTGCAGCGAGCAATTCGACTGAACCCAGCTCGGCCACTCCTGCAGCGGCTGCCCCAAAAATTGCCAGGCAACCAACGCCGCGTTGTCCGACAGGGGTTCTAAGCGCAGTGTCTTGGTCACGTGATCTCCACCATGCGAGTTGTCCCCCGATGCAACGCCTCGGGACCGGAAAGGTTTGGAATCGTCGTTCCGTGACAGCATGCCTGACCGATTTCAACGGTTCCTCTACTTTTTCGTCCGTGAAAACCCGGTCCCCGCGCGCCCTAACCGATCGTCTGCAGCACCGGAAACGTCTCCAGCAGCCAGATGCTCACATTCGAGACCGCGCCGGTGAGAAAGCCTATGCCGGTGAGCACCATCAGGACGCCCATGGCGCGCTCGACGTTGACGAGGTGGCCCTTCATGCGCGCGAACAGCGCGGAGAACTGTTCGATCATCAGCGCGGCGATCAGGAATGGGATGCCGAGGCCCGCGGAATAGACCGCGAGCAGGCCGGCGCCCCTCGTCACCGTGGCTTCCGCCGCGGCGACCGAGAGGATCGCGGCGAGGATCGGGCCGATGCAGGGTGTCCAGCCGAACGCGAATGCGAGGCCCATGATATAGGCGCCCCACAGGCCGACCGGTTTGGGGATCGGCAGGCGTCCTTCCCGCATCAGAAAGCCGATCCGCGTCAGGCCGAGGAAGTGCAGGCCCATGATGATGATGACGATGCCGGCGAGGATCGACAGCTCCGCCGACCAGGCACGGATCAGCCCGCCGATCAACGAAGCGCTGGCGCCGAGCGCCACGAAGATGGTGGAGAAGCCGAGCACGAACAGGAGCGCCGACATCATGATCGCGCGCTTGGAGGCCGCGACCGGCTCGTCGCTCTCGACATGCTCGATCGTGGCGCCCGTGAGGTAAACCAGATAGGGCGGAACCAGAGGCAGGACGCAAGGCGAGAGGAAGCTGACGAGGCCGGCAATCAGTGCGGCCGGAATCGAAACATTTTGCATGATGCAATCGGAGCCATCTCAGGCCCCGTCAGGGCGCGCAGGAACCGCGCCCGGCCCGGAGCCGAACCGGCTCTGGTGTAGCCCATGCCGGAGAATGCGCAACAGAGGCGCACAAAGCCAGGGCTCCGCCCGATGCCCTCCGTGATCACAGATGCGGCATCGGGACGCGCACAAACCTCGCCGGAAAGCGAGATTGGGCGGCGCGGCTACTTCACCACGCGGAGCAGCGGACGCCGGGGCTGGTCCTGCGTCTGCTTGGAAGGGGGCGGCGGCTCGCTGGCAGCGCTCCGCAGCATTTCGTCGCACAGCGCCTTGAGATCGGCACTGTCGATTCCTTTCAGTTTCATCCTGACGTCGAGGATGACGATGGACAGCATCTCGGCCGACTCGCGGCTGTTGCAGGCATTGAGAACCCTGCGGCACTCCTCGAGCGTTTCCAGCACCGACTGCAACTGTTCGTCTGAATGCGACACCGGCGTTCTTTCCGTTAATTCGGCCTGCGAGACGTATCTGTCACGCCCCCTTCGGCCCCCATGGAAGACGATAGATAGCACGAGGCGACTGCGCCTTCGAACCTGATTTCAGTGTGTTTCTGCTGTGGAACCGGGTTCCCGCTCGCATCGCCATGCGGCGCCTTTGGCGACCGCCGCAATGCTCCGGGAGCGAACGCCTGACGCGGTGCGATTGATCCAGCAACGGCGAAGAGCACCGACTCCTGCGCAAGACCGTTCATTGCAGTCAGCGCCGGCACTCCCGCAGCCATCTCGCGGCTCGCAACGGAACTCACGTCATACCCCTCACTCGAGCCGATTAGCCTCGCCCGAATTCCCAGCCCATGGGAGCATCCAAATACCGCCCTAAGGTAGTAAGGATGACGTTCAAAACTCGTCGTTCCCCAACCCGTCGTGGTTGTGGTTTGCGCCAGATTCTGCCAGTTTAGCGTTCCAAAGGGAATTGTATGCACTCCTTGGCGGAAAGGGGCGTTCCTCTGGAGGAACGCCCAAAGACAAATATCAGCGGCCTCTCCGACTGGGACGCCGCCCGCATATTCTTGGAAGTCGTCCGATGCGGAAGCTTTCGCTCGGCGGCCGAGCGCCTGTCTCTGTCGATCAACGCCGTGCGGCGCCGCATCGACGATTTCGAACGCCAGACCGGCACCACGTTATTCACGCGCGACGTCCACGGCACCCATCTCACCGATGAGGGCGCCTTGGTAGTCTCCGCTGTCGAACGCATGGAGGCGGCCACCTTCGACGTGCTGCGCGCCAGCGATTCGATGGCCAACGCGCTGTCGGGCGAGGTCCGCGTGGCCGTCACCGAAGGGCTCGGCACATTTTGGCTTGCCCCCCGCCTGGTCGAATTCCAGCAGGCCTATCCGAAGATCCTGGTGGACCTGCATTGCGCGATGCGCTCGGCCGACGTCTCGCGCCACGAGGCCGACGTCGCCATTCATCTGTCCCGTCCCTCGGCGCTGGACATCAAGCTGGTGCGGCTCGGCCGCATGCATCTGATGTTCTGGGCCTCGGAGAAATACATCGCAAAGCATGGCGCGCCGCGCTCGGCGGCGGAATTGATCAAGCATCGTCTGGTGCTGCAATTCGCCGACCAGCTCGCCGCCAAGGAATCCTTCGAAAGCTTCTTCCCGGGCGTGTCCGAACGTGACCTTCTGGTCATGAAGACCAACGTCTCGAGCGCCAACTATTGGGCGGTCGCGAATGGCGCCGGCATCGGCGTCTTCCCGAGCTACGCCATTGCGCTCGGCGGGAAATTAATTCCACTGGAGGTCGAGCTGAACCGACCGCTGGATATCTGGCTGTCCTACCACCCTGGTAGCGGCCGTATCCCGCGCGTGCGGCACATGATTGACTGGCTGATCGAGGCTTTCAATCCGGCCCGCTTCCCGTGGTTTAAGGAAGAGTTCGTGCACCCGCATGAATTCAAGGACTCGTATATGGGCGAACCCCTGACCCAGCTCTTCGGGGGATTTTCAACCGAAGAACAAAGGTGAAAACAGAGATGAAAGCAGCGGCCAAAAGAATGAAGCAGCGCAGCGCGGGCAAGCCGGACATCGAGCTTGGCAAGCGGATCCGTCTGCGGCGCGTCGAGATGAAGATCTCGCAGGCCGAGCTCGGCGAGAAGCTCGGCGTCAGCTTCCAGCAGGTGCAGAAATACGAGAAGGGCGTCAATCGCGTCGGCGCGGCCCGGCTTCAGCAGATCGCCTCCGCCCTCGATGTGCCCGTGACCTTCTTCTACGACGGCGACAACAAGGCCCGCGAAGTCGAGAGCCTGCTCTTTCTCGATTCGGCCTTCAGCCTCCGCCTGCTGCGCGCCTACAGCAAGATCAAGGATCAGACGGTGCAGCGTCAGCTCGTCTCGCTGATGGAATCGATCGCGGCGAACGAGAGCTGAGGCCGGTCGACGGTCCGGCCTTCACGGCCGACGTTCAATCCGCCGCGTCACGGGGGCGCGGCCGGATTGCACGAGATCGGCCGAAAGATGTCTGCGCGCAACCGCGCGCGGCCGGTCTCGGGGCGGCATGGCCGCCCCTTTTGTTGGCGGTCTTCCCCCGACCTTTCCGCCTCCGTCGAACGCCGCGCGCCATGCAATCGCAGCACGGGCGGATGCGGGCTCTCCTCTCCCGCGCCGGTTGACCGCGGCGGTGCCTGCGCCGCACATTGCGCCTCGCCACCGAGCAGCGAGCGCGCGATGCCAGACGTTATCAGCACGACCGGAACACCTTACGCCGACGGCAAGATTCTGACGCACACGGCCGATGGCGTCGGCGTCCTCACCTTCAACAATCCCGACAAGCGCAACGCGATGTCGCTGGAGATGTGGGAGGGATTTGGCGAGGCGTTGACGGCCTTGCGCGACGACGACACGGTGCGCGTCGTGATCCTGCGCGGCGCCGGCGGCAAGGCGTTCGTCTCGGGTGCCGACATCAGCCAGTTCGAGAAGGTGAGGCACAATGCGGCGGCATCCGAGCAATACGCCAAGCGCAGCGCCGCCCAGCGCGCGCTGCTCGCCGATTATCCCAAGCCGACCATCGCCTGCATCGACGGCTATTGCCTCGGCGGCGGCATGCAGGTCGCCATGCTCGCCGACATCCGCCTCGCCTCGCATGAAAGCCAGTTCGGCATTCCCGCCGCCAAGCTCGGCATCGCCTATGGCTATGACGGCCTGCGGCATCTGGTGTCGCTGGTCGGGCCGTCCTGGGCGCGGCTGCTGATGTATACGGGCATGCGCATCGATTCCGCCGAGGCGCTGCGCATCGGCCTCGTCGAGCGCGTGTTTCCGCAAGGCGAGCTCTGGGGCGAGACCATGGCGATGGCCGAGACGATCGCGCAGAACGCCCCGCTCGCGATCAAGGCGGCCAAGATCACAATCGCGCAGGTGCTGAAGGACGAGAGCCGGCGCGACATGGAGGCGATCAAGGTGATCGGCAATGCCTGCATGGACAGCGCGGATTTCCGCGAGGGCCGGCAGGCCTTCATGGAAAAGCGGAAGCCGCAGTTTAGGGGGACGTAATTTCGTCGTAGAGAGAGGCCAGGAGCACAGCCCCTACAGCGCTCCCAGCACCGCTTTCGTGATGTCAGCCGTGCCATTGCCGCCGCCGAATTCCATCGGCTTGATGCCGCCGGCATAGACCTGGTCCACCGCACGCTCGATCGTCTCGCCGGCTTCCGCAGCGCTCTCGATGCCGTGCTTGTCGGCGAGCCAATCCAGCATCATCGCGGCGGACAGGATCATGCCGGTGGGGTTGGCCTTGCCCTGCCCCATGATGTCAGGCGCCGTGCCGTGGCACGGCTGGAACACCGCGTATTTGTCACCGATGTCGGCGGACGGCGCCATGCCGAGGCCGCCGATCAGGCTCGCGGTGATGTCGGAGACGATGTCGCCGAACATGTTCTCCATCACCATCACGTCGAAATCCCAGGGACGCTTGACCAGCATCGCCGAGCAGGCATCGACATAGAGCCGGTCGGTCTTCACGTCAGGATGCTTCTTCTCGATCTCGTCGAAGATGCCGCGGAAGAACGCAAAGGCCTTGAAGACGTTCGCCTTGTCAACGCAGGTGAGTGCGCCCGGCTTGCCGCGCGCCTTGCGCCGCTCGGCAAGGCGAAACGAGAACTCGAACAGACGCTCGGAGGTGTTGCGCGTGATCACCATGGTCTCGCGCGCGTCCTCGTGGGTGACGACGCCCTTGCCCATCGAGGCGAACAGGCCCTCGGTTGACTCCCGGATCACGACGAGATCGATGCCGCGCTGGTCCGCGCCGACGATCGGGCTCGGCACGCCCGGAATGAGGCGCGCCGGGCGCACGCCGGCATAGAGATCGAAGATGAAGCGCAGCTCGATCTGCGGCGCGATCTCGGTGTTGTCGGGGTAGCGCACCGACGGCAGGCCGCAGGCCCCGAGCAGGATCGCGTCCGCCTCCTCGCAAAGCTTGATGGTGCTATTCGGCATCGACTTGCCGGTCGCGAGATAATGGTTGGCGCCGGCCGGCGCCTCGGTGAAGCGGAAGCCGAGGCCGGACTTCTCGCCGACCTTGCGCAGCACCTCCAGCGCCGGCGCCATGACTTCAGGGCCGATGCCGTCACCGGCGAGCACGGCAATGTGGAAGGCGTTGTTTGCGGACATTTAAGGCCTCAAGGGAGGTGTCAACCAGGTCGTCATTGCGAGCGAAGCGAAGCAATCCAGAACTGCATCCACGGAGACATTCTGGATTGCTTCGTCGCTTCGCTCCTCGCAATGACGAGGGAGAGAGCATTCGTTACGGCGTCAGCACCGTACGCCCGACCACCGCGCCCTGCTGCAATTGCAGCAGCGCGTCGTTGGCCTTGGCGAGCGGTTGCGGCGTCACCGGGATCGGCGGCACCTTCTTGGACCGCACGAGGTCGAGCAGCTCCTGCGTCTCGCGCAAGTTTCCGACATAGCTGCCCTGGATCGTCACCGCCTTGATCGGAATCAGCGGCAACGCCCAGGTCGCGCCGCCGCCGAACAGGCCGACAAGGACGAGCTTGCCGCCCTTGGTCAGGCAGTCGAAGCCGAGCTGCGTCGTAGCAGCGTTGCCGACCAGGTCGATCACGGCGCGGATAGGGCCGCCCGCCTTCTTGGCAAGCTGCTCCAGCGCGTCAGGGGCCTTGGGATCGACGGTCGCAAGCGCACCGGCCTTCTCCGCCGCCTCGCGCTTCCTCGCGTCGATATCGACCATGATCGCGCCCTTGCCGCCCATCGCCTTGAGCAGCGACAACGCCATCAGGCCGAGGCCGCCGGCGCCGAACATCACGATCGGCGTGTCGAAATGCTGCTCGACCTTCTTCAGCGCGCTGTAGGTGGTGACGCCCGAGCAGGCATAGGGCGCGGTCGTCGCGGGATCGAGGCCCTTCAGATTGAGCAGGTAGCGCGGATGCGGCACCAGCATGTGATCGGAATAGCCGCCGTCGCAATAGACCCCGAGCGAGCGCGGCGTCAGGCACATGTTCTCGTCACCGGCGAGGCACGTTGCACATTTGCCGCAGCCGATCCAGGGATAGACCAGCCCGACATCGCCGACCTTCAGGTCGCCCTGGTCGGTCGGCTTCACGTCGGGGCCGAAGGCGAGGACTTCGCCGACCGTCTCGTGGCCCATGGTCAGCGGCAGGTTGATGCCGCGGTCCTTCAACGAGAGCGGCTTGCGGCCATGGCCGAGATCGTAGCCGCCTTCCCAGATGTGGAGGTCGCTGTGGCAGACGCCGGCGGCCTTCACCTTGATCAGCACCTGCGTGCCCGAGGGCTGCGGCGTCGCCTCGTCGACCTCCTGCAGCGGCGCCTTGAAATCGGCAACCTTGAAACTCTTCATCGGCGTCCTCCCGCATGCTTCTTGTTGTCGCGCCACCATGCCATGGTCGGCGCGACCAGACAAACCGGTCTTAGTTCAGGCCAGCGGATGATGGCAAGCCGCGAACTGGCCGGGTGCGACCTGGCGCAACTCCGGTATCTCCGCGCTGCAACGCTGATCCGCGCGCGGGCAGCGGGTGCGGAAGCGGCAGCCGGACGGCGGCGCAATCGGCGATGGCGGCTCGCCGGCCGCCACACTTTCGGCGGGTCGCACGTCCGGATCCGGCACCGGGATCGCCTGCAACAGCAGCGCGGTGTAGGGATGCGCAGGCCGCGCGAACAATTGCTCGGAGGGGGCGACCTCGCAGAGCCGGCCGAGATACATCACCGCGACGCGGTCGCTGACCGCTTTGACCACCGCGAGGTCGTGCGCGATGAACAGCAGCGTCAGACCGAAGCGCGCCTTCATCTCCTCCAGCAGGTTGAGGATCTGCGCGCGAATGGAGACGTCGAGGGCCGACACCGGCTCGTCGCAGACGATGAACTCCGGGTTGAGCACCAGCGAGCGCGCGATACAGATGCGCTGGCACTGGCCGCCGGAGAATTCGTGCGGCAGGCGGGTCGCCACGAGATCGGGGTCGAGCCCGACCGCGGAGAGCACCTCGTGAACGCGCCGTTTGCGCTCGGCGGCATCCTTGATCCCGGCGATGATCAGCGGCTCGGCGACGATGTCGCCGATGCGCCGGCGCGGATTGAGCGAAGCAATCGGATCCTGGAAGATCAGCTGCACGCGGCGGCGCATCCGGCGCAGCGCCTCGCCCTCCATCGTGGTGAGGTCCTCGCCGTCGAACATCACGCGGCCGGACTTGGCGCGGCGCAGTTGCAGCACCGCGCGCCCGAGCGTCGACTTGCCGCAGCCGGATTCGCCGACCAGCCCAAGCGTCTCGCCGCGCGCGACCTGGAGGCTGACACCGGAAACGGCATGAACAATCTTGTTGCCGAGGCCGTATTCGACCACGAGATTGTCGACGTTGAGAAGCGGCGCGGGGCGCGCGGCAAGCTGCATCATGCCTCGATCCCCTCCGTCATCCGGATCGGATGGAAGCAGGCATAGAGATGTCCCGACACCTCGGCGCTGGTCAGGACCGGTTTGGCCTCATGACAGCGCCCGCCGGCATAACTGCAGCGCGGCGCGAAGGAGCAGCCCTTCAGCGGGCGCGTCGGATCGGGTGGACGGCCCGAGATCGCCGGCAGCGGCGTATGCGGCGCGGTATCGAGCTTCGGGATCGCCGCCAGCAGCGCCTCGGTGTAGGGCATGTGCATGCGCTTGAACAAGGCTTGCGTCGGCGCGCGCTCCACCACCCGGCCGGCATACATTACCGCGACCTCGTCGGCGCGGCCGGCTACCACGCCGAGATCGTGGGTGATGATGATCATCGCCATGTGGCGGCGGCGCTGCTCGCGCGCGAGCAGATCGAGGATCTGCGCCTGGATGGTGACGTCGAGCGCGGTGGTCGGCTCGTCCGCGATCAGGAGCTTCGGCTCGCAGGACAGTGCGATCGCAATCGCGATGCGCTGGCGCATGCCGCCGGAGCATTGATGCGGATATTGCGCGAGCCGCTGCTCCGGGGCGGGAATGCCGACGGCGGCGAGCAGCTCGATGCTGCGGGCCTTCGCGGCGGGAGCGTCAAGCTCGAGGTGCTCCTGGATCGTCTCCATCAGCTGCGTGCCGATGGTGAGCACAGGGTTGAGCGAGGTCATGGGGTCCTGGAATACGACCGCGAGGTCGCGCCCGCGCAGCCGCCGCAGGCTTTCAGGCTCGAGCCGCACCAGATCCTCGCCGTCGAACATCACCCGGCCCGTCAGCTTCGCCTTCTTCGGCAGCAGCTGCAGCACGGCGCGCGAGAGCATGGTCTTGCCGCAACCGGATTCACCGACGATTCCGAGCGTGCGGCCGGCCTGCAGCGAAAGGTCGACGTGATCGACCGCGCGCAGGTTTCCGCGCGGGGTCGGCAGCTCGACCGCGACATCCTCGATGGCCAGGAGCGGCGCGGTCACAGTGCCCCCTGACGTGGGTCGGTGAGAGCCCGCAAGGTGTCGCCGACGAGGTTGAACGCCAGCACGGTCGCAAACAGTGCTGCCGCCGGCAGAAAGGCGAGGCGCGGCGCGACGTCCAGACTGTCACGTCCCTCCCCGATCATGCTGCCCCAGCTCGGCATCGGCGGCGGCACGCCGAGGCCGAGGAAGGACAGCGCGCCCTCGACCACGATGGTGACGGCGACGCCGAGCAGGAAGAAGGCGAGCAGCGGCAGGATGACGTTCGGCAGCAGCTCGCGCAGCAGGATGCGCGCATGGCTCGCCCCTAACGCCTCGGCGGCGATCACGAATTCTCGCCGCGCCAGCGTCAGCGTCGCCGCGCGCGCCACGCGCATGAAAGCGGGAATGCCGAGCACGCCGAGGACAATAGTGAGGTTGGGGACCGACTGCCCGAGATAGGCGACCACCGCGAGCGCGAAGATCAGCGGCGGAAAGGCGAGCAACACATCCATGCTGCCGACCACCAGCGTCTCGAACCGGCCGCGGAAATAGCCGGCCAGCAGGCCGAGCGCGCCGCCGATGACGAGGCCGATCATGGGCGCGATCAGCCCGACCGTTAGCGACACCCGCGCGCCAAAGATCAGCCGGGCGAGCTCGTCGCGGCCGAGCCCGTCGGTGCCGAGCCAATGTTCCCCGGAGAAGGCGGCGCGCCGTTCCAGCATGTCCATATCGGTCGGGTTCTGCAGCGGCAGCACCGGCGCCAGGATCGCTAGCGAAAGGATGATCGCAACCCAGGCGCTTGCGATCCAGAACAACAGGCCGAGCTTGGGCTTGCGGCCGACCGGCGCAGCTACCTCCTCGTCCTGGATCGACAGCTCAAGCGTGGCCATGGCGGATCCTGGGGTCGAGCACGGCATAGAGCATGTCGACGATGAAGTTGACGATGACGAAGCCGCAGGCGACCAGCAGCACCACGCCCTGGAGAATGACGAGGTCCCGGGTGTAGATCGCCCCGACCAGCAGCCGGCCGATGCCGGGCAGCGCGAAGATCGTTTCCACGATCAGCGTGCCGCCGAGCAGGCGACCGATATTGATGCCCGTCACCGTCACCAGGGTCAGCGAAGAAGGCTTCAGCGCATGCACCAACAGGATGCGCGATGGCTTGAGACCCTTTGCTTTCGCCAGCGCGATATAGTCCTCCTGCAACGTCGCGATCATGTCGGAGCGCAGCACCCGCATGATGCCCGGCCATTCCGCCAGCGCCAGCGTCAGCGCCGGCAGCACGAAGAAGCGCAAATTGGCCAGCGGCGCCTCGGTGAACGGCACATAGCCGGTCGCCGGCAGCCAGCGCAGCTCGACCGCGAACAGATAGATCAGCAGGATCGCAGTCAGGAACGACGGCATCGACAGCATCGCGAAAGCGCTGCCGGTCATGAAGCGGTCGAACGCACCGCCGGCGCGCGCGGCACAGGCGATCGCAACGGGAACACCGATCAGGAGCCCGATGAACTCGGCCATCAGCATCAGCTGCAGCGAGACCGGGATGCGCTCGGCCACCGCCTGCAGCACCGTCTGCCCGGTGCGAAACGAGCGGCCGAGATCGCCCTGCACCACGTGGCCGAGCCAGCTCAGGTAACGCCACCACAGCGGCTGGTCGAGTCCCATGTCGCGGCGCAGCGCCGCGACGTTCTCCGGCGTTGCCTGATCGCCCAGGATGACGAGCGCGAGATCGCCCGGCAGCAGCGAGGCGATCAGGAACGTCAGCAACGAGACGGCGAGCAGGACCGGCAGCATGGCAAGCAGCCGCCGCGCGACGAAGTTCAGCATCGCGCGGTCATTCCAGCCAGGTGGTCGAGACGTCGATCACGCCGTTGTAGATCTTCGGAAAGCCCTTCAGCTTGGCGCTGGACAGCGCGTAATAGGTATTCTGGAAGGTCCAGAACCAGATCGCCTCCTTGTTGATCAGACGGCTGATGGCGCAATAATCCTCGGTGCGCTGGCCGATGTCGGCGGTGACGCGCGCATGGTCCAGAAGCTTGTCGAGCTCGGGGTTCGCGTATCCGGCGAGCGCCAGCGGGCTGCCGCTGCGGAAATTCGCGTACATCTGCGGATCGGGATCGGCGAGATCGACGATGCGCCACGGCGTCAGCTGGAACTGCCGGGTGAAGGCGCGCGTCGGAATCGTGGCCTGGTCGACCTGCTCGATCTCCATGTTGGCGCCGACGCGCTTCCAGAATTGCTGCAGCACTTGGCCGACCATGCGGCCGCGCGGCGTCGCCGTCACCAGCATCTTGAACTCGACCGGCTTGCCGTACTCCTTGATCAGCGCCTTGGCCTTCTCAACGTCGAACGGCAGCGCCCCGTCGTCCTTGCACTTGACCCAGGAGCCGTCGCCGTAAGGATTGCTCGCGGGCCGGCTCAGGCCGTTGCTGATCGCTTGCGACATCTTGGGACGGTCGATCGCCATCACCAGGGCCTGCCGCACCCTCACGTCATCGAACGGCGCCACCTTGGTGTTGAAGGCGTAGACCTGCGCGCCCGAGCCCTTGTAGGTGTGCACGGTGAGCTTGGGGTCCTTCTGCGCCCTCATGATGTTGTCGGCGTCGTTCTCGTCATCCCAGATGATGTCGGCCTCGCCCGATTGCAGCGAGGCAAAGCGCGACTGCGCGTCGGGCAGCGGCTTCAGGACGATGCGGTCGAGATACGGGCGACCCTTGTCCCAATAGTTCGGGTTCTTCTCCAGCACCATGCGGTCGCCGGCGGTCCAGGATTTCAGGATGTAGGGGCCGGTGCCGACGGGATTGCGGTTGTAATCGTCGCCCTTGGTCTTCCAGGCGGTCGGCGAATGGATGACGTTGTTCTGGCTCTGGATGGTGATCGTCGCCGGCAGGTTCACGGAAGGATCGGTGAGATTATAGACGATTGTGTATTCGTCCGGCGCCAGCACCTCCTTGACGTTGGTGATGTAGAAGGCGCAGCGGCACTTGTTGGCGGGGTCCTTCTGCCGGTCGAAATTCTCCTTGAAGGCCTGCGCATTGAACGGCGTGCCGTCGTGGAATTTGACGCCTTCGCGGAGCTTGAAGGTCCAGGTCTTGTAGTCCTCGGAATGGCTCCAGGACACCGCGAGCTTCGGCGCGGCCTCGCCCTTGTCATTCAGCGTCGTCAGCGTGTCGAAGATCGCGGCGGCAGCGGTGAAGGTCGAGGTGTCGTAGACGCCGACCTTGAGCGGATCGAAGCCTGCGATCTCCAGCTCCTGACCGACGGTGATGCTGCCGCCCGATTTCTGCGCCTGCGCTGGCGTAGCCAGTGCAAATGCCGCAACGAGGAAAATAGGCACGCGCCTGCGTGCCAAGGCCGCCGCGTTCGTCATGGTTCCTCCCGGGATCCCTCGTCCGATGTTTCGGATCGTGAATGACTCGGAGGCGAGCTTGGCGACAAATGCCCGCCTCGGCAAGAGGAACGAACGAGAGTTCGAACGCCGCATGTGGCGGCGATGAGACTCAGGATGTCGCGGCCGTTTTGCCTGGCGGAATTGCCGTACGGTCCGCAAGGCCGATCTCCTGGCGCAACGCGTCGGTGTGCTCCCCGAGCACGGACACGGTCTTGGCCGGCGCCGTGTCAGCCCCCGACATCCGAAACGGCAGGTTGAGCACCTGGAACGAGCCGCCCTCGTCCCGCACCTCGGAGAGTGCCTGGCGGTGCGCAAGCTGCGGATCGGCCAAAGCCTCGGACACGCTGCGATAGGCCGAGGCCGGCACGCCGGCAGCGCCAAGCACGCGCAAGCACGCATCGGTCGAAAGCTGCCGCGACCAGATTTCGACGCCGTCCATCAGCTCGGCCCAGTTCTCGCGCCGCGCGGCATAGGTGGCGAAACGCGGATCGGAGACCCAGTCCGGGCGGCCGATCACCCCCATCAGGGCCTGGAACGTCTTCTCGCTGGCGATCGTGATCATGACGTAGCCGCTTGCCGTCTCGGTCGGTCCGAACATCGGGCGTGGCGGCGGCGGCACCGCGAATTGCGAGCTCTGCAGCTCGGTCAGCGTCAGCGACAGCATGGTTTCCAGCATGGAGACGTCGATGTGCTGGCCGGCGCCCGTCACGCTGCGTTGATAGAGCGCCGACGCGATCGCGCCAAAACCATAGGTCCCGGTGACGACGTCGGCGTGGTAGATACCGCAATAGTCGGGACGGTTGCGGCCCGGCTGGTAGGCGAGATGGGCCATGTCGTAGCCCGAGGCCGCGTGGATCACCGGGGCGTAGGCCGGCAGCTCGGCCGAAGGGCCGGTCTGGCCATAGCCCGAGATCGAGCAGTAGATCAGCCTCGGGTTGACCTGACGCAGGCTGTCGTAGTCGAGCCGAAGGCGGCGCATCACGCCGGGACGGAAGTTCTCGACCAGAATATCCGACGTCGCGGCCAGCCGGCGCACCGCCTCCTTGCCGTCCTCGGACTTGAGGTCGAGGACCACGCTCTTCTTGCCGACATTGAGCTGGCCGAACGCGGTGCTGCAGCCGTTGCGGAGGGGAGGCCGGGTCCGCATCGTCTCCCCGCCGTCGGTCTCGATCTTGATGACCTCGGCACCCATGTCGGCGAGCATCCGTGTGCAATGGGGCCCGGCGATGGTGGTCGAAAAATCCAGCACCCGCAGGCCCGCGAAGGCCTTTGTCGTCGTCCCCTCATGCTTATCTGCTAGCTGCATGCCTGCCTGCGCCCTTGAACTCGTGGAACCATCGAAGATCTTTGTTGTTGATGCGGCGACCCTAGAGGGCGGCGGCTGAGTAGGAAAGTGTTTACCGAACAGACGTGCCGCGTGGGCGGGCTTTGGATTTCCAGCACAACTGGACCCGTTCTTGCATAGCAGCAAGCGGGGTCGAAAGAGGGCGGTTGTTCTTGAGGGTCTTGTTCGTCACCACAGAGATGGACGACTTCGTTCGCGTCGGCGGATTGGGCGCCGTTTCCGCCGCCCTCCCCCGCGCACTTCGCTCCTTCGCCGATATCCGGATCATGCTGCCCGGCTATCGCGACATCATCGAGCAACTCACGCATATTCAGGTCGTTGGCCGCTGTCCCGCATTCGCGGAGATGCCGGCCTGCTCGCTCGGCCGTGCCGCGACCAAGGACGGCCTGCCGGTCTATGTGCTGTTGTGCTCGCAGCTCTACGACCGACCCGGCAACCCCTATGGCGACGAGTTCGGGCGCGATTGGCCCGACAACGACATCCGCTTCGCGCGCTTCGCCTCGGCCGCCGCTGAGCTCGCCATGGGCAAGCTGGACAAGAATTGGGCAGCAGACCTGATCCATGCCAACGATTGGCAGGCCTCGCTGGTGCCGGCCTATCTGGCCTGGCAGGGCGCCAAGCTGCCGTCCATCCTGACCATCCATAACCTCGCCTATCAGGGCCTCTTCCCGAAGGACTCGCTGCGGCGGATCGGCGCACCGGAGAGCTCCTTCCACATCGACGGCGTCGAGTTCTACGACCAGGTCTCCTTCCTCAAGGCGGGCCTCGTCTACGCCTCCCACCTCACCACGGTCAGCGGCACCTATGCGCGGGAGATCACCACGGCCGAATTCGGCTGTGGCCTGGAGGGCCTGCTCCGCCTGCGCTCCGACGCCGCCGAGCTCACCGGCATCCTCAACGGCATCGACGAGAGCTGGGACCCGCGCTCCTGCGCCCAGCTTGCCCAGCAATTCGGCGCTGGCGACTGGGTCGGCAAGAAGGCCAATGCGGACTACGTCCGCAAGCAGTTCGGACTGGCGGTCTCGCGCGGGCCGATGTTCGGCATCGTCGCGCGTCTCGTGCACCAGAAGGGCATCGACCTCGTTCTGTCGGCGGCGGACGAGATCGTCGATGCCGGCGGGCAGATCGTGGTCACCGGCTCCGGCGAGCCGGCGCTCGAGCAGGCCCTGATCGACGCGCACCGCCGCCGCCCCGACGCCATCGGGGTCGCGATCGGCTTCAACGAGGCCCAGGCGCGGCGCATCTTCGCCGGCAGCGACTTCACCTTGATGCCGTCGCGGTTCGAGCCGTGCGGGCTCAGCCAGATGTACGCGCAGCGCTTCGGCTCGCTGCCGATCGGTCACCAGACCGGCGGCCTCGCCGAAACCATTAGCGACGGGGAGACCGGATTCCTGTTCTCGAGGCCGTCGCACGAATCTTTCCTCGGCGGCGTGCGGCGGGCCTTCTCGGCCTTCATGGCCCACGACCAGCTCGATACGATGCGCCGCAGCGCCATGGGGCGCTCGTTCTCCTGGAGCATCTCGGCCGGCAGCTACAGCGCGCTGTACCGCAAGCTGGCGTCGGTGTGAGGCACTGCTGTCATTCCGGGGCGCGCCGTTTGGCGCGAGCCCGGAATCCATCGTGCGGCCGGAACGCTCGGAGAAATGGATTCCGGGCTCGCGCTCCGCGCGCCCCGGAATGACAAGCTGCGACAAGCTTGCCTCGAGTCCCTATTTCCCGCGCACATCCATCTGCGGACGGCCGATCCAGGCGCGATTAAGACACCGCGTCATCCAGTCGGGCCGCGCTTCGCCCCGCAGCCGCGCCTGCGCTTCGTGGTAGGGACCGACATAGCGCAGCCGGCCAGGCAATTTCGGATAGACGCGCCGAATCCACCGCAGCGCGTGATCGGCGGATCGGATCGCACGCGCGTCGAGCTCGAAGCCGAAGCCCGCGCGCAAGCGCTCGGGCAGCATGCTCGCGGTGAGCGCGCAATACCAGCGCGGCGGCCGCAGCCACGGGCGCGCGCCGCTGAATATCTGCGCGGCGATCTCGCGGGCCGCAGGGCCAACGGTTAGCGTCTCCGACTGCGCCATTGCCTTGGTGTAGGCGACGAAGCCGGACCAGTCCGCCGGCAAATCATCCCCCTTTAATCCGAAGAGGGCGCCGTACAGCCTGGCCTCGCTCCAATAGCGATCGCGCTCCTCCGCCGAGAGTGGCGGCAGCACCAGATCATGTGCCATAAGCGCGGTCTCGACCAGCGTGGCGTGGACCCAGCGCAGCGCGGGGATGTCGTTGGCGCAGTAGCGCGAGCCGGCCGCGAACGGCCCCACGGTCTCGGGCATCTCGCCGACGATCATGCTGTGACGCCGATGTAGCTGCCGGGACGACAGCAGCGCCCGGTCCAGCGAACCGAACACCATCGTAAAGACGATGTCGAAGGTGCGATGGAAGCGGCCGATCGGATCGGCAAGGGTGCGCGAATGCTCGGCGATCGCCGCCGCCACCCAGGGATGGGCCAGTTGCAGCAGCAGCGCACGGCCGGCGCCGAGAAAGAGCACGGCCTCCCGGTCGATCTGCCAGGTCAGTGAGGCCGGACCGAATACGCCCGCGACCGGTCCCGCCGCGTTGGCACGCAGCGTCTCGAGCGACTCCTCCAGATCTTTCTCAGCGACCAATTGCAAGCCTCGCGACGAAGATACGGCGACCATACTCCGGACCGCGCGCCTGCAAAATCGTCGTCGTGCGAGGCTATGACGAACAGAGCCTCACTCCGCCGCCATCGGCATCTCGTCCATATGCTCGTGCAGCACGACGCCGGCGAGCGGATCGAATTCGCCGATCCAGGGCTTGCGCGCCAGCACCGATTTCGTGTGCGCATAGCCGGCGTGCCAGCGCCGCGTGATCCCGGACGGACTGAAGTCGATATCCTTGGTATGGGTCTCGTGCTCGAGCTGAGGCGCCAGCAGCCGCACCACGTGCATGCGGGTCGGGCAGCCGTAGCTCGTCAGTTCCCTCACCGCGGGATCGTTGCGCTCGCTCTCGGGCAGCCGCGCCGCGAGCTGGTTAATGACGTGGCGCAGACGATGGGCCTGCTGCTGTCGCACGATCTGGCTGGCGATGCGGCTGGAATATTGCACGTCCTTGTGCCGGTTCAGCACCTCCGCCATCGTGGTCGGCTCCGGCCCGACCGGATTCCACAGATGCACGGAGAAGATCAGCGAGTTCCTGCGTGGATTGTCGTCGAACACGGCTTCGGTCGGCGTGTTCGACAGGATGCCGCCGTCCCAATAGAGCTCGCCGTCGATGCGCACGGCGGGGAAAGCCGGCGGCAGCGCGCCCGAAGCCATCACATGCTTCACCGTCAGCTCGCCGTCGCGGCTGTCGAAATAGCGCATTTCGCTGGTGCCGACATGAGCCGCACCGACCGTCAGACGCGGTGCGCAGCGGTTGGCGAGATCAAAATCGACGAGCTCGCTCAGCGTCTTCTCCAGCGGCGCGGTCGAATAATAGCCGGCGTGATCGGCGCCCAGCGGATAGGAATCGCCGGCATGGGCCAGCGGATTGGGCCGGAAGAAACCGGCAATGCCGTGGGTCACGGTCGACCAATAGGCCAGCTTCTCGTTGAAGCCGGGAAACGCGGCTCGCCAGTCCCAGACCGGCTTCTGCTCCATCCGCTTCCAGAACTCCCGCAAGCGCGCGAGCCGGTGCTCGGGCGCGTTGCCGGCGATGAGGCTCGCATTGATCGCACCGATCGAGGTGCCGATGATCCAGTCCGGCTCGATGCCGGCTTCGTGCAAGGCCTGGTAGACCCCCGCCTGGTACGAGCCGAGCGCGCCGCCGCCCTGAAGCACGAGCACGACCTGACCCGGCAGGTCGTGCTGCTTATGCTGAGAATTGTCCTGCGTGCCCATGTCTCGCTCCTGGTGAGCTTGCACTGTTCGAGTATTCGACTTGCTGCGCCGGCCCATGTCAATGCGCGGTCCAACCGCCGTCGACCGGCAGCGCAACGCCGGTGATCGAGGCCGCCGCGTCCGTCGACAGGAACACCGCGAGTGCGCCGAGCTCCTCGACCGCAACAAAGCGCTTGTTCGGCTGTTGCGCCAGCAGCACGTCGCGGATCACCTGATCGCGGGAGATGCCATGGGCCTTGGCCTGGCCGTCGATCTGCGCCTCGACCAGCGGCGTATGGACATAACCAGGGCAGATTGCGTTGCAGGTGATGCCCTGCTCCGCCGTCTCCAGCGCCGTCACCTTGGTGAGGCCGACGATGCCATGCTTGGCGGTGACATAGGCTGCCTTGAACGGCGAACCGACCAGGCCGTGCGTGGAGGCAATGTTGATGATCCGGCCGAAACCGTTCTGCCGCATTGCCGGCAACGCGAGCCGCGTGGTGTGGAAGGCCGAGGACAGGTTGATTGCGAGGATCTGGTCCCACTTCTCGACCGCAAACTGGTCGAGCGGCGCGACATGCTGGATGCCGGCGTTGTTGACCAGGATGTCCAGCCGGCCGGATTGGGCCACCGTTGCCGCGATCATCTCGGCGATCGATTTCGGCCTCGTCATGTCCGCCGGCGAATAGCTGGCCTTGACGCCGAACTCGGCGGCGATCTGCTCGCGCGTCCGGCCGATCTCGCTGGCGACACCAAGGCCATTGAGCACGATGTCGGCGCCCGAGGCGGCGAGGGCCCGCGCGATACCGAGACCGATGCCGCTGGTCGACCCGGTGACAAGCGCCACCTTGCCGGCAAGCACGCGTGATGAAGCGGACGTCTGCGTCTTGATGGGAATATTCATGATCCAGACCTCTTCTCAGCGCGACACCGCGCCAGCCTGGAGCGAAATGTGCGGGATCTCCGGGATTTGCGGAAATGCCGGTTGGCTTCCGAGTCGATACGTCCGCGCTATCGCAGGCGGGATGTCATTTTTCGCCCTGATCGGCTAGATTTCCGGTCGATTTTTGCTGGGAGCCGATCCATGGAAATGCACCAGGTCCGCTATTTCCTCGCGGTGGCGCAGCTCTTGAACTTCACGCGCGCGGCCGAGGAATGCAACGTCACGCAGCCCTCGCTGACGCGAGCGATCAAGCAGCTCGAGGCCGAGCTGGGCGGCGACCTGTTCCGCCGCGAACGCCCCGCCGCGCAATTGACTGAGCTCGGCCAGCGCATGCATCCACTCCTGAAGCAGTGCTATGACGCGGCCATCGGCGCGCGCTCGCTCGCCTCCTCGTTCAGGAGCGGAGAGATCGGTGCGCTCCGCATTGCGCTGACGCATTCGATCGACCTCGCTTTGCTGATTCCGCATCTCAACGAGATCAAGCGGCAGTTCAACCGGCTCGAATTCCGCTTTCTGCGCGGCTCGGGCCGGGAGGTCGGCGACTTCCTGAAGAAGGGCGAAGCCGAGCTCGGCATTGCTGCCGAGATCGACGAGGCCTGGGACCGGCTGGATGTCTGGCCGCTGTTCACCGAGAGCTTCGAGCTCGTCGTCGGCGACGGGCACCGGCTGGCCGGCCGCAGCTCGGTCGAACTGGACGATCTGCGATCGGAGCTGCTGCTGAGCCGAACTTTCTGCGAGCACGCGCGCCGCATCTCCGCGAGCCTGCGCGAGCACGGCATCGACATCGAACAGGGTCATGAGGTCTCGAACGAGCGCGACTTGATCGAGCTGGTCGAGGCCGAGATGGGCATCGCCATGGTGCCGCACACCTCGCCCGTGCCGGAGCGGCTGACCCGCGCCGCGGTCACGGGGCTGGACGCCCGCCGCACCGTCAATCTCTATGGGGTCGCCGGCCGGCAACGCACCGCCGTGGGCAACGCCGTCATGCGGATGCTGCGCGGCGCCGACTGGCGCGAGATCGCGGGGTAGTCTTTACAGTGTCGACCGCCCTTCCCCTCTCCCCCTGTGGGAGAGGGTGGCTCGCCGCATAGCGGCGAGACGGGTGAGGGGTATCTCTCCGCGACTCCAATCCTCATTTGTGATTGCGGAGGTACCCCCCCTCATCCGGCGATTCGCGCCACCTTCTCCCACAAGGGGAGAAGGAAGAGAGCGTAGCTCAATTCTCCTGGCTCGCGCGCTCCAGCGCTTCGATCAGATCGTCGATCTCCATGCGCTTGCGGAAATCCGGATCGACGAAGCGGGCTTTCACGATGCCGTCGCGTCCGACCACGAACACGGCCGGGATCGGCAGCATCCAGCCGTCATTGCCGTGGAATTTCGCCATGTCCTGATAGGACAGCAATTGCTGGATCTCGGCACCTAACCAGATCGCGAGGTCGAGCGACAGCGCATAGCCGTTGTCGAGATCCGTCAGGATCGGAAACGGCGCGCCGGATTCGGACTTGAGCTGCCCGGTATATTCCTGCGTCTCCGGCACGATCGCGACGACCTGCGCCCCCATCGCCTTGATGCGGTCCAGCGCCTGGACCACGGCGCGGACATTGAGCCGGCAATAGGGACACCAATGGCCGCGGAAGAACATCACCGCGACGGGGCCTTCCTCCAGCAGCGAGGGCAGCGACACGAGATGCCCCCCCTCGCCGGGCAACATGAAGGGCGGCATCGGGTCGCCCGGCCGCGGCGCGGTCTCGCCGCCGCCGTTGTCGCTCAATCGCGCGACCAGGCGATCGACCGCCTCGCCATAGGCCGGAAAGACCTCGCGGCTGGCATCGGCATAGGCGCGGAGCTGTTCGTTCAGCGTGCTGTCCATGTCGCGGCAGCGCTGGAACGCGAGCCTGAGCTGTTCGGCATCGGCTGGCGAGAGAGACGTCATCTTCCTGCTCCGGCTTCCTTGCGGGCGAATATTAGTTTCCCGGTTCGCCCGCCCGCAAGGGGCGACCACAATCGGGCGTGCTGGCATCGGACGCCGGATGCTGCGAAAGCGGAAATGCCGATGCCCAATCGGTTCGATAGCTGCCGCCTATCGGCATAGCGCGGGGCTATCGCATCGAAAGCAAGCCGGCATTTCAACATGGAAAAGGTCTCGACGAAGCTCCTGCCATAGCCCGCGGCCATCAGGGCTCGCGGCCAACAGAGGAGACTTTCCATGTCTAGCCATCTCACAATGTCGCGCGTGGTTTGGACAGGCGTTGCCGTTCTCGGCGCGCTGACATTTGCGACGCCGGTTTTCGCCGGCGAATGTCCGGCCGGCAAGACCAAGCCGAATGCGCAGCCGATGGTCGACTACAAGCCGGTCGGCGTCACCGACGTGACGCTCGGCACGATCGATCTCGGCAAGCAGCCCGCCCGTATCGAGGGCCGCGAGCTGCGCTTCCGCAAGCTGACCATCGAGCCCGGCGGCATCGTGCCCTGGCACAGCCATGACGACCGTCCGGCCCTGATCTTCGTGCAGCAGGGCGAGATCGTCGAATACGCCTCCAACTGCGTCGACCCGATCGTGCACAAGGCCGGCGACATCCGCCCCGAAGTCCACGGCACCTCGCACTGGTGGAAGAACCTCGGCAAGGAGACCGTCATTCTCTATGTCGGCGACGTCCGCAAGGATCCCAACGACCGCCATATGTAATTCCCTGCGGCCATACTTCGAGACGCCCGCTTCAGGCAGGCTCCTCAGGATGAGGACGGAGTGTGCGGCAGCAGCCTCGGCGGCCACGATGTCGCTTAGCCTCATCCTGAGGAGACCGCCACCGGTTCCGCGCAGAGCGCGGCCCGATGACAGGCTCCGCGGTCGTCTCAAAGGACGAGGCGCGCGCTCGGGGCATGCCAGGGCATGAGGGAGCGCAACGACATGACCGATCTTTCCGCATCGATCAAACCGACCGCGACGACGATGAATGCGCATTCCCCTGGCTTCGCGTTTCGCTCGCTCGTGATCGGCCTCACCGCATTCCTGACGGTCGTCGATCTCTTCGCGACGCAGGCGATCCTGCCCTCGCTGACACGGCACTACGGCGTCACACCCGCGGCAATGGGCTTTGCCGTCAATGCCAGCACCTTCGGCATGGCCGCAGCCAGCCTCGTCGTCGGCTTCTTCAGCCCGCGTATCGACCGGCGAACGGGCATCCTGCTCAGCCTGGCCCTGCTTGCGGTTCCCACCAGCCTGCTTGCTGTCGCGCCCAATCTTGCCGTCTTCACCGCGTTGCGGGTCGCGCAGGGCCTGTGCATGGCGTCCGCCTTCGCGCTCACCCTCGCCTATCTCGGCGAGCAATGCAGCGCCATGGACGCCGGCGGCGCCTTTGCCGCCTACATCACCGGCAACGTCGCCAGCAACCTCGTCGGCCGGCTGATCTCGGCCGCATTGGCCGATGGCCTCGGCCTCGCCTGGAACTTCTACTTCTTCGCGGCGCTCAATCTTACCGGCGCAGCGCTGGTCTATTTCACCGTCAACCGCGTGCGGCCGATGCATGCGATGATGCCGGCGGCTGCGCCGCTCGCCGCCACCATCGCGCATTGGCGCAATCCGCAGCTGCGCGCCTCTTTCGGCATCGGCTTCTGCATCCTGTTCGCCTTCATCGGTACCTTCACCTACGTCAATTTCGTGCTGGTGCGGCCGCCGCTGTCGCTCGGCATGATGGATCTCGGCCTCGTCTATTTCGTCTTCCTGCCGTCGATCGTCACGACGCTTCTGGCCGGCAGGGTGGCGGCCCGGCTGGGAACGCGGCCCACGATCTGGGGCGCGCTCGCTGTTGCCGGGCTCGGCCTGCCCTTGATGCTGTCGCCGCGTCTGGGCGAAGTGCTCGCCGGCATGGTCCTGGTCGGGGTCGGCACATTCTTCGCACAGGCCGCCGCGACGGGTTTCGTCGGACAGGCCGCAGCCGACAATCGCGGCATCGCCAGCGGGACCTATCTTACGTGTTACTTCTGCGGCGGACTGGTCGGTACGGCCGTGCTCGGGCGCCTGTTCGACGCTTTCGGATGGCAGGCGTGCGTATTCGGCGTGGGCGCGGCGCTCGCTGCCGCAGCCCTGCTTACATTCGCCCTGAAACGCTAGCGCTTGGCCGGCGCTTCCTGCGGCGGCTCGTCGTCGGCGATCGCGCGCCAGGCGGCGCCGTCGAGATCGTCGTACTGGCCGCTCCTGAGCGACCACAGGAAAGCGACGAGACCGGCACCTCCGAGCATCAATGCTAGCGGGACCAGGATGACCAGTATCTCCATTACACGATCTCCCGCGAGGCGCTGCGGGCGCGCAGCGAGTTCAGCATCACCAGGATCGACGATCCGCTCATGGCGGCAGCGGCGATCAGGGGCGTCACGACGCCGCTGATCGCAACCGGCACCGCGAGCACATTGTAGCCGATCGCAAGCCAGAGGTTCTGCCGCATCAAATGCAGCGCCTTGCGCGAGGCGTCGATGGCGGCGACGACGGGAGCCAGCGGCCGGCCGAGGAAGACGAGATCGGCGGTGGCCTGGCTGAGATGCGCGGCCGAGATCGGCGACATCGAGACATGGGCCGCCGCGAGCGATGGCGCATCGTTCATGCCGTCGCCGACCATCAGCACTTTCGCACCGCGCCGTTTCAGCTCCTCGATCCGCGCGATCTTGTCGGCCGGGGTGACGCCGGCGCGCCACTCGGGGATGTCGAGCGATCGGGCCGCGGCCTTCACGGCCGGCTCGCGATCGCCGGACAGGATCTCGACGCCGATGTTACGCGCCTTCAGAGCCGCGATCACCGCCTTGGCATCGGGTCGCAGGCCCTGGCGAACCGAGAGGATGAATTTTTCGCTGCCCTTGCTGAACGCGACGATGGAAGCTTCGGGATCGACCAAGGCGCTGGCGACCAGCGCCTCGGCACCGCTGAAGGAGGGACGGCCGAGGCGAAGCTCGAGGCCGTCGACGGTCGCACGGACACCCTGCCCGGCCTCCTCCACCGCATTGAGGATCGGAGACTTCGCACCGGCAGCTTGCGCGACGGCGGCAGCCACCGGGTGATGGCTCGACAGTGCGAGCCGGCCGGCGAGTTCGAAGACATCGGTGGGAATGTCGGCGGCATTCATCACTTCGAGCTCGGGCAGCGTCAGCGTGCCGGTCTTGTCAAAGATCACATGGTCGGCTTCAGCCAGCCGCTCGATCGCATCGCCCGCATTGAGCAGAACACCGGCCTTGAACATCGCGCCCGAGGCCACCGTCTGCACCGTCGGGATCGCAAGCCCTAGGGCGCAGGGACAGGTGATGATCAGCACGGCGACGCCGGTCACGATCGCATCGTGCCAGCTCGCACCGGCGAGGACCCATCCGAGAATGGTCAGGAGCGCGGTCGCATGCACCACCGGCGCATAGAGCCGCGAGGCCCGGTCGGCAAGGCGCATGTAGCGCGAGCGCGCCTGGAGCGCGTTGTCGAGCAGCCGCGTGATCTCGGCGAGCAGCGTCGCCTCGGAGGCAGCCGAGACCCGCACCCGCAAGCTGCCGGAGATGTTCATCGATCCCGCATAGACCGGCGTGCCCTGCTCGGCCGTGACATAGAGCGTCTCGCCGGTGATCAGGCTCTGGTCGATCTCGGAACGCCCTTCGATCACGGTGCCGTCGATCGCGCAGCGCTCGCCGGGCCGGAGCAGCACGATGTCGCCCGGATTGATCGCCGCCACCGGCACCTGCGAGATCTCGTCGGGCCCGATGAACTTCGCGGCCGTCTCCGCCTTCAGCGCGGCGAGATTGCCGGCGACCGCGCGGGTCCGCCGCCGCATGTTCTGGTCGAGGAAGCGGCCGACCAGGAGGAAGGTCAGCAGCATGATCGCGGCGTCGAAATAGGCATGCTCGGCGTGGTGGATGGTCTCGACCACGGACATGCCGAGCGCCAGGATCACGCCGATCGAAATCGGCACGTCCATGTTGGTGGTCTTGGCCGACAGAGCGCGCAAGGCCGAGCGAAAGAACGGCTGGCCGGCATAGGCCGCCGCCGGCAGCGCGATCAGCGCCGACAGCCAGTGGAAGAAATCGCGCTGCTCCGGCAGCATGTCCGAGACGTTGCCGGACCACACCGGGATCGACAGCATCATCACGTTCATGGTGGCGAACGCGGCGACCCCGAGGCAGCGCAGCAGGAAGCGGGATTCGGCGACCTCGGCCACTTCCGCACTCTCGGTCTCGAACGGATAAGCCTTGTAGCCGAGCTCTTCGAGCCGGTCGATGAAACGGCCGGGGTCGAGCGTGCCCGCCTTCCATTCCAGCGCAACGCGGCGGTCGGTGAGGTTGACGCGGGCCAGGGTGACGTCGGGGATGGCCGAGAGCCCGCGCTCGATCTTGGCCATGCAGCCGGCGCAGTGAACGCCCTCGACGGCGAGATCGATGTGCCGGAGGCCCTCGCCCGCATCGCGGACGTAATGAGAGAAATCGCGCGTGACCTGCATGACGGAATCCTTCAGTTCAGGATCACGCGGTTGCGCGACATGAACACGCGCGTCCCCCGCGCCTCGCCCTCGATCACCAGGTCCCATTGGCCCGGCGCGACGGACGCCGCATTGCCGCGATAGAGGCCGATGCCGGCTTCGGTGAGCTCGACGGCGAGGTCGGCGCGCTTGTCGGTCGGCCGCTCCAGCCGGCCGCCGAACTTCAGCCCGGAGATCGGCTGGCCGCCGGCGTCGCGGGCCTCGACCTGGACCGAGGCGCCGCCGTCGTTGCGGCGCTCGACATGGGCGTTGACCTTCCACTTCCGCGCGGCCTGGTCCTGCGCCGCCGAGATCTCGCGATCGTAGACGAGGCCCGCGGCATAGGGGCTGTCGACGTCGGTGCCGGGCAGCGTTGCGATGGCGAGCTTCATCATGGTGGCGTTGACGCCGATCACGAGGCCGAAGAAAGCGACCAGCATCAGGAAGACCTTGGTTCCGGTCAGCGGCTTGGATGACATGGTGGTCTCCTGATCTTACGGCGCGACAAAATTGTCGGTGGCGCTCGCGGCGACGCCGAGCCCGATGTCCATGACGTGGAAGCGGACCGGAATCGATTTCTCCGGATTGTTTTCGGCCGGCGCGGTGACCAGCAGCCGCAGCTCGCTGGTCGCATCGCGCGGGATCACGATGATCGGACGGTCCGGCGTGACCGAATCGATGCCGACGACGTGCATCGTGGGGTTCACGGGCCCCTCGACGTCGATCGCGATGACGCGGTCGTAGCCGCTCTTGTTCAGCAGCCGCACCGTATAGGCGTTGCGGATCGAGCCGTCGCTCAGCTTGACCGCGACCGGGTTGCGGTCGTGCAGCACGTTGACGTCGAGCAGGCTGCGGGTCGCCAGCGTATAGATCATGAAGCCGCCGACGGCCGCGATAATGGCACTATAGACGACGGTGCGAGGCCGGACGATCCGGTAGATCGGCGCCTTGCCTTCCTGGCGGCGATGGATGTTGATGTCGTTGTCGTAGCCGATCAGCCGCTTCGGCCGGCCGATCTTTGTCATCACGTTGTCGCATGCGTCGATGCAGAGGCCGCACTGGATGCATTCCATCTGCGGCCCGTTGCGGATGTCGATGCCGGTCGGGCAGACCGCGACGCATTGGTAGCAGTCGACGCAATCGCCGACCTGCTGGCCGAGGGCGCGCAGCTCGGCGGCCTTTTTCACCGAGGTGCGCTTCTCGCCGCGGTCATAGCGATAGGTGACGTTGAGCGCCCATTCGTCGGTGAGTGCGGCCTGAATGCGCGGCCACGGACACATATAGGTGCAGACCTGCTCGCGCATGAAGCCGGCGAGCAGATAGGTCGTCGCGGTGAGGATGCCGATCCAGATATAGGCGAGCATCGGCCCCTGGAAGGTGACGAGCTCCTTCACCAGGGTCGGCGCGTCGTTGAAATAGAGCACCCAGGCGCCGCCGGTCCACCAGGCGATCATGAGCCAGATCGAATGCTTGAGCACGATCTCGGAGATGCGCTCCAGCTTCATCGGATCGGACGATTTGTCCTTCTTCATCCGCTCGCGCCGGTCGCCCTCGATCAGGCGTTCGACCGCGTAGAACAGGTCGGTCCACACCGTCTGCGGACAGAGATAGCCGCACCAGATCCGCCCGCCGATGGAGTTCATCAGGAACAGCGCCACCGCGGCGACGATCAACAGGCCCGTGAAGTAATAGACCTCCTGCGGCCACAGCTCGATGAAGAAGAAATAGAAGCGGCTGTTGGGAAGATCGATCAGCACCGCCTGGCTCGGCGCACCGAGACCGCGATTCCAGCGCACGAAGGGCAGGAAGTAGTAGACGCCGAGGCAGAATGCCATCAGGCCCCATTTGATCCGGCGGAAAGTACCGGAGACGCTCTGGGGATAGACCTTCTTGCGGGCCGCATAGAGCGGCCCGACGTCGTCCGCGGGCTTCAGTTCGTTCGGATTGACGGTCTTGTTCATCGCCTCGAGCTTCTTCAAAGGTGCGATTAAACCTAGACCCGGCACCGCCGCGCGGGTTGATCCAACGCAAACGGGGGCGCTTTTCTTCGCCCCCGCCGGAAGTCGTCGGTCGCGGATCGGCCTATTTGCCGCCGCCGAGCGAGTGGACGTAGACCGCCATCGCCTTGATGGTGGCGGGATCGAGCCGGCCTTCCCAGGCCGGCATCACGCCGGCGCGGCCCTGGCCGATGGTCTCGATCAGGCTCGCCTCGTCGGAGCCGTAGAGCCAGATCTTGTCGGTCAGATCAGGTGCGCCCATCTCCTGGTTGCCCTTGCCGGCGTCGCCGTGGCAGGCGGCGCAATTCTCCGCAAAGATCTTCTGGCCCTTGGCGGCGTCATAGCCGTTGCGGGTCGACAGGCCCGACAGCGACCGCACGTAATTGGCGGCGGTGACGATCTCGTCGCCCTTCAGCACGCCATCCTTGCCGA
Organism: Bradyrhizobium sp. BRP19; assembly: GCF_020194195.1. NCBI lineage: Bacteria > Pseudomonadati > Pseudomonadota > Alphaproteobacteria > Hyphomicrobiales > Nitrobacteraceae > Bradyrhizobium > Bradyrhizobium sp. BRP19. The sequence continues at coordinate 203,508 of NZ_JADYVZ010000004.1, read as the reverse complement.
AGGCGAGCATCTGCCCCTCATGGGTCTTGGCATGGCCCGACCGCACGCCGAACTGGATGGTCTGCATGATCTGGTCGAGCGAGCCGCCCCACAGCCATTCGTCGTCGTTCAGGTTGGGATAGCCCTTGGACCCCGTCGCCCCCGTGCCGTGGCACGGCGCGCAATTGTCGCCGAACACCGTCTTGCCCTTGGCGCGCGCAAGCGCCAGCAGAGCCGGATCCTTCTGGATGTCGGCGAGCGAGGCCGAGCCCAGCGCCGCCATCTTGTCACCCCGGATCTTCTCGAGGTTGGCGAGCTCGACCGCGACGTCGGCGCGCGAGGAATAGCCGAACAGGCCGGTGGTGTTGCTTTGGATCAGCGGCCAGGCCGGATAGACGATCCAGTAGCCGATCGACCAGACGATGGTGAGATAGAAGGTGATCACCCACCACCGCGGCAGCGGCGTGTTGAGCTCCTTGATGCCGTCCCACTCGTGTCCGGTCGTGGACTTGCCGGAGACGGAATCGATGTCGCTAGAATGATCGGTCATGTTTTCTCACTCCTCCCGCAAGGGCAGGTGCGCTGCCTTGTCGAACGCAGCCTTGTTACGGGGCCAAAATGCGTAGGCGATGATCGCGAGAAAGATCGCGACGAACACCGGTGTCCAGATCGTCGTCACGAGATCGGACGCAAGATTATGGACGGTCAGGATGGCTTTCATCGTTCATGCCTTCTCAGCGAAGATTGGCTTTCTCGTTGTAGATCTTGAAGTCGACCAGCGTGCCGAGCATCTGCAGGTACGCGACCAGCGCGTCCATCTCGGTCGGCGTGCCGGTCTTGCCGTCGAAATTGCGTACGACGGCCTTGGCGTAGCGCTTGGTGAAGGCGTCGGTGCCGGCATTGTCCGGATCGGCCTGGGCCTTCAGGTCGGCGGCGGCATTGGCGAGCTGCTCGTCGCTATAGGGCACGCCGACGGTCCTGAGGGTGCGCATGTCGCCGGCGATCGCATCCGGGTCGATCTCGGCCTTGCTGAGGAACGGATAGCCGGGCATCACGGACTGCGGCACGATCGCGCGCGGGTTGGCCAGATGGGTGACGTGCCACTCGTCGGAATATTTGGCGCCGACACGGGCGAGATCCGGGCCGGTGCGCTTGGAGCCCCACTGGAACGGGTGATCGTACATGCTCTCGGCGGCGAGCGAGAAATGGCCGTAGCGCTCGACCTCGTCGCGCAAGGGCCGGACCATCTGCGAATGGCAGAGATAGCAGCCCTCGCGGACATAGACGTTGCGCCCCGCCAGCTCCAGCGGCGTGTAGGGCCTGACCCCATCGACCTTCTCGATCGTGCTCTTGAGGTAGAACAGCGGAGTGATCTCGACGAGACCACCGACCGCGACCACCAGCAGGATGCCGACAATCAGGATGATCGAGTTCTTTTCGAAGATTTGGTGACGTGTCCAGAACGACATTGCTTGAGCTCCTCATTCCGCCGGCTGAAGAGCGACGGGCATCTGGACTTCCTGTTCGCCGACGCGAACCGTCATCCAGAGATTGTAGGCCATGATCAGCGAGCCGATCAGGAACAGGCCGCCGCCTGCGGCACGGATGATGTAGAAGGGATGCATCGCCTCGACGGTCTCGATGAAGGAATATTCGAGGAAGCCGAGCGAGGTGTAGGCGCGCCACATCAGGCCCTGGAGGATGCCGGACACCCACATCGCCGAGATGTAGAGGACGATGCCAAGGGTGGCGACCCAGAAGTGCCAGTTGACGAGCTTGAGGCTGTAGAGGCCCTTGCGATTCCAGGCCCACGGCACCAGGCAGTACAGCGCGCCGAAGGAGACGAAGCCGACCCAGCCGAGCGCGCCGGAATGCACGTGGCCGATGGTCCAGTCGGTGTAGTGGCTGAGCGAGTTGACCACCTTGATCGACATCATCGGGCCTTCGAAGGTCGACATGCCGTAGAAGGCGACGGAGACCACGAGCATGCGCAGCACGGGATCGGTGCGCAGCTTGTCCCAGGCACCCGACAGCGTCATCAGGCCGTTGATCATGCCGCCCCAGGAGGGCATCCACAGCATGATCGAGAAGGTCATGCCGAGCGTCTGCGTCCAGTCCGGCAGCGCCGTGTAGTGCAGATGGTGGGGACCTGCCCAGATGTAGAGGAAGATCAGCGCCCAGAAGTGGATGATCGAGAGCCGGTAGGAATAGATCGGCCGCTCGGCACGCTTCGGGATGAAGTAGTACATGATGGCGAGGAAGCCGGCGGTCAGGAAGAAGCCGACCGCGTTGTGGCCGTACCACCACTGGAACATGGCGTCCTGGATGCCGCCCCAGGCGACGTAGGACTTCGAACCGAACACCGAAACGGGCAGCGCCGGGTTGTTGCCGAGATGCAGCACCGCGATCGTCACGATGAAGGCGAGATAGAACCAGTTCGCAACGAAGATGTGCGGCTCCTTGCGCTTGAAGATGGTGGCAAGGAAGACGAGCAGATAGACGACCCAGACGATCGTCAGCCACAGATCGGCGTACCATTCCGGCTCGGCATATTCCTTCGACTGGGTGACGCCGAGCAGATAGCCGGTGCCGGCGATCAGGATGAAGAAGTTGTAGCCGAGCACGACGAACCACGGCGCGAGGTCACCGGCAAGGCGCGCGCGGCAGGACTTCTGCACCACGTAGAAAGAGGTCGCGATCAACACGTTGCCGCCGAAGGCGAAGATCACAGCGGAGGTGTGCAGCGGACGCAGGCGGCCGAAGCTGATCCAGGGCAGATCGAAGTTCAGCGCGGGCCAGGCCAGCTGCGAGGCGATGATGAGGCCGACGAGGAATCCGGCAATGCCCCAGAACATCGCCATGAAGGCCGAGAACTTGATCGGCCCCATGCTGTAGTTCGGGCGGCCGTTGATCTCCTGGGCCGGCAGCGCCGCCGGCCTCTCGAAATAGCGGTTGACGATGAAGAACACCGCAGCGAGGCTCGCCGCCGCGCTGAGCGCAGCGTGGAACGCGAAGGGCGCATCGAGCGCCTTGGCCGAGGCGATCACGCAGAGGAAAGCGGTGACTGCGAATACGACAGCCAAGCCGCTTTCACCGATGGTCATGGATTTTGAGATGGAGGGCTGGCTCATGCGGATTCTCTCTGAAAGAACACGCTGCCAGAAACCACATCCACCCTCGCGGCGAATTGATTGAAATCAAGATAGATGGATTTCTGTTAATGTGAGCCGATGCAGTGCCAGTTGAAATGCCCTCTCCCCTTGTGGGAGAGGGCAGCGAGAAAGGTGCGGCAAACTCACTTGGGTGAGGGGTTGGTTCCGCACGAAAAGTTTTTCCGTTGAAGCGGACCCCTCATCCGGCGCTTCGCGCCACCTTCTCCCGCAAGGGGAGAAGGGAAGAAAGATAGATAACCTCCGTGAAATCGCGGAGGTTGGAACAGAAGGATCCAGACCTCACTCCCGCGCCGTCGCCTTGAGCGCCGCGATGACGTCCTCGCGCGCGATGATGCCGGCCAGCTTCTGTGTGCCGTCGAGCACGATGATGCTCCTGATGCGGTGCTCGACCATGATCTGGAGCACGCGCGTCAGCCGCGTGTCGGGGCTGACATAGATGAACTCGGGCGTCATGACGTCGCCGATCTTGCGGCTCATCAGGTCGTCGTAGCGCGGCAACATCTGGCTCGGCGTGAAGGCGAAGCACTTCAGGATGTCGAACTTGGTGACGATGCCGACCACCTGCCCGTCGTCTTCGACCGGATAGGAATTGAAATCGTCGGTCTCGAACATCTCGCTGAGCTGGAACAAATCGAGGCCGCGCTGCACCGTCTTGACGTTGCGCGTCATGTAGCCGTCGACGGTCTGTTCAAGAAATTGGTACACGGCGCGTCCTCCTCGATTCCTCCAACTGGCCGGACGATGGTCAGTGCGACAGCAGCACGCTGCGGACGGTTTGCGTCACCAGATATTGGGTGACGCCTCCGAGGATCAGTTCGCGAAATCTCGAATGACCATAGGCGCCCGCGACGATCAGGCCCGCGCCGGTGTCGCCGGCGACTTTCTCCAACCGCGCAGCAGGGGTTTCGTTTCCTGCGGCCTCGAGAACCCGCGCAGTCGCGGTGATGCCGTGGCGGCCGAGCCAGGCGGCAACGTCGCTGACACCGGCCATCACGGCCGAACGGTCGTCGCCCCGCTCCGGGATTTCCACGATGGTGACGTCCTTCGCCTTGTGCAGCATCGGCAGCGCGCCCGCCACCGCCCGCCGCGCTTCCGGCGTGTCCTTCCACGCCACCAGCACGCTGCGCAGGTCGAGCCAGTTGGCCCGGTCGGGAACGACGAGCAGCGGGCGGCCGGTCTGCATCACCAGGTCCTTGGGACTCGCCAGCGAGAAAGCATCGGAGAAGGCCGGGCTCTGCCCGCCGCTGACGACGATGTCGGCGCAACGCGCCTGCGCCGTGACGAAGCGGGCCGGATAATCCATCGCGCTGCGCCACTCCGCATGCCCACCGCGATTCTTCACGGCGGCGCGGAATTGCGCTTCGAGCCCGGCCAGCCGCCGCTTGATCGAAGCTTCGCCCTCGTCGATCAGCGCTTGCGCCTCTGCGCCGTCGGTGAAATAGAGCGGCGGGACGAACTGCGCCGCAGCGACCCCGACGATGGCCGCCTCGAATCGTTCGGCGAGCTCGCCTGCGACCTGAAGACGCGCTTCGTTGGGCTGATCGAGCGCCAGGCTGACCATGACGGTGGCGTATGTCATCGGGGATCTCCAGCATTACAGAATTTTTTGAATCCTAGACCTGCTGCCGCGCAACAGGCTGAGCTAGATCAAATCGAGGTCTCTGGCTGCCCACTCTCCCGGAATGGGGAGTCCGGCAGTGGATTCAACGTCCACGCTTGCCTCCGGCCGAGCCTTGGGCGACATTGCCGAAGCGGTAACGGCATCCTGCCGGTCCGCCGAGAATAGGAGCAGAACCTTGGCGCCGACCCGCGGGAACCATCCGGCAGACGATGGTCGGGGCGAGCATTTCCGAGTCCGCATCGAGGGATTCGGGGTCGGCACCTGGGACCTCGACCTGCAGACTCGCGAGCTCGACTGGTCGGACACGGCCAGGCGACTGTTCGGCCTGCAGCCGGACCGGGCCGTCAGCTACGATCTCTTTCTTTCCCTGTTGGAGCCGGGCGATCGGGACCACCTCCTGAAGGCGATCGGGCGCACATCGGAAGGTGGCGGGGGCCTCGACTTGTCCTTCAAGGTCAGCGGCGCGTCCGGAAACGGCCAATGGATCCGGGCCAGGGCCGGCGTGATCCGGGACGATGCGGGCATGCCGCGTCATCTCAGCGGGATATTCCTGGACATCAACGAGGAGAAGCAGCTCGAAGAGGCCCTGCGGTCCCAGGAGAATCATCTTCGCTCGATTCTCGAAACGGTGCCCGATGCCATGATCGTCATCGATTCACGCGGCATCATGCAGCTCTTCAGCAGCGCGGCGGAGCGGCTGTTCGGCTACAGCAAGCAGGAAGCGATCGGCCGGAACGTGAGCATTCTCATGCCGGAGCCCGATCAGTCGCGTCACGACAGCTATCTCACGCGCTATCTCAGGACCAATGATCCGCACATCATCGGCATCGGCCGGATCGTGACGGGCAAACGCCGCGACGGCACGACCTTCCCGATGCACCTGTCCGTCGGGAAGACGCAACGCGCGGGCGAGCCCCATTTCACCGGCTTCGTCCGCGACCTCACCGAGCACCAGCAGACCCAGGCGCGGCTCCAGGAGCTGCAATCCGAGCTCGTGCACGTGTCGCGGCTGACCGCGATGGGCGAGATGGCTTCCGCGCTCGCCCACGAGCTCAACCAGCCGCTGGCGGCGATCAGCAATTACATGAAGGGATCGCGGCGCCTCCTCGCCGGCAGCACCGATCCCAACATGCCGAAGGTCGAAAGCGCGCTGGACCGCGCGGCGGAACAGGCATTGCGCGCCGGCCAGATCATCCGCCGCCTGCGCGACTTCGTCTCCCGCGGCGAATCCGAGAAGCGGGTCGAGAGCCTGTCCAAGCTTATCGAGGAAGCCGGCGCGCTCGGGCTCGCCGGCGCGCGCGAGCAGAACGTGCAGCTCCGCTTCAGCCTCGATCCCGACGCCGACCTCGTTCTCGCCGACCGGGTGCAGATTCAGCAGGTGCTGGTCAACCTGTTCCGCAACGCGCTCGAGGCGATGGCGCAGTCGCAGCGGCGCGAGCTCGTTGTCGCCAACACCCGTGTCGCCGACGGCATGATCGAGGTGGAGGTCTCCGACACCGGCATCGGCTTCCGGGAAGACATCATTCCAAACCTGTTCCAGACCTTCTTCACCACCAAGGACACCGGCATGGGCGTGGGACTCTCCATCAGCCGCTCGATCATCGAGGCCCATGGCGGCCGCATGTGGGCCGAGAGCAACGCAGCGGGCGGAGCGACGTTCCGCTTCACCCTGCCGGCAACCGACGAGAGCTGATCCATGACGACCAAGGGAAATGTTTACGTCATCGACGACGACGCGGCGATGCGGGACTCGCTGAACTTCCTGCTGGATTCCGCCGGCTTCGCCGTCACTTTGTTCGACGACGCGCTCGCCTTTCTCGAAGCCCTGCCCGGCCTCGGTTTCGGCTGCATCGTCTCCGACGTGCGCATGCCCGGCCTCGACGGCATCGAGCTCTTGAAGCGGATGAAGGCGCAGCAAAGCCCGTTTCCGATCGTGATCATGACCGGTCACGGCGACGTGCCGCTGGCGGTCGAGGCGATGAAGCTCGGGGCGGTCGACTTCCTGGAAAAACCATTCGATGACGACCGTCTCACTGCCATGATCGAGTCGGCGCTCCGCCAGGCCGAGCCCGCCGCCAGGAACGAAGCCGTCGCGCAGGACATCGCTGCCCGCGTCGCATCCTTGAGCCCGCGGGAGCGCCAGGTCATGGAGGGGCTGGTCGCGGGCCTCTCCAATAAGCTGATCGCCCGCGAATACGACATCAGCCCGCGGACCATCGAAGTCTACCGGGCCAACGTCATGACCAAGATGCAGGCGAGCAGCCTTTCGGAACTGGTTCGCCTCGCGATGCGCGCCGGCATGCTCAACGATTGAGGCAGGTCAAGGCGGCTTCACGGGGCCATGCTAGCCAGACAGCATGGTTGATGTCAGCCCACATGGTGCGCGGCCATCGTCCTCCCCACAACCCACCGTCTTTGTGGTCGATGATGATGCCGCAGTCCTCGGATCCCTGCGTTTTCTGTTGGAAACCGACGGCTTCGCCGTGCGGACCTTCAGGAGCGGCACGGCGCTGCTCAATCTTGGCGCCGCCCCCGGGCCGGACTGCTACGTCATCGACTACAAGATGCCCGACATCAACGGCATCGATTTGACCGGCCGGCTTCGCAAATCCCACCGCGACGCGCCCGTGATCCTGATCACCGGCTATCCCGACGAGAACATCTCGGCCCGGGCCGCGATGGCGGGCATCAAGGACGTGGTTTTGAAGCCGCTTCTGGATGAAAACCTCGTCAAGTGCATCCGCCACGCGATCAAGGACCGCCCCCGCGCCTGACCTACGGGATTCTACGTAAGGCACCCCCCTTAAGATATCTCGCGAAATTTTCGAGGCACCCGATACCACGTAGGAAAGCGTCATCACAACGGAGATGGCGCAGATGCTGACCCAGACGCTCAACACCCCGGCGATCAACACCCAAATCGGTGGCAAGATTGCCCCTGCCCACCCTGTTACCGACCAGTTCGGCGCGATCGTGGGCCATGTCGGTCTGGTCGCCACCGAGTTCTCCTACGGCAAGGACGAGGAGATCTATGGCGAGGAGGAGGCGGCCGAATATGTCTATCAGGTCGTCACCGGCGCAGTACGCAGCTACAAGCTTCTCTCCGACGGCCGCCGCCAGATCGGCGCCTTCCATCTTCCCGGCGACGTCTTCGGCCTCGAATCCGGTCCCGCTCACCGCCTCGCCGCTGAAGCCATCATCGACACCAGCGTTCGCCTCGTGAAGCGCGCCAGCCTGGAAAAGGCCGCCGGCACCGACGTGCAGGTCGCCCGCAAGCTCTGGGCCATGACCGCCGGCGAGCTGCGCCACGCTGAGGACCACATGCTGCTGCTGGGCCGCAAGACTGCGATGGAGCGCGTCGCGACCTTCCTGCTCGAAATGGACGGCCGCCTCGCCGTCGCCGGCATGATGGCGCTGCCGATGTGCCGCCGCGACATCGGCGACTATCTCGGCCTCACGCTGGAGACCGTGTCGCGCGCGCTGTCGCAGCTTCACGCTCAGGGCATCCTCGGTTTCTCCGGTGCCCGCCAAATCGTGCTGCGCAACCGCCAGCGCCTGCACAATCTCGACGCCTGATGCTTCTTCCTCCCCCCACTTTGGCCGGCTGAATTCGTTTCAGTCGGCCACTTCTTTGGTGGCGGTCAGACCCGTGCGCCGCGTCTCCGGCATCACAAAGAAGATCAGCAGGAGCCCCGCTGCGGCAACGCCGGACAGCCCGATGAATGCGGTGGCATTGCCGAACTTGTCGCTGACATAGCCGCCAAGCACCGTGCTCAGCGACGCGCCGATGCCCGTTGCGGTGCCGACGATCCCCTGCGCCAGGTTGAAATGCCCGCTGCCGAACGCGACGTCGGCGACGATCAGCGGGATCATCACCGCGAAGACCGCCGCGGTGATGCCGTCGAACACCTGCACCAGCACCAACAGATACGGATCGCGCACGGTCGCAAACAACAGGCCGCGAATCGCCAGAGCACCGAATCCGATCAGCAGCAGCGGGCGCCGGCCCCACGCTTGCGCCTTGCGCCCCACCGTCGGCGACAGCAGCGCCACGATCGCTTGCGGAACGACGATGCAAAAGGCGACGAGCACGGTCGCCCATTGGCTCGATCGCGCCGTCACCGCGCTCGCCATCAGCGGCATCATCGCGGCGTTCGCGAGCTGCAGCAGCAGCACGCTGAGCGCGAACACGATGAGCGGGCGCTGCCGGATCAGGTGCCAGATATTGGGATCGCCGCGGTCGGCGGCTTCAGGCGGCAGCTCGCCGTGACAGCGCCTGATGTCGACCTCGTTCTCGCGGATGCGCGACAGAGCGATCAGGGTTGGAATCACGAGCAGGAAGGTGACCAGGAAGACCGAGCGGCTCGATAACAGGTAGCCCGCGGTGCCCATCACCGCCGCCGCGACGCCGTTGCCGAGCGAGGCGAAGCGCGCGTTGCGCCCGAGCCGCTCGCCGATCGCGAGCGGGCCGACGAGGCCGAGGCTGATCGCGGCGATCGCCGGCCCGAGCACGCAGCTCGCCATCGCATGCAGCGTGGCGGCGGTCACCACGACGGCGAAGATCGGCATCGCCGCATAGGCCAGCGCGCAGGCGCCGATGGTCGCGATCGCGAGGGCAGCGACGAGGCGCTCCGATTTCGCGGCATCGATGATCGCGCCGCCCGGCATCTGGCCGATCAGGGCGACGATGCCGCCGATCGACAGCACGAACCCGATCTCGACCTGGGTCCATTTCTGCGTCGTCAGATAGACCGCGATGAAGGGACCGAATCCGGTCTGCACGTCGGCGAGGAAGAAGATGAACCAGTCGAGGCCGCGCAGGCTCTGGCGCGACGGCGCCGGAATGCCCTCAGCCGCCGGCTCCGCGACGTTGTCCTGCTCGACGACGCCGCCGCGATCTGCATGATTCGGCTTCCTCGACAACAGCACGGGCGGTCAGCCCTCCCTGCACCTCACTGAATCGCTTGCAGCGGCTGAAGGCTGCCGGACGCGCCGAGCACGACGATCGGCGTGTCCTCCTTGTATTCCGGTGCGGCCGCGACCTGCGCCTTGGTCAATTCCAGCGTGATGCTGTCCTTCTTGTTGGCGATCTTGCCGAAGCGCAGCGCGTTCCAGTCGACGACGATCTTGCGGCTGCCGACGCCGAGGAAGCCGCCGAAATCGATCGCCGCAGCGCGGACATGGCCGGTGCGATCGACGATGACGTCGACGATGCGACCCATGTCCTCGCCGGCGGCGCTGCGAACGTCGCGGCCGAGAACGCCGTGGGCCTCGCTCGCGCCGATGATGGTCACCGATGGCGGCGGCGCGGCGTCCTTGGGCGTAACGGGCACCGTGGAAGCCGGCGGTTGCACATTTGCCGGTGCCTTTGCCTCGCTCGGGGATGCAGGCGGCTCCTCGGCCGCGCGCGATTCGGCGACCGTCAAGCCCGCGACGATCGCCACGCCCAAGATCAACCTTCCGATCGCACGCATGACCTCCTCCTCGCGCCTCTAGCGCGCCAGCACGATCGAGACCTGGATCTGACCGCGCGTGCGCAACACTTCCAGCGCCACGTCGTCGCCGTGACGGCTGACGCGAAGATCGACGCTGGATTCGCCAAGGCGCAGATCGCGCAGGATCACCTCGTTGAGGAACGCCGGCAGATGCGGGTTGCGCAGGCGAATCTCGCCGCGCGCGACGTCGAACTCGAGGCCGAGTGCCGCCTCCAGCAACGTGAACGGCGTCGCGCTGGCCCAGGCCTGCGGCGCGCAGGCGACCGGGTACAGCGTCGGCCCGCGCCGCTTCTCGCGCCGGAAGCCGCAGAACAATTCGGGCAGCCGGCGCAAATCCATGTAGGTCGCGGCGTCGAACAGCCCCTTGAAGACATGCGCCACCGAATGCTTGAGGCCGTAGCGCGCCAGCCCCAGCGCGATCAGCGCGTTGTCGTGCGGCCAGATCGATCCGTCATGGTAGGACATCGGGTTGTAGCGCACCTCGCCTTGCGCGACGGTGCGGATGCCCCAGCCCGAGAAGAAATGCGGCCGCATCAGATCGGCGGCGACGAGACGCGCGCGGTCCTCGCGGACCATGCCGCTGAACAGGATCTGCCCGGCATTCGAGGTCCTCACCTTGCAGGGCCGCTTCTTGCCGTCGAGCGCGAGCGCATAGGTGCCGAGCTCCTCGCACCAGAACGCCTGCTCGAAGCGCTCGGCGAGCGCCCTGGCTTCGGCCTCGAGCTTGCGCACGCGGTCCGGCTTGCCGAGCCGCAGCGCGCAACGCGCCGCGAGCTGCTTGGCGGCAAAGACGTAGCCCTGGACCTCCGCGAGCGCGATATTGCCCTCGGCAAGCCGGCCGTCGGCATGGAAGATCGCGTCATAGGAATCCTTCCAGCCCTGGTTGGCCAGACCCTTCTCGGTCGCGCGCTGGTATTCGACGAAGCCGTCCTGATCGGGATCGCCCGGACCGTCGATCCAGGCGAGCCCCGCCTCGATCGCGGGCCACAGCTCGATCAACGTGGCCTCGTCGCCGGTGCGCTCGAAATAGCTGCCTGCGAGCAGCACGAACAGCGCGGTCGAATCGACGCTGCCGTAGTAATGCGCGAACGGGACTTCCCCGAGCGCCGCCATCTCGCCGCCGCGCATCTCGTGCAGGATCTTGCCGGGCGCGGCGTCCGCGAGCGGATCGACCGCCGCGGCCTGGAAATGCGCGAGCCGGCGCAGGACGCCCTTGGCAATGCGCGGATCGACCCAGAGCATCTGCAGCGCGGTGATGAGGCCGTCGCGCCCGAACGTCGTCGAGTACCAGGGAATGCCGGCATAGGGATAGCGTCCCTGCGGCGTCTCGGTCATCAGCATGTTGAGGTCGGCCATGGCCTGGCACAGCACCTCGTTGAAGATGTTGTTGGAGGTCTCGATGCTGGCCGCGCCCATGGTCGACTGCCGCATCTCGCGGCGGTGCGCCAGCAGACCCGGGAAGAACCGCACCGGCTTCTCCGTCAGCGGCCGGTTGCAGGACACGGCCACGAACAGCGATTTGGCCTGGTGCGGCTCCAGGTCGAGCTCCCAGGTCGCAGCGTTGACCGAGAGCCGCGTCGGACGCGGATCGAAATGCAGGCCGGTGGTCCGCTCGGCGTCGTCAAGGCCGCGATACTCGAACAGGACGTCGGTCGGCCCGAGCAGCCGGCCGGTTCCGACGCCGCGGCGCGGCCGCCGCTCGCCGCGGACCTCGAACAGATCGGCGAAGTCGTTGCCGAACAGCAGCGTCAGCTCGAAGCTGGTGCGCCGGTCGCCATGGTTCTGCACGCCGATGCGCTGGTAGGCGGTGCCGCGCCACAGGAAGATGGTGCGCACGACGTGCAACAGGTCCTTTTGCAGAACGAGGTTGCCCTGCCGGTAGATGTCCGGATTGGTAAGATCGACGGTCAACGCCGAATTGTCGTCGCGCAGATTCGAGCCGAGCAGCAGCGGCTGGAGATCGTCGAGCACGAGCTCCAGCCGCGCAAGATAGCGCGTGTCGTGATGGAACAGTCCGTCCGGCCCGCCAGCGGACGCGCCGATGTCGCCGTGGCTGTCGAGCACGATGAAGGTGTCGTCGTGCTTGAGCGAACGCCGCGGCCGGGCCGAGGGCCCGGTCATCGGAATGTAGAAGGGCTGTTCCGCGACCTGTTCCGGGGTCCGCGTCACGGAGACGAACTGGGTTACGGCTTCTGCCGACATGAGCTGCTCCCCTGCGCTTGATTCGAAACGCGACCGACTCGAGAACGCGACTGTTGGTTTACGCGGCGGCTTGCGCGAGCCGGCTCATTTCCTGCGTGACCAGCTCACGATACGGCCCGTGACCCTGCATCAGGCGCTCGGGCGAGCCGTCCTCGATGATCTTACCATTCCTCAACACCACGACACGATCGAAATTGCGCAGCGTCGCAAGGCGATGAGCGATCGCGATCACGGTGCGGCCGCGCATCAGGCGGGACAGCGCCTCGCGGATCGCCTCCTCGGATTCGCTGTCGAGCGCGGCGGTCGCCTCGTCCAGCAGCAGGATCGGCGCGTCCTTCAGGAAGGCGCGCGCGATCGCGATGCGCTGGCGCTGGCCGCCCGACATCTTGACGCCGCGGTCGCCGACCATGGTGTCGAGGCCCTCGGGCAGGCTCTCGACGAAGTCGCAGCGCGCTGCGATCGCCGCGCGCAGCACCTCGTCGTCGGTCGCGTTCGGCCGGCCATAGCGGATGTTCTCGCGAATGGAGCGATGAAACAAGGAAATGTCCTGCGGCACGACGGAAATCGCCTCGCGCAGGCTCAGCTGCGTCACCTTCGAGATGTCCTGGCCGTCAATGGTGATATTGCCCTCGTCGACGTCGTAGAAGCGCTGCAGCAGCGTGAACAGCGTCGACTTGCCGCCGCCGGACTGGCCGACCAGTCCGACGCGCTGGCCGGGCTGGAGGCGCAGGCTGAAGCGCTCGAAGATCTTGTCGCTGCCGGGATAGCCGAAGGTGACGTTGTTGTACGCGATGGCCGCGCCGCTTTTGACCAGGGGCTCGGCCTCGGGATGATCGCGGAGCTCGTGCGGCACCAGCAGCGTGGCGATCGCCTCTGTCAGACGCGCGACGTGCTGGGTGACGTCGACCAGCGCCACCGCGAGATCGCGCGTTGCGCTCAGGATCGAGATGCCGAGCGTACAGACCAGCACGACGTCGCCGGTCGTCGCTTGGCCCTTCTGCCAGAGCGAGATCGCCCAGGCCATCAGCGCAATGGTCAGAAGCACGGTGATGACGGCATGCAACAGCCGCAGCTTCTCCAGATAACGCAGGCTGCGGCTGCGCGCGGTCAGCTCCTGGTTCACGGTCGCGTCGAACCGCTCATGCTCGTGGCTGATGCCGCAGAAGGCGCGCACCAGCGGCATGTTGCTGATGACGTCGATCATCTCGCCGTCGACCAATGCGGCCTTGTCGGCGAAATCGTCATGCAGCGGCTTGCCGGCCGCGGCCAGACGAAACATCGCAACCACCATGCCGCCCGCGATCGCGATCAGGCCGAGCGCCATGTAGGGACTGACGGTTCCAATCAGGATGATTGCCGCAATTGTGGCAATGCACGGCGGCAACACATTCCAGACGAACATGTTCTCGACGGTGAACACCGCGTTCGAGGTCGCGGTGATGCGGCTCGTCAGCATGCCGGGCATCCGGTCCGAGAAGTAGCTCGGGGCGTGCCCGGTCAGATGACGAAATATGTCACGCCGTAAATCGCCCGTGACCCGGACGAAGGTGAAGCTCGCCGTCCAGCTAGCGATCCGCCACAGGAAGTTGTCGGCGGCAATCAGTGACATGAGCAGAATGAATGCCAGCCATACGCCACCGCCATACGAGGGACCGGCCGACAAGGCGTCAACCAGAGCTTTGACGCCATACTGGGTGCCTACGGAGCAGGCAACGGCCCCCACGACCGCGGTCAGGATCACCAAATGCGACGCGAGACGACGCCGGAGATAGCGCAGGACAAAGGCAAATGGCCTACGCGCGTACCCAGAAAGCTGATCCATATGGCTGTCGCCCCGTTATGCTGATTTTTCGTTTCGTTACTGGTCGAGTGAACATCGACCGCTTCGCCTCGGTTCCCGGGCAATCCCATCACGACATGCGGATGCGGACGATGTGCGAAGATGTAGTGGCAGCATCGCGACGCTCCGCCGACGTGTCGAATATGTAACGTTCGGGGGAAGGAACTTCGCAGGTGCGGGAACGTTCCCTCGTCTGGCATTGCCGGTGCCGTTAAGGCGGGGGTTTCAACTTCATGATCGCAGAGGAGATGGTGAGATGCGCATCGCGCAGGTAGCTCCGTTGACGGAGGCTGTTCCACCCAAGCTGTATGGCGGCACCGAGCGGGTGGTGCATTGGTTGACGGAAGAGCTGGTGGCCCTGGGCCATGACGTGACGCTTTTCGCCAGCGGCGACTCGCGGACATCGGCCAAGCTCGATGCATTATGGCCGCGGGCGCTTCGGCTCGACGGTTCCGTGCGCGATCCCAACGCGCTGCACATGGTGCTACTGGAGCGGGTGCGGCAAAAATGTGACGACGAGGAGTTCGATTTCCTCCACTTCCATCTCGACTATTATCCCTGGTCGTTGTTCCACCGCCAGCCGACCCCGTTCGTGACGACGTTGCACGGCCGGCTCGATCTTCCCGAGCATCAGCCGGTCTTCAACACCTTCACCAAGATGCCGGTCATCTCGATCTCCAATGCGCAGCGGCGGCCGGTGCCGCAGGCGAACTGGGTGACGACGATCCACCACGGCCTGCCGGAGAAGCTGCTGACGCCGAAGCCGGCGAAACAGGAATACCTCGCCGTGCTCGGCCGCATCGCGCCCGAGAAGGGCGTCGATCGCGCCATCAAGATCGCGACCCATTGCGGCATTCCGCTCAAGATCGCGGCCAAGGTCGACCGTGCCGACCAGGATTATTACGACGAGCTGATCCGGCCGATGATCGAGAACAATCCGTTGGTCGATTTCATCGGCGAGATCAGCGATCACGAGAAGTCGGATTTCCTCAGCGGCGCGCTCGGCCTCTTGCTGCCGATCGACTGGCCGGAGCCGTTCGGCCTCGTCATGATCGAGGCCATGGCGTGCGGAACGCCGGTCGTCGCCTTCAACCGCGGCTCGGTGCCGGAGATCATCGACGAGGGCCTCACCGGCTTCATCGTCGAGGACGTCATCAGCGCCGCGGGCGTGGTGAACCGGCTTCCGCAACTCGACCGCGCCGCGATCCGCAAGCAGTTCGAAACGCGCTTCACCGCGCGGCGCATGGCCCTGGACTACCTCGCCGCATATCGCAGCCTGACCGAGGCGCAGGCACCGCGGATCAAGCTGGTGAGCAGCGCAGAGTAGGAAGGCAACTTAGGCGCAAACCTCATGGCCGGGCCAGTACCGGCCATGATTTGCGTAAGCGCCCGGCCTATCAATTCGTCATTGCGAGCGCAGCGAAGCAATCCAGGATCTTTCCGCGGAGGGACTCTGGATTGCTTCGCTGCGCTCGCAATGACGGAGGACTTGGCGACGGCCTCCTACCCGACCCTCACCCGCTTCGGCTCGGCGATCTCGAACATCCTTCCTACGCCGCTCACCCCGCTACATCCCCAATAGCCGCGGCAGCCACAGCGACAGGCCCGGCCAATAGGTCACCACCACGAGGAAGCCCAGCATCGTCAGCAGCCACGGCCACACTGCGACCGTGAGCTCGGTGATCCCCATCTTGGCGATGCCCGAGGCGACGTAGAGATTGAGGCCGACCGGCGGATGGCACAGGCCGACCTCCATGTTGACCGTCATCAGGATGCCGAAATGAATCGGGTCGATGCCGAGCTTGACCGCGACCGGAAACAGGATCGGCGCCATGATCAGGATGATCGAGGACGGCTCCATCACATTGCCTGCGAGCAGCAGCAGGATGTTGACGAGCAGCAGGAAACCGATCCAGCCCAGGCCCTGGTCGATCATCCATTGCGCCAGCGCCTGCGGCACGTTCTCGTAGGTCATCAGGAACGAGAACAGCACGGCATTGGTGATGATGTAGAGCAGCATCGCCGAAAGGTTGGCCGACGACAGCAGCACGCGCGGCACGTCCCGCAGCTTCAGGTCCTTGTATATGAACACCGCGACGATGAAGGCGTAGACCGCGCTGACGGCGGCAGCTTCAGTCGGCGTGAACAGGCCGCTGTAGATGCCGCCGATCACGATCACGATCAGGAGGATGCCCCAGATCGACTTGCGGAACGCATCGAGACGCTCCATGAAGGTCGCCTTCGGCATCCGCGGATAGTCGTTGCGCCAGGCGCGATAGAACGTCGTCATGCCGAGCAGCGTGGCGAGCGCAAGCCCCGGCACGATGCCGGCGATGAAGAGCTTGCCCACCGAGCTGTTGGTGGAGACGGCGTAGAGCACCATCGGGATCGATGGCGGAATCAGAATGCCGAGCGAGCCCGACGTCGTGATCACGCCGGCGCCGAATCGTTTCGGAAAGCCTTGCGCGACCATCGCGGGCAGGATCACTGAGCCGATCGCCACCACGGTCGCCGGCGAGGAGCCGGAGATCGCGGCGAACAGCGCGCAGGCGACCACGCCCGACAGCGCGAGCCCGCCATACCAATGGCCGACCAGCGAGGTTGCGAAGGTGATCATCCGCCGCGCCACACCGCCATGGGTCAGGAAGTTGCCGGCGAGGATAAAGAACGGGATCGCCATGATCTCGAAATTCTCGATGCCGGTGAACAGCTTCAGCGCCACCGATTCGGTTCGCACGTCGGTCAGCGTGAACATGAAGCTGAGCACGGTCAGACCCAGCGCAATCGAGATCGGCATGCCGGTCAGCATCAGCGAGATCAGCAGCGCGAACACGATGAAGACGCGCAGGCCCTGCGGCAAGGTGATGACATGGGCCGCATGCGCGAAGCACAGCGCGACGATCAGGACCGGCAGCAGCATCAGGATCCAGCCGAGCGGGCTGCGCTCGTCCCGGACCACCTGGGTGGGCGTGACCGGCGCAGGATGCACCGGATCCGCCTCGACGCCCTCGACGCCCGCCATATCATGATGCGGCAGCTCGCCGGTGCGGTAGAACGACCAGGCGACCTGCAGGAAGCGGAAGCACATCAGGCCGGAGCCGATCGGAATGGTGAGATACACCACCCACATCGGCGCCTCGAGGTCGTTGGACTGTTGGCCGCTGTGCCACATGTGGCTGACGAAGGCGGCTCCGAAATAGCCCACGATGGCCGTGAACAGCGCGCCGCACAGGAGGCCGAAGGTGATGATGCGGCGGCGCGAGCCGCCCGGCAGGATGTTGACCAGCACGTCGACGCCGACATGGATGCCGGTCCGCACGCCGTAGGCGGCGCCGAACTTCGCCATCCAGATGAACATGTAGATGCAGAGCTCCTGCGCCCATGACAAATCGAGGGCGGCAAGCCAGGCGAACGTCGCGCGCGCGGGCACGGCGAGGACGGTGAGGTTGCGGGCTTCCGCCCATTTGGCGAGGTCGATCGACAGCCCGGCGCCGTAACGGTGCACCACCGCGACGAAGATGAGCGACGTCGCAGCCGCGATCATCGTCGCGATCAGCCATTCCTCGAGATGATCGAGAAAACGATTCAGCACACGCAGCAACTTGGTCCCCCCGGATTGGATCATTCAAGCGCAACGGCCGGGAGCGCAATTGCCCCCGACCGTTGGTATTGTTGTTATTGGGCCGCAGCCGTCGGTAACAACGAGAGCTAAGCGCTGCCAAGCTAACGTGATGACCGCCGGATGCGCAAGCCGGCATCCGCGCGTGTCCAAGGCAACGCGTGCTATGCCGCGTTGCGGCAGCGCCATCAGCCTTTCCGTTGCGCGACCATGAAGAGGCGCCGGAACGGGAACAGCGTCTGCCCCGCCGCATTCTTCGGATAGGCGCTCGCGACGCGCATCCCGTAGGCGGCTTCGAATGCGGCCTTCTCCTCGCCTTGGAGCACGTCGAGATAGCGCGTCAGCCAGGTGCCCTTGGTCCATTCCTTCACGGGATTGTCGCCTTCGAGCACCTGCAGGTATTCGGTCTCCCAGATGTCGATGTTGGCCGACATCGGCGCGAGCAGATCGTGATAGAAGGCCGGCCCTTCCACCGGCGGCCGGGTGACGAGATGCTCCACCTTGGACCGCCATGGGCCGTCGAGCGCAGTCTCGCCGATCAGCACATGCGAAGGCGCGAGGAAATTGCGCGGCATCTGCACCGCGAGCATGCCCCCGGGCGTCACCTTCTCCATCAGCGAGGGAAACAGTGCCGCATGATTGGGCAACCAATGCAGTGCGGCATTGGAATAGATCAAGTCGTACTGCCCAGCGGGACTCCAATGGCCGAGATCCTCATGTGACCATTCCACGTCAGGCGCGGCCTTGCGTCCTGCCGCGACCATCTCCGCCGAGCCCTCGACCCCGGTCACGCGTGCCTCCGGCCAGCGCTCCGTGATCAATTTGGTGACGTTGCCGGCGCCGGCGCCGAGATCGGCGATCGCGCGTGGGGCAAAATCGGGAATCCGCATCAACAGGTCGACGGCGGGCCGGAGCCGATGGCCGGAGAACTTCAGATATTGCTGCGGATCCCAGACCATCCTTCGACGCCTTTGTTCTTCGTATTTCCCTCGCCAAGGCTCTTGTCCTTCGGCAAGCCTCTTGGTTACCACTGCTCGTCCCGGTCGGGCAATTCGCAAGCCCGCGGGACAGAGCGGCAAACGAACAACAAAAAGCAGGCAGGACCAAGGGAGCGTGCGACCATGGACCTCGGGCTCAAATCGAAAACCGCTGTCATCACCGGCGCGAGCATCGGCATCGGCCGCGCCATCGCCAGGGGCCTCGCCGCCGAAGGCGTGCGCGTCATCGGCGTGGCGCGCCGTACCGATCTCCTCGCCGAGCTGGTGAAGGAGATTGCTACAAGGCAAGTGCACTCCCTCTCCCGCTTGTGAGAGAGGGCTGGGGAATGTTTCCGCAATGGGATAGCCCCGAGAGGAGAAAGCCCTGACCCGCGCCGGAGCCTGTCGTCGGGCGCGCCGTGGGCGCGAGCCGGTGGCGTGACCTCTCCCGCATCCGCCTTCGCCAAGGCTTCGGCTGACAAGAGCGGGAGAGGTTGCACCGAGCCCGTGGCAATCGATTCAACCTAAAGCCATTCCGCTCTAACTGCGCATCCGACAGCCTCATTGTCGCCGGACCTCACGGTTTGACGTAGCTCCAGCCCTGTTCCTGCAGCTCCATGACGCGGACGACACCCGATTTGACCACCGTCGCCTGCGGAATCAGATTGATGTCCTTGTTCTCCGCCTTCCGCATATTTTCCTGGGTGTTGCCGCAGGCTTTGAAGGAGATTTCGGGATTGCTCATCGCGAGCACCTCGATGCGTGGCTTTACCGGCGAGGTATCATCGCGCAGCATATGAAGACCGGGACCAAAGGTGACAATCTCGATTGAGACTGGTTCACCGAGATCGCGGTAATATTGCGCGACATTGGTGGCATTGTTGAGCGTGAGGCTCATCATCGCAGGTTCGTTGGAATTGACCTGCAATATCAGCTGGTGCGGCTTTTTGACGATCTCGGGTTTTGTCGCCTGAGCCATCGCCGCCCGTGTCGCAGCGGTTTGCTTGCTCGTGTGAGTCTGCCCCGGCTTGCTCACGTGCATCCGTCTAGTCGGTTGCTTCGGATCGCGTGCTTGATTCTTCTCGCTCATCTGCGGGATCAACTGGTTGTCCTGTTGCGCCTGCGCGCTTGGTTCGACCAGAAGCACCATCGCCAGGCCGCCGATGATTGCTATCGTCAACTTCGGATTGATCATCTCGTGTCTCCCGTTCCTTGACCATCACCTTCCCGGTCTGGCGACGCTATGTGGCCATTTGCATGCAGCCGCCATTCTCTTGCGCACGTTCTCGAATCCGCTGAGCAGGAACTGTCCGTCTTGCACCTGACCAGTGCGGGCGAAAAGGCGCACGACGATGTGACCCTCGTCGGGTAGCGCGTTCAGCAACTTTACGACGTCGCCCCCGAAAGCGACGCCGGAGCCGAATGACGGCGACGCCGCCGCGAGTTGCATCGGCGTGTCCGCATTCAGCCGAAAGGAGATGACGTATTCGTTGGCGCTCCGTGACAGCGCCGGTCCGGCGACCGTGACTTCCGTTCGGCCTTTGCGGCAGTGGATTGCGAGTTGCATCGTGGCTCCATCCGAGCCGCCAACCGAAAAGGTGGTGGCGGTGACGACGGGTGAATAGTCGACCGGCGAGGTGGTCTCGCTGATCAGCCAGCCGCCGTCTGACGCCCGCCGCCCGGGCGGCGGAATCTTACGTGACAGTTCTTGCAGGCATTCCAGCCGGCCCCGCCCTTCCATCGCCGAACAAGCCCGAAGTGATTCGACGGCATCGCCCGTGTCTTGCGCGTAAGCGATTCCGCAGGCTACGTTCAAGGCGACGGCGAACGGAGGAACGGCACTCTTCATGGCCTCGCCTGTACGCTGCGTGCCTTGCGATCCAGCCATTCCTGCGCAGCCGGGAAGCGGGTGAGCCCGGGGACGGACGCCGCGAGATTGATGGACTGCCATTTCGGATCGAAGCCTGGTGCCTGCAGGCGGTCAATCCGCGAGAACAGGTACTCGACGAGGCGCGCCACGCGTTGATAGCGGTTTGAGCGTGGCGGCCAGTTGAATGCAACGAGAGCCGTCGGCACGGCAAGAGTCGCAACCCGCTCACCCTGTTTGATCAGATTGGGATACTCGTTGGCGTTCAAGGTCGCCGGCAGATAATAGTCCTCGAACTTCCTGTCGTAATGGACCGGCAGGAACTTGAATCCAGCTTCCCAGCGGCCTCGCACGAAGGCGTCCACGGGCTTCGACGTGATGAACACGACGGCCGACATCTCCCCCTTGCGCATCTGTTCCAGGGCAAGCTGATGCGGAATGAACGTCTTGTCGACGTCGATGCCGAGGCGGCTGAAGATCAGCGGACCGGAATAGGCGGCTGCGGTGCCCTGAGTATTGAAGTTCACCTTCTTGCCGGCAAGGTCCTGCAGGCTCGTGATCTCCGGCCGCACGAAGATGTGCAACTCGGACGGAAACAGATTGAGCAGATAAGTGATGCGGCTTTGGATCTGCGGAACCTGAAGCTTGTACTCCTCGAGCGCGTCGGAATTGATGATCGCGGTATCGACACCACGCAGATAGAGCAGCGCATTCAGATTGTCGGTGGCGCCCCGGGTGACGATCGGCAGGAGATGCAGCTCTGCTCCGTCGTCGACGACACGGGCCATTTCTGCCGCGAGGCGGATCGGCGCGCCCTCGAGCAGGCCGCCGGCGAGCCCGACGGTCCAGGCGTTCATCCGGCCCTTTTCGCTCTCCTGAGGGAGCGGCCGTCGGAGCATTTGTGCATCGGCCTTGGCGGATCTTGCGGTTTGTGCTTCCAGGCAAGTCGTTTGAAGCAGCACGGCAATCGGCACCAGCGCGGCGAGCACGAGCGACGAGAGCGACCTTGGCAGCTTGTTCATGTCGTTCCTTTCCGGATTGCCCACCCTCACCACTCTTCCCGGCATGAATGCAAAGCCCACTCTCAGTGATGCAATGCATCCAGTCGTTCCTTGGCTCCGCGAATGCCGCTCCTCTGTGCCTTCGCGTAGAGCTCGCGCGCCTTGGCCGCCTCGCCGCGCGTTCCATAGGCACCCCAAGCCGACAGAACCGCCGGATCATATGTCTCCGCGAGCATGAAGGTCGCCTGCGCACTGTTCTTCTCAGCCGCAAGCTCGAGCACAATCCGCGCTGCACCGATATTGCCCTGATCGAGCAACGCTCTGGCACGCGGGATCAATCGGGCCTCCACCTCGTCCTGGCCTGGATTCGTCGGCGGCTCCGTTGCGGTCACGTTCTGCGCCGTCGACAAGGTCGGGCCGCCGTTTCTTTGCGCCGCCGGGGCGTGCTGATCGATAAGGCGCGATACCGAGGCGATCTCGCTCTCCCTGGCTTCAGTCCTGCTCCGCTCCCGCTCCAGCGACTGTCGCAGTTCGGCGATCTCCCGGTTCGCTGCCTGTCTCTGCTGCGAGGCTGCATCGTTCGCCTCGCGCAGATGCCCGTTCAGCGATTCGATGACGCCGCGCGTTTGCGCAAGCTTGCTCTCCAGCGCGGCAGCATGAGCCTGGGCCTCTTCGAGGGCACGGCGTTGTTGCTCGGCGTTCGCCGTTGCCGACCGCGCGGCGTCCTCTTGTTGCGCGAGGGCTGCGTTCCTTTCGCGCTCCTGCTGCAAGGACTGCCGCAATTCCGCGATCTCCCCGCCCACCGCCTCGCTTTGCTCCGCCGTCGCACCGTCGGCCGTAGCCGATCCGCCAGTCATGCCGGCAAGCTCGCTCGCGAGGGCGGCGGCGCGTGACTGCGCCTCGTAGCGTTCTTGCTCAGCGCTTGCCGCTATCGCCTGCGCGGCGCTCACTCGCTTCGCCAGGACGGCGCTCTTTTCCCGCTCCTGCTGCAGGGACTGCCGCAGTTCAGCGATCTCCCACGCCGCCGCATCCCTCTGCTGTGCGGCCACCTCGTCCGCCTCGCGCGCCTGCGCGATACGAGCCTCTACTTCGCGGCGGGTTCCGGCAAGTTCGTCCGCGAAGGCGGCGCTGCGGGCTCGCTCAATTTGAAGAGACTGCCGCAGCTCCTCCGTGGCAGTTTCCGCTGCATGCGTGCGCTGGACCGCCTCTTCGAGCTCCCTGCGCGCGCCGGCCAGTTCACCGGAGAGCGCGTCACTGCGCCCGTCGGCGTCGAGCCGTGGTGGCGGGCCCGCCGCGCTTGCGGAGACCGCCTGAATCGGGGCCTCGGACATTTCGCTCTGAAGGAGTGCTGGCGATCCGGTCGCGAAGTGAGGCCGCTGGTCGAGGCCGGCGGCGCTCCCGCCGTCGATTCGAGTTGTTTCGGCAGTCGGTTGTGCGTTGAACGGGTCGAAAGCACCGAGCAGGGTCACCCCAGCGAAGATAAGGGCGACCAGAACGACAGCTGCAATGAGCGAACTACCCGTCTCCTCCGGATCGATATCCTCGGTCTCACCCCACCAATGGGTCCGTGAAGAGCGGAGCGCTGAGCCGTCCTTTGCGCCCCATCTGCCCGTCTCGGGCGACCCGTGACCGAGCTCCTCCGCCGCATCTTCTATTCGGGTGCTTTCTCGGTCCCTGGGTGCAGTATCGATTGATTGGCGCATGCATCACGCCTCTCTCAAGAGCAACTCCAATGGAGCGATCGCCCAGCCTGTTCGCATGGTTTCGGCACCCGATCAGAACACGCGTAGATAATGTGTTGCGGCGCGGCGACACGCCCAAATTAAATATAGCAATTAACTCAAATACATATAATTTTGACCATATTCAAAAGTCAAATTAAATATGCTCGTCGGATGCCGTTAAACACCTCATACATCGCATGGAATATAGGGCTGGCGCCCCGAATCTGCGTATCTGACCATGTTCTCGTCGCGTCTAGGCATGGAGGAATGACCATGCGCATTGCATTGCCGTATTTGGGAATTGGCGTCTGTTTGTCTGTTGCCAGCTGGTTGGTGCTCGGGCTTGTGCTCTAGCAGCGGTTTTCCGTAAGAACTCGGAATCGAACTGGGGTGGTCGCGCAAAATCACCGATCCAACGGCGCTTTGATCTTTGGCATGTTCCGATCGCGGTCGGCGATGTCCCTGCCGCGCGTGTCAATCAAATTTCATGAACCTTTGCTATGGTCATCAACACCCATAGGTTTAAGTCCATTCTGTTTCTTGGCCCAGCTGTTCATTTCCTGACAGTCATAGTTTAGGGCGCGTCATGAGTACTCGTGGTCAGTGCGACCGTATTGCGATTCTGCGTCAACGTGTTTTGTCGCTCAGCTCTCAACTGACGGAGCTTCAGAACCTTCGTACCCGCCTGGAAAAGGCTGAGGAACGACGAATGCGCAAACGTTCAAAAGTTACTGGTAGCTTGGCGATGCGACGCCGATCTTGGCAGTAGGCGAGTCGACAGCCCAAGCCCGCGTTGGGAGCGCCTCAAATTTCGAGGATCGTAACTCC
Organism: Bradyrhizobium sp. BRP19; assembly: GCF_020194195.1. Lineage (NCBI taxonomy): Bacteria > Pseudomonadati > Pseudomonadota > Alphaproteobacteria > Hyphomicrobiales > Nitrobacteraceae > Bradyrhizobium > Bradyrhizobium sp. BRP19. The sequence continues at coordinate 179,182 of NZ_JADYVZ010000004.1, read as the reverse complement.
CGGATGCGGGTCCTTCACTTGCCTCATCGCGCCCATGCCCGTTACACACCCAGGCGTGTCCCTTCAGTTGTTCTCGTGCCACCACAGCTGGCTCGAGATCGCCGAAACGGCCCGGCTTGACCGCATGAGTGCGTGCGCTCGTAGTGTTTTGGGCCTCGCGGGTGCGATACATCACGGGAGCGGTGATCCCGGTGGATGGGGGGCTTGCGGCGGTATCAGTTCTAGGAATTCATGCGATGCGTTCGACATTGAAGAGCGTGAGGGTTGGGGTCGGCCTCTTGATGCTCGTTGCCGCAGTTCACTTGACCTCCGCCGCGTTTGGCGAGGACAAGCAGAGCGCCGGCAGTCGAGATGACGCCGCTGCGTTCGATCCCATTCGGTTTGGAGGCAGAACGGATTTCCAGGTCTCAGCCCTCGCCGAAGTCCCGCGGCAGGTGGCGCGCGCGGCACAACGCGAAAACTGCGACGTCGAAAAAGGCATGAAACAGATTCCGCTTCGCTTCTTGGTCGAGAGAGAGAGCGCCGTCTCGTCCTCGTTTATTGTCAGTGGATCTTGGGAAGTCATCTCGTCTTCGACCTCAGGGACGCGCGCCACCCGAAGCTCGTCGTGTTTCCATTCCTCGCACAGAACACCGGGTTCGGCACCACGCCGCGGCCGGGCCTCATCACCTGGCGAAAGGAGGCCGGTGAGTTCGAGGCTGAGACCGGAACAGACATGTGTCCGAGCTCTCGCCTTCGTCACGTCTACCGCCTTGGAAGGACCGAAGGCTTTACCAGTGGCACCAGCAGCTTCGTGCTCGTCCGCGTGGATGTCACGGCGCGCGGCTGTGGGGGTGACCAGCCGTGGTCGACGGTGTGGCAAGCACCGAACTGGCCGGAGTCGATGATCGTGCGGTGAGGACGAACGTGAGGGATGGCCAGGTTATCGCACATGACTTGGCCGGTGCGCACGCCTCGTCCTTCGAGACGGCGCTTACGCGCCTCCTCAGGATGAGGCTAATCGGCGTCAGTGTCTTCCGAGACTGCAGCCACACACGCCCTGCTCAGGAGCCCGCCTGAGCGGGCGTCGCGAAGGATGGCACAGAAAAAGGCTCTCGGCCCTTCGGTGGATGGCGGGTTGCGGTATCAGGTCTAGGAGCGAAGGCTCTCGTCTCAAGGATTGCTGCGCCGCGGAATAGTCGGGGTTACGGCAACGTTGATTTGCGTCAAGCGAGTGGTCGAGTCGTTGCGAGATCGTCGCGCGCTATCGGCGAGCCGACACGTGACTGCAGATATCCGTGTTGATCGTCTGTTGACCGGCGATCGCTTTGCATGGCGACCGGCCTTTGGAGTGCGCGCGGTGAACGTTTGGACGCGTTGGGTGCCCGGGATCGATACGCTTCGGTACTACGAAGCGGCCTGGCTTCGGCATGATGTCTTCGCAGGTCTCGTGCTGGCGACCATGCTTGTCCCGGTCGGAATTGCCTATGCCGTGGCGTCCGGTCTGCCGGGCATCCACGGCCTCTACGCGACCATCGTCCCGCTTCTGGCCTACGCGATGTTCGGTCCGAGCCGCATCATCGTGCTCGGACCGGACTCGGCGCTGGCAGCTGTCATCCTCGGCGTCATCGTCCCCCTGTCCGGCGGCGATCCGGTCCGCGCCGCAATGCTTGCCGCCATGATGGCGCTCGTTTCGGGAACGGTGCTCATTGTGGCCGGCATCGCACGGTTAGGGTTCGTGACGGAGCTGCTGTCCAAGCCGATACGGTACGGCTACATGAACGGGATCGCGCTGACCGTTTTGATCAGCCAGTTGCCAAAGCTGCTCGGCTTCTCGATCGAAAGCGAAGGACCGCTGAGAGACCTATGGGCGATCGCCGTTGGGATCGGTGATGGCAAGATCAATTGGGCCGCATTCGCAGTCGGATTTGGTACGTTGATCGTCATACTGCTGCTCAAGGACAGCAAGCGACTGCCGGGAATCCTGATTGCCGTCGTCGGAGCGACCCTTGTCGTCTCACTCCTTGATCTGGGAACTGGTTATGGTGTGAAAGTCTTGGGGCCACTTCCACAAGGTCTGCCGGCCTTCTCCATTCCCAGGATCGGCTATGGCGATCTGATCCCCGTGCTGGCCGGCGGCTGCGCCATCGCTCTGGTCTCGTTCGCCGATACCAGCGTGTTGTCGCGAACCTATGCTGCTCGTCTGGGCGACAAGGTCGATCCGAACCAAGAGATGGTGGGCCTCGGCGCGGCCAATTTGGCGACCGGCTTTTTCCAAGGCTTCCCGATCAGCAGCAGTTCCTCGCGCACGCCCGTTGCCGAAGCCGCCGGCGCCCGCACCCAGCTCACATGTGTCGTCGGCGCGTTTGCGATCGCGTTCCTTCTGTTGGCTGCGCCAAACCTGTTGCAGCACCTGCCGAATGCCGCATTGGCCGCCGTGGTGATCGCAGCCGCAATCGGCCTGATCGAGATCAGTGATCTCAAACGAATCTACCGGATCCAGCGCTGGGAATTCTGGTTGACCGTGCTGTGCTTCGTGGGCGTAGCCGTGCTCGGCGCAATTCCCGGAATCGGCCTCGCCATCGCGGTCGCCATTGCCGAGTTTCTGTGGGACGGCTGGCGTCCGCACTCCGCAATTCTCGGGCGGGCGCAGGGCGTCAAGGGCTATCACGACATCACGAGATATCCCGATGCCCGCCTGATACCCGGACTGGTGCTGTTCCGCTGGGACGCGCCGCTGTTCTTCGCCAATGCCGAGTTCTTCAAGGAACGTATTCTGGCCGCGGTCGAGCAATCGCCGACACCCGTGCGCTGGCTGGTCGTCGCCGCCGAACCGGTCACGAGCGTCGACGTCACCGCCTGCGACACAATTGCCGAACTGGACGAGGCGCTCCACGTCAGGAGCATCGAACTTTGCTTTGCCGAGCTGAAGGATCCCGTGAAGGACAAGCTGAAGCGGTTCGGGTTGTATGCGCAGGTCGGCGAAGCCCAGTTCTTTCCGACCATCGGCTCGGCCGTCTCGAGCTACCTCCACATCAACAATGTCGAATGGGAGGACTGGGAGGATCAGGTCGAGGTCGGTCGTCACGTCGGGTCTTGACGAGCCGGCCAGCGCGACAACCAGCGCAGGGCCGCACCTGCGGCCATTTTCGGCGAGCATGGCGGCCAACCGCCAGACCGCCGCCGGCAATAAGCGAGTCATTGCTGAACCGCGGGCGCGCACTTCGTGCCCGGCTTCGGGGAACATGGGCCCAATCCAATCGTTGCCTCCGCTCCACTGGAGGAAAGTTCATGCCCAAGAAATCGCTCGCCGAAATCTCAAAGGAAATGGCCGGCATCGACATCGCCATTCTCTCGACGCACACCGAGAACGGCGAGATTGCCAACCGTCCGATGAGCAACAACGGCGACGTCGCCTACGACGGCACCTCGTACTACTTCACCTACGAACAGGCGCGAACGGTGTCGGACATCCAACGAAATCCCAAGGTAGCGCTCGGATTCTCATCGGAGGCGGGCCTATTCTCGAAGGGAATCTACCTCGCGGTCGAAGGGACTGCCGAGCTGATCCGCGACAAGGCCGCCTTCCAACAGCATTGGACCAGCGACCTCGACAAGTGGTTCGAAAACGGAATCGATACGCCGGGCATCGTCCTGATCAAGGTCAAAGCCAAGCGCATCACTTATTGGACGGGCCGCGAAGAGGGTGAGGTCGTGATCTGACTGAGGCGGTGATCGTGCGCCGATTCCTCGATTGGTTCTTCAGGAGCCGCGAAACCGGTGCCATCACCATCGCGCAATGGCCCAACCTCATTCTATGGATCGTGATCGTCGCGGGCCTTCTGCTTTGGATCTGGCCTTCCGCGGGAAGAGCCAGCGTCGCCCTGACAATCGTCTTTAAAAGCGGACTAGTGATTTGGGGCGCCGATGAGATTATCCGCGGCGTGAATCCCTGGCGGCGCTGCCTCGGCGCTGCGGTCGTCGTCTACGAGCTCAGCACGTTTGTGCCGTAAGGTGGGTTCGACGAAGCACGCCTAACCTTCGCGGTTTGCTGATCCCTGCGCATCGCGCCGCCATGCACCCGAGCTGACGCCGACGATCGCGGCCTGGAGCCGACATTTTCTCGTACGACCAATAGCCTGCCGGAGCGAGATCGAGGGGCACCGAACTTCACCCCTGCCCCGCCGGCGGGACCACGTACAGCGTCAGCGCGAACACGGAATAGATGAAGATCAGCAGGGCGCCGACGAACCAGGCCGAGCGCCCGCTGGCCGTGATGAAGGCCGACGTCACCGTCGCGATCATCATCATGGTGACCGCGCCCGGCCAGAACTGCAGGTCCATCGGCTTCGGCCCCACGACATAGCTGAGCAGCACCAAAGCGGGTGCGACGAACAACGCGATCTGCGAGGCGCTGCCGAGCGCAATGCTGACGGCCATGTCGAGCCGGTCCTTGCGTGCCGCGGCGAAGGCCACCGCGAATTCCGCGGCGGCGCCGACCAGCGAGACGACGATGAAGCCGACGAAGGCCGGGCTCATTCCGAAGGTTTCCGCCGCCTTCTGCACCGATTCCACGAAGATCTCGCTGACCAGCGCGACCAGCACGGTGACGACCAGCAGCGTGCCGACGGCCGTTCCGATCGGCCAGTGCGCCTCCTTGTCGTCGTCGCCGTGACCGGCGCTTGCGAACAATTCCTTGTGCGTTCGAAGCGAGAACAACAGGCCGAGCCCGTAAGCTGTGATGAGCAGGACCGAAATGCCGAGGCTGAGCTTGTTGAGGATGCCCCCGCCCTGCGGCAGGTGGTCGAGATCGGCGACCGCCGAAGGCGCAAGCAGCGCGACGGTCGCCATCAGCAACAGGCCGGACGAGAGCCGCGCACCGGCGCGGTTATATTCCTGCACATGATAGCGCAGGCCGCCCAGCAACAGGCAGGCGCCCAGCATGAACACCGCGTTGGTGACGATCGCGCCCGCGATCGAGGCCTTCACCAGCATGTACTGGCCGGCGCGCAGCGCCGTGATGGCGATGATCAGCTCGGTCAGATTGCCGAGCGTTGCATTGAGCAATCCGCCCACGGCATCGCCAGTCTTGGCGGCGACCGCCTCGGTGGCGTGGCTGAGCAGCGCCGCCAGCGGAACGATGGCCAGCACCGCGAGCACGAACAGCAGCGTGTGGGAATGCGGCGCCACCGCCTCGGCCACCAGCACGATGGGCACGAAGGCCAGCATCCAGAGCAAAGGGGTATTCCGGATTTCCCTGAGCAGAATCTGCATGTAGCCGCCCTTCCATCGATGCGCTGATGGAAAGGTCGGGCGGCCGCGCAGGTCGAGTGTTGATCTGTCTCAACGCCGGCGTGGTGGAGAAGGCGCGCGCAGGACGCGCATGCGGCCTGCTCCCGGCCGATCGCCGGCACGCTGGCATCCTGCCAGTGTTTTGCCCGACGGGTCAACTTGATTGCGGCTGCGACCGCCGTTTTCGACACGGCGGGAAAATGCCTTGTCGATCAAAGGGCCTCCTACTGTGCATGGGGTTATTTTTCGACTCTTTTCATTTGGCCCTGCGCTCGCAGCGCAGCCGCATCGCCTGACCTTCGCGCATACACAGCATGCAAGCTTGCGCCTGTGGAAGCCGGCGCCTCCGTAGTACATGCCGAACGTCCCCCATGGCTACGCCGCCGGAGCAGCGCGCCAACAAAATGACGATCACGTTACCTGCCGCCGCGCGCGAGCCCGACCATCCCACCGCCGACGGTCTTCCGTCGACGCAGCGGCGCTGGGCGGTTGCCGCGATCTTCACTGCGCTCGCGATGGCCTCGCTCGACACTGCCATTGCCAACATCGCCCTGCCCGCCATCGCCGCCGACCTGCACGTCACGCCGGAGCAGTCGGTCTGGGTCGTCAACGTCTACCAGATCGCGCTGGTGGCGACGCTCTTGCCGCTCGGGGCGCTCGGCGAGATCGTCGGGCACCAGCGCATCTATCTCGGCGGACTGATCCTGTTCACCATTGCCTCGATGTTCTGCGCGGTGGCATGGTCGCTCGACAGCCTGTTGCTGGCGCGCACGCTGCAAGGGCTGGGCGCGAGCGGCATCATGAGCGTCAACACGGCGCTGGTGCGCTTCGTCTATCCCGGCCGCATGCTCGGCCGCGGCTTCGGTCACAACGCGCTCGTGGTCGCGACCGCCTTCACCTTCGGACCCTCGATCGCCTCCGCCATCCTCGCCTTCGGACCCTGGCCGTGGCTGTTCGCCGTCAACATCCCGTTCGGCCTCATCGCCATCGGCATCGGCTTTGCCATGCTGCCGAAGACCCCGCGCGCCGATCACGGCTTCGACTTGCTCGGCGCGATCCTGGCCACCGCCTGCCTCGGCCTGTTCATCACCGGCATCGGCAGCGCCGCGCACAATCTGTCGCCATTCGTGGTCGGCATCGAGCTGGTCACCGCCCTCGTGCTCGGTGTGATCCTGACCCGCCGCCACGCCGACCATCCCGCGCCGATGCTGCCGATCGACCTGTTCGCCAGGCCGATGTTCGCGCTGTCGGCGGCAACGGCGGTGTGCTCCTTCGCCGTCCAGGGCCTCGCCTTCGTCTCGCTGCCGTTCTATTTCGAGGATGTGCTCGGCCGCTCGCAGGTCGAGACCGGCTTCTTCATGACGCCCTGGCCGCTGGTGGTCGGCATCATGGCGCCGATCGCAGGCCGCCTCTCCGACCGCCATGCCGTCGGGCTGCTCGGCGGCATCGGCCTCGTCCTGCTGGGTCTCGGCATGGCGCTGCTCGCGACACTGCCGCCCAATCCCGCCATTGCCGACATCATCTGGCGGATGGTGATCTGCGGCATGGGCTTCGGCTTCTTCCAGGCGCCGAACATGAAGGCGGTGATGGCAAGCGCGCCGCCGCACCGCAGCGGCAGCGCCTCCGGCATCGTCGCGACCGCGCGCCTAACTGGGCAGACCACTGGCGCGGCGCTCGCCGCCGCCTGCTTCGCACTCGCTGGCCACGAGGGCGCGACGCTGGCGCTGGCGCTCGGCGCGGGCTTTGCCGCGCTCGGCAGCGTGATGAGCTTCCTGCGGCTCGCGGTGAAGTAAGGCCTCAGGCCGCCGTCACGCCGACAGCCACAGGAGAGACGGCCTCGTTGTCCAGCGCGGCCAGGCGCTGGTCGATCGCCGCGATGACCTTGCGCGAGTACGGTCCGAGATGCGCATAGGCCGCGATCATCTGCACGGCGATGCGCGCCGATGACGTGTCGCGCTTGGCGCAGTTCATGAAGGTCTGCCAGAGCGGCCCCCGCGCCTCAGGAAGCGCGGACACCACCTTGTGCACGGTCTCCATGGCTCCGAGCTTGGAGCGGATATCGCCTTCGGCAAGCTCGGAACGCTGCCTCGACCGGTCGAGCAGCGTCATCAGGCGGTCGACACGTGCTGCATAGGCCGCCGGGCTGTAGATGTGTTCCAGCACCCGCTTGTAGTCCGTCAGAATGTCGCGCAACGGGCGGACCGGATCGAAATTGATGCCCGCCGTGCACTGATCGGCGCCAATCGTCGGCGCCACGTCGTGCCCGGAATGCAGCCGGCCTTCGCGCTCCAGCCGGCGCGTGAGCTGCGTGTTGGGCAAGGCATAGAGCAGGCCGACCATGGCGACGGGGATTGCCGCCTCCTCGATGAAGTCGATCATCGCCTCCGCCATCGAGACCTTCTCGTTGTCGAAGCCAACGATGAAGCCCGCGGTGACGAGCATGCCGGCGGCGTAGATCTTGTGGATGCTCTCGGCGATGTTGCGCCGCGTGTTCTGCTTCTTGCGCATCGCGACCAGCGTCGCCGGGTCCGGACTTTCGATGCCGACGAAGATGCCGAAGAAATTGGCCGCACCCATCAGCTCCAACAGCTCCGGGTCGTCGGCGAGATTGACCGAGGCTTCCGTGGAGAATTCGAACGGATAGCCGTGCGTGCGCTGCCATTCGGCGAGCTTCGGCAGGAACTGCCGTAGCGACTTCTTGTTGCCGATGAAATTGTCGTCGACGAAGTCGAGATGGCCGCGATAGCCCATCTTGTAGAGCGTCTCGAGCTCGACGAACATCTGCTCGATCGTCTTGGTCCGCGGCACGCGCCCGTAGAGCTCGATGATGTCGCAGAACTCGCAGGTGAAGGGACAGCCGCGCGAATATTGCACACCGAGATAGAGATAGTCCTCGAACTTGAGCAGGTCGAAACGCGGCACCGGCGTCTTGGTGACGTCGGCCTGGAACTTCGGTGCGGTGAAGAGGCCGGATCGCGCGCCGCTCTCCCAGGCCGCGATGAATTCGTTCATGACGCTCTCGGCCTCGCCGAGCACCCGGAAATCGGCCCGTTCATAGATATGGGGGCTCGAGGTGGGGTCGGGTCCGCCGACCACGACCGGCTTGCCGGCAGCGCGGCAGAGCTCGATCAGACGCAAGGTGTCGGCCTGCTGGGGCAACATTCCGCCGGTGAACACGACGTCGGCCCAGGCGAGATCCTCCTCCCCGAACGGCGCGGTGTTGCAATCGATCAGCCGGACGGTCCAGCTCTCGGGCAGCATCGCGGCGACGGTGATCAGGCCCAGGGGGGCGGCCGGGCGCTTGACGCCCAGCACTTTGCAGGATTCGCCGAAGGTCCAGAAGGACTCTGCCGAGAACAGCGGGTAGAGCATCAGTACGTTGCAGGGACTCGGCACGTTCATGGAACTCCTTTTGCGTCGGCGCAGTGTACCAAAGCGCCCGCGACTTGCACCCCGGCAATAGGGACAAACTGTCGCCGCAGCGCAAGCCGCGCGGGGCCCTGGAACCGGCATTCACAGGCGGACGTCGCCTCAAGCCGCGGATTGGCGCCCTCGGAACAAGGCCTCAACCCGAATCGATTGCGAAGGGATGAGCCAAAACGGCGTCCCGGTCCATACCCAGAGCGGGGGCCAAGCGCCCTGGTCGCGCTCGGTTTGTTGATTTGAACCTCGGACTGTTGATTTGAACCGTTCCAGTTTGCCGCACACATTGCGCCCCTGAGTTCAATCGGTGGATTGGGCCAATCAGGGGACTTGCGATGGCAAACCTAACAATCAACGGAAAACCCTTCACGCTCGACGTCGAGCCGGATACGCCGCTGCTTTGGGCAATCCGCGAGAATGCCGGCCTGACCGGCACCAAATACGGTTGCGGCATTGCACAATGCGGTGCCTGCACGGTTCACCTCGATGGCGTTGCGATGCGCTCCTGCGGCATCTCGGTCAGCGAGGCCGAGGGCAAGCAGATCACCACCATCGAGGGGCTCGCCTCGGGCAATACGCTGCACAAGGTGCAGGAGGCCTGGATCGCCCAGGACGTGCCGCAATGCGGCTATTGCCAGAGCGGCATGATCATGGCGGTGGCCGCGCTCTTGAACGAGAAGCCGAAGCCGACCGACGCCGACATCGACGAGGCCATCACGAATATCTGCCGCTGCGGCACCTTCCAGCAGGTGCGCGAGGCGATCCACACGATCGCGAGCGCGTAAGGAAATCCCCACATGAACAAGCATATATCGCCGCGGCTCAACCGCCGCGCCTTCGTCATCGGCACCGCTGCGGTCGGTGCCGGCCTTGCCATCGGCCTCGACCTGCCCTTCGGCGGCCCCGCCGTGGTCCGCGCCGCCGACGGCTCGCCGGAGATCGGCGCCTGGGTCGTGGTCAGGCCCGACGACACCGTGGTGATCCGCATCGCCCGCTCGGAGATGGGCCAGGGCTCGCTGACCGGCCTCGCCCAGCTCGTTGCCGAGGAGCTCGAATGCGACTGGACCAAGGTCACGACCGAATATCCGACGCCCGGCCAGAGCGTCGCGCGCAAGCGCGTCTGGGGCGATTTCTCGACTGGCGGCAGCCGCGGCATCCGCTCCTCGCAGGACTATGTCCGCAAGGGCGGCGCCACCGCGCGCGTGATGCTGATCCAGGCCGCAGCCGACGCCTGGAAGGTGCCGGCCTCCGAATGCAGGGCCCAGAACAGCGTCATCACCCATACGCCCTCGGGCCGGACCACGACCTATGGCAAGGTCGCCGAAGCTGCGGCGAAGCTGACGCCGCCGGCGGACGTCAAGCTGAAGGATCCGAAGGACTGGAAGCTGATCGGCAAGGGCGTCAATCGGCTCGACACGGTCGACAAGACCACCGGCGCGATGATCTACGGCGTCGACGTCAAGCTGCCGGGCATGCTGAACGCTGCGATCAAGGACTGCCCGGTGTTCGGCGGCAAGCTGAAGAGCTTTGACGAAGCCAAGATCGCCAACATGAAAGGCGTCAAGAAGGTCGTCAGGGTCGGCGACACCGCCGTCGCGGTCGTCGCCGACACCTGGTGGCACGCCAAGACCGCGCTGGAAGCACTGCCGATCGTCTGGGACGAAGGCGACAACGCAAAAGTCTCCAGCGAGTCGATTGCGAAATGGCTGGCCGAGGGCCTCGACAATGCGCAGCCGGCCTATGTCGGCAACAAGAACGGCGACGCGAAGGCCGCGATTGCCGGCGCCGCCAAGAAGGTCGAGGCCGTCTACTCCTATCCCTACCAGAACCACGCCACGATGGAGCCGATGAATGCCACCGCGCTCTACACGGCGGACCGATGCGAGGTCTGGTGCGGCACGCAGAACGGCGAGGCGGCGTTTGCAGCGGTGCTGGAAGCGTCCGGCCTGCCGCCGGAGAAGTGCGACGTGCACAAGGTGATGTTAGGCGGCGGCTTCGGCCGGCGCGGCCAGACCGACTATGTCCGCCAGGCGGTTATGATCGCCAAGCAGATGCCGGGCACGCCGATCAAGCTGCTGTGGTCGCGCGAAGAGGACATGGCGCACGGCAGGTATCACCCGATCACCCAGTGCAAGATGACCGGCGCGTTCGATGCTAACAACAACCTGATCGCGCTGCACTACCGCCTGTCCGGGCAATCGATCCTGTTCTCGCTCCGCCCCGAAGCGTTGCAGAACGGCATGGATCCCGCGGCATTCCAGGGCGTCGCCCAATCCGGCGAAGCCGCATTCGGCTATTCGGTGCCGAACCTTCTGGTCGAGCATGCGATGCGCAACCCGCACGTCCCACCCGGCTTCTGGCGCGGCGTCAACGTCAATCACAACGCGATCTACATGGAATGCTTCATGGACGAGCTCGCCCATGCCGCAGGCCAGGACCCGCTCGAATTCCGTCGCAAGCTGATGGGCAACCACCCCAAGCACCTCGCGGTGCTCAATGCGGTGGCCGAGAAGATCGGCTGGACCACGCCGGCGCCGCAAGGCGTCTATCGCGGCATCGCCCAGGTGATGGGCTATGGCAGCTATGTCGCCGGCGCCGCCGAGATCTCGGTGACAGAGGGCAGCAAGATCAAGGTGCATCGCATCGTCGCCTCCACCGATCCGGGCTACGTCGTCAATCCGGCGCAGGTGGAGCGACAGGTCGCCGGCTCCTTCGTCTATGGCCTCTCCGCGCTGTTCTACGGCGGCTGCACGGTGAAGGACGGCAAGATCGAGCAGACCAACTTCGACACCTACAACTCGATGCGCATCAACGAGATGCCGAAGGTGGAGGCGGTGATGGTGCCGAGCGGCGGGTTCTGGGGTGGCGTCGGCGAGCCGACCATCGGCATCGCGGCGCCGGCGGTGCTGAACGCGTATTTCGCCGCGACCGGCAAGCGCATCCGCCATGTGCCGCTGCGCGACCAGAACATCACCTTCGCGTAAAGCATGATCCGGAGAAGTGTGGAGCTGTTGTCCGAAAAGATCATGCTCAAAGGACAAATCGCGGCGGCCGTATCGGCCGCCGCAGCATTTTCCGGACAGGTCTCATGAATGCGCCGGTGACGCGGCGGAATGCCGTCCTCGGCATCGCCGTCGCGGCTACATCGCTCGCCGCCCCTTCGATCCTGCGCGCGCAATCGGCGGGCCGCGTCGTCGTGGTCGGCGGCGGCTTCGGCGGCGCGGCTTGCGCCCGCGCGCTCGCGCGCGCCGATGCTAAATTGCAGGTCACCCTGATCGAGCCGAACCAGACCTACATCTCCTGTCCATTCAGCAACGAGGTGATCGCGGGCCTGCGCGAGATCGAGGCGCAGCAGTTCGGCTATGACAAGCTTGCCGCCGGGGGCATCAGCATCGTCATCCAGGCTGCGACGGGCATCGACACGCAAACGCGTCGTGTGACGACGGGGGATGGCACCACGTTCGGCTATGACCGCCTCGTGCTCTCGCCCGGCATCGACTTCCATTTCGAAGCCCTGCCCGGCTACGACGACGCCGCATCGGAGACGATGCCGCACGGCTGGAAGGCCGGCGCGCAAACGCTTTTGCTGCGCCGGCAATTGGAAGCGATGGCGGACGGCGGCACGATCGCCATTGCAATCCCGGCCAATCCTTCCCGGTGCCCGCCAGCGCCCTACGAGCGCGCGAGCCTGATCGCGCATTACCTGAAGTCGAGAAAGCCGCGGTCGAAAGTTCTGATCCTCGACGCCAAGGACGCGTTCTCTCAGCAGCGGCTGTTCGAGAAAGCGTGGAAGGAGCTCTATGGCGACATGATCGAGCGCGTCGCACTGTCGCAAGGCGGCCGCGTCACCTCGGTCGATCCGACGATGCGAACCATCGTCACGGAGTTCGGCAACTACACCCCTGACGTCGCCAACGTCATCCCGCCGCAGCGCGCGGGGCGCATCGCCGCCATCGCGGGCGCTGCGGACGCGACGGGCTGGTGCCCGATCGATCCCGTCACGTTCGAGTCGAAACTCGTTTCGAACGTCCACGTCATCGGCGATGCCTGCCTCGGCGGCGGCATTCCCAAATCAGCATCCGCTGCGAGCGCGCAAGGCAGGGCCTGTGCTGGCGCGATCGTGAATCTCTTTGCAGGTCGCGCGCCGGAGACGCCACGCCTGACAGGCGTCTGCTACAACGTCGTCGCGCCCGGTTACGGCTTTTCGTTGGCCGGCAACTACGAGCCCAGGGGCGACATCTTCGCCGAGGTCGAGGGCGGCGCCACCAGCCCGGTCGACGCGCCGCGCGAATTGCGCGCCCGCGAGGCGGACGAGGCCGAGCGCTGGTTTGAAACCATCACGGCGGACACCTTTGGCTAGAGCACCGATCCATATCGCAGCGCTGATCTCTGCCAGCCTCGCCTGCAGCGCGAGCGCGGACGAGCTCGTGCCCTACACAATCGTCGGCGACGGCATTCCCGCCTCGCTCACCGGCTCGCCCAGCGATGCCACGCGTGGGCGCGCGCTGGTGCTCGCACGCACGACGACCTGCATCCTCTGCCATTCCGGCCCATTTCCGGAAACGCGGTTTCAGGGCGACCTCGCGCCTGATCTTGCCGGTGCCGGGAACCGGTGGTCCGCGAGCCAGTTGCGGCTTCGACTGGTCGATGCCTCGCGCTTCAATCCGGACACCATCATGCCGTCCTATTATCGCAACGACGGCCTCGTCCGCGTCGGACGCAACTTCGCCGGCAAGCCGATCCTGTCGGCTGCGGAGATCGAGGACATCGTGGCTTTTCTTGCAACGCTTCGGGACTAGGTTTCATGCCAACCACGCGACGACAATTCTTGAACCTCGCCGGAGGCGTGACAGTCGCCGGCACGGTCCCGATCGTGACGCTGCGGCCGCTTCAAGCGACGCCGGCGATGCTCAACGCTGCGATCCGTAACCTCGTCGGCGAAGCCCAGCTTCGCAGCGGCAGGATCAGGCTCGACATTCCGTCGCTGGTCGAGAACGGCAATACGGTGCCGATAACGGTCAGCGTTGCAAGCCCGATGACGGCGGACGACCACGTCAAGAGCATCCACGTCTTCAACGAGAAGAACCCGCAGCCGAACATCGGCAATTTCTATCTTGGTCCCTCCTCCGGCCGCGCCCAGGTCTCGACCCGGATCCGGCTCGCCGACACCCAGAAGGTGGTCGCGATCGCGCGCCTGTCCGACGACACGTTCTGGCAGGTTGCCGCCGATGTCGTCGTGACGCTGGCGGCCTGCACCGAGGAGATGAACTGATGGCCGCCCTCATCAACGTTCCCTCGAAAGCCAAACGCGGCGAGATCATCGAGATCCGCACGCTGACCTCGCACATCATGGAAACAGGATTCCGCCATACCGCGGACGGCAAGCTCGTGCCGCGCGACATCATCACGAGCTTCAACTGCCGCTACAACGGCGCCGAAATCTTTCGTGCCGACCTGTTTCCGGCGATCGCGGCGAACCCATATTTGTCGTTCTTCACGGTGGCCAAGGAGAGCGGCAAGTTCGAGTTCGAGTGGATTGGCGACAACGGCTATTCGTCCACCGCATCCGCATCGATCAGGGTCGAATGATCGCTTGGCGCGCGATAGCGGCGGCGGCGATATTCCTCGTCACGGGCCCAGCCCTGCTCGCCGCAGAGATCCCGCCCGATGCGCGCCGCTCCGGCTATGCCTTCATGGGCCCGGACACCCGGGCGATGCAGGACGACGACACCGCCAATCCCGGCATGCTGTTCGTGCTCGACGGCGAGCAGCTGTGGAAGAAGAAGACCGGCAGCGCCGACAGGGCATGCGCCGATTGTCATGGCGATGCGCGCACCAGCATGAAGGGCGTCGCGGCGCGTTATCCTGCCTTCGACAAGGCCCTCGGCCGTCCCGTCACGCTCGACCAGCGCATCAATCTCTGCCGGGCCAATCATCAGCAGGCGACGCCGCTACCTTACGAGACCCGCGACCTGCTCGCATTGTCCGCCTTCGTCGCCCACCAGTCGCGTGGCAATCCGATCACGGCCGGCGACGATCCGCAACTCAAGCCGTTTGTCGACCAGGGCCGCGACCTCTTCATGCAGCGCGAAGGCCAGCTCAACCTTGCCTGCACCAACTGCCATGACGACAATTTCGACAAGCGCCTCGCGGGCGCTCCGATCACGCAAGGACAGCCGACCGGCTATCCGCTGTATCGACTGGAATGGCAGACGCTGGGCTCGCTGGAGCGACGGCTGCGCAGCTGCATGAGCGGTGTCCGCGCCCAGGCCTATGATTACGGCTCGCCCGAGCTGGTCGCGCTCGAGCTCTATCTGATGTCGCGCGCGCGCGGCCTGCCGATGGAAACGCCGGCGGTGCGGCCCTGAAACAGCAACGGCCGGACCATCCGCCCGGCCGTTCCGCAACAATGAAGCCGGGCCTACTCCGCCGGTGCGGCCGACATCTCCGGATGCGCGGCATAGTGTTCGCTGGCGCCGAGCTTGCTGGCCGCGAACAGGCCGGCGGCCATCACGGCGTAGGCCAGCGCGACCGCGG
Organism: Bradyrhizobium sp. BRP19; assembly: GCF_020194195.1. Taxonomy (NCBI): domain Bacteria; kingdom Pseudomonadati; phylum Pseudomonadota; class Alphaproteobacteria; order Hyphomicrobiales; family Nitrobacteraceae; genus Bradyrhizobium; species Bradyrhizobium sp. BRP19. The sequence continues at coordinate 163,951 of NZ_JADYVZ010000004.1, read as the reverse complement.
GGGTCACGCCAAAGCCGCCGCCGATGCCGACGGCCTCGCCATGCATGAAGCCGAAATAGGTCAGGATCGCCCCGACCAGCGCAAAGGCGGAGGCCTTCTCGAAATCGCGCTCGATGATGAAGACACCGATAGCGCCGAGGATGAGGCCGCCGAGGATGGAGCCGCCGCCCATCACCTCGAGGCCGTGATAGAACACGCCTTGCTGCGGCAGCGCGGCAATCGCAGCCGTTTTGACTGCGTCGGCCTTGTCCGCCGCCATCCCGCCGACGGTTGCTGCCGCAGTCATGGTCGAGGCCAGCATCGTATCGATCTGCAGCTTGGCCCACGCCGCAAGGTGCGGGGTCAGTGCCAGCACGATCGCGGGTGCATGCTTGACCGGCGTGGTCTGGAACGCCTGCGCACCGATCAGCATGCCGATATAGAGCAGGATGGGCGAGATCGCGACGACGGGCACCAGCGCCAGCAGCACCGAGATGATGCCGAACCAGGACAGCACCACCACCATGATGCCGGTCGCAGCCGAATAGCCGATTCGGCCGCCCATGGCCTTCCAGCCGGGATGGCCGATATAGACCGCGTTGATGAAAGGATTGCCCATCAGGCAGCCGATCAGGCTGACGACGCCGTCGGCGGTGAGCACGCGCGTGGTCGGATAGTCGTCGCCGGCCGCTTCCGCGCTCTCGACATTGTCCATGGCCTCGACGAGGTCGTAGATGCCGAACGGAATGGCCGTGACCAGGATGATGCCGAGGAATTCGAAGCCGGAGAAGACGTAGCCAAACGCCGGGATCGGCACCGAGAAGCCGAAATTGGCGAAGGCCGCACCGACGCCCGCGATGCTCAGGCCGCCGAGGCCGAGCCCGAACAGGTTCGAGCCCCAGGCGATGATCATGCCGGCCGCGATTGCGACGAGGCCCGCGGGAATGCCGCGCCAATACTTCACGCCGCCGAACCAGCTCACCAGGATGATGGCGAAGCAGACGAGACCGATCTGCGGCGTCATGTACATCTCTAACGCTGGCCGCATCGAGATGAAGGTGACGGAGACCCCTGCGAGCGTGCCGAGCAGCGCCGCGCGCGGCGTGATCTTGCGGATGAACGGCGCGATGAAGCCGCCGATCATCAGAATGAAGCTCTGGAAGAACACCCAGACCAGGCCCGCCGACCAGCCCTTGAGCGGATCGCCGGTCTTGAGCGTGATCGGCAGCATGATCACGAAGGTCACGATGAACATGTGCGGCACGCTGACGCCCGACGGCAGCGCGCAGACGTCGTTGCGGCCGGTCTTCTGGGCGAGGCGGTAGGCGAGATAGGCGTAGTAGAAAGTGGAGAGACACATCATCAGCCCCAGCGCGGGCAGGATGCGGCCGAACACGAGGCTATCGGGCATCTTCAGCACGAAGCGCAACAGGCCCGTGAGCACCAGCATGTTGACGAGGATGTTGGTGCCGAAGCCGAACAACGCGTTCCAGTCGCCCGATGTCCATAGCGCCGGCTTGAAGTCGGACTTGTTCAGATCAGAACTGCCGGCCGCCCCCGTCAATGTGCTCATGATATACCCCTATGTGGTCGAAACCTTCATTGCCTCCAGAACTGCGACTGAATCCGCGACCCAGCCGAAGATGCCGCCCTGGGCCTTGATCATCTTCAGGCCCATCTCGTGAAACTCGGGGAAGTAGGACGCGCAGCCGTCGGCGATGACGACGCAGCGATAGCCGCGGTCGTTGGCCTCGCGCACCGTGGTGTTGACGCACACTTCCGTGGTGACGCCGCACACGAGCAAATTCTCGATGCCGTACTTCTCCAAGACCTCGCCGAGCTCGGTCGCGTAGAACGCCCCCTTGCCGGGCTTGTCGATGACGATTTCGCTGTCGAGCGGATAGAGCTCGGGAATGATGTCGTGGCCGGCCTCGCCGCGAATGAGGATGCGGCCCATCGGACCAGGATCGCCGATGCGAAGGCTCGGCGCGCCGCGCTCGACCTTGGCCGGCGGCGCATCGGAGAGATCGGGCAGATGCCCCTCCCGCGTGTGGATGACCAGCATGCCGGTGTCGCGCGCGGCCGTCAGCACCGCGCCGATCGGCTTCACCGCACGCCCGAGCTGGCTGACGTCGTTGCCCAGGGTCTCGCCGAAACCGCCGGGCTCCATGAAGTCGCGCTGCATGTCGATGATGAGAAGCGCGGTGGCGGACCAGTCGAGCGTGATCGGCTCGGGCTCGGCGCTGACGACGCCCTTGGTCGGCTTGGCTGAGTTCAACATGACGGCCCCGCGAGAACTCTCCTGGCCGGGAGTTCTGCAAGCGCCGTGCCATTGTGTACAATTGCGGTTGAGCGCGGGTAGCGAGGGAATTTGTCGTCTGGTCAGAAGGTTACGCCGGCGATCGGCGTCTGCTTATTCCCTGTGCGACGGCTTCGCGCCGTGCATTTGCCTAAGAGATAAGCGGCTTCCTCCGTCATTCCGGGGCGACGCGCCAGCGTCGAGCCCGGAATCCATCGGGCGGCAGTGCGCGAGGTGAGATGGATTCTCTGATGCGCAATTGCGCATCATAGCTCGCGCTGCGCGCGCCCCGGAATGACGGGAGTGGGACTACCGCCCTGCCCCATACAACTGCCGATGCTCTTCCTCATACGGGGCGTAGGACTCCTTCAGCGTCGCCATGTTCAGCAGCATGGCCGCCACCATCGTGCCCGCCTTGTCGAACACGCGCGTCTTGACCCAGGCGCTTTCGGTGCGGCGGCTGCCGGAGAGCGCGACGACTTCGCGCTCGACCTCGTATTCCTCGCCCTCGAGGAGCGGACCCTTCAGCAGGCGGATCTCCTGGTCGGCGAACAGGCCGACGGCCGGGCCCTTGGCCGGCAGCGGATCGTCCTTGGAGCGGTACTGGAACAGCACGCTCAGCATCTCCATGGGGATGATGGGCTTGCCCCACGGATTATCCGCGCCCGAATAGTACGGCGAGCTTTCGGTGATGACGGCGAGCTTCTGCCTCAGCGAGAACGGATAGAGGTCGCCCATGTTCTGGTCGAACGCCATGCGCACCGACTGCCGCTTGCTGGTCTGCGCCACCTTCACATCGCGCAAGATCACGGGATCAGTGAGCGGCTTGAGCTCGCCAAGGCGCGCCTCGAGCGCCGTTGCAACCGGCAAATCGCCGACTGATGCCGTGCCGCGCAGCACCTCAGTGCCGTCGCGCTTGACCATCTGGATCTGGCACTGGCGGGTGCCGGGCAATGGCTTCGCCAGGATCGCCTGCACCTCTTCGCCCTCATAGCAGACGCTGCGGTAATGTGCTGAAAGGCAGCCTATCTCGAACCAAGCCTGCCCCCACAGCCGCTCGCCGAGCGGAGCGAACTGGCTGAAATGCGTCGGGCCCTCGATCGTGCCGCCCTTGAAGCCGAGCTTCTGCGCGGTGGCGTCGTCATGGATCGAGGCGTGCGCGTCATAGGTCTGCGCCTGCAGCATCTGGCGTGGCTGACGCCACGGCCCGATCAGGGCCTCGGCCGTCTCCGTGATCGCGGTGTCGAATGCGTTTGCAGTCATGGCGCTCTCCGCGTGCAAGCCATGACTAGCAGGAGCGCCACGGATGCGGCCAGCGATATTGACTTCGCTGGCCCATCCTTTTGACTGTCACAATTCGCATCGCGCAGCCGCGATTCCTCCCGCAGCGCAAACCTCCCGCCGGACGAAAGACGAGGACTTCCGAATGACGCTGTTGCAGGTCGAGCTGGACGACAAATACCGGCTCGAATCGAAGCGGATCTTCCTGTCCGGCACACAGGCCCTGGTCCGCCTGCCCATGTTGCAGCGCGAACGCGACCGGCTTCAGGGCCTCAACACCGGCGGCTTCATCTCGGGCTATCGTGGCTCTCCGCTCGGTATGTACGACCATGCGTTGTGGCGGGCGAAGGCGCACCTTCAGCACCACGACATCGCCTTCGTGCCCGGCCTCAACGAGGATCTGGCGGCGACCGCGGTCTGGGGCAGCCAACAGGTCGGCCTGTTTCCCGGAGCCAAGGTCGATGGCGTGTTCGGAATCTGGTACGGCAAGGGCCCGGGCGTCGACCGCTCGGTCGATGCGCTCAAGCACGCCAATGCCGCCGGCACCTCGCGCAACGGCGGCGTGCTGGCGCTCGCTGGCGACGACCACGGCTGCCAGTCCTCGACGCTGGCGCATCAGAGCGAGCAGGTGTTCGCGGCGGCGCTGATTCCCGTGATCAATCCTGCCACGCTCCAGGACTATCTCGACCTCGGCCTCTACGGTTTTGCACTGTCGCGCTTCTCGGGCTGCTGGGTCGGCTTCAAGGCGATCAGCGAGACTGTGGAGAGCTCCGCGTCGATCTATAGCGACCCTGAACGCATCCAGATCGTGGTGCCCGACGATTTCGAGATGCCGCCCGGCGGCGTCAACATCCGCTGGCCCGATCCGCCGCTCGAGGCTGAGAAGCGCCTGTTCGGCCCCAAGATGGCCGCGGTGCAGGCCTTCGCCCGCGCCAACCAGCTCGACCGCATGGTGCTCGATTCCAAGCCTGCGCGGCTCGGCATCGTCGCGACTGGAAAAGCCTATCTCGACCTGCGCCAGGCGCTCGTTGATCTCGGCATCACCGACAAGGACGCGCAGGACCTGGGCCTTCGCATCTACAAGGTTGCCTTGACCTGGCCGCTGGAGGAAAGCGGCGCGAAACGTTTCGCTGAAGGTCTTCAGGACGTGCTGGTGGTCGAGGAGAAGCGCGGCTTCATCGAAGACCAGCTGATGCGGATCCTCTACAACGTCGATGCCTCAAAGCGCCCGACCGTCACCGGCAAGCGCGATGAGCGCGGCGCACCGCTGTTGCCGAGCGAGGGCGAGCTGACGCCGACCATCGTCGCTGGCGCGCTGGTGGCGCGCTTGCGCAAGCTCGGCCATCACAGTCCCGTGCTGGAGCAGCGCCTCGCCAGGCTCGAGGCCTTCGACAACCCGGTGACGACCAGCACGCCGATCAAGCTCGCGCGCACGCCGTTCTTCTGCTCGGGCTGCCCGCACAACACCTCGACGCGGGTGCCCGAGGGCAGCCGCGCCATGGCCGGCATCGGCTGCCACGGCATGGCGCTGAGCATGCCGACCCGCCGCACGGATCTGATCTCGCATATGGGCGCCGAGGGCGTGAACTGGATCGGCCAGTCGCCCTTCACGAACGAGAATCACATCTTCCAGAATCTCGGCGACGGCACCTACACGCATTCCGGCCTGCTCGCCCTTCGTGCGGCTTCGGCCGCCGGCATCAACATCACCTACAAGATCCTCTACAACGACGCCGTGGCGATGACCGGCGGCCAGCCCGCCGAAGGCGCCTTCAACGTCGCGCAGATCGCCCATCAAGTCTGGGCCGAAGGCGTCAAGCGGCTTGCGATCGTCTCCGACGATCCCACAAAGTATCCGCAAGGCGGATACTTCCCGCAAGGCGCGACCATCCACCACCGCCGCGAGCTCGATGCCGTGCAGCGCGAGCTGCGCGATATCAAGGGCCTAACGGTCATCATCTACGACCAGACCTGCGCCGCCGAGAAGCGCCGCCGCCGTAAGCGCGGGCTCTATCCCGATCCCGCCAAGCGCGCCTTCATCAACGAGCTCGTTTGCGAAGGTTGCGGCGATTGCTCGCAGGCCTCGAACTGCGTCTCGGTGCAGCCGCTGGAGACCGAATTCGGCCGCAAGCGCCAGATCGACCAGTCGAACTGCAACAAGGACTTTTCCTGCGTCGAGGGCTTTTGCCCGAGCTTCGTCACCGTCCATGGCGGCTCGCTGAAGCGGATGAAGACCTCGGCTGTGGATTCCGGCCAGCTGTTCGCGGATCTGCCGCTGCCGCCGGCGCGTGAGCTGGACGGGCCCTACAACATCCTCGTCACCGGCATCGGCGGCACCGGCGTCATCACCATCGGTGCCCTGCTCGGCATGGCTGCCCATGTCGACGGCCGCGGCTGCTCGGCGCTCGACTTCACCGGCCTGTCGCAGAAGAACGGCGCGGTGATGAGCCATGTCCGCATCGCCCCAAAGCCGGAGGACATCTCCGCCGTCCGCATCACCACGGGCGGCGCCGACGTCATCCTCGGCTGCGACATGATCGTTTCCGCGGGCTCGACGGCGCTGAGCCGCGCCGAGCGCGGTGTGACCAAGGCCTACATCAACGCTGATCTGCAGCCGACCGCGAGCTTCGTGCAAAACCCCGATCTCGATTTCGAGATGGGCGCGATGCAGACCGTGCTCCGCGACGCTATCGGCGACAACAACCTCGACATCATCGACGCGACAGGCATTGCCGCGGCACTGATGGGCGATTCCATCGCGACCAACCCCTTCATGCTCGGCTTTGCGTTCCAGAAGGGCGCGATCCCGCTGTCGCTGGAAGCCCTGCTTCGCGCCATCGAGATCAACGGCGCCGCGATCGAGATGAACAAGCTCGCCTTCACCTGGGGCCGGCTCGCTGCCCACGACATGTCGCGCGTGCGCAGCGTGCTCCAGTTCAAGGCAAGAGCGTCCGCGCCTGCGAAATCGCTCGACGATATCATCGCGACGCGCGCCGAATTCCTGACCTTCTATCAGGACAAGGCCTATGCCGACCGCTACCTCGCAGCCGTCGCGAAGGTGCGCAAGGCGGAGAGCGCGGCTTTGCCCGGGTCAACCGAGCTCACCGAAGCGGTCGCAAAGAACCTGTTCAAGCTGATGTCCTACAAGGACGAATATGAGGTCGCCCGGCTCTACACCGACGGCAGCTTCGCCAAGAAAGTGTCTGAGAAGTTCGACGGCGATTTCACGCTGAAGTACCATTTGGCGCCGCCGATCTTCGCCAAGCGCGACAAGACGACCGGACACCTGCAGAAGCAGGAGTTCGGGAGCTGGATGTTCCACGCCTTCCGCCTGCTCGCCAGGCTCAAGTTCCTGCGCGGCAGCGTGTTCGATCCGTTCGGCCGCACCGAGGAGCGCCGGACTGAGCGGAAATTGATCGCGGATTATCTGGCGATGATCGACCAGCGGATCACAGGGCTGAAGCCGGATCAAATCCCGCTGCTGGCAAGGCTTGCGCGCGTGCCGGAGACCATCCGCGGCTTCGGCCACGTCAAGGAGGCCAACATCAGGCTGGCGGCGGCCGAGACGGCGCGGCTGGAAGCGGAGCTGGAGAACAGCCGCTTTGCCGCCGCGGCGGAGTAGAGGCTAGGCGCCAGCCCCTCTCCGCGTCAGCCACACACTCGCTGTCATCGCCCGGTTCAGCGCGCCGGCTTGCGCTCGATCGGGTCGATGTCGATCGCCCGGAGGCGGCCGAGGCGCAGCACGTCCATGGGTAGCCGGCGGCCGATCCGGTCGCGGTCGAGCACGCGGATCAGATCGTCGACGCCATTGATCTCGACGCCGTCGAGCCTGATCACGACGTCGCCGGGCAACAGGCCTGCCTTCGCCGCTGGTCCATCCGGCTCGATCTGCATCAGAAGCGCGCCCATCTTGTTCTCGACGCCGGCCAGCACCGCGTGCCGCCGCGGGACCGGCGCGGTCTGCCCGGCGACACCGATATAGGCGCGGCGGACATAGCCGTGGCGGATGATCTCCGACAGCACGAATTGCGCGGTGTTGCTGGCGACCGCAAAACAGATTCCTTGCGCGCCATTGATGATCGCGGTGTTGATGCCGATCACCTCGGCATGCGACGACACCAGCGGCCCGCCGGAATTGCCGGGATTGAGGGCGGCATCGGTCTGGATCACGTCCTCGATGGTGCGCCCGCTCACCGAGCGGATCGAGCGGCCGAGCGCCGAGACCACGCCGGCCGTCACGGTCGATTCGAAGCCGAGCGGATTGCCGATCGCGATCACGAGCTGGCCGCGCCGCAGGCTCTTGGAATTGCCGAGCGCAGCATAGGGCAAGTGCCGCACGCCATTGGCGCGCAGCAGCGCCAGATCCGTGTCGGGATCGACGCCGAGCACCTGGGCGTCGCCGACATGGCCTTCGACGTCGCGCAGCCGGATCTCCTTCGACGTGCCGACGACATGGCTGTTGGTGAGCACGAGCCCATCCGGCGAGATCACGATGCCAGAGCCGAGCCCGCCGCGCTCGCGACCGTTCGGCACCTTGGGGCCGGTCTCGACGCGCACGACCGCAGGGCCGACGCGATCGGTGACGTCGATCACAGCATTGGAATAGGCGTCCAGCAGCGCCCGGTCATCGGCCGGGCCAGGCGCCGTCGTCCGCGATGACGGTGCGTCATCGGCGATATCTGAGGTGAAGTCCAACATGGCAAGAGTCCTCGAAGGCTCACACAGATGGTGGCCTGCTCCCGGAGGCGCAAGTGGCCCGCCTGGAGCGCAGGGCCGGACTGCCCAGATGGCTAGGGCGCCCGCCGCAGCGCGCCGCCTCTCGCCTTGACCGGATCGAGCAGCGACCAGTCCCCCTCTGGGAGCACATGGCCCTTGGGGAAAGGCGCGCGCAGCTCGAGCCCCAGCGAGCCCAGCACGCGGTCGTCGCGGTAATAGCATTGCAGCACGACACGGACGAGGGTTGCGGCGGCGGCACCGCCGTTCTTCCGAAACTCGTGCACCACCGCGTCGCGTCTGGCGGCATCGAGCTCGGCGAGCGGGCCCCCGGCGAGCCGCGCCAGGTGATCCAGCGCCGCCGCCACCAATTTGGTATCGCGACCGAGCGTTGCCAGCATGTCGGCCTGGATCGCGGGATCGTCGGCGCCCGGCACCTTGTACTCGTCGCTGGCCGGAATGATCATCGCGGCGATAGCGCGGAGATCGTCGCGTTGCCTGCGTGTCAGTTGGTTGTCTGCGGACATCACAGCCTCAATCGAACAGATTGGCGAGGCGCTGCTTCATCTGGTCGGCGATGTAGAGCGCGAGGGCCTGGATGGTGGAGGTCGGGTTCACGCCGCCCGAGGTGACGAAGATGCTGCCGTCGACAATGAAGAGGTTCTTCACATCGTGCGAGCGGCCCCATTCGTTGACAACGGAACGGTCGGGGTCGGTGCCCATGCGCGCGGTGCCGAGCAGGTGCCAGCCGCCCCAGGGGATCGGCGAGTTGACGCAGATGTCGGTCGCGCCGGCAGTCTCGAGGAACTCGCGGCCGCGCGCCAGCGCGTGCTCCATCATCTTCCGGCTGTTCTCGCTGATGGTGTAGTCGACCTTCGGCGCGGGAATGCCGTGACTGTCCTTCAGCACCGGATCGAGCGTGACACGATTGTGCTCCTCCGGCAGATCCTCGCAAATCGCGGAGAAACCTAAGCGATGGCCGTTGAGCCTGCGGAACACGCGGTGGTGATCCTCGCCCCACGGCAAGATGCCCTTCTGCTCGCTGACTACGGCTTCGAACACCGGCCCGGCCCCGCGCACGAACTGCACGCCATAGCCGCGCACGAAGCCGCGCGACAGGTCGGTGTCGTACCATTGCTTGCTCCACAGGCAGGTCGGCGGCGCGCGGTTTGAGTCAGTCGGCTCCTTCACATAGCCGTAGATCTGCGCATAGGGATGGAACATCAGGTTCTTGCCGACGAGGCCCGACGAATTGGCGAGACCGTTGGGGAAGCGGCCCGATGCCGAGTTGAGCAGCAGCCGCGGCGTGCCGACGCCGTTGCAGGCGATGACGACGACATGCGCGGGCTGAAACTGCTCGATGCCGTCCTTGTCGTAATAGACCACGCCCGAGGCCATGCCGTTCTCGTCGGTGGTGATCTCGCGCACCCGGCAATGCGTGCGCAGCACGACGCCGGCACGAATCGCATGCGGCCAATAGGTGATGTCGGTGGAGGATTTTGCGCCTTGCGCGCAGGCCGGCGTGCAATGCCCGAGATTGATGCAGCGCGCCCGGCCCTCGTAGTCCATCGTCGCGACCGTGGTGTCCGACGGCCACCAGTGCCAGCCGAGCTTGTTCATGGCCTTGGCGATGATGGCGCCGGACAGGCCCATCGGCTGCTGCGGCATCGGCGGATGCGTCAGCGGCGACAGCGGATCGCCCGATAGCCCCGACGTGCCCATCATGCGGTCGTTCTCTTCGAAGAACGGAGTCAATGCCTCGTAGTCGATCGGCCAGTCGTCGGCGACGCCGTCGAGCGTCTTCACCTTGAAATCGGAGGGATGCAGCCGCGGCCAGTGCGCGGTGTACATCACGGTCGAGCCGCCGACCGCGTTGTAGTTCACGACCTTGATCGGAGAGTTGTCGTCGTTGATCGGGTAGTCCTCGGGCCGGCCGCGCACGTTCGGGCTCGACGACCATTCGCCGTAGAACTTGGCCTCCCAGTCGCGGCCCGTGCTGGGATATTCCGCCGGGTTCATCCAGCCGCCCTGCTCCAGGCAGAGGATGTGCATCTTGGTCTCGGCCAGCGACCACGCCACCGCCGCGCCCGAAGCGCCGGCGCCGATGATCAGGACATCCACAGGGTCTTTCATCGCAACCTTGTCCTCCCCCTCGCCGCTTACCGGGCGATTCGGCCTTGCGCGGTCAGCGAGGCCGGCGAAACGATACGGGCAGAGCGACGGCGGAGTAAAGCGGCGGGGCCGGAATGTCGCACTTCGCGAGGCGCAGACCATTGGTCTCGCCACATCCGGATGCTAGGAACGGGGCGCACGAGCCATCGATAGCGAGACCGTATGTCCTTCCAGAAAATCTTTGCAGCCGCCCGCGCTTTTGCGCTCGTTTCGTTTCTCGCCTTGTCCGGATTTCTGGCCTCGTCCGGACCAGTTTCCGCGCTGACCGGCGCCGCGACGGCCCGTGACGGCAACTCGGTCCAGCTCGGCGACGTCACCTACCGGCTCGACGGCGTCGACGCGCCGGAGCTCGACCAGGTCTGCATCGACAATAAAGCCGATGCCTGGACCTGCGGCATCGAGGCCCGCGACCAGCTCGCGAAGCTCATCAACAAACGAACGGTGCGCTGCGACGATGTCGGACCCGAGAAGAGCTTTGGCAAGCGGCACCGCGCCATCTGCACGGCAGAAGGCGACAAGGCCAGCCTGAACGAGCAGCTGATCAAGCTCGGCTTTGCCCTCGCACGCGAGCCGATCAAGGCCAACGTCAAGCCCGCAGCCACCGAGGCCAAGACGACGGCGGCGGGGATCTGGAAGGGCTGTTTTGTTGCACCGCAAGATTTCCGCAGCGGCAAGAAGGACGGCGCGCTGCTGGGCACCGCCTGCCGCCCGGACCGCGACAAGGAAATCCGCGCCGTGCTGTTTCCGGAGGAGCTGACCATGCCCCCCAACTGCAGCATCAAGGGCAAGCTCGCGGTGCGCGCCCGCGTCACCGGCAATATCGGCATCTACCATCTGCGGGGATGCCCGAGCTATCCCGCGACCACGACACCGGATCGCTGGTTCTGCTCGGAGGACGACGCCCAGGCGGCCGGCTTCCGCAAGGCCTACAATTGCCGCCGGCCAAGGTGAGCAAGCTCCCTCACGCACCCGTGAGTGGTAATCCGAGACCGTATTGATCCGGAATTGAACTTCGTCGGCGGTTGCTGCATTTGTATGCCAACGCAAGCGCCCTTGCGCGAGCGTTTCCTTGGCAGCAATCCGGCTCCGGCCGATTGTCTTTGCTTGGGCGTTTCCTCCCTAGACTTGGGCCGCTTGTCACTAGCAAGCGGCTCTCTCTTTTTGCGCGGCTGTCACTGCATCCGCATGATCTGGTCCATCGGCGGCATGTTGGCGTTGAGATTCGCCATGATCCAGACCGTGCCGCCGACCACCAGGAACACCACCAGCAGCCCGAAGGCGAGCGCCAGCACGTTGTTGGTGTTGTCGGGGCCGGTAGTGATGTGCAGGAAGAACACCAGATGCACGCCCATCTGTGCGATCGCGAGCACGATCAGCGCGACGGGAATCGAGGGCTGCCAGACCAGGTCCGTGCCGGCGATGAAGAACGACGTCGCCGTGAGCAGCAGCGCGAGCACGAGCCCGACGACGTAACCGAGGATCCTTGCGCCGACGCTATGCTCTTCTTCCTCGCCCGGCGCGAGGTCGCGTTTGACCATCCCATGCGTCTGCTCACTCATGGCGCGCTCCCGAGCAGGTAAACGACGGAGAACACTGCGACCCAGACGATGTCGAGCGCGTGCCAGAACAGCGCAAAGCACGTCATCCGGCGCAAGATGTCTGCGCGAAAGCCCTTGGCGAACACCTGGGCCATCATGGTGAGAAGCCACAGCACGCCGGCGGAGACGTGAAGGCCATGGCAGCCGACCAGCGAGAAGAACGCGGTCAGGAACGCACTGCGTGACGGGCCATAGCCGCGCGCGATGAGGTCGGCAAATTCGCGAAACTCGAGAACGAGGAATATCAGCCCGAGCACGCAGGTCACGGTCATGCTAAGATAAAACCAGAACCGGTTGCGCACGTCGGCGGCGATGCTGGCCATGCCGCAGGTGAAGCTCGACAACAGCAGGCAGACCGTCTCGATCGCCACGTTCCTCTGCTCGAAGATCTCCGCGCCCTTGGGGCCGCCGGCGGTCTGGCCTGACAGCACCGCATAGGCCGCGAAGAAGCAGGAGAACATCACGATGTCGGAGAGCAGGAAGATCCAGAAGCCGTAGGCGGTCACGATCCGCTTCGGCGCGGGGCCGGGATGCTCGATGACGAGGCCGATATGATGGGGATCGGCATGCGCGTGGCCTGCGGTCGCGGTCATCGCCATCAGACTGCTCCCGCCATGCTGACGAGGTTGCGCCGTTCCTCGATGTTGCTGCGGTCGATGCGGGCGACCTCCTCGGCCGGGATGACGTATTCGTCATGGTCGCGCCAGGCGAACACGACGAAGGTCGCCCAAGCGCCCAAGCCGCCCAGGATCACCATCCACCAGATGTGCCAGATCAGCGCGAATCCCATGATGGTGGCGAAGAAGGCACAGACGAATCCGGTCGGGGAATTCCGGGGCATCTCGATATCCTGATAATCCGGCGTCTCATGCGCGAGCGATTGCTGCTTCGCGCGCGCCTTCATGTCCCAATAGGCGTCCTCGCCGCGCACATCGGGATTGAAGGCGAAGTTGAACACCGGCGGCGGCGACGAGGTTGCCCATTCCAGCGAGCGCCCGTCCCAGGGATCGCCGGTGCGATCGCGCAACGCCTCGCGATTGCGGATGCTGACGACGAGCTGCACGATCTGGCAGATCACCCCGATCGTCAGCACCGCCACACCGACCGCCGCAACGATCATCCAGGGCCGCCAGGCCGCGACGTCGTAGTGCTGCATCCGCCGCGTCATGCCCAGCATGCCGGCAATGTAGAGCGGCATGAAGGTGATGAAGAATCCGACGAAGGTGAACCAGAATCCAGCCTTGCCCCAGCGTTCGTCGAGACGGAACCCGAACGCCTTCGGGAACCAGTACTCGAAGCCGGCAAAAACGCCGAACAGCACGCCGCCGATGATCACGTTGTGGAAGTGCGCCACCAGGAACATGCTGTTGTGGAGGATGAAGTCGGCCGGCGGCACCGCGAGCAGCACGCCGGTCAGTCCGCCGATGAGGAACGTCACCATGAAGCCGACCGACCACAACATCGGTGTCGCAAAACGGATGCGGCCGCCATACATTGTGAACAGCCAATTGTAGATCTTCACGCCGGTCGGTATCGCAATGATCATGCTGGCGATGCCGAAGATGGCATTGACGTTGGGACCTGCGCCCATCGTGAAGAAGTGGTGCAGCCAGACCATGAAGGAGACGACACAGATCGCCATGGTCGCGAGCACCATGGAGCGGTAGCCGAACAGCGCCTTGCCGGAGAAGGTCGAGACCACCTCGGAGAAGATGCCGAAGGCGGGCAGCACCAGGATGTAGACCTCGGGATGGCCCCAGGCCCAGATCAGGTTCATGAACATCATGACGTTGCCGCCGGCCTCGTTGGTGAAGAAGTGGAAGCCGAGATAGCGGTCGAGCAGCAGCATCGCCAGCGTCGCGGTAAGGATCGGGAACGCCGCGACGATGAGGAGGTTCGAGGCCAGCGTGGTCCAGCAGAACATCGGCATGCGCAGGTAGTTCATGCCCTTGGTGCGCAGCTTCAGCACGGTGGTGACGAGATTGATGCCGGCCACCAGCGTGCCGACGCCGGAGATCTGCAGCGACCAGGCGTAATAGTCGACGCCGACGCCGGGCGAATAGGACAGTTCCGACAGCGGCGGAAAGGCGAGCCAGCCGGTGCGCGCGAATTCGCCGACCACGAGCGAGATATTGACCAAGAGCGCACCCGTCGCCGTCAGCCAGAAGCCGACCGAATTGAGCGTCGGGAAGGCGACGTCGCGCACGCCGAGCTGGAGCGGTACGATGAGGTTCATCAGCCCGATCACGAACGGCATCGCCACGAAGAAGATCATGATGGTGCCGTGCGCGGAGAAGATCTGGTTGTAGTGCTCCGGCGGCAGATAGCCCTGCGACTGATACGCCACAGCCTGCTGGATCCGCATCATGATGGCGTCGCTGCCGCCGCGCAGCAGCATGACCGAGGCGAGCAGGATGTACATGACACCGATGCGCTTGTGGTCGACGCTGGTGATCCATTCGTGCCAGAGATAGGGCAGATGTCCCTTCACCACGACCCAGCCCAGCACGCCGAGGATCGCGACCAGCACCACCGCGCCGGCGACGAGCGGAATCGGCTGGTCCAGCGGGATGGCCGACCAATCGAGCTTACCGAGCATCATGGCCTCCACTGTGCGACCGGCCTGCTTCGGACGCGAGGGCCGGCCCGGGCCCCGGCGGAATATGCTGGGTCGCGATCAAATCGAACAGGCGCGGATCGTCGAGGCGGTAGACCGGCCTGCCCTTCTCAATGCCCTGCTGCATCAGCTTCTTGTAGCTGTCCTCGTTCAGCACCGCGTCCGTCTTAGCCGTGTTCGCCACCCAGTCCGGGAAGGCGAGCGGCGAGATCACGTTGACGTCGAACATCATGTCCGGGAAACCGTCGCCGGAGAAATGCGCGGACAGACCCTGAAGCTTGCCTTCGTTGTCGGCGCGCAGGTTCAGCTTCGTCACCATGCCGTTCATGGTGTAGATCATGCTGCCGAGCTGCGGGATGAAGAACGTGTTCATCACGCTCGATGACGTCAGCTGGAAATTCAGCTCGGCGCCGGCCGGCACCGTCAGCGTGTTGACGGTGGCGATGCGCTGGTCCGGATAGATGAACAGCCATTTCCAGTCGAGCGAGACCGCCTGGATCCGCACTGGGCTGCCGGTGCCCGGAACGGGCGCGGCGGGATCGAGCTGGTGCGAGCCGATCCAGGCGACGCCGCCGAGCAGGATCACGGTGAGCGCCGGAATAGACCACACCACCATCTCGACGCGGCCGGAATAGACGAACTCCGGCTGGTAGCGCGCCCTCGGATTCGAGGCGCGAAACCAGAACGCGAAAGCCAGAATCGCGAAAATGGTCGGCACCACGATCACGAGCATGATGAAGACCGAATCGACCAAAATAGTTCTATTGGCCGCAGCCACGGGCCCTTGCGGATCGAGCAGATTCATCGGCAAGCCACTGGTGGTTGGGAAGCCCCGAGACTGAGCCTAGCGCGGGAAAGGCTCCGCGACAAACGCTGCGAGGCCGGAACGGTTCCTGGACCGCAACGGCCAGCCATGCGCGATGGACCGGCTGCCACATGCAATTCCGTGCGATGTCAATGACATGAACGCGGAAAGCGCGCTCTTCTCTCCCAGGAGCGCGATTGCTAGTCTGCACGAAAATAATGACAAGGACGGGAGTGAACCGAGATGCGCTTGAAGGACAAGGTCGCGATCGTCGTCGGAGCCGGGCAAAGCCCCGGCGAAGGCATGGGCAACGGCCGCGCCACCGCGCTCACCTTCGCGCGCGAGGGCGCCAAGGTCTTGTGTGTCGACCACCATCTGGAATCGGCGCAGGAGACGGTCACGATGATCACCGCGAAAGGCGGCACGGCGGCGGCCTTCAAGGCTGACGTGACCAAGGCTGCGGACATCAAGGCGATGGTTGCGGACGCGCAATCGCGCTGGGAACGTATCGACGTGCTGCACAACAATGTCGGCGTCAGCCTCGCCGGTGGCGATGCCGAGCTGCTGCAAATAACCGAGGAGGCATTCGATCGCGTCGTCGCCATCAATCTGAAGAGCTGCATCCTCGCCGCGAAGGAAGTGATCCCGATCATGCGCGCGCAGAGAAGCGGCGCCATCATCAACATCTCGTCGATGGCCGCGATCACCACCTATCCTTACGTCGCCTACAAGGCGACGAAGTCGGCGATGATCGCCTTCACCGAACAGCTCGCCTACCAGAACGCCGAATACGGCATCCGCGCCAACGTCATCCTGCCCGGCCTGATGAACACGCCGATGGCCGTCGACACCCGCGCCCGCGAATGGCACAAGACCCGCGCCGAGGTCGAAGCCGAACGCGACAGCAAGGTGCCGCTGCGCAGAAAGATGGGTACGGGCTGGGACGTCGCCAACGCCGCGCTGTTCCTGGCGAGCGACGAGGCGAATTTCATCACGGGCGTGACGCTGCCGGTGGATGGCGGTGCGAGCGTGAGGCGAGGATGAGGTGCTCTTCTTCCTTCTCCCCTTGTGGGAGTAGGTGGCGCAAAGCGCCGGATGAGGGGTTCTCTCTACACCTGAGACTGCTCGTGACGATAGATACCCCTCACCCGGCTTCGCGTTCGCGAAGCCACCCTCTCCCACAAGGGGAGAGGGTGCAGCGTCACCGCGGCGCGCTTGTCACCCGCCAGATCGTGCCGTTGCCATCTTCCGAGATCAGCAGCGATCCATCCTTCGCCACCGCCACTCCCACCGGCCTGCCCCACACTTCCGTATCGTTCACGACGAACCCCGTCACGAAATCCTCGTACTCGCCGGTCGGCTTGCCGTCCTTCATGCGGATGCGGATCACCTTGTAGCCGGTGCGTTTCGACCTATTCCAGGAGCCGTGCTGGGCGGCGAAGGCGTCGCCCTGGTATTCGGGCGGAAACTGCGCGCCCTGGTAGAAGGTCATGCCGAGTGAGGCCGAGTGCGGCTGGATCAGCACATCGGGCACCGTCACCTTGTCCTTGAGATCCGGCCGCGCGCCGGCATGGCGCGGGTCTTCATTGCCACTGATATAGAACCACGGCCAGCCGTAGAACGCGCCTTCCTTCACGCTCGTGACGTAATCGGGCACGAGGTCGTCGCCGAGACCGTCGCGCTCATTGGTCGAGCACCAGGGCAGACCGGTCTGCGGCTGGATCGCGAGGCCGACGCAGTTGCGGATACCGGTGGCATGGATCTTTCGCTCCCTGCCGTCAGGGTTGAAGGCCAGCACCGCGCCGCGCTCGAGCTCGCTGGCCCATGTGGCGCCGAGCGGCTGCGTCTTCGCCCACGCCTCCATCCCGCCGGGCGGCGTGCCCATGCCTTCGGCGACGTTGCTGAGCGAACCCACCGACACCAGCATACGCTTGTTGTCGGGCGTGAAGACGATATCGCGGGTGGAATGGCCCCCATCCGGCAGGCTTGCGACAACCGTCTCCGCTTTGCCGCGCGCCTTGAGATCGCCGGCCTTGTAGGGAAAGCGAACGACGCTGTCGGTGTTGGCGACATAGACCCATTGCGGATTGTCGCCGTTCGGAAAGAAAGCGATGCCGAACGGCTGCCGCAGGCCGCTGGCGAAGATCTCGTTGGTCGCGACCTTGCCGCCCTCGCCCGCGCGCAGCACCCGAACGGTGCCGGCGCGTGTTTCCGCGACGAACACATCGCCATTCGGCGCCGCGCGGATGATGCGCGGCGCACGCAGGCCTTCGGCGAACAGCTCGATCTTGAAGCCGGCCGGCACCTGGAGCTGGGCTTCCGGCGGACGCGGCACCACGCGCGACGAGCTCGCAACCGATCGCGTGGCGCCGGGCCTGACCAGATCCTGCGGCCGGATCAGCCTGACCGTGCCGGGCTTGTCGGCGCGCCAATCGCCATAGGCATCCTTGCCCTGCAACACGGGCTCGGCGTGTGCGCCGGCCGCAGCAGCAGCCAGCAGCGCTGCGAGCATCGCCACGAACCTTATCCTGTCGTTCAATTCGTCGTCCTCCGCCTTGGGCGTGTCGTGCGTCAACGCCGATCACCCGCAAAAGGTGTCTCGGCGAGTTTGGCGCCTGCCGAATCCCACGTCAGTTCATGCCCGCACGATGTGCATCAGCCGCAGTCCATCATACTGGAAAATGCGGTTGAACGGTGCGACACATTGTGAGGGCGGCGATCGCCGGTTACGGTCATGGAGGCTGCGGCATCCAGATCGCGCCGGATGAGGAGATCATGTGGGGATCCGTCATATCAGAATGGGCGAGCCTGCTGCTGCGCTGGCTGCACGTGGTGGCCGCAATCGCCTGGATCGGCAGTTCCTTCTATTTCATCGCCCTCGATCTCAGCCTGAAGCCGAAGGCCGACCTGCCGGGCGGCGTGCAGGGCGAGGCCTGGCAGGTCCATGGCGGCGGCTTCTACCGGATCATGAAATACCTGGTCGCGCCCAGCCAGATGCCGGACGAGCTGACCTGGTTCAAATGGGAGGCCTACACCACCTGGCTGTCCGGCTTCGCGCTGATGGTGGTGGTGTATTATCTCGAGGCCGACCTGTTCCTGGTCGACAAGTCGATCCTCGACCTCACATCATTCCAGGCCGGACTGTTCAGCTTCTGCAGCCTGGCGCTGGCGTGGCTGCTCTATGAGGCCGCCTGCCGCACCGGGCTCGCCCAGCGCGAACTGCCCTTCGCCATCGGCGGCTATCTGTTCCTGGTCGCACTCACTTACGCCTTCACCCATGTGCTGAGCGGACGCGGCGCCTTCAACCAGATCGGCGCGATCATCGGCACCATCATGGTCGCCAACGTCTTCACGCTGATCATTCCGAACCAGAAGAAGATCGTGGCCAGCCTGATCGCCGGACAGGCGCCTGACCCCAAGCTCGGCAAGGCCAGCAAGGAACGCTCGGTCCACAACAATTACCTGACGCTTCCCGTCGTCGTGCTGATGATCAGCAACCACTATCCCCTGCTCTACGCCACGCGCTTCAACTGGATCATCGTCGCGATCGTCCTGGCGCTCGGGCCGGTGATCCGCCACTTCTTCAACGAGCGTCATGCCGGGCGCCAATCGCCCTGGTGGGTGTGGGGCGTGGCCGCGGCCGGCGTGATTGCGATTCTCCTCCTCTCCGCCGCCGGACCGCGCGAGGTGAAGACGGGCGCATTGTCGGCGCCGGTCACGGCCGCCAATGTCGAGGAGATCGTGATGTCCCGCTGCAGCATGTGCCACGCGGCCGAGCCGGTCTGGGCCGGCATCGTCACCGCACCGAAGGGCATTGTGCTCGACACGCCCGAGCACATCCATCGCAACATTCGCCTGATCGGGCGGGTTGCAGCCTGGTCCAATTCCATGCCGCCCGGCAACATCACCGAGATGACCGGCGAGGAGCGCGCCGTCCTCGCGGCTTACCTCGAGCAGGCGCGCTGAAGCGCGTCGGAGGATGCATCGCGCGGAATGAAATTCCGCATCTCTCGCCGAATTGAAAATGACTTGACGGCCCATCCGGCGTAGACATGGCCGACAGCCGCCGGCGCGGCGCAAAATCAGCTTGCAATCGGGGAATAGCAACAGTGGCCCTCAAGAACGTCATCGGTATCGACCACGCCGTCGTCATGGTGAAGGACCTCGACAAGGCCGCCGAGAATTATCGGCAACTCGGCTTCACGGTCTCGCCGCGCGGCACCCACAGCGCGCATATGGGCACCGGCAATTACACCATCATGTTCGACCCCGATTACATGGAGCTGCTCGGCGTGCTCGTGGCAACCGAGCACAATGCGCCGGCCCGCGCCTTCGTCGAGCGCCATGGCGAGGGCATCGAGCGCATCGCTTTCACCGCAGTCGATAGCACCGCCGGCGCCGAGGAGATCCGTGCACGGGGCCTGGAGCCGATCGGCCCGACCGATTTCGAACGCCCCGTCACGCTGCCAGACGGCACGATCTCGGCGGCGAAATTCCGCACCTTCATGTGGCCGACGGCTGAAGCGCCGGGCGGCGTGCGCATCTTCGCCTGCCAGCACAAGACCCGCGAGACTGTGTGGATCCCCGAGCTGATGACCCACGCCAATGCGGCCAAGCGGATCAAGCAGACGCTGATCGCAACGCCGGAGCCCGCCAAGGAGGCCGCGCATCTCGCCCGCCTGATCGACCGCGAGGCGAAGACCGACGCGGACGGCGCCGTCATCGTGCCCTCCGGCGGCGATCGCGCCGACTTCGTCTACCTGACGCTGGACCAACTCGCCAAGCGCTATCCCGGCGTGTCGCTGAATGGCCTCTCAGAGCGCGGTGGCGCCGCGCTGGTGCTGGTCAGCGGCGATCTCGCGGCGACCGAGAAGGCGCTGGGGCCAGCCGCGGTGCGGAGCGGAGCTGCGATCTGCGTGCCGCCGGCCAAGGCCAACGGCACCCTGCTCGCCTTCATTGCCGGCTGATTTGAGCCAATTCTTTAACGGGCGTTTACCCGGCGGCTGTAGACTTCCCGGCCATCAAGCCACCGGGGCCAAACGCATGTTCAAAGAGGGATCGCCGATCGCCTATGACGCGCCGGCCGAGCTGAAGAAATGGCCGTCGCTGAAGGGCGAGCGGCAGAAGGATCGCGGGCCGCCCTATCTCGTCTACAACGGCACGCTCGCCGAATGCGTCCGCGAGCTCATGGGCAAGCCGATCAAGGGCATCTCGCTCTACGACATCATGACGACGCCGCAGGCCGCCTTCGATCAAAACGTGCTGTCGCCCGGCGACGCCGCGGAGATCGCGATGCGGAAGGATTTTCCGAAGGACTAGTTCGCGGCACGCTTCGCAGCGGGCGTGCCCTGCCGCTTCGATGAGGATTCCGTCGGCGCATCGAGGAAGACGACGGGCATGCCGCGCTTCACGTTCTCGCCGAGCACACGCGCGTCCCAATTGGTGAGCCGAACGCAGCCGTGCGACGCCGACTTGCTGACCTTGTCGGGCTCTGCCGTTCCGTGGATGCCGTAGCCCTGCGCCGACAGGCCGATCCAGTATGCGCCCACCGGATTGTTCGGACCCGGCTTGATATCGAACGGTCTCTTGGACTTGACGCTCTTGAACTTGTAGTCGGGATTGTAGCGGTAGGTCGGCAGCTCGTGGCTGGCGGTGACCTTCAGCGTTCCCGTTGGCGTCGGGCGATCCGGACTGCCGACTGACGCCGGATAGAACGCCAGCAGAGCGCCGCTTGCGTCGAACGCTTTCAAGGTCCCGTTGGTCTTATCGACTTCGAGCCGGGCAATGCGCGGCAGCTCGCGCCGCGCCGGAACATTGGCAACCACGATCGTCTCTCCGGCCTTGTCGAACGCCTTGCCCGGATTGAGCGCCTTGAGCAGATCCGCGCTCATGTGGAATTTCTCGGCAAGTCCTTCGAGCGGGCTGGTGTAGCTCAGCGCGTCCAGCGACTTCATGTCATCGAGCTTGGCCGGCAGCTTCCTTAAGAACGGTCCCTTCACGTCGGCGTCGGTGATCTTGTAGTCGACGAGGATCGGGCCCTCGCTCGCTGCGGTCAGCTTGTCCCAGAGCTCCGGCGCCACAACCTTGTCGGATGCGATGCCGTTCTGCTCCGCGAACGCCTTGAGCGCCTTCTGCGCGTTCTCGCCGAGCTTGCCGTCAATCTCGCCGGGCGAATAATGCGCGCGATCGAGCAGCACCTGAAGCTTCACCACGGCTGCATTCAGCTTGTCGGTGGCCGGTGGCTTCGCAGGACGCGCAGCGTCATTCACCGCAGCAGGCTCGAGATTGCCTGCGAGCGCCGGAGCGACGAGCCACAGCGACATCACCGCGCCTAGTATCCATCGCATCGTCATCGCGCATCCCACTCGCAAACGGCCCGCAAAAACCGCGGATGGTTTCGCTTCGGGAACACCGTAGTAACACCGAAGGAACCGACGAGATCGCAGCTTTGCCGCAATCGGACGGTTAAGAACTTCCTATCGCCGGCGCA
Organism: Bradyrhizobium sp. BRP19; assembly: GCF_020194195.1. Classification (NCBI taxonomy): domain Bacteria; kingdom Pseudomonadati; phylum Pseudomonadota; class Alphaproteobacteria; order Hyphomicrobiales; family Nitrobacteraceae; genus Bradyrhizobium; species Bradyrhizobium sp. BRP19. The sequence goes on along the minus strand of NZ_JADYVZ010000004.1, from coordinate 141,997 downwards.
TCGCTGGCCGTTCATCCCACAGTTCGAGGTTCTCCCAGCAAATGCGATTTGTCGTCGCGGCTTGCGCCGCGTTTCTGCTTCTGATGTGCGATCTCGATCCGTCGGCATCCCGCCAAGCATCACGTTTCGACACCACTGTTCTCAAGAACAATCATGCCTCGTCACTTGTTCCGGTGGTCGAGCTCTTCGTCGCCAGCGTGCAAGCGATCGAGCTTGCCAACGCGCACGCGGCTTACGAGCAGGTGATCGAGCCACCGCGCGCGGTCGAGCCGTTGGTGCAGGCGGAGCCCTCGCCAACCGAACGATTTTGTCACGCGCTGCGCGAGGCCGCCGAATCCAGCGGCATTCCGGTGCCGTTCTTCGCGCGCCTGATCTGGCAGGAGAGCCGCTTCAAGTCCAACGAGGTCAGCCATGCTGGCGCGCAGGGCGTCGCGCAGTTCATGCCGGGGACGGCCGCCGAGGTCGGGCTCGACGATCCCTTCGATCCGATGAAGGCGCTGCCGGCGTCGGCAAAATTCCTGCGCAAGCTGCGCGACGATTTCGGCAATCTCGGCCTTGCTGCCGCGGCCTACAATGCCGGTCCCGGCCGCATCCAGAAATGGCTTGCCAGGCAGAGCGAGCTGCCGCGCGAAACGCGTGACTATGTCCGGATCATCACCGGCACCAAGGCCGAAGACTGGACCGAACGGTCGGAGGCACTCGCGATCCGCATCGACCTGCCGCGCGAAGCGCCATGCGAAGGCATCGGCAGTCTTTCGAAGGCCAAGGACGTCGCCTGGGTTCCGGTGAACCTGACGCCTTCGGTTGCGAACATCATTCGCAAGGCGGAGCAAGTCGCGGCACGCGTGACGACGAAGGGCGCCCGCAAGCGGCTCGCCACACTGTTGCGGAAGAATGTCACGGCTCCCGGCAAGGCCCGCAGCATGATCGCGGCACGCGCGGCCGGAAAGAGCGCGAAGGCTCGCGCCGTTCGTCTCGCATCGCGCGAACGGACGTCAGGCTAACGATCGGAGCCGCTCGCTTGCGGCGGCTCCGACCTAAATCGACCTAGTCGATCTCCTCGATCACCCGCCGCTCGCGCGGCTCGATGACATAGGTCCGGGTGTCGCGGTGGATGTAGCGATATTCACGCAAGCCCGGCGCATCGCGATAGACCGTGGTCGGGAATTCCTCGACCTCGACGCTCTCGGGAAGACGGTCACCGACGCGGATCTCACTGCGCGCCGTGCTGCCGGTGGTCCGCACTTCCTTGCGCCCCTCGGTACGGGTTTTCGTCATGCTTGCGGATCACCTCGCGATCGCGATCCGAGAACTTGCTGGCGCTGCGCTCGCGCGTGGTCGTTGTCGCCGTGGACTGGCCTGAGTATGGCAGCACCGTCACGATCTTGTAGGTCGCCGGATCGACCACGACGATCTGATCTTTCACCAGCGCAAAGCTGTAGCCGCGATATTGCGGCACGATCTCGACGACGTCGGGCGGCAGCGTCGAGAGGTGCACGTCGCGCGGCACCACCGTGCCGACGTTCAGCGCGAAATTGACGTTGGTCAGCGGCCGCACGTTGAGGTGCGAGATCGACGCGCTGATCTTGGTCTCCTGCTGCTTGTTGAGGTTGACGTCGGCCTGGGCGGCCGCCTGGTTGCTCGTCGGCGCAGTCGGTGCCTGCTGGGCCTGGTTGGTTCCAGATGCGGCCGGTGCCTGCTGGGCTTGATTGCTGGCCGGCGGCGGATTGGACCGGTCCTGCGCCTGGTTGGTGTTCGCAGCTGGCGGGTTGGCACTCTGCTGCGTTGCAGGCTGGTTACCGGCTGCATTGGAATTCGCCGTCCCGCTCTGCGACTGCGCAGTCGAGCCCGTATCGGCGGTGCCGGAGCCGGACGATGGTGGATTGGCCTGCGTGGTCTGGGCCGGCGTTCCCGACGACGGGGATTGCTGCGGTTGCGATGTGGTCTGCTGCTTGTCGGTCGCGCTCGACGGCGAGGTCGTGGATGGCGCGGTGGAGTTCGACTGGGACTGCGGCGTCTGCTGAGACGGCGGATTCGTGCTGGGCGATTGCGCAAACGCGGCGCTCGCCAGCACCACCCCCAATGCGGTGGTTGCCAACAGGCGGATCATGGTTCACTCCCTTTCATCAAATGAACATTGGCTACTAACCTGCGCTAGGACGCGCAGTTCCACTTTTTCCCGAGGGAAGGCCGCGGCTCTTTTTGCGGAACCTGCAATGCCATCGAAGAGTGCCGGGATCATCGCTTATCGCAAGCGTGGGAACATCGAGGTGCTCCTGGTCCATCCCGGAGGGCCGTTCTGGCGCAACAAGGATCTCGGCGCATGGTCGATCCCGAAAGGCGAGTACGCGGACGGAGATGACGCAGAGGCCGCTGCGCGACGGGAGTTCGCCGAGGAGCTGGGACAGGAGCTTTCCATGCCGTTCACCCCGCTCGGCCAGGTCAGGCAGCGCGGGGGCAAGCTCGTCACCGCCTTCGCGGCCGAGCTCGATCTCGACGTGCGCAGCATTCGCAGCAACACGTTCGAGATGGAATGGCCGCCGCGCAGCGGCAAGCGGCAGGCCTTTCCGGAAGTCGACCGCGCCGAATGGTTCACGCTCGACGCGGCGCAGGAGAAGATCAATGCAGGACAGCGTCCGCTGCTCGACCGGCTTAAGCTGCTGATCGGCAGATAGCGCGTCGCGCCCTATTCCGCCTTGATGTTCGCGGCCGCGACCACCTCTGCGAGCTCCTTGGTCTCCTTGGCGATCTTCGCGGCGTAGTCGGCCGGGCTGAGCACGCTGACGACGCCTTGCGCGCCGAGCTTCTCCTCGGCCGAGGGATCCTTGGCGGCGGCAACGATCTCCCGATGCAGGGTTTCCAGGATCGGCGCGGGCGTTGCCTTCGGCATGAAGAAGCCGACCCAGAACGAGATGTCGAATCCGGGATAGCCGGCTTCCGCCACGGTCGGCACGTCGGGCAGCGCCGGCAGCCGCTCGGCCGAGGACACCGCCAGCGCGCGCAGCTTGCCGGCCTTGACCAGCGGCACGGCGGAGAGCGGATCGAACACTGCCAGCACCTCCTGCGCGAGAATGCCGACCTCGGCGGCCGAGCCGCCGCGATAGGGCACATGGATCAGCTTGATGCCGGCCTTCTGGCTGAGCAGCTCCATGGCGAGATGGGCGAGATTGCCGTTGCCGCCGGAGCCGTAGGCGAGCGCGCCGGGCGCGGCCTTCGCCGCAGCGACGAGATCGGCCACCGACTTGACGTTCGCCGTCTTGGGATTCTCGGGATTGACGACGAGGACGAGCGGCGCCGAGACCACCGTGGTGAGCGACGCAAAGTCGACTTGCGGATCGTAGCGGATGTCCTTGAACAGCGTCTTGTTCAGCGTGATCGTCGACGAGTTGCACGCGAGCATGGTGTAGCCGTCCGCCTCGGCGCGCGCGACGGCTTCGGCCGCGATCATGCCGTTGGCGCCGGCGCGGTTCTCGACCACGAAGGGCTGGCCGAGCTTGTTGCTCAAGCGGTCGCCAATGATGCGCGCGACGACGTCGACCGGGCCGCCCGCACTGAAGCCGACCATGATCTTGACCGGCCGCGACGGATATTTCTGCGCGAGAGCCTCTGTCGCCGGCGCCAAGGCGCATAGAGCTGCGATGACTGCCAGCAGGCGGGCGGTTCGTTGCATTCGTTCTCTCCCAGACCTCTTGGCGTCGCTTGTGCATGCTTGTTGGTGCGACGCCGTAGAAGTCATGAATAGCGGCCGTGCCGGATTTCGCAATCGCGTTTGAGCGCCGGCATTCCGCCGCACGGCACGTGCGTGCCGCTTCCAATACAAAAGTGCGAAAACAACCCCATGCACAGTAGACCGCCCCTTTCAGAACAAAGGCTTGCGCAGGGCCGAGGAAATTTTTCGGATTTACGAAATAAATTCTGTCGCGTCGGGCAAAACAGTGCCATAATGCCATCATCGCAACAGTCGCGAGCGTCACGGCCCGCCGGTCCGGACCCGTGCCGACGCGGTTGCGTCTAAACCCTTCATCGACATTCCGAAATCCGCATTCGCGCGCAGCGGCGAACGGCCGTTCGCGCTTGCGCGCTCAAAGGACACATGCCCATGACGACAGCTCTCGAACGCCACATCCCCTCGCCGCTCGCGGCATCCGATCGCAGCGTCCCCGCCGCGACCCCGCGCGTAAAACTCTACAAGCGGCGCATTGCGATCCGCCATCCCGACCCGCACACCGGCGAGCGGCTGCTGGCCGAGGCGCTCGGCGCCGCCGACCGCGACGCGATGCACGGCATATTGAGGCAATTGGTCAAGGCCAGTGTGGTCGGGCAGAAGCCGGATGAGGCCAATCTCGCCTTCATGATCTCGACGATCAGGAGCATCGCGCCGAAGGATTCCGTCGAGGCCATGCTGGTGTCGCAGATGGTGTCGGTGCACATGGCGGCGATGCGCTGTGCCTGCCGTCTCGCCTGCACCGACGATCTGACGCAGCAGGAGGGCATCGCCCGCGCCTTGACCCGGCTCTCCCGCACCTTCGCCGCCCAGGTCGAAGCGCTGAACCGCCACCGCAACAGCGACGAGCGCGCGATCACGGTGCAGAATTTGTCGGTGCAGGACGGCGGACGGGCGATCGTGGGCAACGTCACGCAGCATGCTCATCTGATCGGTGCCGATCCGGACACCGCGTCGGGCGCAGCCGGCGAACGCGAATGGGCCGACGCAACGCAGGGCGCCAGCGCATGAGCGGCGGTCACGTCCGCAACACGCGCGCGATGGTGACGAGCCCGCGCTGTGGGGCGCGGACACGCGACGGCAGCGCCTGCCGCGCGCCGGCGATGCACGGCAAGCGCCGCTGCCGCATGCATGGCGGCGCGCCGAGATCGGGCGCTCCGAAGGGCAACCGCAATGCATATCGCCATGGAATGTGCACACCGGATGGTCGCGCCGAGCGACACCAGGTGAAGGCCTTGTTGGAGGACGCTTGGAAGCTTCTGAACGAGTTGAGATAGATTGCGGCCCGGGTAGCGGCGCGAATGACGCCATTCCGGCGCGAGACATGACTTCAAGAAAACGAAGATTCTGATGGAGCCTTAAGTCAGAAAGCTCGGTGACGCAGCCATACAGCTAGGGCCGTGTATTCGCCGGATCCACAGGGACAATTTGCAGCCCAGCTGCGTTCAGCGCTTCAGTGATTTGCTTGGCCAGCAGCTTGGCTTCTTCAGTTCCGATTTGAGCGTCGGGAGCGTCCTTGAAGAACGCGCAAGCCGTCGTCGCGATGATGGTATGGACCTGGTGCGGATCAACCATTTGGTGCACGCGAGATTACTTCACCGGGCTTGGTGGTGCGTCAGGCTGCAGGGCCGCCGCGCTCACCGCAAGCCAAAGAACGAAAGAATGGCCGCGATCACAACGACGAGTCCTATGAGGTAGATCAGACCGTTCATCGCAATTCTCCCTTTTCGACGTGATGGCTTTGATTCATTCGACGGCCGTCGCCGCGTCCCTGGCATTGCACTGCCGAGCAGCCAGCTTTTCGAGCTCCACTTCCTTCTCGATGGCCGCCAGAGAGTTGCCGATCTTGTCGACGATCCTGACCAGATCGGCATTGGAGATGCGAAGCCGCCTGCGGACCGACTTGACCTGCTCAGCGTTCGCAAGATCGAGCGTCGTGCGAATGGGCCGTGGCGGTCTCGAGGACAGCATGATCAGGTCTCCCTAACCTAGGTAAGAGAGACGATGTCTCCTTTGTTCCTACGTTCGCCAACGGAAGCTCCCAAGAGCGAAGATGATGCAACCGTCGCGCGCACCGCGGAGACGCCCACAACACTTTATCCCCGCGGCGCAACGCCATGACTCCCTACCAGGCTGCGTGCCGTCTCAAAGGTGGTGCGTTGCAATGCGGCTAACCTCTCGGCAATGGCATTGCTCGAGAGGTCGAGTACCAGCCCGAGGTCACATTCCGGCATGAGGGGGGCGCGCTGCCGCCATTGGCACCCGCCCCCTCAATCCTGTAACCCACCCTAAAACCTTCTCGGGACGGGACGCTCATGACCAATGCCGACGACGACGCGGGCACCGCCACCCGCGCGCTGATCTTCGCGCTGGTCGCGCTCGCCTGCGGCCACATGCTGTCGACCCTGCTGCGCACCATTCCGGCGGTGAGCCTCGACCTGATGGCGGCGGATTTCCACATCGAGCCGCAGGCGCTGGCGAGCCTCACGTCGGTCTACCACTTTGCCTTTGCAGCCTCGCAGATCCCGGTCGGCGCGGCGATGGACCGGTTCGGCGTGCGGCCGGTGTCGCTCGCCCTGCTGGCGGGAACCGTGTTCGGCGCGATGGCCTCGGGGTTTGCGACGGGGCCCGAGAGCTTCGCCGTCGGGCAACTGCTGCTCGGCGTCGCCACCTCGGGCATGCTGATGTGCCCGATGACGCTCGCAGCCAAGCAATTGTCGGCGGCGCGATTCGGATTGTGGTCGGGCGCCATCCTCTCGATCGGCAATATCGGCATGCTGCTGTCGGCGAGCCCGCTCGCTTTCGTGATCGATACTTACGGCTGGCGCGCCGGGTTCTGGATCTCCGCAATCGGCGGCATCCTCGTCGCGCTGGCGGTGTTCGTACTGGTGCCGCACCAGCCGGCCGAGCACAAGGACGAGTCCTCGCCGCTGTCGCAGATGATCGATGTGGTCAGGCTCGGCCTGTCACGGCCGCTGCGCGGCGTGATCGCGCTGGCGATGGTGTCGCTGGCGAGCACGCTGGTGCTGCGCGGCCTGTGGGGAGGACCCTGGCTGATGGAGATCAAGGGCCTGACGCGGATCGAGGCCGGCAACCAGCTCGGCGCGTTCACGCTGGCGATGATCGCAGGCCCGCTGCTCGTCGGCATGATCGACCGCAGGCTCGGCCGCCGCCGCGAGCTGGTCGCCGGCACGCATGCGATCGCGGCGCTACTGCTCGCGCTGATGGCGCTGGGAGCGCCGCACTTTGCCGTTGCATGGCTGTTCGGCGTGAACGTCATGCCGCCCTTCTACGATCTGGCATTGTTCGTGCTCATCGGGCTCTTCACCTCGGCGCAGCCGCTGCTGTTCGGCATGTCCAGGCAACTCGTCGATGCGCAGGTCGCCGGCAAGGCGCTTGCGGCCGTCAATCTCGCCTTCTTTCTCGGCACTGCGCTGATGCAATCCGTCACCGGCGCGGTGGCCGCACTCGCGGGGCTGCCGGCGGTGCTGCTGTTCATGGCGGCGGCACTGGCGGTCGGCGTGCTGATTTTCTTGATCTACACGCAGCGCGTCTGAGCCCCTTGCGAAATGCGGAAGCGCAGGAGATGCTGCGCCGCCATCCGCATCAAGGGAATTCGAGTCCATGCCTGTCGACACCAAAGCCGCCACCGATCGTCTCATGCGCTTCCTCACTGTCGAGGGCGTCACCGGGCAGGAGGCGGCGATCGGGCGGGAGCTCACGGCTGCGCTGAAGGAGAGCGGTGTGCCGGCGAAGGCGATCCGGCTCGATGACGCCAACACGCGCATTCCGGTGCCGACCGAGACCGGCAACCTCATCGTCGACCTGCCCGGCCGCGGCGCGCTGCACAACCATCCACGCATCATGTTCATGACCCACATGGACACGGTGCCGCTGTGCGCCGGTGCCAAGCCAAAGTTGACGGGGCGCAAGATCGTCAACGACGCCAAGACCGCGCTCGGCGGCGACAATCGCTGCGGCTGCGGCGTGCTGGTGACGCTGGCCGCCGAGCTCCAAAAGCAGAAGCTCGATCATCCGCCGATCACGCTGTTGTTCTGCGTGCGCGAGGAGAGCGGGCTCTATGGCGCGCGGCACGTCAAGCTCGACGAGCTCGGCAAGCCCGTGATGGCGTTCAACTATGACGGCGGCTCGGCCTCCAACGTCGTGATCGGGGCCGTCGGCGCCGACCGTTGGACCGTCGAGATCTTCGGCCGCGCCTCGCATGCCGGCGTCGCACCCGAGCGCGGCATCTCCTCGACCATGATCATGGCGCTGGCGCTTGCGGACGTGAAGGCCGGCGGCTGGTTCGGCAAGGTCGTGAAGGGCAAGAGGCAAGGCACCAGCAATGTCGGCCCGGTCACCGGCGGCGAAGGCCGCCCCGCGGGCGATGCCACCAATGTCGTCACCGACTACGTGCACGTGCGCGGCGAGAGCCGCAGCCACGACGGAAAATTCTTCAAGGAGATCACCAAGGCCTACAAGGCCGCGTTCGAGAAGGCGGCCAAGAAGGTGACGAACGCGCAAGGCAAGTCCGGCAAGGTCAAGTTCAAGGCCGAGACCGACTATTATCCGTTCCGCATGAAGGAGAACCTGCCGGTGGTCAAACGCGCGATCGAGGCGGTGTCTGCGGTGGGGGGAAGCCCGAACGTGCGCGCCGCCAATGGCGGCCTGGATGCCAACTGGATGGTCCGCCACGGCGTTCCGACCGTCACCTTCGGTGCCGGCCAGAACGAGGCACACACGGTCGACGAATGGATCAATCTCGACGAATACGACCGCGCCTGCGCGCTGGCGGTGCAGCTCGCGACGATGCGGTGAGATGGCAAACGGCACGTCATAGCGCTTTAACACGGCTCTGATCTAACGGGTCGATCGCGGTTTCCGTGAAGTCCGCACCTGTCCCGTGCTGCCATCGATGGCGAGCAGCGTCACGCGGTTCCTCGGCCGCAATCAAACCGAGTCAGGAGCAAACCTCCGCCATCAACTCCAAGTAGATTCAGATCCAAGCGTGACCGCAGTGCGTCTCGCCGAGACCTCCGCTGTTTTCAGAGTCACGCGACTGACATGAAATGGGAGTGATGCGCCATGCGCACGATGCCGAACGACACCCTGATCCTCACCTTTCCGGACTTCAGCCAAACCGCGACCATCGTCGGAGATCCCAACTTCCCGATCGACGGCTGGGGCGGGAACGACACGGTGACGGCAACCATCCTCAACACGGACGTGTTCGTTACGCTGATCGGCGAAGACACGGTCATGCAGGGCAATTCCCACGGCGGCAACGACACGCTCACGGCGAACGTGGATTATCCCTTTAGCGGCGCCACCATTATGGGCGACGCCGAGACCATGTTGGGCAATGCTGCAGGCGGCAGCGACACGCTCACCGCCGACGCCGGCGGCAATTTCCGCTCCAACATCTCCATTTACGGAGATGCCGGAGGCGACATGTCGGGCAACACGCAAGGCGGCAATGACACGCTGACAGGCGTGACCGGTGGGCGCGCCTTCGAGAACGTGTTCAGCGGCGATGCCGGGGGATCCATGAGCGACAACGCGCATGGCGGCAACGACACGCTGAACGTATTCGAATATGCATACGAAAGCACGGCGACCCTCAGTGGGGATGCCATCGGTGCCATGACCGGCAATACAATCGGTGGCAACGACGACCTCACGCTCGGCATCAGCAGCGGCATGGCGATTGGAGGTGGAACGCTGGTCGGCGATTCGCTCACGTCATTGACCGACAATGCCCAGGGTGGCAACGATACCCTGACCTTCGTGACGAATGGCGGCGAGCCGCCGCCGGCCGTCTACGGCTCCCAGCTGATTGGCGACGCCATGAACATGTCCGGCAGTGCGCGTGGCGGCAATGACATCCTCAATGGCGGAGAGTTCACTGATCATCTCTACGGCGATGCGCGGACTTATGCGCCATCTACCCCTGGCTCTATCACCGGCGGCACGGACACGCTCAACGGCGGCGCGGGTAATGATCAGCTGTGGGGCGGACCGAACAACGATGTTTTCGTCTTCACGGCCGGCTCCGGCAACGACGTCATCAACGACTTCAATCAAGGCAACATCGCGGTCGGCAGCACCGCGGGGGAACTCGACGTGATCAACCTGCACGACTACGGTTTTGCCGACTGGGCGACCCTGTCCGGCCTCATCAGCGATGACAGCTCGGGCAATGCGGTGATTCAGCTCACTGCCAATGACACCATCACCCTGAGCGGAGTGCATGCGGCCTCGCTGGAGGCGACTGACTTCATAGTCTAGCGTAAGGTGGGTTAGCCCCGCGGATTGCGCGAAGCGCAACCCGCTAGGCGTAACCCACCATCTTCGTATCCGCGGAGACAGAAGTGGTGGGTTACGCCGAGCATATGCGCTTTGCGCATCCGCTCGGCTAACCCACCCTACGAAGAACAAAAATCAGGGAGGCACCATGGCACGCATCGCAAACATCGAGACCGGGCTCTACCGGATCCCCCTCCCCATCACCCTGTCGGACTCCACGCATGGCGACATGACGGCGTTCGAGCTGATCACCTGCCGCATCCGCGATGCCGATGGCGCCGAGGGCGTCGGCTACACCTATACGGTCGGGCGCAACGGCGGGGCTGTGGCCGACATTCTCAAGCGCGAGATCCCGCCGCTGGTCGAAGGACGCGAGGCCGACGATACCGAGGCGATCTGGCATCATGTCTGGTGGGGGCTGCATTATGGCGGGCGCGGCGGGCCGGCGGTGCTGGCGCTCTCGGCACTCGACATCGCGCTGTGGGATCTGAAGGCGCGGCGCGCCAAGCTGCCGCTGTACCGCCTGCTCGGCGGCTTCGATGCGCACGTGCCGTGCTACGCCGGCGGCATCGACCTCGATCTCTCCGTCGATGCGCTGCTGAGGCAGACCGACGGCAATCTCGCCAAGGGCTTTCGCGCCATCAAGATGAAGGTCGGCCGGCCCGACCTCAAGTCCGATGTCGCGCGCATCTCCGCGATGCGGCAGCATCTCGGCGACGGCTTTGCGCTGATGGCGGATGCCAACATGAAATGGACGGTCGAGGAGGCGATCCGCGCCGCGCGTGCTTTCGTTCCTTTCGACCTCACCTGGCTCGAGGAGCCGATCATCCCCGACGACGTCGCGGGCCATGTGCGTATCATGCAGGCGGGCGGCGTGCCGATCGCAGCGGGCGAGAATCTGCGCTCGCTGTGGGAGTTCAAGAACTACATCGCCAGTGGAGCGGTGTCCTACCCGGAGCCCGACGTCACCAATTGCGGCGGCGTCAGCGCGTTCATGAAGATCGCGCGGCTCGCGGAAGCGTTCAACCTGCCCGTCACCAGCCATGGCGCGCATGACATCACCGTGCACCTGCTCGCGGCCTGCCCGAACCGATCCTATCTGGAGGCGCACGGCTTCGGGCTCGACAAGTATATCGAGCATCCGCTGGTGCTGAAGGACGGGCTGGCGCTGGCGCCCGATCGGCCGGGTCATGGGATCGGGTTTGACTGGAAGGGGCTGGCGAAGCTGGCGCCTTAGGGCACCGTCATGCCCGGGCCTGCGCGGCCGAAGCCGCTACGGCGCGGCGAAGGCCCGGGCATCCACGTTCTTTTCAGCTGCGAAGCAAGACGTGGATGGCCGGGTCAAGCCCGGCCATGACGATGTGGCTGCACGCGAGCCATTCCCCTTCGCAGGATGCGTCAGCCCGATAATCTTTTTATGGTGACGGCACCCGACACCTTGCGAAAGATCCCCTGCCTTGACCCCCGACCTGCACCAGAAACTGACCGCGTGGCGGCGGCATCTGCATGCCCACCCGGAGCTGTCGCTCCAGGAGAAAGAGACCTCTGCCTTCGTGCAGGACAAGCTCACAGAGCTCGGCATTCCCTTCGAGGCTGGCATCGGCGGCCACGGCATCGTCGCGACCTTGAGGCGCGGCCACGCGCAGAGGCGGGTCGGCCTGCGTGCCGACATGGATGCGCTGCCGATCACCGAGGATACCGGCCTGCCCTATGCTTCGAAGACATCGGGCGTGATGCATGCGTGCGGCCATGACGGCCATACCGCCGCGCTGCTCGGCGCCGCGGCGCTGCTCGCCACTGATACCGATTGGAGCGGCACGGTCGACTTCATCTTCCAGCCGGCCGAGGAAGGCTTTGGCGGCTCGCGCGCGATGGTTGCGGCCGGGCTGTTCGATCGCTTTCCGATGGAGCGGATATTCGGTTTCCACAACTGGCCGGGCCTTGCCGCCGGCACCATCGCCGTGCACGACGGCGTGGTCATGGCCTCCGGCGGGCGCATCACCATCACGATCGAGGGCCACCCCGGGCACGCCGGCATGCCGCATCTGACCCGCGATCCCGTGGTGGCGGCCGGGCACCTCATCGTCGCGCTGCAATCGGTCACCTCGCGCGGCGTCGATCCGCTCGACACCGCCGTGCTGTCGCTCTGCACGATCGAAGGCGGCACCGCGCCGAACCAGATCGCCGGACGCGTCACCATCCGCGGCACGCTGCGCTATCACCGCGAAGCGGTCAAGGACGTCATCCTCGACGGCATCACGCGTACCTGCGCCGGGATCGCGACCAGCTTCGGCGTCAAGGTCACGCCCGAGATCGTCTGGGGTGTCGGCGTCGTGATCAACACGCCTGATGAGGCCGACCTCGCGCGCATCGCCGCAGAGAAGGTGCAGGCGCCGGTGCGGCGTGATCTCGCGCCGAGCATGGCCGGCGAGGATTTTGCCCATTATTTGCAGCAGCGGCCCGGCGCCTTCGTCTGGATCGGCAATGGCGAGTTGCGCGACGGCGCCGAGCTGCACGGCCCGCGCTACGATTTCAACGACGCGATCCTGCCCGTCGCCTCGCGCTGGATGGCCGAGGTCGCCAAGGCGGCGCTGGCGTCGAAATAACTTAGGAGATTTCGCGCGGCAGCTTCCAGTCCGGCCGCGGCGCGAATGTCTCGTCCACGCGCTCGACGTGATAGCCGGCAGGCAGAATGTGGCCGCCCTCCTCGTCGGCAACGGGCACGTCGGTGACGAGGCCTTCGATCAAGGCGGCTTCCCACACTTCCTTCTCGGTCGGAAAGGGATTGCCGATCTGCTTGTCGCCTTCGAACAGCGCGTACATCGGTTCCGGTCCTCACCGTTGATGCTCACGAGAAACGTATCGGCCGCACGGACGTTCCCTCCGGCAAATGGCAACGGATGGTACGTGAAACATGGCGCGCGTTCTGATCGGAACTTCGGGCTGGCACTACGCCTCCTGGCGCGGCCCGTTCTTCCCCGAGGGCGTGACGCTGAAGCAGCAGCTCAGCTACTATGCCGGGCAGTTCGACACCACGGAGCTGAACGGGGTGTTCTACCGCACGCCGACGCCGGAGGCGGTGAAGGGATGGCGGGAGCAGACCGGCCGCGATTTCGTGTTCGCCTGGAAGGCGTCGAAATTCATCACGCATTGGAAGCGCCTGTCGGAGCGCTCCGTCAACAGCCTCGAGTTGCTGGAGGACCGCATATCCAGGCTCGGCGGCAAGGCCGGCCCGATCCTGTTCCAGCTGCCGCCGCAATTCGAGGCGAACGCGGACCGGCTCGCCTCGTTCTTCAAGCTGCTGTCGCGGAAACGCCGCTACAGTTTCGAATTTCGTCATCCGAGCTGGTATCAGCCGCGCATCCTGCGCATGCTGGCTGAGGAGAACATCTCGCTGTGCCTGTCCGATCATCACGACGCGCCGGCGCCGTGGAAGCGCACGGCGGATTTCGTCTATGTGCGCGGACACGGGCCAAGCGGGCGTTATCACGGGCACTATACCCATCCCACGCTGGCGCAATGGGCTAGGCGCATCAAGTCGTGGAAGCGGCAGGGCTGCGACGTCTATGTCTATTTCGACAACGACCAGAAGAGCGCAGCACCCGCCGATGCAAAGGCGTTGAAGCAGCTGCTGTGAGTTAGATGATGCCGCCTTGCCGGAGCGCCGCGATCTCGTCTGCATTGTAGCCGAGGTCGGCGAGGACGCGGTCGGTGTGCTCGCCGAGCGTCGGCGGACGGTGCGCGATCTCGCCCGGCGTTTCCGACAGCCGCACCGCGGCGCGGGCAACCGGGGCCTGCTTCGGCAGGCCGGGATAGTCGACGTCCTGCATGAAGCCGGCGGCGCGGATATGCGGATGATCCAACGCCTGTTGCGGCGAGAGCACGGGACCGGTCGGAATCATCGCCTGGCCCAGCGTGTCGACGGCCTCCTGCGTGGTGCGCTCGGCGCACCAGCGCGCCATCCGCTCGCTGATGATGCGGCCGTTATTGCCGCGGCTGATGTCGTCGGCAAAGCGCGGATCGTTCAGCCACACATCCTCCTCGCCCATCAGCCGCGCCCAGCGCTTGAACAGCGGATGGCCGGTGACCTGGCACAGCACCCAGCCGTCTTTGGTGCGGTAGATGTCGGCGGGCGCCGCGGTCTGGCCGAGATTGCCGGTCGGCACGCGGTTGACGTCGATGACGGCCTGCTCGATCAGCGTGGCATTGGTGAAGGACAAAGCGGTTGCGAGCAGCGCGCCCTCGACGATCTGTCCCCGCCCGGATTTGCCGCGCTCGATCAGCGCGGCGAGCGTGCCGAACGCGCAGTGCAGCGCGGTGCCGAAATCGACCCAGTTCACCGCGGCGCGGTACGGCGGATCGCCCCCGCCCGTCATGTACACCGACCGACATCACCTGGCCGACGCCGTCGAAGCCGACGCGGTCGGACCACGGGCCTGGCCCGCCGAACGCGGTCGCCGTGGTCAGGATGATGTCCGGCTTGATCTCTTTCAGCGAGTCGTAATCGAGCTTCATCGCGCGCAGGGTCTGCGGCGGCAGATTGGCGACCACGACGTCCGCGGTCGCGATCAGGCGGCGCATCACCTCCTGGCCTTCCGCCTTCATTGGATCGAGTGTGATGCCCTTCTTGTTGCGGTTGATCTGGAGGAACAGCGCGCCCTCGCCGCCTTCGCCCACCGGCGCGACGAACCGATCCTCGCTGCCGTCGCGCTTCTCGACCCGGATGACCTCGGCCCCGAACTCGGCCAGCAAGGTCGCGCAATAGGGCCCGGCGATATAGCGCCCGAAATCGAGCACGCGCACGCCCTCCAAGACTCCTCCCATCGGCTTCTTCCCTGTTGTTCCAAGGAGATTACAGGGACTGGCTGCCACGGCAAGATCAAGACAGGCATGGGCCGGCCCTCATGTATGACGGCGCGGATTCAGGTCTTGCGACAAAGGAGCAGGCGCCAGGAACGATTCGAGCATCGGAGGCTTGGTTTTTTTAGTCCAAACAAGGAGAACCCGATGAAAAAACTAGCGACGATTGCGACTGCTGCTGCGTTGGCTGTGACTTCCACGATTGCTTTGGCCCAAGGTGGCGGCGGCGCCGGGAGCGCGGGCGTTGATCGGACCAATAACAGCATGGCGAATGACGCTGGCAAGGGCGGCCCCAAGACGACGACCGGCGCCGGCAAGACGTCCGGCAGCAAAGTCAAAAGCTCCACCGATCACGGAGAAAAGACCGGGGAAAAACTGCGGGGCCAATAACGGGCAATCCGCAGAAGAAGAGACCGCTCCAGGGCGGCCTCCTCCGATGTGCTTCCGATCACGGTTAGGTGACGACGCGGGAGGAGTATCCCTCCAAAGAACTAGCCGCCGAAAGGCGGCTAGTTCTTGACCTTGTATTTTTCTTATTTCTTCAGGGCGTCAGCCGCACCTCGCATCGCATGGCACGGGGCCGGCGAAAGCATTCGACGGCCGGAATCTATGCTTTAAGATGCACGCGTTTATCCCCCAGCGAGAAGCGCACAACGATGCCGCAGCAATTCGATCGATCCACAGAAGATCTCGGCAACGCCATCCATTTCGAGCACGTCAACATCCAGGTCCCGGACCAGCGCCTCGCCACGCTGTTCTACGTCGCCGGGCTCGGGCTCACCCGCGATCCCTATCTGATGGTGTCCGACACCAACATGTGGATCAATGCCGGGCGGAGCCAGTTTCATCTGCCGAGCGGCCGGCCGCAGGTGCTGCGCGGACATATTGGCCTCGTCATCGAAGGCCGCGAGGCGCTGCTGGCGCGGCTTGCAACGGTCGCGAAGAAACTCGAGGGCACCGCGTTCGCATTCACCGAGCATAACGACCATGTCGAGGCGGTCTGCCCCTGGGGTAACCGTTTGCGCTGCTACGAGCCCGGCGCCGCGCGGTTCGGCCGGATCGCGCTCGGCATTCCCTATGTCGAGTTCGACGTGCCTATGGGATCGGCAGCCGGCATCTGCGCCTTCTACCCTGAAGTCATGGGCATGCCCGCGAGCTTGCGGAACGGCGATGGCACTGTGGCCGCCGTGAAGACGGGCCGCAACCAGCATCTGCTGTTTCGCGAGACCGACCGGCCGCAAGCCGACTATGACGGTCACCACGTGCAGATGTACATCACGGACTTCTCCGGCCCCTACCGCAAGCTGCTTGCGCGCAAGCTGATCTCGCGCGAGGACAATCAATACCAGTACCGGTTCTGCGACATCGTCGACCTCGACAGCGGCAAGAAGCTGTTCACGGTCGAGCACGAGGTTCGCTCAGTGACCCATCCGATGTTCATGCGTCCGATGGTCAATCGCAATCCGGCGCTCAACAACCGCAACTACGCCTTCGGCCACGACGAGTCGGCTTGGGCGATGGGGCCGGATCAGTACGAGGGGTAGTCCTCGCGCGGCGCTTCCGTGCGCTTCACGCTACGGCAAATTATCCCGCAGGAAGATGTCGATGCGGATGCGCTCCTGGTCGGGGCTGATCGGCTCGCCCGAACAATGCGCGAGCAGGACTCGCGCCGCAGACCGCGCCTCATGGCCGGCATCCTGGTTGATGACGGCGTCGAGCGTGCCGCGCACCAGGAACCGCCTGGTGTGCTCGGTCAGCTCATGGGTGATCCAGACCACCTCGCGCGCGCGGCCCGAGGCCTCGAGCGCATCGGCGATGCCGCGGTTTCCGGCGCCGCAGCAATAGATGCCGCGGAGATCGGCATGGCGGGCGAGCAGCGCGGCCGTGAGGTCCCGGGTGCGGTCACTGTCGTCGCGCCCCTCGATGACAGGCAGTGCGGACAAGCTCGCATACTCGCTCGACAGGATCTGGTGGAAGCCGAACTGCCGTTCGGTGTGGTCGCGCAGCGACAACGATCCCGCAATCACGGCGACGGTGCCCTCGCCCCCGGCGAGGAAGCGCCCCATCAACGTGGCGGCGGTGCGGCCCGCGGCCGGATTGTCGATCCCGACATAATGCACCCGGGACGAGCTCGGCGCGTCCGACACCAGGGTGACCACGGCAACCCCGCGCGCGACGAGCTCGTCGATCGCGGCGCGCACCCGGGGATGATCGAGCGCGATGACGGCGACGCCCTGATAGGCCGGCGAGAGGTTCTCCAGCGCACGGGCAAGGACATCGGGGTCGAACACGTCGACATGGTGGATGTCGATGAAGCCGCGATGGCCGGCGAGCCAGTCCGCGGTGCGCGCGACCTGCTCGCTGAGGTTGGTCATGAAGCTGTTGCTGCCGGTCGGCAGCACGAAAGCGAAGCGGAAGGTCTGCCCGCGGGCGAGCCGCGCCGCGGCAACATCGGCGCGATAGCCGAGCTTTGCCACGGCGGCCTCGACGCGCGCGACGGTCTTGGCGCGGACACCCTCGCGCCGGTTGACGACGCGATCGACGGTGGCGAGCGAAACGCCCGCCGCGCGCGCGACGTCCTCGAGCGTGGCCCGAAGCACCGGCTGGGTCGCGCCTTCAGTCATTCGCGCGCGGCCCATAGCATGCCGCGGGTCATCAACGTCCGGATCTCCGGCACGTCAAGCTCGTAGGCGCGGTGGCCCAGCGAGGAATAGAATACCCTCCCGGCGCCATAGCGCTTCTTCCACACCACCGGCATCACCACGCCCTCGATCCAGGGCGCGTGCTCACCGGTGAAGGTCGTCGTTGCCAGGACCTCGATGGCGGGATCGACATGCATGTAATATTGCTCAGACCGATGCTCGAAGCTCTTCAGACCCGTCATGATCGGATCGTCCGGCTTCGTCAAGTCGACCTTGTAGTCGATGATGTTGCCGGGATGGGCGACCCACTGCCCGCCGCACAGGAATTGGTAATCGACCGATTCGCGGAAAGCATCGCACATGCCGCCATGGTGGCCGGCAAGCCCGACGCCGCTGCGCACCGCATCGCAGAGGTTGAGCGCTTCCGCCTTCTCGATCTTCGACATCGTGTAGATCGGTATGATCAGCGACAGATCGTGGATCGCGGGATCGGCAAAGGCTGCCGTCGTGGTTTCGATCCGCACCTCGAAGCCTTCCGCCTTCAGCCAGCCACGGATCATCGACGCGCAGAGATCGGGATCGTGTCCCGGCCAGCCGCCCCATACAATCATTGCCTTGCGCATGGTCATTCCCTCAATCGATCTGTCCGGTTTCGCGTCCCGCCGGCAGCATAGCCGGCCGCTCGACGCGGCTCTCGATCCCGACGCGGCGGCCCTCGTCGGCGGAAGTCTGGAACGCCTCCATCACCTCCAGCACGTGGAGAGCGAGCGCGCCACTGGCGCGATGCGGCCGGTCGTTCAGGATCGCGCCAGCCATGTCGGCGACGCCGATGGAGCGGAACTCGCCCTCGACGTGGCCGTGTGTCAACGGCATCGCCTCCCATTCGCCGCCGGTCTTCGCCACCTGAACCTCGCCGCCGAAGCGATTTGGATCCGGCACCAGCATGCTGCCCTTGTCGCCGTAGATCTCGATCGGCGCATGCCGATGTTTCGGCACGTCGAAGCTCATCGTGATCGACACGACGGCGCCGCTTTCGAACTCCAGCGTCCCCGCGACATGGGTCGGGACCTCGACCGGAATCAGCGCGCCGTTCATCGGCTGGCTGGTGACGAGGCGCTCGGTTTTGGGGCGCGCGGTCGAGCCCATCACGCTGGCGACCGGGCCGAGCAATTGCACGAGATCGGTGATGTAATACGGCCCCATGTCGAGCATCGGCCCGCCGCCGCGCAGGTAATAGAAGCCGGGCGCCGGGTGCCAGCGCTCGTGGCCGGGGCAGCCGAAGAAAACGCTGCCCGCGACGGGCGTGCCGATCGCGCCGTCGTCGATCAGCTTGCGCGCGGTCTGATGGCCCCCGCCAAGGAACGTGTCGGGCGCGCAGCCGACGCGCAGGTTCTTCTGCGCGGCAAGCTCCATGACCTTGCGCGCCTCAGTGACATTGATGCCGAGCGGCTTCTCCGAATGGACGTGCTTGCCGGCGTTCAGCACCGCCAAACTGACATCGGTGTGGGCGAGCGGCACCGTGAGATTGACGATGATTTCGACGTCGTCTCGCTTCAACAATTGGTCGACCCGCATTCCCGGCAAGCCGAAGGCCGCGCCCTGGCGTTCCGCAATCTCGCTGCGCATGTCGGCGAGCGCCCTGACCTCCATGACCGGAAAGCGCTGGGCCGCCTTGAGATAGGCGGTGCTGATCACCCCGCAGCCGATGATTCCGATGCCGACTTTTCTCATGTTATCTCCTCAGAATACGGCTCATCCCTTGACCGCGCCCGCGGTGAGGCCGGCCACGATGTGCTTCTGCGCCAGCAGGAACAGAATGATCGTGGGCAGGATGGTGAGCGTGATGAAGGCCAGGATCAGGTGCCATTCGGACGAGTATTCGCCCTGGTAGACCATGATGCCGAGCGGCCAGGGATACAGCGCGTCGGTGTTCAGCATCACCAGCGGCAGCAGGTAGGCGTTCCAGCTGTTGACGAAGGTGATGGTGCCGACGGTCGCCAGGATCGGACGCGACAAGGGCAGCGTCACATAGCGGAAGAATTTGATGTAGCTGCAGCCGTCGACCAGCGCGGCCTCGAGCAGCTCATAGGGAATGTCCTTGAAGAAGCGGCGTAGCAGCAGCACGCTCATGGCGAGGCTGAACGCCACCTGCGGCAGCGCGACGCCGAAATAGGTATCGAGCAGGCCGAGATCGCGCACCTTGATGAACAGAGGCAGCACGGCGGTCGCGGCGGGAAACAGCAGGCCCAGCGTCAGATAGCTGAGCAGCATCGATGAGCCGAAGAACCTGACATGGGCGAAGGTGAACGCGGCCATCGAAGCCGTGATCAGGGTCAGCGCCACCGCCAGCGTCGAGATAACAAGCGAATTGCGCAGCAGCTGCCAGTAGCGCGCCGAGAACAGGATGTCGGCGTAGTTCTGCCATTCCCATTGTGCGGGCAGGCCGAATGGATTGACACGGAGCTCGCCGAGCGACTTGAAGCCGCCGAGCAAGGTCGCGAGCAGCGGCACCAGGACGAAGATCGCGAGCAAGCCGAGGAACAGCGCCTTGAACAGCGCTGCGGGATCGAATGCGCTTCTAGCCCCGGCACTATTCATCGCGCATGAACCATCGCTTGTAGGTGAAGGCAAAGGTCACGCAGATCGCGAACAGGATGACGCCGATGGCGCTGCCATAGCCGACCCGCATGCGCGAGATGCCGTTGTTATAGAGAAAGCTCACCAACGTGTTCGAGGAATCCGCCGGTCCGCCGCGCGTCAGCGGCATGACGAGATCGAACAGCTGCAGGGATCCGATGATGGCGAAGAACACCGACAGGCGGATCGTCGGATAGAGCAAGGGGATCACGACGTGGCGCAGCGTCTGCGCCCGCGTCGCGCCGTCGATACGGGCGGCCTCGACCAGGTTCTTGTCGAGGCTTTGGAGCGCGGCGATGAACAGCATCATGTGGAAGCCGAAATACTTCCAGACCACCACAATCAGGACCGCCAGCATCGCCGTGTCGGTCGAGGCCAGCAAATGCGGAGGCTCGGCGCCGAAGGTGCGCCAGATCGAGGCGACGAGGCCGTAGTCGCCGTCATAGACGAAGCTGAAGATCAGCCCCGTCGCGATCTCGGCGAGGATATAGGGCATGAAGAACAGCATGCGCAGCGCCACGGCGCCACGAAACTTTTCGGCCAGCATGAGGGCGAGCGTCAGCGCAAGCGGCAGCTGGATGGCGAGCGAAACGGCGATGATCAGCCCGTTGTTGCGCAGCGCGAGCCAGAAGGCCCGCGTCTCCAGCACGAAGCGGTAATTGTCGAAGCCGATCCAGTTCGTCGGCCTGCCGAACCCGTTCCAGTTGAAGCCCGAGTACCAGGCGGCCTCGCCGATCGGCAGCACCACGAACAGCGTGAACAGCAGCAGCGCGGGCGGCAGGAACAGGATCAGGACCGTGAAGCGGCCATCCCAGCCTGGGCCACGAACCGCGCCACGAATCCCGACCTGGGGGGCCGCCTCACCGGCAACGCCGATCGGCGACGACATCGCGATCCGTCGCGGCACCGGTCAGTTACCCTGCTTGTACGCCGCTTCGATGGCTTTCGCTGCGTTCTGCGGGCTCATGCTGCCGCCGGCGATCTCAGCCGTGACGTCGTTGACGACGCGGCCGACCGACGGGCCAAGGCTCTGGTCATAGAAGTTCTGGTGATAGTTGGACTTCGCCAGATTGGCCGCGATCTGCTTCATGAAAGCGCTGTTGAGACCGGCCTCGCCGCCCTTGACGACGGGAACGATGAAGTTGCCGGCGGCAAGCCGCGCCTGCACGTCCTTGGAGATAAAGAATTTCAGGAAGTCGGTGGCTTCCTTGGGCGCCCCCTTGGTGATCAACCAGCCGGTGATGCCGCCGAGCGTGTCTGACGGCTCGCCCTTGCCGCCGGGTACGACCGGAAAATCGAACCAGCCAAGCTTGTCGTCGCCGAGACCAACCTTGTCGGCGGCAAGCGCGCGCTGGGTGTGATAGAAGGACGAGATGGCCAGGATCATCGCGGCCTTGCCGTCGCCGAAATAGCCGACGGCCTGCGGATTCTTGAACCCGAGGAAGCCGTTCTGGAAGGGCTGGAGATCGACCAGCTGCTTGAACAGCTCGCCGGATTTCTGAAAGGTTTCGCCGGCGAACCCGCCATTCTCACCCTTCAGTGCTGCATCGAAGGCCGGCTTGCCGCCGATGCGCACTGCGAGATGCGTCCAGTAAAAATGCAGCGGCCATTTGTCGGCACCGCCAACCACAATCGGCGTCACGCCCGCGCCCCTCAGCGTTTTCACTGCGCCGAGCAGATCGTCCCATGTCTTGATCTTGCTCGCGTCGACATTCCCCTTGGCCATCAAGTCCTTGTTGTAGAGGAAGCCGACCTGCGAGAGCGCGGTCGGCAGGCCATAGACCTTGCCGTTGCTGGTGAAAGCCGCGAGCGCTGCCGGTGCGATCGTGTCGCTGTAGCCGCCGCTTTTCACGGAATCGGTGATGTCTGCCAGGACGTCGGCCTCGATCTGGGTCTTCAGCACTCCGCCGGCCCAGCTATAGATGATGTGCGGCCGATCCTTGGATTGCAGGATGGTCGGCAGCTTGGCCTTGTAGGCCTCGTTCTCGAGGAACTGCATCTCGACCTTCACACCTGGGTGCGACGCCTCATAGCTGCGTGCGACCTCCTCCCAGATCTTCACCTGGGCCGGGTTGACCTCGATGTGCAGCCATTTGACCGTGGTGTCGGCTGACGCGGAACTGGCCCAAAGCAAGCATGCGGCAGCAGCGAGTCCCAGTTTCCCGAGCAATCTCATCACATCCTCCCGACGACTTTTATTCTTTGAACGCAATCCTGCCCTCAATTTTTGAGGTACGCAACACAAAATCTGATCTATGCACCTCACCAACGGAATGGCTAAGGTTTGGAAAAGAGTCGGCTGCGGCGCGCCGCGCCGGCCGCAACAAACCGAGGTGCCCAATGGCTGCCATCTATTCCGACCTCGCCGGCAAGGTCGTGCTCGTCACCGGCGGCGCAGCCGGAATCGGCGCTGCGATCGTGCGGCGCTTTGCGGAGCAGAAATCCAAGGTCGTGTTCTTCGACATCAAGACCGACGAGGGACAGCGCCTGGCGCGCGAGCTGTCCGAGCGGGGACTGGCTGCGCATTTCCAGCACGTCGATCTCATCGACATCCCCGCGTTGCGTGCCGGCGTCGTCGAGGCACGCAAGGCTCATGGCCCGATCAACATCCTGATCAACAATGCCGCGCATGACGAGCGGCACAACACCGAGGAGATGACGCCGGACTATTGGGACGACCGCATCGCGGTGAACCTGAAGCACCAGTTCTTCGCATCGCAGGCCGTGTTGCCGGACATGAAGGCGGCCAATGCCGGCGCCATCGTCAATTTCGGCTCGGTGTCGTGGATCGCAGGACAAGGCGGCATGGCCGCCTACACCGCCAGCAAGTCAGGCGTGATCGGACTGACGCGCTCGCTGGCGCGCGACTACGGCCCCTACAACATCCGCGTTAATGCGATCGCGCCAGGCTGGATCATGACCGAGCGGCAGCTCGAGAAATGGATGACGCCGGCCGGCGAGATCGAGCTGCAGCAGCGACAATGCCTGAAGCGCCGGCTCATGCCGGACGAGGTTGCAAAGTTCACCGTCTTCCTCGCCTCCGACGAGGCGTCCGCCTGCACCGCCCAGCACTATATCGTCGATGGTGGCTGGGTCTGAGATGCCTTGAGGATCCAGTTGGAAATCTGATCCGGGCGCGGCCGCGCGAAGCTCACGAAGTCAAGGACGCGATGGATCAGGCTGGTTGTGACCGGCTGGCGCCGTGGTCACGCGAGGCCGCCCGATGCCCTCGCTCAAGGTCTTGCCGCTGGCGACATTGACGAAGTGCAGCGAGGCGCAAGCGGGACACCGGACCGGGACGTGCGTGTCCGCGGCGTCGGAGGCTGTGCCGGGAATCCAGTGCTGCACGTTCATGCCCGTGCGGGGGCATTTGAAGATGACGTTGCGCTCCATGCTGGAGATATGCGCCCGGCGCGGCGACCTGGAAATTGCGGTCCAATACTTACGCAGATGTCCTGAACGGATTGACGCGAGCAGCGGTGAAGACATCGCGCAGCGCTTGTAAGCAGGTTGCCGATCGAGAAGCGTTCGGTCAAATACCGCCGCCTCCCTTGAGCTGGATCAAGACATGTTTGCGACGCCGACGATAGTCTTGTGTCGGCATCGGGAACGCTTTTTCGAGGTCCCATTTGCCGGAGCGAGCGACGTTTGGATTTCGAGGCCTTCCCGGCGCCGCTTTCACGGAGAGTGCAGAAGACCGCGAACATGGAGCAGGCCGGAGAGCGGCTCCGCCGAAGAGTTCGATGGAACGAAGATCGGCAGCGCGGGTTTGCTGGACGAGTTCAGACCCTGGATGGAAGAGCCACGCGAACAATCGGCCTCGGCGCTCCCATCGAGCCCGAGGCCGGTTTTCGTCGAAGCCAGTGCATGGTCTGGACAAGGGAGGACGCCGATCAGGAGAACCGACATGCTTGCCGACATTGACACCGACGATCTCACCGAGGTCGTGCGCTACGCCCTGGAGACGACCCGCGCGACGACGGCCTGCCCGTTCCATCGGGACGTGATCGTCCGCATCGGCGATGACGCCGCCGAGAGTCACGCCTTCGAGCGCGCCAAGCGAATCGTCAGATGCGACGGCGCCGAATGGGACAAGGAGGCTCTCAGGGCCGAGCTCGGCCGCCAGCTCGGCGCAGCCGCCGACGGCTGCTGCCCGAAGTGCGATCCGACCGCCTCGTGCACCTAGCGCGCCGCGATTTGCAAAATGTTGCGGCGCCACGCGTCGGCGACGAGCCATGCAGATCGACCCGCTCCGGCGACTTAACTTGTGTGAAGGCCGCAGATGGAATTGGCACCTAGCCTGAACGACGCGCGTCGTGCATCAGAGGTCAGACTTCCCGTGAAAGTGACAAAGCCGATCGCCTCGATCATGCGCGGGAGTTCCAAGACGGATCCTCCGTCGCCGGACGGGAACGACGAATGTCAGCTGCCGCCATCGGCCGAGAGGCGTCAGGTCGTCGATGAGTACGCCGAAAACTTGCGGAAGATCATCCGAAGACTGCTTGGAAGGCTGAACTGACAGCGCTTGCGGTCGTCCTTGAGCGCTTTGCGGCAAGGGATCAACTTGTCCGGCCCTTTGGCGTGCGATCGTGCTCCGGTTCGCCTTTCCGGGCGAGCGCTACGGCCAAACCCCGCCGCCCCGACGGGGCAAGGGTGATACGAGCTTGCCCATTGTCTCAATGACAAGGAAGCCGCATGCCTCAGTGCACCCCAACACCGAGCAGGCGCTCGACCATTTTGGGGTCGTCGCGCAAGTGCGAGCATTCACCACTCCAGACCGCTTTGCCGCGTTCAACCACCATGACATGATCGGCAAAGCGCAGCGCTCGTTCGATCTGCTGCTCGACCAAAATGATGGTCATTTCACCAGAACTCGCCAGCGCGGTGATGATTTCCATGATCTGATCGCAGATCACCGGCGCGAGCCCCTCGAGCGGCTCATCCAAGAGGAGAACTGAAGGCCTTCCCAGCAGCGTCCTGGCGAGCGAGAGCATCTGCTGCTCGCCGCCCGATAATTGCGTCCCGAAATGGCGTCGACGTTCGGCCAACCTCGGAAACATCACGTAGACCTCTTCAAGTGCCTCTCGACCTCGATCCTTGAGACCCGCGACCAGGTTTTCTTCCACCGTCAGGGACCGAAATATGTCGCGTGTCTGCGGTACGTAACCGAGACCTCGTTGAGCGCGTGTCGATGCCTTGGTATCCGTGAGATCAGCCTCGCCCAGGAATACTTTTCCCCCATGATGGGTCGTCAGACCCATCAGCGATGCGAGCAAGGTCGTCTTGCCGGCTCCGTTTCGACCAAGGACGCTGAGACGGCCTCCGGGCAAGACCTCGAACGACATGTGATCGATGATACGGGTGGGGCCATACCCGGCACTGAGACCTTTGACTTCAAGACGCGTGGCGGGCATCTGCGTAGCTACCTAGATAAGCTCGACGGACTTCCTGATGGTGCGTGACTTCTGCCGGATCGCCCTGGAAGATCAGCTTTCCGTTGGCGAGAACGAGCACACGGCGGGCAAATTTGAAGACCAGGTCCATGTCATGCTCGATCATCAAGACCGCGATATCAGATGGCAATCTGTCGATCGCCTCGATGATCTTGGAGGACTCCTCCGACGGAACCCCTGCCGCGGGCTCGTCCAGGAGCAGGACCTTCGGCTCGAGAGCAAGCCCGATTGCCAGGTCAAGAAGGCGCTGCTGACCGTACGCCAGTTGCGAGACCTGCCTGTCGGCCAGATGGGCGATACCGAGCGTTCCAAGGGCCCGCTCCCACTCCCGACGAACGTCCGGCCGATCCATCGGGCAGGAAAACATGCTTCTCGTGAGCCCCTTTCGTTGCATCACGGCGAGCGCGACGTTTTGTGCGACCGTCAGGCTCTTGAAGAGCCTCGTGATCTGAAATGTCCGGATCAAGCCGGCGTCGACGCGATCGGAAATCGGTAGCGCGGTGACATCAACACCAGCGAGGTGGACGGCACCCTGTGAAGGGGTCAAGTCGCCGGAGATGACGTTGACGAGCGTGGTTTTGCCCGCGCCGTTCGGGCCAATCAACGCGACCCTTTCTCCCTTCCCGATACTGAAGGAAATATCATCGTTGACCCGCATCCCGCCGAAGGACATCGAAACGTTTCGCAGTTCGAGCAGCGGCCGGCTCACGGGCGCCTCCTCATCACCGAGGCGGTGCGACCAGCAAGCAAGCCTCCAAGGGACACCAGGCCTTTCGGGGCGAACAAAACGACCCCGATCAGCAACGCACCGACCATGGTCATCCAATGGAATGGATTCGCAGCCGAGACGTAGTGCTCGAACACTTGGAAGACGATGGATCCGATCAGCGCGCCCCAGAGACTGCCTGCGCCACCCAGGACCAGCATGACGAGAGCTTCAGCCGACCGCTCAAATCCGATGCTATCCAGTCCCACGACGCCCGTATTGATGGCATTGAGAGCACCACCAATTCCGCCAACAACCCCCGACACGCCATACATCAGCACGAGCCGGGGATACACGCGGGCACCGATCATCCGAGCTCGCAGGCTGTCATCCTTGATTGCCTGACAAAGCAGGCCGAACGGAGAGTGCACGATTCGAAGCAGCACCACGAACACGACCATAAGCACCGCAACGGAGAACACATAGCCGGTGCGACCATACATGTCGAACGCATAGACCCCGAAGATTCGTCCAGGCGAAATGCCGGACAATCCGTCGCTTCCGCCCGTCAGGCTGGACAGTTTGTTGGCCAGCGCCGCGACGAGCTGTCCGACGGCAATGGATAGCACGAGCTGGGGGAGACCCTTGAACCTCGTGACAAGGACGCCTGAGACCAGCCCCATCACGGCACCGGCCACCGCCCCCACGAGCAACAACAGCAGGGGGTCGGAATGTCCGGCAAGGCAGGCGTTACCCACGACGTAGGCGCTCACACCGTAGATCGCCGCATGCCCCAGGGTGGCGACACCGCAATACCCCGTGACCAGATCGAGCGACAGCACCAGAAGCGTGATGCTGATCAGTCGCGTCAGAAACGCGAGGTCCTCCGGAAAGAGCGTGTAGCCGAGCACTCCGAGCGCCAGCGTGATTGCGACAGCGCGCAGCTCAAGCGGCACGGAAAAACGCGGCGGGCTCACGCCATCGACCATGGCTCGATCGGTCACGTCAGTGCCTCCTGCCCAAAAGGCCGTTCGGGAACAGAAACACGACCAGGATGACCGCAAGATAGAAGAAGAACTCACCATATTCGGGTGCAAGGTACTTGCCGGTCGTGTCCGCAAGGCCAAGCAATATCGATGCCGCCACGGCGCCCGGGATCGATCCTGCCCCGCCGACCGAGACAACGACAAGGAACGTCACCATATATCTGAGCGCGTAAAAAGGTTCGACGGGCAGCAGTTCGGCGCCCACCACGCCCCCGAACGCCGCCAGGCCGACCGCAAGCGCGAAGGTCGCGGAAAAAAGGATCTGCGTCTTGATTCCGAGCGACTCGGCCATGTCACCGTTGTCGACCGCGGCACGCAGCCGGATCCCGAACTCGGTGCGGTCGATCAGTAGCCAGAGCAAGCCCGCGGTGCACACTCCGCAAATCATCACGAAAATCCGATGAGCCGGGATCATTCGGAAGCCGAGATCGACGGGACCGCTCAGCAGCGGAGGCAGCGGAATGGATTTGGTCGTCGGGCCAAGAATGTAGTTGGCAACGCCAATGATGACGAACGCGATGCCGATCGTGAGCAATATCTGGGTCAGCTCATCGGACTTGCGATAAATCCGGCGGTAGAGAAGAAATTCGAGCGGAAAGGCGATCGCGATGGTGCCGAGGACCGCCAGGACAATCGCGAGTGGATATCCAGCGCCCGCGTTCTTGAGCGCAAAAGACGCGAGATATCCCCCGATCATCGCAAATGCGCCATGAGCAAGGTTCACGACCCTCATCAGGCCCATCATGATGGACAGCCCGATGGAGATGATGAAGAGCACCATGCCGTACGAGAGGGCATCTAGCCCGATGCTGAGACCCGTCCACGCCATTAGTTGAATGCTTCCGCGGCTTTTCGGATCTGGAGCCGCTCGGCAGCCAGCCCGAACAGGTGGATGTGCGCGTCCGTCAAGCCGGGTATCATCCGGTCGCTGGCATCGCGATAGATGCGACCGTTGACGAAGCGAATAGACTGCGACCGACCACTCATTCCGGGCCCTTATCCGACACGATGAAGAGATTGCTCGCGAGATTTACATCGCGAGCGATCCGCCCTAGTTCTTCGCCAGGCCCCAGTCCGGCTGCGCATCGAACGTTTGCAGTTCCTTGTTGAGGAGCTTGCCGTCCTGCTTCACGACTTCGCGCAGATAAACGTTCTGACGAATATGCCGGGTATCCGGGTCGATCGACACGGGGCCGCGCGGACTGACCCATTTCATGCCCTTCACGGCCGCAAGGGCTTTGTCCGGGTCCTTTTGGCCGTTGGTGGCCTCAACCATCTTGTAGATGAGCCGAGCACCGTCATAGGCCGCGACCGACGCCATGGTGATGTCCTCAGGCTTGGCACCGGCCTTGATCAGATCGGCCAGGAAGGCTTTGTTCTCTGAAGAGTCATGCGAGACCGCGTAGTGGTAAGTCGACAGGATGCCTACGCCGCTGTCACCGATAGTCGGAAGATCGGGCTCGGTCACGACATCACCCGTGGACAACAACTTCACGCCAGACGCTTTCAGCCCGTTGTCGATATAGGCCTTGACGAACCCCAGGGTTGGTGGACCGGCCGGCAAGAATGTGAAGATCATGTCTGCGCCGGAATCCTTGATCCTTTGCATGATCGGGCCGAAGTCGGTCGTATTGAGCGGCATCCTGATCGATTGGACGATGGTGCCTCCATCTGCCTCGAACGTCTTTTTGAAGGCCGATTCGGCATCGATGCCGGGGCCGTAATCGCTGACGGCGATCGCCACCTTCTTGGCCGCTCTGGCCTTCGCCACCTTCGCCGCGGGGACCGTGTTCTGCCACATCGTAAAGGACGTCCGCACGATGTAGGGGCTCTTCTCGACGATCGCGGACGTCGCGGCGTTCATGACGATCATAGGCACCTTCGCTTCCTCGAGAAGCGGAGCGACGGCCAGGGCGTCCGGAGTGAAGTACAGTCCCGCGATGTACTGAACCTTCTCCTTGACGATCAACTCCTGAGCCAATGATTTCGACTTGGCGGGGTTCGGCGATTCTTCGTCGCGATAGACAAACTCGATCTGATGATCGCCCACTTTCGATCCATGCTTGGCCACCCAGGCGTCGATGCCGTACTTGAAGTTCTGGCCGAACAAGGCATACGGACCGGACATGGTGCCGATGATCCCCACCTTGATGGTGTCGCACTGCGCCGGCGACATCCAGGCAGTGGCAATCGCGACGGCCCCAACAAGTCCAAACCTCAAGCTCATATCTCTCTTCTCCCGCTTCGGTGATGCTGTTTCAGAACATTTCGAAATATTCTCGCTGCTCCCACTCGGTGACCGTCGATTGGAAGCGCTCGATTTCTGCGTTCTTGATGAAAACGTAGTAGTCGACGAATTTCTCTCCCAGAGCCTCGCGGAAGAAGGGGTCATCGCGCAACGCGAACACCGCCTCGCGCAAGGAGGTCGGTAGGAGGTTCGCCTTGGTCTCGTAGGGAGTGTCCGCCGACGGACCGGGATCGAGCTGGCGATCAATGCCGTTGAGGCCGGCCAGAATCTGCGACGCCATGTAAAGATAGGGGTTTGCAGCCGGCTCGCCGATCCTGTTTTCGAGCCGGGTGGCTTTATCGTCGGGACCGCCCAGCACGCGGATCATGACGCCCCTGTTATCGCGTCCCCAGATCGCCCGATCCGGAGCCAGCGAGTAGGAACGGTAGCGTTTGTAGCCATTGATCGTCGGCGTCGAGAAGACCGCGGATGCCCTGGCATGCTCCAGCAGCCCGGCCATATAGTGCTTGCCAAGGTTCGACAGGCCGGCCGGTTCGCTGGTCATGAACGCGTTGACGCCGTCTGTTCGGGAGACCAGCGATTGGTGAAGGTGCCACCCCGATGACATCACGTTCGGTATCCGCGGCCGGCACATGAAGGTCGCGTGATAGCCGTGGCGGTTGCAGATCTGCTTCACTGCCGTACGAAACAGCACCATGGTGTCCGCCGGCTCAATGCCGACGGTGGGCTGGAACACGAACTCGCACTGGCTCGGCCCGTATTCCAACTCGATCGACCGAAGCGGCAAGCCCAGCGCCACGATGTTTTGCCTGATCAGCTCGAGCGCAGGCTCCATCTGGTCGTAACGTTGCTCCGTCAGGTACTGATAGCCCTGCGAAAGCAGGCTGACCTCCGGAGGCTCACCCGGTTGGCCGGGACTGCCGGCGTCCCAAGGCGCCAGTCGGGGATTCTCGACTCTGAAGATGTGGCATTCGACCTCGAGGCCCGCTTTGAAATCATAGCCCCGGTCCTTGAGCTGCCCCAGCACGGATTGGTACAGGCCCCTGGAGGCGAAGGGCACGGGTCGTCCGTCGGAGAAGTAGAGGTCGCAAAGCACCCACCCGGTTTTTGATGCCCAGGGGAGAACCTTGAAGGTGGTGGGATCGGCGACCATCAAGATGTCGCCTCCCCCCTGCATCTCGTGCATCCCGAACCCGCCGCCGGCGGTGAAGACGGGAAACACCGTGCGGTGAGAGGTATCTTTCGCGAGCAATGTCGTCGTTATCGAGCAGCCGCTCTCGATCGACGAGAGCGCCTCGGAAGCGACCAGCGCCTTGCCGCGCAAGATGCCGTGCTGGTCCGGAAAGGAGAGCCGGATCGTATGCAACTCCTGCTCCTCCGCCATCCGCCGCATGCGGATGGCAGCCTCCTTCTGTTCGGACGACCAGAGACCGTGCTTTTCGACGAAACTCAACGACATCTCCTTTGCTGAGCTGGGCGGCCTGGCTTATTCGGCGGCGGTCAGGTGAGGCACCTTCTTGGCGAGCTCGGCGGGCACCGGCGCGGCCCAGGGAGCGCCCCGACGACGCTTGACGTCCACTTCCATCCAGTAGGTTTCCCAGCCCTTCGTCGGACCGATGCCGTCCATTGTGGCCGGCCCCTGGATGCTGCGCGCGCTGGCAGCGTCGAGGAACAACAGCGGCTTGCCCCCGGAGGCCACCTTCTCGATCTCCTGGCGAAGCAGCCGGCGGTACTGAATGATCGCCTTGTCGGATTGCCCGAGATGCTCACGCGTCCGGTCCTGAATAGCGCCCATCGACTCGACGGCCCACTGGTCGTGGACGTTGATGTCCGCGCCCATGCCGGTGTAAGTCTCGGTCGCCTGCTCGTGCGGGTCGAAGCCGTAGTCGTTCGACTTGTTCTTCCGCGAGCGGTATTCCGGCAACTCGTAAAGCTCGAGGCGCTGCGCGCGCATTTTCGCCTTGTCGACGGGCGCGGCGTAGCTGGTGAAAATCGCATACCAATAGCAATTCACGTCGTCGACGGGCACGTGCCACTGGGTAATCGTCATCTCCGTGCTCATCGGAATGACGAACGCATGCGGGAATAGCTGGTTGGTGACGCGAACGTGGGTGCGCTGCTCGTCGATTTCTCGCAAGGCGATGAGCCGCAGGCCGTATTCGGTGTGCTCGACGTTGATGATCGGCCGGTCGTACTCGCGCAGGACCTTCGTCATGGGCATTTCCGAGTCGGCCGACGCACCGCGAAACTGCTTGCCATAGGCCGCCGATGTATCCTCATCCTCGAAGAACCGGTGAAGGAACGATGCGTGAGCCGGGTCGATGCCGACTTCCAGCGCCTGCAGCCAATTGCATTCGATCAGGCCCTTGAAGGCGAAGGTGTATTCGTCCGGCGCCGCGAAGCAGTCGATCTCCGGAAACGCGGGCGGCTCGCCTTCACCCAAATACGCCCACAGGATTCCACCCTTCTCCACCACGGGGTAGGACCGCTGCTTGATATTTTTGCAGAGCGAGGAGTTTGCAGGCTCGGCGGGCGTCTCGAGACACTGTCCCGTGACGTCGAACAGCCACCCGTGGAAGGCGCAGCGCAGGCCACCGTTCTCGAGCCGGCCGAAGGCAAGGTCGGCGCCCCGATGCGGGCAGTCGCGATCGAGCAGGCCATAGCGCCCCGTTTCGTCCTTGAACAGAACGAAGTTCTCGCCGAGAAGCTTGACGGCCTTGATGGGGCGCCCCTCCGCGAGTTCGTCGACGAGCGCAGCAGGCTGCCAATACATCCGCATCAGCTTTCCCGCGGGCGCCTTCGGTCCGACGCGGGTAATGAGGTCGTTCTGCTCTTGGCTCATCATGACTTGGATCTCCTCTCTCGGCTTCGAGATGCGTCCTCATGCTATCGGGACGCACACTAACGCTGAAACACGATCTTGCCGCCGACGATCGTCAGGTCGGCTTTGATGTCTTTGATCTGCTCCTCGGGGACCGTCATGAGGTCCGCCGACAACACGGTCAGGTCCGCGAGTTTTCCGGCCTCGATCGTCCCCTTCTCGTTCTCTTCGAACATATAGTGCGATGCCGCGCTGGTGTAGAGGCGCAGCGCCTGCTCGCGGCTGACGGCTTCGTTCGCTCCATAAACGCGTCCGGCGAGATCCTTGCGGGTTACCATGACGTAGATGTTGATGAAGGGATTGATCGTGTTCACCGGGAAGTCGGTGCCTGCGCCGAGGCTGTTCAGCCCCACCTTCTCGATGAGAGTTTTCGTGGGCACGGCCCGATTGGCGACCGCCGCACCCAGGAAGCGCTCGACGGTGGCCGCCTTGTCCCACATGAAAACGTTCTGGAGGTCGACTCTGACACCGAGGCGCTTTGCGCGCTCCATTTGCTCGGGCACTATCAAGCTTCCATGGATCAGGACGAAACGCCGATCCTTGATCGATTTCTCCTTGTCGGCCGCTTCGAATGCATCAAGGACGTGGTCGATGCCCTTGTCGCCGACGGCATGGACACCCACGCGCCAATTGTGGCGATTGCAAATGGACACCAGCTCCTTGAGGCGTTGCGGCGATTGCTGGGCAATGCCGTGGTAGCCATCATGCGAGTCTGGATAGGCCTCGCGCATGAGCGCCGTCTTGAGCGTCATGCCGCCATCGTAAAGGATCTTGATTCCGGCGAACTTCAGCCAGTCATCGCCAAAGCCGGAGGAGGCGCCGTTGCCTCGCATGATGGCCTCCCAGGCCGCGTTCTCGGCGGGGGGTTCCGGGCGCCACATGAGACCGACCCGTAGCGTTGCTTCACCGGCCTGCGCCACGCGCTGCAGGGCCGCGATGTCCCTGGGCGAGGTGGCCCCTTCTACGGCGCTGGTGATCCCGAACGAGTTCAGCACACCTTCCGCGAGCTTGAATTGGCGAAACTCGTCGTCCGCCGTCCACTCCGGAACGGTCTTTTCGACCTGATCGATCGCCGTCTCGACCAGAACGCCGGTCAGGTCACCGGCACTGTCGCGCTCAAACGATCCGCCGCTTGGGTTTGGCGTGGCCTTGGTTACGCCGGCCTTCTCGAGCGCCATCGAATTGGCCATCGAGAAGTGGCCAACGGTCCGGAGATAGACCGGATTGTTCGGCGCGACGCCGTCGATTTCCTGGCGTGTCAGGTAACGCTTTTCCGCGAGCTGTGACGGGGGATGCCAGGCGCTTCCGATGATCCACTCGCCGGGCTTTTTCTTCGCCACGAACTGCTTGATGCTTGCGAGGGCATCCGCAACAGTCTTGGCGCCGCTCATGTTGACGACGTAGTCGGACAGACCGGCAGCCTTGAAATGCGCGTGCGTGTCGATCAGCCCGGGAACGACAGTCTTGCCCTGCAAGTCGATCGTGCGGGTGCGATTTCCGGCCAACGCCTTGATCGTCGCCGCGTCTCCTACGGCCAAGATTCTTCCGTCGCGAACGGCAAGCGCGTCCGCAACCTTTGACTGACCGTCCATGGTGAGAATCTTGCCGTTGATCAAGGCAAGCGAGGGAGCATTGGCCTCCTGCTGCTGGGCAAACGCCGCGCCTGATGTCAGCACCACTCCCACGATCGCTGTCGTCAGCTTCATTGCATCCTGCCCTGTCGTTCGGTAGTCGAACATTAGTTCGATATCGTTCAGAATGACTCCAATGTGACGCGCAAGCAAGCAAAATATTTCCGCATAAGTTGCCTAATGGAACCGCAGCGGCGGCCAGCAGGTCGGGATTGAGGGTCCGCCAGAACTGCTCTAACCGTTTAACGAACTTATGTTCCCAGATCGAACAAACTTAGGAAACGGAGGTCGGATGCCGCGAGTGAGATTTGTCCAGCAGGACGGCAGCGGAAAATCCATCGAGGTCGGACCCGACGTGAGCGTGATGCT
Organism: Bradyrhizobium sp. BRP19; assembly: GCF_020194195.1. Classification (NCBI taxonomy): domain Bacteria; kingdom Pseudomonadati; phylum Pseudomonadota; class Alphaproteobacteria; order Hyphomicrobiales; family Nitrobacteraceae; genus Bradyrhizobium; species Bradyrhizobium sp. BRP19. The sequence continues at coordinate 107,494 of NZ_JADYVZ010000004.1, read as the reverse complement.
CGCGGCCGTCCGCAACGGTATTCACGGCATCGACGGCGAATGCGGCGGCTGCCTCGATTGCGCGACCTGTCACGTCTACGTCGATGAAGAACAAGCAAGCTCTCTCCCTCAGCCGAGCGAAGAAGAGCTCGAGTTGCTGTCCGCCGTCTCGGGAGAGCGAAAGCCGAACAGTCGGCTGAGTTGCCAGTTGAAGGTGCCCGCCCCTCTCGACGAGCTGGTGGTCCATGTGCCGGCGAGGCAATCATGACAGGGCTGGTCATCATCGGCGCATCATATGCCGGGGTTCAAGCCGCTCTCACGGCTCGTGACGCCGGCTATTCTCAGCCCATCACCATTGTGTGCGACGAAGAGTGGCTGCCCTATCAGAGGCCGCCGCTATCCAAGGACTTCCTTCTCGGGCGCATCAGCGAGCAAAATCTGATCTTGCGCGACGAGACTTTCTTCGAAGGCAAGCAGATCAATCTCGTTCTTGGGCAGCGCGCCACGCTGCTCGATTTGCACGCGCGACAGGTCACTCTGGCCGGCGGCTACGCTTTGAAGTTTGAAAAACTCCTCTTCGCCACAGGCTCGCGCGCGCGGCGCATCGCGGTTGAGGGCGCGGACTTCGATGGAATTTTCTATCTGCGTTCGGTGACCGATGCGATCGACCTGAAGGCAGGTCTGGCCAATGCTGCGGAGATTGTCATCGTCGGCGGCGGCTTCATAGGGCTGGAAGTTGCGGCCTCCGCGGCAAAGCTGGGCAAGAAGGTCACCGTCGTGGAAGCGAGCAGCCGCCTGCTTGAACGTGCCGTCTCGCCGGTCTTGTCGACCTTTCTTCTTGATACGCATTTGCGGGCTGGCGTCGACGTGATGCTCGACGAAACGGTTGCTTCCTTCAAGGGAAACGATCGAAAAGTTTCCGCTGTCGTGCTGGGCAACGGTGCCGTTGTCCACGCCGACCTGGTGCTGGTGGGGATTGGTGGTGTCGCCAATGACGAGATCGCGCGCTCGGCGGGGCTTAGATGCACGAATGGAATTGTCGTTGACGCGCACGGACAATGCGAAACATCGGACATTTTCGCGGCCGGTGACTGCGCCAACCACTTCAACCGCTTTTGCGAAAGCTGGGTGAGATTGGAATCGGTGCAAAACGCCCAGGATCAAGCGAAGGCCGCTGGACTGGCGATCGCCGGCGCTCGAGCGCCCTATGAGAATGTGCCGAGGTTCTGGTCCGACCAATATGACGTCAAGCTGCAGATCGTCGGGCTGGCCGGACGATATGATCGGCAGGCGGTCCGAGGTTCGGTCGACGACGGAAGATTCTCGGTCTTCTACTATCGCCAGGGCCGATTGGTCGCGGTGGACAGCGTCAACCGGCCAGGCGAGCAAATGGCAGCCCGACGCCTGATTGCGGCGGGAATCTCCCCTGCACCGGAGCAAGCCGCAGACTCTTCCTTTGACCTCAAATCCCTGGTGACAGCCGGAGACAAGGCTGGCGCCTAGCGCGCGGATTTGTGATGGTTCTCGCTTTCGAGAGGCCACTGAGAGGGACCGCCCAATAGAATGCCGAGGCTGAAGCGTACGGAAGAAGAGGAAAAGGCGCGGGAGGGCAGCGAGTTCATCGAGACCCTGGATCGGGGTCTTCGCGTGATACAGTCGTTCGGTATCGATCGCCGTCCAATGACCCTCAGCGACCTCTCCAAGAGCGCGAATCTTCCGCGGGCGACGGTGCGCCGGATTCTGATGACCCTCGTAAAATCCGGATTCGTCGCGGGCAACGAGCGGTTGTTTTCGCTAACGCCCAGAGTGCTGCTTTTGGCTTCGGCCTATTTGGCGTCGAACCAAATCAGCACCGTGATGCAGCCGTTGATGGACGAGGTCGCCGGCAAGGCCAGGGAGGTCTGCTCCCTTGCGGTCCTGGATGGCGAAGAGGTCGTTTTCATCGCCCGCTCGAGTCCGGCGCGGGTATTTTCGACCGGACTGGACATAGGATATCGGCTGCCGGCTTTCTGCACGTCGGTGGGACGCGTTCTGCTGGGCAGATTGGCAAACGACGAGCTGACGAGAACGGTCGACGGCATGAAGCTGGCGGCTCTGACCCAGTCGACGCTGGTCGACAAATCGGCAGTGATTGCGACGATCATTGCCGACCGCACCAAAGGGTATAGCCTTGTCGATCAGGAAGCCGAAGAGGGCTTTCGGTCGATATCGGTGCCAATTCGCCGCTACGATGGCGCCGTCATCGCGGCCGCAAATATCGGCGCTCATGTCGATCGCATCACGACCGGTGAGATGATCGATCGCTTCCTGCCTCTCCTCAAGGAGATGTCCCTCGCCGCGCAGCCCCTGCTCGTCTGAGAAGCTGCCGTCTTTTGGCGAGCACCCGTCATTTTAGCCGTTTCTTGTAGGCGACCGGGTCCATGTCACGGACATCCACGCTTATGCTGGCCACATCCGGGCATCGCTCTGTCATCGTCCGTCGAAGGCTCGTACTCAGCTCGACCTTCTGGTCGGGCGAGCGACCTTCGAGCAAATAGACAGACAGATGCACGAAGCTGTCACGCTTCCCGGCAACCAGGAAATCGTTGTAGACGCACGCGCGCACCTTGACGTCCTCCGCCTTCATGATACCCGTTCGCCAAGCGGCTTCAAAGAGCGCTTCCATCAAGCCTGTTACGTCGTCGCGAGCGAGCGCCCCTTCCGAATATTCGATCACCAAGTGCGGCATGACGTTGTTCTCGTTTTAGGTGGCGTTCATGAGATGACCTCACCGTCGTAGACCGTTCGCCCCTCAACGTCGCCATCTTTGTCGCGGCGGGTCATGGTTCGCATGGGGAAGGCCCGGTCGGCGGAATCTTTGCCGAGAAACGCCCTGTGCAGCGCAGAGCTGTGCAGCAGCTCCCCAGCCGGGCCGGGTCCGTGGGTGATTTCAGGCTGGGCGGAAGATCTGGCTGGGGCGGGAGGGATCGAACCTCCGAATGGCGGAATCAAAATCCGCTGCCTTACCGCTTGGCTACGCCCCAACAGACGACGAACGGAACGGGCAGAACCGGCACCCGCAGATTCCCGTCGGTCGCAGCCGGTCTATAGGGAGCGGCGCGGCATTTCAACCGCCTGGAGGGGCAAAAAGGGCCCGGCGGCCGACACTCTATTCTGGGCTCCGACGGCCCTGCCCGTTCCGGCCAGCCCATCCGGCGTCCCGGCAGTTGAGACCGCTCCCGTTTCATGGGAATACGGCGCCAATATTTGTTCTCGGGGAGTGAGCCATGACCTACCGCGCGCCGATTTCTGACATGCTGCTGTCGCTCAACCATGGCGCGGGCCTCAAGGCCGCCCTGGAGGCCGGCCATTACGGCGATTTCGACGCCGACATTGCCGCGGCCGTGCTGGAGGAAGCCGGCAAGTTCGCATCCGACGTGCTGGCGCCGCTCAACAAGGTCGGCGACGAGCACGGCATCAAGCTCGAGGGCGCCAAGGTCACGACCGCGCCGGGCTGGCCTGACGCCTACAAGCGCTGGACCGAGGGCGGCTGGAATGCGGTGTCCGGCCCGGAAGATTTCGGCGGCCAGGGCCTGCCGCTCGCCATCAACGCCGCCTGCACCGAGATCTGGAGCGCGGCCAACGTCGCCTTCGGCCTTTGCCCGCTGCTGACGGCGTCGGCGATCGAGGCGCTGGACGCCCACGGCAGCGACGAGCTGAAGCAGATCTATCTCAAAAAGCTCGTCTCCGGCGAATGGACCGGGACGATGCAGCTGACCGAGCCGCAGGCCGGCTCCGACGTCGGCGCGCTGCGCACCCGCGCCGAAAAGCAGGCGGACGGCACCTATCGCATCAAGGGGACGAAGATCTTCATCACGTATGGCGAGCACGACATGACCGACAACATCGTGCATTTCGTGCTCGCGCGTCTGCCCGATGCGCCCGCCGGCACCAAGGGGATCTCGCTGTTCCTGGTGCCGAAGTTCATGGTCAACGCGGACGGCTCGCTGGGGCCGCGCAACGACATCTATGCGAGCGGCGTCGAGCACAAGCTCGGCATGCATGCCTCGCCGACGTGCACCATGACCATGGGCGATCATGGCGGCGCCATCGGCTATCTGATCGGCGAAGAGAACCAGGGCATGCGCTGCATGTTCACGATGATGAACCAGGCCCGCCTCGGCGTCGGCCTGGAGGGCGTCGGCGTTGCCGACCGGGCCTACCAGCAGGCCCTGTCGTATGCGCAGGAGCGCCGCCAAGGCCGCGCGGTAGGCAAGAAAGGCGACGGCTCGGATGCGATCTTCGTGCATCCCGACGTCAAGCGCATGCTGATGCGGATGCGGGCCCAGACCGCGGCCGCCCGCACCATCTGCTATGCGACGGCTGTCGCGATCGACGTCTCGACCCGCGCCAAGGATCCGACGGTGCGCGCTGAAGCCGCCGCACGCGCGGCGTTGCTGACGCCGATGGCCAAGGCCTATTCCACCGATATCGGCAACGAGGTCGCCTATCTCGGCGTGCAGGTGCATGGCGGCATGGGCTTCATCGAGGAGACCGGCGCGGCCCAGCACTACCGCGATGCCCGCATCACCGCGATCTACGAGGGCACCAACGGCATCCAGGCGATCGATCTCGTCACGCGCAAGTTAGCTGCCAATGGCGGCGCGTCGGTGTGGGCGCTGCTCGACGAGCTCTCGGCGACCGTCAAGCAGGTGGAGGCCTCCAACGATCCCGCCTTCGGCACCACCGGCACCAAGCTGCGCGAGGCGCTGGAGGCGCTCACGCGCACCAGCAAATGGCTGCTGGAGCGCGTTGCCTCCGCGCCGAACGACGCGCTTGCGGGGGCGACGCCCTATCTGCAGCAATTCGGCTCCACGCTCGGCGGCTGCCTGCTCGCCTCCGAGGCGCTCGCCGCCAAGGCCGAAGGCCTTGGCGACGCGCCACGCTACGTCGCGCTGGCGCGCTTCTTCGCCGAGAACATCGCGGTGCAGGCGGGCGCGCTCGAGCGCACCGTGACCGAGAGCGCGGAATCGGTCGCAGCGGCGGATGCGGCGCTGCTGGGGTAAGGTGAGCGCCGCAAACGCGACATCGTAGCCCGGATGGAGCGTAGCGAAATCCGGGAAAGTCTCACCGCGGATACAGCGGTCCCGGATTGCGCTGCGCTCCATCCGGGCTACAAAGCTGCGACCTGAGCCCTTCTCCCCGGCCGCCACAGCACCACGCCCGCCGCGGCGAGATCGAGCACCACGCAGATCGCAAACGCCGTCGTGTAATTGCCCGTAACGCTCCGCACGAGACCGACGACACCGGGGCCGAAGGCGCTGACGATGCCGCTGATCGAGGTGCCCAAGCCCACCGCGGTCGCGAAGGCCGAAGCACCGATCTCGCGCTGGATGATCAAGGGCGGGAACGTGATCATGTTCCCCATCGAGAAGCCGTAGACGGCGCAGCAGGCCAGCAGCACGGTCGGGCTCGTGCTTTGCAGAGCCACGAACAGCGCAGCCGCCTGGCTCGTCATCGAAACCGCACAGGCGAGCCGGGCATCGAGCCGGTCGACGAACAGGCCGAGCGAGAGGCGCCCGACGATCGCCATCGCCGCCATGATCGTGACGGCAAGCCCTGCGGCGGAGCGGCCGATCAGCGGCTCGAGAAACGTCACCTGGTGGACGATGAAACCCATCTGCGCCAGCAGCGCGAGCGCGATCGGCAGCACCATGGTCCAGAACGCCGCGTTGGCGAGCACCGCCTTGCGCGAGCGAACCGGCGCTGAGGAGCCGGAGGAACGTCCGCCCGCTGCAGGCGCCATGCCTGCGGGCCAGCCGATGAAGGTCACGACCGCCGGCAGCACCAGCACCATCATCGCGAGGGTCGCCGCCAGCATCGCGGAACGGAAGCCGATGCTGCCGGTCAGCGACAGCAGCAGCGGGACGAGAATGATGCCGCCGCAAGTCGCGCCGTTGAAGGCAAGGCTGAGCGCAAGCCCGCGCCGCTGCTCGAACCAGGAATTCAGCACGGTCGCGATCACCACCGTGCCCATGCCGGTCCAGCCGACCGACATCAGCGCATAGGCGAGATAAAGCTGCCAGGGCGTCTGCACCAGCGCCAGCAGCACGGTCGAAGCGCCGAGCGCCGACACGCCGCACAGGATCAGCGCGCGCAGCCCGATGCGCTCGAGCAGGTCATCGGTGAAGATGACGAGCACGGAGGTCAGGAGAAACGAGAAGGTGCTGGCCGCGGAGATCAGCGTGCCCGGCCAGCCGTGAGCGCGCTGCAACTCGGCGAGATAGACGCCTTGGCCGTAGAGGCCGAAGCCGAACATGAAGAAGGCCATCAGGAAGCACGCCAGCACGACCCGCCAGCCGCGATAATACGGTGAGGATTCGTCGATCCGGGGGGCGGCAATCATGAATCTGACGGTCTGTCTGAAGCGAACGGGGCCGGATCGTGCCCCACAACCAGCGGTTTTTCAAATGAAACATTGTAGCTAATTGTTGCGGCACGTAGCGGACCTGGCATTCATCGAGCGGCATGGCTCGTGCGATGATGGGATTGTCGGGGGAACGACGCTGCGCGTGCCTCAAAAATGACGACAACAACCTTCGTGAAATCTTCGCGCCGAACGAATAGTCTAACTCCATGCGACATCTTCTCCGCCTGGCTTGCTTCGTCCTCGCTCTCACCGGCACCCTCCCTGCTGCGGCCCAGAGCGCAGCCCCCGTCGAGCTGCGCATTCTCGCGATCAACGATTTCCATGGCCATCTGCGGCCGCCGCCGGGCGGCATCCGCATCAACGACCCCGAGGACAAGTCCAAGAAGGTGACGGTGGCGGCCGGCGGCGCCGAGTACATGGCGACGCTGCTGAAGCAGCTGCGCGAAGGACACAAGAACGCCATCTTCGTCGCCGCAGGCGACCTGATCGGCGCGAGCCCGTTTCTGTCGGCGATGTTTCACGACGAGCCCTCGATCGAGGCGCTCTCGATGATGGGCCTTGCGATCAGCTCGGTCGGCAATCACGAATTCGACGAGGGCAACACCGAGCTTCTGCGCATGCAGAACGGCGGCTGTCATCCCGTCGACGGCTGCCAGGGGCCGCATCCCTTCACGGGCGCCAAATTCCGTTATCTCGCGGCCTCCACCGTCGAGACCGCGACCGGCAAGAGCGTGCTGCCGCCCTACGAGATCAGGGAGTTCGACGGCATCCCCGTCGGCTTCATCGGCCTGACGTTGAAGGAGACCGCCGGCATCGTCTCGCCCGCGGGCATCGCCGGGCTCGAATTCCGCGACGAGGCCGAGACGGTGAACGCGCTGGTGCCGCAGCTGAAGTCGCGCGGCGTCGAAGCGATCGTGGTGCTGATCCACCAGGGCGGCGAGCCCGCCGGCGACTACAATGAATGCCCTGCCATCACGGGACCGATCGTCGACATAGTCAGGAAGTTCGATCCTGCCGTCGACGTCGTCGTCAGCGGCCACACCCATCGCGCCTACATCTGCGATATCGACGGGCGGCTCGTCACCAGCGGCGACAAATACGGCACACTCGTCACCGCGATCGACCTCAAGCTCGATCCTGTGACTCGCGATATCGTCGCCGCCAAGGCCGAGAACGTCATCGTCGCCAATGCTTCGCTGGCCAGGGATCCCGAGCAGACCGCGTTGATCGACGCCTACGACAAGCTCTCCGCGCCGATCGCCAACCGGCCCGCCGGCTCAGTGACGCAGACATTGTCGCGCGTGCCGAACGAGGCCGGCGAAAGCGCGCTCGGCGATATCATCGCCGACGCGCAATTGCTCGCAACGCGCGATGCGAAGGATGGCAGCGCTGTCATCGCGCTCACCAATCCCGGCGGCATCCGCACCGACATCGTTCCAAAGGAGAACGGCGCGATCACGTTCGGCGACGTCTTCGCCAGCCAGCCGTTCCGCAATCGTCTTGTCACCATGACGCTGACGGGCAGCCAGCTCAAGGACTTGCTCGAGCAGCAATGGCTGGACCCGAAGCGGCCGCGGATTCTCCAGGTGTCGAACGGCTTCAGCTATACTTGGGATGCTTCAAAACCGTTCGGCGAGCGCGTCAGCCTCGAGAAGATGACGCTGGGCGGCAGGCCGATCGAGCCGGGAAGCGGCTACCGCGTCACGCTCAACGATTACCTCGCCGTCGGCGGAGACGGGTTTACCGTCGCCAAGCAGGGCACCGCGCCACAATACGGCGGTTACGATGCGGACGCGCTGTTCGCGTTCTTCCGGGCGCACGGGCCGGTCGGTCCGCTGCCGCCCCGGCGCATCCTGCGGGTGAATTGATCCGGATCAAGCGGGCAGCCCTTTGCCATTCCCGGCCAAGCGCTTAGATTGGATTTTGCATTGCGTTTTGGCGCCGGATGCGCCAACGACGGCAAAAGCCCGTTTTCCGTGAGGCCGACCTGATGAGCACGCTTCTCCTTTCCCACAAGGCCTGCCTCGACCATGTCACGCCGCCGGGACACCCTGAGAGGCCGGATCGCCTGCGCGCGGTGGAGGAAGCGTTGTCGCATGAGCGCTTCCAGTTCCTGGCGCGCGAGGAGGCGCCTGAGGGCGATCTCGATCTCGTCACGCTCTGCCACAACGAGCATTACGTCACCGAGCTGCGCCACATCGCGCCCACCAGCGGTCAGGTCTACATCGACGGCGACACCTCGATGTCCCCCGGCACGTGGGAGGCGGTGATGCGCGGCGTCGGCGGCGCGGTTGCGGCGACCGAAGCGGTGATGGCCGGCGAGCATCGCAACGCCTTCGTCGCGGTCCGCCCGCCCGGACATCACGCCGAGATCGGCAAGCCGATGGGCTTCTGCTTCTTCGACAACGTCGCGATCGCCGCGCGCCACGCCCAGCGCAAATACGGCATCAGGCGCGCGGCCATCGTCGACTTCGACGTGCATCACGGCAACGGCACGCAGGACATCTTCTGGTCGGACCCGACCGTGATGTACTGCTCGACGCACCAGATGCCGCTGTTTCCGGGCACCGGCGCCAAAAGCGAGCGCGGCGATCACGACACCATCGTCAATGCGCCGCTCGCCTCCGAGGACGGCGGCCCGGAATTCCGCGTCGCGTTCGAGAATCTGATCCTGCCGCAGCTCGAGAAATTCAGCCCGGAGCTCTTGATCATCTCGGCCGGCTTCGACGCGCATTATCGCGATCCCCTGGCTTCGCTCAACCTGCGCGCGGAGGACTATGCCTGGGTGACGCGCAAGCTGATGGACCTCGCCGACAAGACCGCCGGCGGCCGCGTTGTTTCGGTGCTCGAGGGCGGCTATGACCTGCAGGGACTGAAAGAATCTGTTACGGCGCATGTCGGCGCCCTGATGGGCGCTTGACCCACCCGCCACATTACGCCCGTAAAACTCTGCTTTCTCAAAGGTGAAGCGAATCGGGCAATCGGAAACGGATATGGCCGAAAACACTCAAGTCGACGTCTCCAGGCTCACCTTCGAGCGCGCGATCGAGGAACTCGAAACGATCGTGAAGCGGCTCGAGGACGGCAAGGTGCCGCTCGAGGAATCCGTGACGATCTACGAGCGCGGCGAGGCCCTGAAGCGGCGCTGCGAGGAATTGTTGCGCCAGGCCGAGGCGCGCGTCGACAAGATCACCACCGATGCCAGCGGCCAGGCCACCGGCACGGCCCCGCTCGACGTCCAGTAATAAGAGTGCTCTCCCGCTCAGTCTTCTGACCCCCGCAGGGCCGTGCAAGACCGCGACGCAGGTCCGCGTAGAATGTCTTCGCGGTGAGCGTGGCCGCTGCGTCCTTATCGCCGTGCGCAGTTCCCGGCCGTCATGCGGTTCCCTGGCGGTGGATACGTCCCTGCCTTCGAATCGGGTCGTTGAGAGCTAGAAAAGCCCATACTCGGGCCAAAAAGCCTGCCAAGAACCGATCAAGGCCGGAACCCCTTACCGCGCCCCGAGGTTAACCACTTCTGGTCCGCGAGTTGCACCTGCATACCCCTAATCGGCCCAGCGGGTTGGCTTTGGCCTAAGCTTTGGTGTAAAGCTGCGCGGAGTGTGGCTTTTTGTAAGCCTTGCGTGGGCACCGATTACCGACGACAAGTGCTTCAAACTGCTGATGAAATTGGCTTGGGACGGACGAAGCCGATCTAAGTGACAGGGATCACAGAGACTGAACCGGAGCACACTTAAGCTTACCTAAGCTTGAAGGCGGGGCCTTGCCCCGTGCAGGTGGCTCCGACGGTTATAGGACTCGCGCTGCGCCGATATTGTGCAAACCCATCGCGCACCGGAATGACCTTCCGGTGCTGACAAATTGGAAATCGCCGTGAACGCATACAGTAAGACGCCGCTTCTCGACACCATCCGGACGCCGGAAGATCTGCGCAAGCTCAAGGTCGAGCAGGTTCGCCAGGTTGCCGACGAGCTGCGGCAGGAGACCATCGATGCCGTCTCGGTGACCGGCGGTCACTTCGGCGCGGGCCTCGGCGTGGTCGAGCTCACCACCGCGATCCATTACGTCTTCGATACGCCGCGCGACCGGCTGATCTGGGACGTCGGCCACCAGGCCTATCCGCACAAGATCCTCACCGGCCGGCGCGACCGCATCCGCACGCTGCGCACCGGCGGCGGCCTGTCCGGCTTCACCAAGCGCAGCGAGAGCGACTACGATCCGTTCGGCGCGGCGCATTCCTCGACCTCGATCTCCGCCGGCCTCGGCATGGCCGTGGCGCGCGACCTCTCCGGCGGCAAGAACAACGTTATCGCCGTGATCGGTGACGGCGCGATGTCGGCCGGCATGGCCTATGAGGCCATGAACAATGCGGGGGCGATGAACTCGCGCCTGATCGTCATTCTCAACGACAACGACATGTCGATCGCGCCGCCGGTCGGCGCCATGAGCGCTTATCTGTCGCGCCTCTATTCCGGCAAGACCTATCGCACGCTGCGCGATGCGGCCAAGCAGATCAACAAGCGCCTGCCCAAGATCCTCGCCAACCGCGCCAATCGCGTCGAGGAATATTCCCGCGGCTTCATGATGGACGGCGGCACGCTGTTCGAGGAGCTCGGCTTCTACTATGTCGGCCCGATCGACGGCCACAACCTCGACCATCTCCTGCCCGTGCTGAAGAACGTCCGCGACATGGAGACCGGTCCGATCCTGGTCCACGTCGTGACGCAGAAGGGCAAGGGCTACGGCCCGGCGGAAGCCTCCGCCGACAAGTATCACGCCGTCGTCAAGTTCGACGTCGCGACCGGCACGCAGGCCAAGGCCAAGCCGAACGCGCCGGCTTATCAGAACGTGTTCGGCCAGAGCCTCGTCAAGGAAGCGCAGAAGGACGACAAGATCGTCGCCATCACCGCGGCGATGCCGTCGGGCACCGGTGTCGACATCTTCAACAAGGCCTTCCCCGACCGCACCTTCGACGTCGGCATCGCCGAGCAGCACGCGGTGACCTTTGCCGCGGGCCTTGCGACCGAAGGCTACAAGCCGTTCTGCGCGATCTACTCGACCTTCCTGCAGCGCGGCTACGACCAGATCGTCCACGACGTCGCGATCCAGAGCCTGCCCGTCCGCTTCGCCATCGATCGCGCCGGCCTCGTCGGCGCCGACGGTGCGACCCATGCCGGCTCGTTCGACAACGCCTATCTCGGCTGCCTGCCCAACATGGTGATCATGGCGGCGGCGGATGAAGCCGAGCTGGTGCACATGGTGGCGACCCAGGTTGCGATCGACGACCGTCCGAGCTCGCTGCGCTATCCGCGCGGCGAAGGCCGCGGCATCGAGATGCCCGAGGTCGGCATTCCGCTCGAGATCGGCAAGGGCCGCGTGATCCGCCAGGGCAGCAAGATCGCGCTGCTCTCCTTCGGCACCCGTCTCGCCGAATGCGAGAAGGCCGCCGACGAGCTCGCCGCCCACGGCCTGTCGACCACGATCGCCGATGCGCGCTTCATGAAGCCGCTCGACACCGAGCTGGTCCTCAAGCTCGCGCGCGACCACGAGATCCTGATCACGATCGAGGAAGGCTCGATCGGCGGCTTCGGCTCGCATGTCGCGCAGTTCCTGACCGATCAGGGCGTGCTCGACACCGGCATGGTCAAGTTCCGCTCGATGGTGCTGCCCGACGTGTTCCAGGATCACGACACCCCGGCCGCCATGTACGCCCGCGCCGGCCTCGACGCCAAGGGCATCGTGGCCAAGGTGTTCGAGGCGCTCGGCAAGGATGTGAAGACCGAGACGGTCAAGCTGGCTTGATTGTCGCGGCAGACGCTGAACCCCACCTCTCCCGTAGGGAGAGGTCGGATTGCTCCTGGCGATGCGAAGCATCGTCCAGTGCAATCCGGGTGAGGGGCTCAGATCCCACGTGAGAGCGTAACCCCTCACCCGCGCCTTTGGCGCGACCTCTCCCCTTGGGAGAGGTTTTGCACCGCCAACGTCGCGGCAACTCCGATGCCTTCTCAATCGGTCGTGCGATGAAAATCTATCTGGCAGGCCCCGACGTGTTCCTGCCGGATGCCGTCGAGATCGGCCGGCGCAAGGTCGAAATCTGCGCCGCGCACGGGCTTACCGGGCTCTATCCCCTCGACAACGCGATCGACCTCACCGCGCGCGACGCTTCGCGGCAGATTTTCTGCGGCAACGAGGCGATGATGGACGCGGCCGATGCCATCATCGCCAACCTCACGCCGTTCCGCGGCGCCGGCGCCGATCCCGGCACCGTCTACGAGCTCGGCTACATGGCCGGCCGCCGCAAATTCTGCCTGGCTTATTCCAACGATGGCGCCGCCTATGCCGACCGCCTCAGTCGCTTCATGGAGGTCACCTCCGAGAACGGGCGGCTGGTCGATGCCCAAGGGCTGACGGTCGAAGATTTCGGCCTCGTCGACAACCTCATGATGATCCATGCGCTGGAGCTGCACGGCTGCCCGCTGGTGACGCCGGCCACTATGCCGACCGACGTCTGGCACGATCTCACCGCGTTCGAGACTTGCGTCCGGATGGCGGCCGCGCGATTGATCGCTACATAAGCTTTTTAGTCGTCCGTCGGAGATCCGATGCCCCCTGCCCGCAAGCGCGCGGATGTATTGCTGGTCGAGCGCGGCCTGTTCGAGAGCCGGGCGCGGGCCCGCGCGGCGATCGAGGCCGGCCTCGTCACGGCCGACGACAAGCAGGTCGCAAAGCCGTCGGAGACGATTGCCGAGGACGCCGTGATCCAGGCCGAGCCGGCGCACCCTTACGTCTCCCGCGGCGGCGTCAAGCTCGCCGGGGCGCTGGAGCGGTACCCGATTGAGATCGAGGACCATGTCTGCCTCGACGTCGGCGCATCCACCGGCGGCTTCACCGAGGTGCTGCTGGCGAACGGCGCGAGCCTGGTGTTCGCCATCGATGTCGGAACCAGCCAGCTGCATCCCTCGCTGCGCGATCATCCCAAAATCGTGTCGATGGAGGAGACCGACATCCGCAGCTATGAGGGCAAGCGCCTGCCGGCGCGGCCCGATGTCGTCGTCATCGACGTCAGCTTCATCTCGCTGAAATCAGTGCTGCCGGTAGCTCTGTCGCTGGCAGCCGCGCCGATGAGCCTGCTGGCGCTGATCAAGCCGCAATTCGAGGCGGAGCGGAAGCACAACAAGAAGGGCATCATCCGCGATGCCGCCGTGCACCGGGAGATCTGCGACGACATCGCAGCCTTCGCGGCTTCGCTCGGCTGCACCGAGATCGAGATATTCCCCTCGCCGATCACGGGCGGTGACGGCAACATCGAATTCTTCCTGGGCGCGCGCCGTGGTTGAGCGCATCACGATCGATCATGTCGGCCATCGCGGCGACGGCGTCTGCCTCGACGCCGGCGAAGCAATCTATGTGCCCTATACGCTCGGCGGCGAGACCGTCGAGGTCGATCACGTCGCAGGCCATCATCCCGACCGGCGCAAGCTGCTGGCGGTGGAGGTCGCAAGCCCGGAACGCGTCGAACCATTCTGTCCGCATTTCGGCGTGTGTGGCGGCTGCGCAATCCAGCATTGGGCGAACGAGCCGTATCGGGCCTGGAAGCGCAACATCGTGATCGAAACGCTGGCGCAGGCCGGCATCGATTGCGAGGTGGCGCCGCTGGTCGACGCCCACGGCGCCGGGCGCCGGCGCATCACGCTGCACGGCCGGTTCGGCACGCACGACATCCTCAAGGTCGGCTTTTCGGCTGCGAGCTCGCACGACGTCATCCCGATCCATCGTTGTCCGATCCTCGATCCCGCGCTCGAGGGCGCACTCGACGCCGCCTGGGCACTCGCCGAGCCGCTGACGTCCAAGATGGCAGTGACCAAGCCATTGGATATCCAGGTCACCGCGACCGCCAACGGGCTCGATGTCGACGTGCGCGGCTCGGGCCCGCTGCCGACGGCGCTGGTCACGGCGCTGTCGCGCGTCGCCGAACAGCACCGCCTGGCGCGGCTGACCCGGCATGGCGAGCTGGTGCTGCAACGCCTGCCGCCGACGGTGAGGATGGGCCGCGCCGAGGTGACGCTGCCGCCGGGCTCGTTCCTGCAGGCGACGGTGGCGGGCGAAGAGACGCTTGCGGCACTCGTCGCAGAGCGCATCGGCAAGGCCAAGGAGGTGCTCGACCTCTTCTGCGGCGTCGGTCCGTTTGCGCTCAGGCTCGCGGAGAAGGCGCGCGTTGCAGCCTATGACAGCGACGCCGGCGCCATCGCGGCGCTGGCGAAAGCTGCGCGAACACCTGGCCTGAAGCCGATCAAGTGCGAGCCCCGCGATCTGTTCCGCCGCCCGCTGGTGCCGCAGGAGCTGCGGGACTTCGACGCCGTGGTATTCGACCCGCCGCGCCAGGGCGCGCAGGCGCAGGCGCTGAAGCTTGCGGCGAGCAAGGTGCCGGTCGTGATCGCCGTGTCCTGCAACGCCGCGACCTTTGCCCGCGACGCACGGCTCTTGATCGACGGCGGCTATCGGCTGGAGTCCGTGGTACCGGTCGACCAGTTCCGCCACACGCCGCATGTCGAGCTGGTGGCGCGGTTCAGCCGCTGAGCGGGCTACGCCGAAGCCTCGAATTGCGGCTGCCATCGCAAGAGGTAGGACTGCAGCGAACGCACCGCGATCGCCAGCAGGATGCCGACGAACATCATGACGAAGATGGCCACCATCATCTCGCTGGCATTGGCCCGCGCCTCGGCTTCGATGATGAGCTTGCCGAGACCGCGTTCGGCACCGATGAACTCGCCGACAATGACGCCGATCAGCGCGAAAGAAACGGCCGGCAGGAGCGAGGCAAACACCCAGGCGAGCGCGGACGGGATCACGACCGTGCGCAGCACCGTGAATTCGCTGGCGCCGAGCAGGCGGGCGGCAGCGATCTGGTCACGGTCGACCGCACGCGTTCCTTCGAAGGTATTGAAGAACACCACGAAGAACACGACGAGCCAGGCGGTTGCGATCTTGGAGAGGTCACCGAGGCCAAAAATCAGGATGACGAGCGGGACCAGCGCAATGCGCGGTATGGAGTTGAGCGCCACGATGTAGGGGCTGAACACGCGAGAGAGGAAATCGGAACGGCCGAGCACCAGGCCGGCCGCGATCCCGCTCGCCGAGCCGAACAGAAAGCCCCACCAGGTGTTCTTCAACGTGACGAGTGTGGCAAGCCATAGATTGTTGTCGCTGCCCTTGATGCAGGCGGTAAAGCCGGTCGCGTCTGCGAAGCACCCAAGCCGCAAGAAACTCTGCCAGATCAGCGACGGCTTGGCGACGAAATAGGGATCGAGGATTTTCGGCACGTAGGCCTTCGGCAGCAACGTCTTGCTCCATTCGAAGCCCCACTGCCAGACGACGAGAACGACTGCGAGAATGGCCAATTGCCAGAACAGGATGACGGTGCGGCTGTTGGACATGATCAGTCGGCCCTGGTGCGGCGGAATTCTTCGCCGAGGGAATGCCAGATGTGGGAATAGAGCCGTGCGAACTCGGCCGTCTCACGCACGGCCACGGGATCGCGCGGACGCGGAATGGCGACGTCGAAGTCTTCCTTGAGACGCCCGGGGCGCGCCGAGAGCAGAATGATGCGGCTCGCCAGCGTCAAGGCTTCGCCGAGATCGTGAGTCACAAACAGAACGGTCTGCCGCTCGCGTTCCCAGATCTCCAGCAGCGTCTTGTGCATCTCGAGCTTCGTGTGGGTGTCGAGCGCGCCGAACGGCTCGTCCATCAGCAGGATCTCGGGCTCCAGGATCAGCGTGCGCATTAAGGCGACACGCTGGCGCATGCCGCCGGACAGCATGCGCGGGAAGCTCTGCGCAAAGCCTGCAAGGCCGGCCTTCTCGATGGCGGTGGCAACGCGCGCGGCGCGCTCGCTCTTTGGCACTCCCGCGATCTCCAGCCCATAGCCGATGTTCTGCTCCACGGTCCGCCACGGAAACAGCGTATCGCGCTGGAAGACATAGCCGACCCTGGGGTTGACCTCGCCGGTCTCGACCGTGTCCTGGTCGATCAGGATGCGTCCGCCGGAGCGCGGCAACAGCCCCGCGACCATATTGAGAATGGTGCTTTTGCCGCAGCCGGATGGACCGAGCAGCGCGACGAACTCGCCCTGCTTGACCTCGAAGGAAACGTCATCCACCGCCACGAACTCGCGTCCGGACGCGTTGAAGCGCTTGGCAAGACCCTGTACGGCGATGCGCGTGCGCGCAGCCGCTGCTCGATCCTCGTCGCGCGCGAGCGCGAGGCTCTGGCTTGGCGCGGCGATCATTTGTATTTCGCCCTGGCCGCCTGAAGGAAGCTCATGTCGACCGCATCCTCGTACCTGGTCTCGGGAATGTCCGTGCCCTTGCGGTACCAGGGCTTGGCGCCGCGCTCGAACGACGCCTTGTCGATGACGCCGTCATAGGCCCAGGTCGACTTGTCGAAGCCGAGCTCGGCGCTGACGGCATCGGGATCTATCCCTGAAAAATACTTCGGCGTGACCAGCGCCTGCACCTCCGCGAGCGGCGCCGCCTTCACAAAAGCCATCGCCCGGTAGATCGCGTTGACGTAGGCCTGCACCATCGCCTTGTCCTGCTGGACCGTGTCCTGGAGCGTGTAGATCACCAGCACGGGCAACGTCCCGCCGAAATCCTTCTCGAACACGCCAGGCTTCGACGTGTCGTAGATCGTCCGGCCAAAACCCTTCTTCTCGACCTCGACGATCCAGCTCGGCGGCGCCACGATGGCGTCGAACTGCTTGGTCTGCAGCGATGGGAACATCGTGTTGGGCCCGCCGCCCGCAACCCAGTTCACCTTGTTGCCGAGCCCACGCGCTTCGAACACATAGGTGCCGTACACCCAGGTGCCTGACCCGATGGCGGTCGCGGCAACGATCGGCTTGGCGCCGTCGGGGCGCTTGTAATCCGCGAGCTTCTCGATCGAATTGATGCCGCTCTCGTAGAGGTCCTGCCGGACCACGATGTTGGCGTAGGAGCATACCATCTCGGTCGCGAGCAGCATCCTGCAGGGCTTGCCGCGCGCACCGAGCTGGAGCGGATGGCTGGCATCGCCGTGCGCGAACAGCGCCTGCCCCGCCGCCAATGTCTGCCGGCCGAACGTACCGGCATTGCCGGTAACGAGCTTGGAATCGAGTCCTTCGTCCTTGAAGTACCCCTTCAGCTCCGCGATCATGCCGATGGCGTAAACCGGCGACACCGGCCCGAAAGCGAGCGAGACCTGCTTGGCCTCCGCACGCAATGGCCCCGGCAGCAGTGACGCGCCGGCCCATGCAGACCCCGCGAACAGCGCCTGGCGTCTAGAAATGCTCATGTGATCCTCCTCCCTTGGTTCTTGTTCAATCGCGCGGTCCGTCAGGACGGCGGGACCTTGATTGTCCCTGCTTGTCGCAGCTGTTCGATCTCATCCGGCGACATCCCGATCTCGCGCAGGATCTCGCCGCTGTGCTCGCCGATACCGGGTGGATCGTAGCGGTTGGACAGCCGCTTTCCGTCCATGGCAATCGGCAACAGCGGTGTCTTGACCTCATTACCGTCAGGCAAACGGATGTCAGTCAGGCCGCCGGATTGGTTGAGATGCGGATCATCGAAGAGATCGCCGGGCTTGTTCACCGGTGCGTAGGGCAGATCGAGCTGCTCGAGCCGCGCGGCGAGATCGGCCTTGTCCCATTGCTTGAAGATATTTGCGATTTCCGGGATCAACCAGCCGCGATGATCGACCCGGTCATTGCTGGTGGCAAAGCGTGGATCGGAGAGCCAGGCTTCGCGATCGAAGGCGCGGCAGAACGCTTCCCATTGCTCTTCACCGACGATGGTGACGAACAGTTTCGAACCATCCCTGGTGTCGAAGAGGTCGTAGACGGGCCACGGGCTGTCCTTGATCGAATAGGGGATCGATGGCTGCCCGCTGACCACCTCGCACATCATCGCCTGGGCCATCAGGAACACGTTGTTCTCATACAGCGCACTCTGGATGTAGCGGCCCCGGCCGGTACGCTGCCGCTCGGCGAGCGCGGCCTGGATCGCGATCACACCGAACATGCCGCCCATGACGTCATTGACCGAGGCGCCGGCGCGCATCGGCCTGTCGGGCAAACCGGTCATGTAGGCGAGGCCGCCCATCATCTGCACGACTTCGTCGAGCGCCAGGCGGTTCTCGTAAGGACCAGGCAGATAGCCCTTGAGCGAGCAATAGATCAGGCGCGGTACGAAAGCCGCGACGCTCTCGTAGTCGAGACCAATCCGCTTCAACAGGCCCGGCCGGAAGTTCTCGATCAGCACGTCGCTGTGCTCGAGCAGTCTGCGTGCGATGTCCTGGCCCTGCGCTGTCGACGTGTCCAGAGCGATGCTGCGCTTGTTGCGGCTGTAGGTCGCAAAGAAGCCGGCGGCAGGTCCCTTGAAGGCGCGGGTACGGTCACCCTTGGGCGGCTCGACCTTGATCACGTCGGCACCGAGATCGGCCAGGATCAAGCCGCAGCTCGGCCCCATCACCATCTGACTGAACTCGATGACCCGAAGGCCTGCCAACGGACGAAGCTCAGATCCCGTCTCACGCACAGCCATGGTCATGCCGCGCTCCGCAGGAGCTTGGGAATTCCGGCCTCGTGCAGATGCCCGGTCAGATGGTCTGCGGGGATGTGGCGGGCGAGAATCTCGCGGGTCTGCATCAGGCGGTCGAGGTCGATGCCGGTGGAGAGCCCCATGCGCTCCAGCATGAACACCAGATCCTCGGTGACGATGTTACCGCGTGCGCCCGGAGCGAAGGGACATCCGCCGAGGCCGGATACGGCGGCATCGAAACGGCGAATGCCCGCTTCAAGGCCGGCGACGGCATTGGCCAGGCCGGCGCCGAGCGTATCGTGCAGATGCAGCCGCAGCGTCATTTGCGACCCGAGCTCGCGCTGCACCGCCCCGACGATCTGCCGGATCGATTTCGGCGTCGCATAACCGACGGTGTCGGCAAGCCCGATCTCGTCGGCACGCGCTTCGGCAAAAGCGCGCGCAACCCGGCACACCGCCGCTTCGCTCACCTCCCCTTCCAGCGAGCAGCCGAAGGAGGTGGAGATCGCCCCCATCAAGCGCGGCCGCTGCCCCAACGGCTGGGCGTCGATCGCAGCGCGGACTGCGCGAAACCCCTCGACCTGCTCGTCGACCGAGCGGCGCACGTTTGCGCGGTTGTGCGTCTCGCTGGCCGAGATGACGAAATAGACGGCGTCGACGCCGGCGCCGATGGCGCGCTCGGCGCCCTTCGGGTTCGGCACCAGCGCACCGATGAGAGTCGATTTGTGCATGAGCGCATGCGCCATCACCGCATCAACGTCGGCGAATTGCGGCACGACCTTCGGCGGGACGAACGACCCGGCATCGATCTCGCGTATGCCCGCGGCGGCGATCATGTCGATCAACGCGCATTTGGCCTCGGTCGGAACGAAGATGTCCAGGTTCTGAAGACCATCGCGGGGCGCGACCTCGCAAATGTGGACATCGGGCTCGCGGGCCATGTGGGTCTCCCTGGGGACGATTGTATATTATTGCATAAAAGAACAATCCATGAGACAGTCTGTCAAGCCCTAAAACTTGCGTGCACTGCAATGAGCGCCACCGACAGTTCCCGACCGCGCAGCGACAAGAACGGTTCCGAGCGGGCCGAGCAGCTCGCCGGCCTGATCATGGCGCTAGCCCGCCGCGAAGGCATGAAGGCCGGAGACCGCTTGGTCGAACAAAGGCTTGCGGATGCGCTGGATCTTTCACGCGCGCCGATCCGGCTCGGCCTGAAGGCCCTGGAAGCGGCGGGGCTGGCGCGCGGCGAGCCGCATCGCGGCTTCGTGCTGGCGAAGAATCCGACCAGCGGCGCCGCCCAACCGGCGCTCGCGGCCGTCAGGCGCGGCGAGCAGGTTTATACGGCCATCGCAGGGGACGTGCTCGCGAGCCGACTCCCAGCCGACGTCACGGAGGCGGAGCTCTTGCGCCGCTATGATCTGAGCCGCGCGGAGTTGCAGCGGCTGCTGGACCGTATCGCCGCCGAGGGCTGGATCGCACGCCTGCCCGGCTATGGCTGGCGTTTCGCGGAGACGGTCTCGAGCCCCGAAGCGCAGGCGCAGGCCAAGGCGTTTCGCGCGGTGATCGAGCCGGCGGCGATCGCACAGCCCGGCTTTGCACTACCCCAGGAGGTGATCACACGCCTGCGTGAGCGCCAACAGCGGGTCTTCGACGGCGAAATCGAGAAGATGACGATTGGCGAGATCTTTCACTCCGGCTGCGAATTCCACGAGGAGATCATCCGCGGAACAGGCAATCCATTCTTCCTCGAAGCGCTCAAGCGTGTGAACTCGATCAGGCGCCTGTTCGCCTATCGCAGCTTCGCCGATCGTGACGGCATGAGGCGGCACGTGCGCGAGCATCTGCGCCTGCTCGACGTTCTGGAAGCGCGGCGCTACAGCGAAGCCGCCGACCTGATGGCCCGGCACCTGCAGCGTCCGCTGGTCGCCGGCGTATCGTGATCCTGCCGACCTTGATTCCGGTCAATCTTCTCGGCGCCGCCTGGCGCTAAGAATGCTCATCATGGGGTGTGGAGCGGAAGTCCGTGGCCAACCGGCGACAATTCATCACGACCGCGCTCGGGCTTTCTGCGGCAGCGATCGGCAGCCCTTCCGCCGCGCTGGCGGCGATGACCTATGACGAGGCCATCAACGCGTCACGGGCTCCGCTGCGAGCAGCGCCCAGGGATCGCGAGCTCGTCCGGTTTGCGACGCTTGCGGCCAACAGCCACAACACCCAGCCGTGGATCTTCGCCGTCCGCGGCAATGTCATCACGATTGCGCCTGACGTCGCGCGGCGCTGTCCGGCCGTCGATCCCGACGATCATCATCTCTTCGTCAGTCTCGGCTGTGCCGCCGAAAACCTCATCCTCGCCGCGGCCACGCTGGGCTGGCGCGCCGATCCGGTCGTCGACGGCGATCGCATCGTGATCACGCTCGACGAGGCCGCTCCTGCCGCATCGGCCCTGGCCGATGCAATTCCCGTCAGGCAATGCACCCGCGCGGCCTTCGCCGGCAAGCCTGCCGCGCCCGAGATCCTGCGCCAGCTCGAGAACGCCTGCCGGCAACCCGGCGTCGCTGCGATCCTGATCACCGAGCGTGCCGGAATGGCTGAGGTCGCCGACTATGTGCTCGAAGGCAATTCGGCGCAGATGCGCGACAAGGCCTTCATGCGCGAGCTCGTCGACTGGATCCGCTTCAACGAGGCAGAGGCGGTCGCGACCATGGACGGGTTGTTCGCGCCCGCATCGGGAAATCCTGCGCTGCCGTCCTGGATAGCCCGGCCGCTTCTGAAGCTGTTCTTCACCGAAAGCGGAGAAAACAAGAAATATCGCGAGCAGCTCGACAGCTCGGCCGGTGTCGTCGTGCTTGCTGCCGATCGCAGCGACACCTCGCACTGGATCGCGGTCGGCCGCGCCTGCCAGCGCTTCGGCTTGCAGGCGACCGCACTGGGACTGAAATATTCCTTCGTCAACCAGCCGGTCGAGGTCGCAGCACTGAGGCAGCAATTCGCGACCCGGCTCGGCCTCGGCGAACGACGCCCCGACATCGTGATGCGCTTCGGCACCGGCCCAAGCCTGCCGAAATCGCTGCGGCGTCCACCGGAGCTGGTGATGCGATCTTAGCGCCGAAGGCCGCTCAGCGCCGGCGATTCGCCGGGCAGCATGTTCGATCTGATATCGCTGTCCATGCGGCCCGAATCCTGCTGGGTGTAGCCGACGCCGAACGACAGGCTGAGATTTGAGGTCGGCTTGAATTCGACACCCGCAAACCCGCCATAGCCGGGCGCGGCGGTGGAGGTGAGCGGCGCCAGCGAGCTGCCGATGCCGTTGCCGTATTTCAGCGTGTCGAAGCCGGCGAAAAAGGTGACGGGCATGCCGCCGCCGGTCTTCATCTGATAGCCGAATTGCGTGCTGTCATAAGAAAGCGCGCTGAAATTGCCGAGCGAGCCCGCCTGGTTGAAGCCGCTCAATCCGAGATTGCCGCGTTCGCGACCGATGAAGAAGCCGTTCGCAGAGCTCGTACGCCAATCGGCCTCTCCGGCGTTGAAGCCCGCAAAGTTGCCATAGCTGTCGGAGCTCAGGCCGGCAGCGCCGCCAAGGCCGAAAGGCCCGCCGGGAATCCAATATCGCAGCGGCGCCACTTGCGCGTGAACCGGCGCTCCGCCGAGGCAGAACACGGCGAGAGCTGCAAGAGCGCATGAGCGTGCAAGGTCGAACATTCTGGCTACCGTCTAAAAGCCCCTAAAACTATACTCCTCGACCATCATCAATGCCAGCGGAGTGACCGCGCCGGCCCTCGCGGCCACAGGTCTTTCGGGGAACCGCACCTGATGCCGGACGATCCGCTGCTCACCCGCCTGACATCCGTTCTTGCCGATGTACCTGGCGTTCAAGCTGTCGTGCTCGGCGGCTCTCGCGCGCGGGGCCGCGCGCACGCGGCCTCGGACTACGATATCGGACTCTATTTCAAGTCAGCGCTGGACACCGGACGGTTGCTGGCCGCCGCGAAGACGATCGCGGACGATCCCGCCGCCACGACGGTGACACCCGTCGGTGAATGGGGCCCGTGGGTCGTCGGCGGCGCCTGGCTTTCGGTGGAAGGCCGCAAGGTCGACCTGCTCTACCGCGACGCCGACGCGGTCGAGGCCGTCATGGAATCCTGCGGCGCCGGGGCGGTCACCATGGACTACCAGCCCGGCCATCCGCACGGCTTCTGCTCAACCATCTGGATGGGCGAGATCGCATATTGTCAGCCGCTGCACGATCCGCACGGAATGATCGCCCGGCTCAAGTCGATCGCGCTTCCCTATCCGGAGCCACTGCGCAGCGCCCTGATCCGGCGCTTCCAATGGGAAGTCCTGTTCAGCATCGAAAATGCCGAGCTCGCGGCCGCACGCAACGAAAGGACCCATGTCGCGGGATGCCTCTACAGGTCGCTCGCCTGCGTCGCGCAGGTACTCTTCGCGCTGAACGAACGCTATCTGATCAACGAGAAGGGGGCGCTGCAGGAGGCAGCCGGCCTGCCGCTGACGATTCCACACCTGGTGGAGCAGGCCGACGAAATCTGGCGACTCGTCGCTGATGGCGGTTTCGCACAGGCCTGCGCAGTGCTGCGGCAGGTCGACCGAGAATTGAAGGCGCTGGCTCACCCCGGCGGAACAGCGCTGTAAAGGGTTATGCGGTCTTGTCGACCGAAGACGACGAATCCGCCGGCGGATATTTCGTCACCGGCACCATGAAGGATTTGGTGCCGACCTGGTAGATGATCTTGCCGTTCTGCCCGTCGTCGCTTGCGATCTGCGTCTGTCCGAACATGATGACGTTCTTGTAGACGAAGCCGGTGCCCTTGCGGGTGACGCCGTCGGTGGTGACGCTGACCTCGGCCTCCTTGCCATTGACGGACAGCACCTTGAAGCTCGCGCTCTTGCCGTTCTCGCTGGAATAGCCGCCCCAGCTTCCCATCAGGCGGCTGTCGGACGCGGGCGGGTCCTGCTTTTGCAGATTTGCAGTCTGCTTGCCGACGCCCCCGAACGAGAACAGCATCACCATGTTCTTGCCGTCCTTGGTGCCGACCGTGACCCCGCCGAAGGTGATGAGCGTGCCCTGAACCTCGCCGAAGCCGCGCTCGGTGCGTCCGTTGTGGGTGTACTCGACCTGCGCCCGGGCGCCGCGGATGTTGACGACCTTGAAGCCGACGGGCTGGTTGTTGCCCACCCAATTGCCCTTCCAGTCGCCGAGCAGAGCGCTCTGGCGATACAGCCGCTCGTTGGCGGGCGAAATCTGGCTGGTGCTCGATGTGACGATGGCCATTGGATTGCTCGGACGGGCCTCACAAACCCGCTTTCGCTGGCTTGGGCAGGTCAGGATGCCGGCGGGAACGAACAGTAACGATGCGATTAGGGCCACGCACCCGTTAACGAGCCGTTAAGCGCGCGCGTCGGCCGGGCGGGCAAAAGATCTCAGCCGGAACTGGCGTGATGCCACCGGAAAAAACCGCCCCCTCACCGCCCCCAGCGATCGGACCAGATCTTCTCGCCGATGAGGCAATTGACGCGCGGCTCCTTGTCGGCAACCGGCATCACGGGCCGCTCCGGGGTGCGGCCGGCGATTTCCATCAGCAGCTTGGTGCGGATCGCTTCCTTGAACTTGTCGCGCTCCTTGATCGTGATGACGAAGGACCCCGGCCCTCCGATGACGCAGTCCTCGTAATAAAGATCGAGATTGTCGATATCCATGGTCGAATAGGACGGCTCCTTGACCATGATCGGCAGGCCGTTGATGACGATGCCTTTCTCCAGCGCGGCGTCACGCGCCATCGTGACCGGGCCGCCATTGTTGTTCGGACCGTCGCCGGAAATGTCGATGACACGGCGCAGGCCGCGATAGGGATCCTCGTCGAACAGCGGCATCGCGAAGTTGATCGCGCCTGAAATCGAGGTGCGCGAAGCGCGCCGGATCGGCGTCTTCATGATCTCGGCGGCAACCGCGTCCGCCGTCTCCGGACCATCGATCAGCCGCCAGGGAATGATGATCTTCTGGTCGCTGGAGGCGGCCCACTCGAAATAGGTCACTGCGATGCGGCCGTTCGGGCCGAGCTTCAGCGCCTGCAGGAACTCCTTCGACTGGATCGCCTGTGCATAGCCCTCGCGCTGGATCGCGAGCTCGTCCATGTCCATCGAGTAGGACACGTCGACCGCGAGGATCAGCTCGACATCGACGCTCTGCGCGTCCTTGTCGGCCGCAAGCCGCTGCGGTTGAGTTCTGGGCGATTCGAATTTGGGTCCTGGTGCCGCGATGCCCGCGACGTCCCCTCCGGCGAACATGCCGGCCACCAGCACAGCCCCGATCGAGAACAGCAAACGCATCGCAGTCTCCCGTCGTATGACGCGATGGTGACATGCAATCGGCTTGCCGCAAAGGCCGAAGATCGCTTGTGCTTCACATTCGAGTTAGGAATTCACACGTTACGCAAGTCTGCCGCCATGTTGCCGCGCTTGCGTCGGGAACAGGGGCGATCTCAAGAGCCGTCGTTCCGGGACTCGCGAAGCGAGGGCCCGGAATCCAGCTGCCGGCGGAGGCACGCGACCCCGCCCACTTGTCCGGCACGATTTCCATGCTAGGTTGGTCGCACAGATGGGGATGGAGTCCCCCGACAACCGCCCGGCGGTCGATGACCTCATGGGCTGATGACTCCTGCTCGAGGAGAGGCAATCTTGGGCCTCTGCCTTTGGCGGGAGCATGGACACACCCGCCGATGGCGGGTTTTTTGTTGCCTGCTGGCGGCCGGCAGGCGAATGCGAGGGGACCACGAAGACGTGACGATGACGACACCGAATGCCGTACGTACCACACTGCCCAGAGGGATCTGGGTGCTCGGCTTTGTCTCGATGTTCATGGACATCTCCTCCGAGATGATCCACGCGCTGCTGCCGGTCTATCTCGTCACCGTGCTCGGCGCCTCCACCCTCACCGTCGGCTTCATCGAGGGCATTGCCGAGGCGACCGCCTCGATCACCAAGATCTTCTTCGGTGCGCTGTCGGACTGGCTCGGCCGCCGCAAGCTGCTCGCCGCGATCGGTTATGGGCTGGCCGCCTTCACCAAGCCGCTGTTCCCGCTCGCGCCCAGCGTCGGATGGCTGGTAGCGGCGCGCTTCATCGATCGCGTCGGCAAGGGCATTCGCGGCGCGCCGCGCGATGCGCTGATCGCCGATATCGCCCCGGTCGGCCTGCGCGGCGCGAGCTTTGGCCTGCGGCAATCGCTCGACACGATCGGCGCCTTCGTCGGGCCGCTCGTGGCCATCGGCCTGATGTGGTGGACGGCCGACAATTTTACTCTCGTGTTCTGGGTGGCGGTGCTGCCGGCCTTCCTGTCCTTCGGGCTGATCGCGTTCGCGGTGAAGGAGCCGGAGCCCGATCCGAGCCGGAAACGTGCGGAAAATCCGCTCAATCTCGCCGCAATGCGCCAGCTCGGAGCGGTCTATTGGCGCGTCGTCGCCGTGGGCGTCGTGTTCACGCTCGCGCGCTTCAGCGAGGCCTTCCTGATCTTGCGCGCACAGAACATCGGGCTCGACGTGATGTGGGTGCCGGCTGTACTGGTGCTGATGAACGTCGCCTATGCACTGTCGGCCTATCCGGCCGGCGTGCTGTCGGACCGGATCAACCGGACCGGCCTGCTCGCGCTCGGCCTGGTCTTCCTCGCCGCGGCCGACCTCGCGCTGGCGCTGCTCCCGAGCCTTGCGGGCCTCGCGCTCGGAGTCGTGCTGTGGGGACTCCATATGGGACTGACGCAGGGCCTGCTCTCGGCCATGGTCGCCGATGCCGCCCCGCCAAGCCTGCGCGGCACCGCCTTCGGCTATTTCAACCTGTTCACCGGGCTTGCCTTGCTGGCTGCGAGCGTGATCGCGGGTGCGCTGTGGGACGCCTATGGACCGGCGGGAACGTTTCTTGCCGGGCTTGGATTCGCGCTGGTTTCGCTGGTGGGGCTGCTCGCCGTCGGCAAAGGTCTGGCCACCGAGGGCAAGTGAAGCAAATGGCGAAGTGGGGAACGAGACATTGAACATTCAATACATCCTCGCCGTTGCCGGCGGCGGAGCGCTCGGCGCGGTCATACGCTATCTCGTTGCGATCGGGTCGGGCCGCGCGTTCGGTACGGATTTTCCGTGGGGCACGCTGATCGTCAACGTCACCGGATCGTTCCTGATCGGCATTTTCGCCGCGCTGTTCGCGACCAAATGGAACCTGCCGCAGGCCGCGCGGATGTTTCTGACGGTCGGAGTTTGTGGCGGATACACGACGTTCTCGACGTTCTCGCTGGATGCCTGGTATCTGATCGAGCGCGGCCAGACATGGGCATCTGCCGCCTACATGATTGCGTCGGTCGTGCTGTCGGTGGGCGCTCTGATCGCCGCATTACAGCTCGTTCGCGCACTTCCGTAACTCGCGCAGGCGCAAGTCGTGCATTCCTGCCCAGCCGCGACGGCATAGTGGCGAGCGGCCGCATATCTTGGAGCGCTCCCCGCTCCTGCGGTATGATGTGTTGGCTGGTGGCTCATTCGAGCCAGGGCGTTTCGGGACACGATGAACGACACCGTCACCAAACCGAAAACCAGGACCAGGACCAAGGTCGAGCGGCCGAAGCTCCACAAGGTCATCCTGATCAACGACGACTACACGCCGCGTGAATTCGTCACCATGGTGCTGAAGGCCGAATTCCGCATGACCGAGGATCAGGCCTACAAGGTGATGATCACCGCGCACAAGCTGGGCGCCTGCGTGGTGGCCGTATTCACCAAGGACGTCGCCGAAACCAAGGCAACGCGCGCCACCGACGCCGGCCGCGCCAAGGGCTATCCGCTATTGTTCACGACGGAGCCGGAGGAATAGGTTTCATCCTGCGACGATGAATGGCCTTCAGCTCAGTGCACATCACGCCATCACCACCGGCGTCTCCTCCGCCAGCCCGTAGACGCGCTGCGCCTTGGAAAATCCTGCGATCGGAAACTCGCCGAGCTGGTGCCAATCATGGCGGCAGACATTGGCAAAACCTTCCGAGGCGACGACGGTCCGCCCCAGGCGCCCCGTGATCTTCTCCAGCCTTGCCGCGAGATTGACCGCCGGGCCGATGCAGGTGAAGTCGAGGCGGTTGCCGCCGCCGATATTGCCGTAAAGGATGTTGCCGACATGCAGCGCGACGCCGAAGCGGAAGCGCTCGACGGCCTCGCCCACCGGAAAGGCGAGCGCCTCGACGCTGGCGCGCGAGTCGCGCGCCGCCTCCAGCACCTGCGCGCAGACATGAGCGGCATCGCCGACATATTCGTCGATCGGGAACACGGCGAGCAGGCCGTCGCCCATGAACTTCAGCACCTCGCCGCCATGGTCTCGGATCGCCGTGACTTGGCAGTCGAAATAATGATTGAGGATCTGGACAACCGTCTCGGGCGGCAGCCGGTCCGACAGCGCGGTGAAGCCGCGCAGGTCCGACAGCCAGATCGCCGCCTGCATGGTGTCGTTGTGACCGCGGCGGATCTGACCGCCGAGGATGCGCGCGCCGGCGCGATTACCGACATAGGTGTCGAGCAGCATCTCGGCGGTGCGGCGCATAGTGATGATCTCGCTGATGCGTGCGAGCGGCGCTATGAGAGCTCGGATGGCTGCGATGTCGTCGTCGCTGAAGCCGCCGGGCTGCCGCGTGATCCAGCTCGTCGCGTGAATGGAGCCGTCGAGAAAAGGCACCGGCACCGCGATATAATCGGTCGCGCCTTCGGCGTGCATGTCCTCGAGGAACGGAAATCGCTTGCTGTCGGGGTCGCCTGCGCGGCCCCTGACCTCGATGCCCTGCTCGAAAACCACGCGAAGCGGGCTGTGGGCGAATTGGGGCGTGTCCAGGATCTCGAAATCGACGGCACCGATTTCTACTCCCTCGCCCTGCCGCCAGATGAAGTTGCGGCCGAAGACTTCGGGATGCAGCGTGCGGATGAAGATGCCGAACCTCCACAGCGGCAGGCCGGCCGCGACCAGACGTTCGCAGAAATCGGCAATCCCTACGGCCGACTCCTGAGCCGCCCAAGTGCCGTCGATCAGCCAGTTGGTGATGCGCTGAAGCTCGGAGCTGTTCATGGCCGCATTTGCGGACGAAGTTGCGGGGCCGTCAAGCTGCGCGGTGGACTAGTACCGTGAGTTCAACGCCCGACCTGTCCGCGATCGCGCAGGAAGTGATCGGCCAGCACGCAGGCCATCATGGCCTCGCCGACGGGGACGGCACGGATGCCGACGCAGGGATCGTGGCGGCCCTTGGTGAAGATCTCGGTCTCGGTGCCTTGCCGATCGACGGTGAGACGCGGCTGCAGGATCGACGAGGTCGGCTTCACCGCGAAGCGCACCACCACGGGCTGCCCGGTGGAGATGCCGCCCAGCACGCCGCCGGCGTGGTTGGACAGGAAGCGCGTGCCGTCATTGCCGGAGCGCATCTCGTCGGCGTTCTGTTCGCCCGTCAGTTCTGCCGCACCAAAACCGGCGCCGATCTCGACGCCCTTCACCGCGTTGATGGTCATCATCGCACCCGCCAGATCGGAATCGAGCTTGGCGTAGATCGGCGCGCCGAGACCTGCCGGCACGCCCTCGGCGACGACCTCGATCACGGCACCGATCGAGGAGCCGCTTTTGCGGATGCCATCGAGATAGGTCTCGAAGAACGCGGCCTTGTCCTTGTCGGGACAGAAGAACGGATTGTTGGCGACCTCGTCCCAGTCCCACTTGTCGCGATCGATCTTGTGCGGGCCGATCTGCACCAGGGCGCCTCGCACCTTCACATCCGGCAGCACTTTCCGCGCGATGGCGCCTGCGGCAACGCGCATCGCGGTCTCGCGCGCCGAGGAGCGCCCGCCGCCGCGATAATCGCGCAGGCCGTACTTCGCCTCATAGGTGAAGTCGGCATGACCGGGACGAAACTTGTCCTTGATCTCGGAATAATCCTTCGAGCGCTGGTCGGTGTTCTCGATCAGAAGGCCGATTGGCGTGCCCGTCGTCACCTGAGCGCCGGTCTCGGGATGGGCCATCACGCCGGACAGGATCTTCACCTGGTCCGGCTCCTGGCGCTGGGTGGTGAAGCGCGACTGGCCGGGACGGCGCCGGTCGAGATCCCGCTGGATGTCGGCCTCGGTGAGCGGGATCATCGGCGGGCAGCCGTCAACCACGCAGCCGATCGCCACCCCATGGCTCTCGCCGAAGGTTGTGACGCGGAACATGTGGCCGAAAGTGTTGAAGGACATCGCTGCTCGCGGGTTCGTAAGTCAATGCTGACTTAACTCGCCCTGAAATAGGGGTCAAATATCGGCGAAGCCGTCATGGCCGGGCTTGTCCCGGCCATCCACGTTCTTGGTGGCTGCGAGCACGAAAGTCCGTGGATGCCCGGGACAAGCCCGGGCATGACGGCGGGGCGAGGCAGCGCTCCGGGCTAACTAAACTTCTCCAACCGCCCGTCGCGGAACACGTAGACGGCGCCCTGCTCGATATAGAGCTCGGCGGCGCTGGCGGGCGTCTCGAGGCCCAAGGCCACCATCAGAGCTCGGCAGGTCCCGCCATGGGCCACTGCGACGGTGTCGGACAGGAGCTGGTCGTACCAGGTGCGCACGCGGACCTGCACGTCGGCGTAGGTCTCCCCGCCCGCAGGCCCCACGGTCCATTTGTCGGCGAGGCGCCTTGCATAGATGTCCGGATCCCTCGCCTCACTCTCGGCCAGCGTCAGCCCCTCCCAGGTGCCGTAGCCGATCTCGCGCAGACGATCGTCGAGCGCGTAATCGGCAGGCGGCAATTCGAGCTTGCCGCGCGCGAGCTCCATGGTCTGGCGCGCACGGCCGAGCGGGCTCGACACGTAAGCCAGCGCGGCCTTGTCGCGCCCGTCGCGCTTGAACAGTTCGGCGAGAATGCCGCCGGCCTGCACGGCCTGGCTGCAGCCGCGCGCGTTCAGCGGAATGTCCCTGGTGCCCTGAAGCCTGCCGAGCGCATTCCACTCGGTCTCGCCGTGGCGAAGATAGTAGATCGTAGGCTTGGGCATTTCAGTTAGAGGCTAGTCCTTCCCGCCAAGCGAGATATCAGGCGCATCCGGCCGCTTCATGCCGAGCACGTGATAGCCGGAATCGACGTGGTGCACCTCGCCGGTGACGCCGCGCGAGAGGTCGGAAAGGAAATACAGCGCGCTGCCGCCGACGTCTTCGGTGGACACGTTGCGCCGCATCGGCGCGTTGGTCTCGTTCCACTTCAGGATATAGCGGAAGTCGCCGATGCCGGACGCCGCCAGCGTCTTGATGGGACCTGCCGAGATCGCGTTGACGCGAATGTTCTTCTCGCCGAGATCGGCAGCGAGATAGCGCACGCTGGCTTCCAGCGCCGCCTTGGCCACGCCCATGACGTTGTAGTGCGGCATCCACTTCTCGGCGCCGTAATAGGAGAGCGTGATCAGCGAGCCGCCATCCGTCATCAGCTTCTCGGCGCGCTGCGCCACCGCCGTGAACGAATAGCAGGAGATCAGCATCGACTTCGAAAAATTCTCCTGCGTGGTGTCGACGTAGCGGCCGTCGAGCTGCTCGCCATAGGCGATCGCATGCACGAGGAAGTCGATCTTGCCCCATTTCTCCTTCAGCACAGCGAAGACGGCATCGATGGTCGCGGCATCGGTGACGTCGCAATGGCCGAGCACGAGGCCGCCGATCTCGGCGGCGAGCGGCTCGACGCGCTTCTTCAGCGCATCGCCCTGATAGGTGAAGGCGAGCTCGGCGCCCGCGGCGTGGCATGCCTTGGCGATTCCCCAGGCGATCGAGCGGTTGTTGGCGACGCCGAGGATGACCCCGCGCTTTCCTTGCATCAGACCCGAATTCTGCGCCATTTTTGCACGTCCCGTCGAACTCTCGTTGAGGTCTGGAGGTACACCAGCCCTCCCCCGCGGTACAGCCCTAATACGCAGCATTAACGCTGTTTCGAGTGCCGGAATAGCCGTTCCGCTTGGGTGTTATGATCGCTATAGGCGCGCGCCGAACGCCAGGGATGTCAGGACCGCAATGAATGCGTTTCGCCAGAGTGTGGAAGCCATGATCCCGGCGTTGCGCCGCTACGCCCGCGCGCTCACACGCGATGCGGATGCGGCCGACGATCTGGTCCAGGATACGTTGGTACGCGCGCTGCGTTCGGAGCGGCTGTTTCTCGGAGGCGACGTCAGGAGCTGGCTCTATACGATCCTGACCAACCTCAACAAGAACCGGCGGCGCTCGCTGGCAAGGCGGCCGCAATTCATGCCGCTGACGGACAACAACCCCGATGCCAGCGGGACCGAGGCCGAAGGACGCGACATCGAGAAGGCACTGGCTACTCTCGTCGAGGAGCAGCGTTCGGTGCTGCTGCTGGTGATGCTGGAAGGCATGAGCTACCGCGAGGTTGCCGACATCCAGGGCGTGCCGATCGGCACCGTGATGTCGCGCCTGGCGCGCGCAAGAGCCCACGTCAAAGCCTCGCTGGAGGGCGAGCGTACGGCGCTCAGGCGGGTGAAATGATGGCCGGGTCGATGCATCGAACGATCTCCGCCCGCAGCCGGATAGTGAGCTGCGCGAAGCTAACTCGCAGAAGACATTTTGGGCCGCAGAGCCAGAGACGACCGATATGAACGACCGCAAGATTCCAGTAACCGAGGACGAACTGCACGCCTATGTCGACGGCGAGTTGCCGGCCGAGCGACGCGCCGACGTCGAGGCCTTTCTTGCCGCCCACCCCGAGGACGCCGAGCGGGTGCAATCCTGGCGGACGATGGCCGAGATGCTGCACGCCCGTTACGATGCGATTGCCCATGAACGGGTGCCCGCACGGCTCGAGCTCGAGAGGCTGGAGCGCCGCCCGCGGCAATGGTTTTATGGCGCCGCCGCGGCCGTGCTGGTCGCCTTCGTCGCCGGCGGCACCGCCGGTTGGGTGGCGCATGGCGCCGCCAACGCGCCTTCGACCTTCCGGAGCTTTACGGCGGACGCACTCGACGCCCACCGCCTCTATGTCGTCGAGGTCCGCCACCCCGTTGAGGTCGGCGGCAACGAGCGCGATCACTTGCAGGCCTGGCTGACCCGGCGCTGCGGCTGGACCGTGTTCGCGCCGAACCTGGAGGCGAGCGGGCTGAAGCTGGTCGGCGGCCGGCTTCTGCCGGGACCGAACGGTCCGGCGTCGTTCCTGATGTACGAGGGCGCTTCGGGCGAACGGTACACCATCTACAGCGCCAAGACCGAGAATGGTGCAACGCAAATGCGCTACGCCAAGACGGACAAGGACGGCGCGTTGTTCTGGTCCGAGCGCGGCGTCGGCTACGTCGTCAGCGGCAGCAGCGATCGCGAGCGGCTGACCAAGGTGGCGCAGGCCGTCTACGACCAAGCAGAGAAAAACGGCACCTAGACAACCGCGCAAGGCCAGTGCCCAGATTCCGTCATCGAAAATTTGGAATCAGGACATCGACACGTCTCATTATCGCACCGGGTGCTCACGCGATTATGAGTGGCGTTCGATCCGCCGATCGACGCGGGCGGCCTCGATTGGGGTTTTTGGTACCGCGCTGGTCCCCCTCTCGAGGCCGCACCTTTTTATCGGCTGCCCCGCCGGACAGCCGACACGTCGAGACCATGAAGCGCTACCACGCCTCAGGCGTATGATGGGCATCATCTCCAGGACGATGCCGTGGTCCTTTAGGAGAACCCCTTCAGTTCGCTCTCGCCCTAACCGACACCGCTACGTGGATTGTAGGGGTGTTGGTCTCGCCACTTCTCCATCAATGCTTCAAGCTCGGCGTCGTTCCCGTCCGGTAGCATAATCCTGATGATGACGAAGAGATCTCCGGTTCCGCCGGCTTTCGGCAGGCCCTTGCCCTTGAGGCGGAAGGTCCGGCCGCTGGACGTGTTCTTGGGGACCGAGAGCTCCACGGCATTGCCGAGGGTCGGCACGCGGACCTTGCCGCCGAGCACCGCCTCGTAGAGCGTGACCGGCAGGTCGATCCTGAGGTCTGCGCCCTCGACCTTGAAGAACGGGTGCGGTGCAATGTTGATGGTGATCAGGAGATCGCCGGGCGGATGGCCCTGCGCACTTTCTCCCTGCCCCCGCAGCCTGATCTGCTGGCCCTCGGTGACCCCGGCCGGAATCTTGACGTTGAGCTCCTTGCCAGTCGGCAGCCGCACACGCTTCTCGCCGCCCTTGACCGCCTCTTCCAGCGAGACGCTCATGGCGACGTTGACGTCGAGATCGAGCCCGATGCCGCCAGTGTCGAACTCGAACTGGGCGCCGCCGCCGGCTCCGGGCCGTGCGCCGCGCATCCCGCCGCCGAACATGCTGTTGAGGATGTCCTCGAACGCACCGCCCCCCGGGCCGCCCGCACCGCCGCTTCGGAACGTATAGCTTTCGAACCCGCCTGGGCCCGCGCGGCCGCGAGGACCGCCGCCGCCCGGAAAACCCTGGAAGCGCGGCTTGCCCTCGGCGTCGATCTCGCCCCGGTCAAACTGCTTGCGCTTGTCCTCGTCGCCGAGGATCTCGTTGGCCGAGTTGATCTCGGCGAAGCGTTCGGCAGCCTTCGGATCACCCTTGTTGCTGTCAGGATGGTGCTTCTTGGCCAGCTTGCGATAGGCGCTTTTGATCGCGGCAGCGCTGGCGCTCCGCGGCACCCCCAAGACCTCATAGGGGTCGCGCATTCGTCACGTCTCCTTCAAGAAATCGAATTGTTCAAAGGGCTCCCCGCCCCACCTGCGGGTGATGTGGGAAGAGAGTGGCATTTTTGCAACTAGGAACGCGAGCTGAAGCTCTATCTTTGGAGCATGGTCTGATCGGAAAACCGGTTCCCACGTTTCCGGATCATGCTCAGCTCCGCCACGGCTTTAGCGTATGAATCTCCCAACGGCCACGACCGCTTTGGCAGCCGGCGCCCTGGAGCCAGCTTTCGGTATTGCCGTTGACGTAGCTCGCCAGGAAGTCGCGGCATTTGCGCCCGTCCTCGGCGGCATAGGACTGGGCGATGGGCGTCACCGAGCCGCGCGCCCCTGTCTCCGGATTCTCCCAATGCTGGCTGGAATCCTTGTCGCCCTTGCTGAGGACGTCAGAGGCGGCGTTGCGGGTGAAGGCGAGATCGGTCTCGGTCGGGGGAGCGTCCTTCGCCGGCCGCGCGATCGAGCCGGTGAGGTCGCTGTCCTCGGCCTTGGCATAGGCGCTGCCGCCGTTGCGGGAAAAGCTGCAGCCGCCGGCACCAAGCCCGATCAGAATCATCGTCATGACGAAGCCGGACGGCCGGATCGCCGATAGGCCAACGCGTCCCCATGCCCTATATAGGGCGGTAGCGGACAACAACGCGTTTTGGGCCGCGGGACGCAACTCGGACTCCGGACATGACCGACACGACCTCGATGAAACACCAGACACCCTTAACATCCGGTGATTTCACCGCTGCCGACGAGCCATTTGCGTTGTTCGAGGCCTGGCTCAACGAAGCGGTCAAGAGCGAGCCGAACGATCCGAACGCCATGGCGCTCGCAACGGTCGATCCCGACGGGCTGCCTGATGTGCGCATGGTGCTGATGAAGGGCTTCGATACCGAGGGTTTCGTCTTCTACAGCCACATCGCCAGCCAGAAGGGCCGCGAACTCGCCGCAAATCCTAAGGCAGCGTTACTTTTTCACTGGAAGTCGTTGCGCCGTCAGGTGCGCATCCGCGGCAACGTGACGCCGGTGACCGACGCGGAGGCCGACGCCTATTTCGCGACGCGACCGAAGCAGGCCCAGATCGGCGCCTGGGCGAGCAAGCAATCGCAAGAGCTGGAGAGCCGGTTCGCGTTCGAGCAGGCCATCGCCAAGGTCGCGGCCAAATACGTCATCGGCGAAGTGCCGCGGCCGCCGGGCTGGAGCGGCTGGCGCATCACGCCGGTGCGGATCGAGTTCTGGCACGACCGCCCGTTCCGCCTGCACGACCGCATTGAATTTCGCCGTGACGCGGCCGGCCAACCGTGGTCCAAGACGCGAATGTATCCGTAAGCTTTGGGCCGACCTGAAAGATGTCCATGCCGCATTCGTCCAATGCGCCGCGCCGTACGCTGCTCCTGACCGGAGCCAGCCGCGGCATCGGCCACGCCACCGTGATCCGTTTCTCCTCGGCGGGCTGGCGCGTCATCACCTGCTCGCGGCATCCTTTCCCGGAGGACTGCCCCTGGGACGCAGGGCCGGAGGACCACATCCAGGTCGACCTCGGCGATCCCAAGGACACCGCGCGCGCGATCTCGGAGATCCGCAACCGGCTCGAGGGCGGCACGCTGCATGCGCTGGTCAACAACGCCGCGATCTCGCCGAAGGGCGCCGGCGGCTCGCGGTTGGGCTCGGTCGACACCGACCTCGATACCTGGACCCACGTCTTCCATGTCAACTTTTTCGCGCCGATCATGATGGCGCGGGGGCTGATCGAGGAATTGAAGGCCGCCAAGGGGTCGGTCGTGAACGTCACATCGATCGCGGGCTCGCGCGTGCACCCCTTCGCAGGCGCAGCCTACGCCACCTCGAAGGCCGCGCTCGCAGCGCTGACACGCGAGATGGCCTCCGACTTCGGCCGCATCGGCGTCCGCGTCAACGCGATCGCCCCGGGCGAGATCGACACCTCGATCCTGTCGCCGGGCACCGAGAAGATCGTCGAGCAGCAGATCCCGATGCACCGCCTCGGCACGCCCGACGAAGTGGCAAAGATCATCTACGTGCTGTGCACGGACACCAGCTCCTACGTCAACGGCGCCGAGATCCACATCAACGGCGGCCAGCACGTGTAGGCGGGCACTGTCATTGCGAGCGAAAGCGAAGCAATCCAGACTGCCTCCGCAAAGACAGTCTGGATTGCTTCGTCGCGGAGCCTGTCATCCGGCCCGCCGGAGGCGGGACCGGGTGGCTCCTCGCAATGACGGAAGTGGAAATGGCCGCTCAGGGAAGCAAGGCGATCCAGACAACGCCGCCGCAAGACCTGGATCGCCCTTACCTTCCGTTCCTCAATCGAGTCGAATCCGACGTGACCGCTCGCGCGGCCGCGGAGCGGCCGTGCTGAATGCAGTCGAGCAGTCGTCGTCGTTCTCACCATCGAGCAGCGGAGCACCACAGTGCCGGCACATGCGTGCCGACATCGACGGCGCCTTGCCGCTCGCCAGAACCTGACGGTAGTTCGCCAGATCGATGACGTTGCGGGGCGACGTTATGTGTTTCTCAACCATGGCTGTTCCTCGCGGCTACGCCCTGCTTATCGCAGACAAGTTTCGCGCAAACGTTCAGCCCACCGCTCAAATTTTACCGGAGGAATTGCGGCATGACACACGCGTCACCGCGTCGCCGCAATCCCGATCGATTCTGCGACACGATTCATCGTGTCTATGCGAGCGGCGTAAGGTCTCGGTAGGTATCTTTGCTCGCGCACGATCCTACAGCCACTTCTTCCACTTGAAGATCCAGTAGGGGACGATGGCGGCGATCAGCATCATCACCAGCGCCATCGGATAGCCGTGCACCCATTCGAGTTCCGGCATCACCTTGAAGTTCATGCCGTAGATCGAGGCGATCAGGGTCGGCGGCATCAGGACAACGGCCATGACCGAAAACAGCTTGATGATGTTGTTCTGCTCGAGATTGACGACGCCGAGCATGGCGTCGAGCACGAAGGTGATCTTGCTGGAGAGATAGGAGGCGTGATCGGTCAGCGAGGCGACGTCGCGCTGCATGGTCTTGAGCTGCTCGCGCATGTCCTTCGACCACTTCACGCCCTCGACCACGGCGGACAGGAACGTCACGACGCGGCCGATCGACACCAGGCTCTCGCGAACCTTCGAGGTCAAGTCGCCCTTGCGGCCGATCGAGATCAGAATCTGGGAATATCGCTTGGCATGGCCGTGGCGCTCGCTCTCCGGCTCGAAGATCTCGTGGGAGACCTGGTCGATCTCGGCGCCGCAGCGCTCCAGAATGTCGGCGCAGCGGTCGATCACGGCGTCCAGGAGCTCCATGAGCACCATCTCGCCGGTGATCGAGGGCGTGCAGGAGCGGGCGAGCTTGGCCTCGACCAGCGCAAAGGGCTTGGGCAGGTCGTAGCGGACCGTCACCAGGCGGTGGTCGCCAAGGATGAAGGTCACCGCGGTGGTCCGGGGCATGTCGGTATCGGAGTGGCACATCAGCGTCGCGGTCATGTAGCGCGCGCCGTTCTCCATATAGAGGCGACTGGAGATCTCGATCTCCTGCATGTCTTCCCGGGTCGGGATGGCGATGCCCGCCAGCCGCTCGACCGCCTTGTCCTCGGCAGCCGAGGGGTTGACGAGGTCGATCCAGACTGCGTTCTCCGGCAGCGCTGTGAGATCCTCGACAACCGCCTTCTTGAGGGAGGTCTCGGAGAGAACGAACACCGAAAACATCAAAAGCTCCAGAGATCCTACGACAGAACGACAGCCCTTAGCGCGATTCTGACAGGTTCACGATGACAACAACATTAACGGAGCGTTTGCATCTGCGGCGGCCGCTAGGGCTCAACTGTGGCGCCGGAGGAACAGTCTGGCGCGTCTTACCAAAAAAACCCGCACGACACCCCCAAATTTGCGGCAGAAAAGCCACAGCTGGGGTCTTACAGCCCTGGAAAACGGCTTCAGCGCTGGAATTGTGGCAGATTTCAACCATAATGGGCTTAACGGAGTCGAGGAACTTGGGCGCTACGCTCAGGTCCCTTCCGCACGGTATTGTTTTGATTGGAACCAAACCATGTCGTCGCTGAAAATTATGTTTGGGATTTTGGCCGCTGGCCTGATGCTGTCGGGCTGCATGCAGGCCACGACGCGTTACGAGGCGACGGACACCAAGGCGTTCAAGCCCAAGGACAAAGAACTCCTTGCCAAGGTGAAATACGAGAATACCGCGGTCGCAGAACCGTTCCGCCGCGCCATTGTCGAATTCCACCGCAAGGAAGCGCCGGGCTCGATCGTGGTCGATTCCGACAACCATTACCTCTATTACGTGCTGGAGGGCGGCAAAGCGATCCGCTACGGCATCACTGTCGGCGAAGAGGCCATGGCCTGGTCGGGCATCGCCAAGGTGGCCAGCAAGACCGAGTGGCCGGCCTGGCACCCCACCCCCGGCGAAATCTCGCGCCTCGGCGTGCCGACCTATGTCGCACCCGGACCGGACAATCCGATGGGCTCCCGCGCGCTGTACCTCCATTCTGGGGGCAAGGACACGCTGTTCCGCATCCACGGCACCAACCAGCCGGAATATATCGGCGCCTCGATCTCGTCAGGCTGCATCCGCCTGACCAACGAGGACGCGATCGATCTCTATGATCGCGTCAAGCTCGGCACCCTCGTCGTGGTGCTCGAGCCCAAGCACGGCGATTCGCCCTACAAGCCGCGCCTCGCGCTCCAGGGCGGTTCCAGTTCACCCTACTAAGCAGGCCTTGTCCGAGGCCTTTCAAAGGCGCCGGTTTCACCGGCGCTTTTTTGTTGCCGGCTGGTGCGATCGGGCTTTGTTGCCATCCGCCGCCGGCTTGTCCGCAGGTGCAGCAGGCTTTTCCGCCTCACCGCCGTCGGCGCCCTCCTTTGCCTCGGGCTTGGCCGCGACCTCGCGCGGCGGTGCCTCCTCGGGACGCTCCGCCGGCAGCAGCGGTGCGACC
Source organism: Bradyrhizobium sp. BRP19 (assembly GCF_020194195.1). Lineage (NCBI taxonomy): Bacteria > Pseudomonadati > Pseudomonadota > Alphaproteobacteria > Hyphomicrobiales > Nitrobacteraceae > Bradyrhizobium > Bradyrhizobium sp. BRP19. The sequence continues at coordinate 67,887 of NZ_JADYVZ010000004.1, read as the reverse complement.
TGAGGCAGCGGATCCCACACGTTCCATTGGCAAATCCGGTAGTCGTTGCGTCGCTGCGCAAGATCGAGATGGATGTGGTCCTCGTGGTACCAGTCCGAACCCGGGCCTAGCACGGTGGAAAAGCGAGTGCAGACCGAGTGCAGCACGCGCTCGCGCACCTCGCGCGAGGTGGTGCGGTCGGTCAGGCCGATCGACTGCCCATTGGCGAGCTTGACGGCGCGGATGTCGATGGCATTGGCCTTGCCGTGCTCGGACAGCATCGCGCCGGCCACGCGGTTGCGGCCGCGGCACTCGAAGCTGTCGAAATTGTCGAGCTCGCTGACGGCGGAGCCGAGGCTGGTCGCCAGCGGCGTCATGTCCTTGCGCACCCAATCGGCGAGCGCGGACGCCATGGTGCAGCGGAGGATGGCCGCCGGCTTGACCGTCACCTTGCGCTTGTCCGGCAGCACGATGGCCTCCAGTCGCACCAGATCCTCGCCGCCGCAGGCACCGGGACCGCGGATATCCGGAATGGACGGCGCGATCGCGATCTCCTCGGTCAGCGCCAGCCGGCAGGCCGAGGCCTGCTTCTCGGGCGGCGGCGCGGACTCGGCGGGCTTGTCCGCGCCTGGCTTGTCGGGGGACGGCTTGCCGTCTGCCTGCGCCGCCCCCTCATCCGACGCTTTGGGGGCCTCCTCGGGACGCGGCTTCGGCAGCGGAATCCTGGCGGCGCGAACGGTTGCGCGGGGCTTCGGTGCTCCAAGGTTGAAGATATCGAGCGGCGCAGGATATTTCCGCGCCTCTGCCCTTTCGGCGATCAGCAACAGCCCCGCCGCAGCGGTAACCATTGCCGCCCCGGCGGACATATAGCCGCGACAAGACCATTTGCGACGCAAGTCCGGCAGGCTAAAACTCATGGCAATTCTTTGGCCCAACGCTGAGAGCGATAACGCGCCCAGCGACTTCTCGGAGGAACGTCGGAATGCTTGGTTTGATGCAAGATTGGCCCCTGCTCTGCCACCGGATCATCGAACACGCCGCCAGGATTCATGGCAAGCAGGAGGTGGTCACACGCTCGGTCGAGGGACCGATCCATCGCACCAACTACGCCGAGATCCACAAGCGCGCGCTCAAGGTCTCGCAGATGCTGGAGCGCGACGGCATCAAGCTCGGCGATCGCGTCGCGACGATCGCCTGGAACACCTGGCGCCATCTGGAGGTCTGGTACGGCATCATGGGGATCGGCGCCATCTGCCATACCGTCAATCCGCGCCTTTTCCCCGAACAGATCGCCTGGATCATCAATCATGCGCAGGATCGCGTCGTGATGACCGATCTCACCTTCATTCCGATCCTGGAGAAGATCGCGGACAAGCTGCCCAGCGTGGAGCGCTACATCGTGCTCACCGACAAGGCTCACATGCCGGAGACCACGCTGAAGAACGCGGTCGCCTACGAGGACTGGATTGCGCAGGCCGACGGCAAATTCAAATGGAAGGACTTTGACGAGAACACGGCGGCGGCGATGTGCTACACGTCCGGCACGACCGGCGATCCCAAAGGTGTGCTGTATTCGCATCGCTCCAACGTGCTGCACGCGCTGATGGCCAATAACGTCGACGCGCTCGGCACCAGTGCGTCCGAGACAATGCTGCCGGTCGTTCCGCTGTTCCATGCCAACAGCTGGGGCATCGCCTTCTCCGCGCCCTCGCAGGGCACCAAGCTGGTGATGCCGGGCGCCAAGCTCGACGGCGCCTCGGTCTACGAACTGCTCTCGACCGAGAAGGTGACGCACACCGCCGGCGTGCCGACGGTGTGGCTGATGCTGCTCCAGCACATGACGGCCAACAATCTCAAACTGCCGGATCTGAAGATGGTGATCTGCGGCGGCTCGGCGATGCCGCGCTCGATGATCAAGGCCTTCCTCGACATGGGTTCGAACGTCCGCCACGCCTGGGGCATGACCGAGATGAGCCCGATCGGAACCGTCGCGGCGCTGAAGCCGCCGTTCCAGAATGCGACAGGCGATGCCAGGCTCGACGTGCTGCAGATGCAGGGTTATGCGCCGTTCGCCGTGCAGATGAAGATCACCGACGATGCCGGCAAGGAGCTGCCCTGGGACGGCAAGACCTTTGGCCGCCTCAAGGTCTCCGGGCCCGCCGTCGCCAAGGCCTATTACCGCGTCGATAGCAACATCCTCGACGAGGACGGCTTCTTCGACACCGGCGACGTCTCGACCATCGACGAGGACGGCTATATGCGGATCACCGACCGCTCCAAGGATGTGATCAAGTCCGGCGGCGAGTGGATCTCCTCGATCGACCTCGAAAACCTCGCGGTGGGCCACCCCGCCGTGGCGGAAGCCGCCGTGATCGGCGTGTTCCACCCGAAATGGGACGAGCGGCCGCTGCTGATCGTGCAGCTCAAGCAGGGCCAGCAGGCCACGCGCGAGGACATCCTGAAGTTCATGGAGGGCAAGATCGCCAAATGGTGGATGCCCGACGACGTCGCTTTCGTCGACGGCATTCCGCACACCGCCACCGGCAAGATCCTGAAGACGGCGCTGCGCGACCAGTTTAAGGATTACCGGTTCCCGAACGCGGCGGCGTGACGGGCTGGGTGCGCCCCTCCTTGGAGGGGCGTCAGCGTCCGACTTGTTGAAGCCTCCACGACGTCATGGCCGGGCTTGTCCCGGCCATCCACGCCTTGCCCCACGGTGCAGTGAACGTGGATGGCCGGGACAAGCCCGGGCATGACGGCTTGGGCGTAGCAGGAACCCTTGAATTTGCTCCCGCGCCGTGGTCTCAACGGCGCATCGTCGCGCCAAATCGGCCGGCATCGCCAACCCCGGCAGAGCTCACCCGATGGCCCGCAGGTTTTCCGCTCCCTACCAGTCGGAGCCCGTGTCCAGCCTCGCGAGCTGGGCGCGCAATCTGGCCGTGTTCGCGGTTCTGGCGGTGGTGGTGTCGATCATCGTCGTCCGTTTCGATTTCCTGGAGCCCAAGCCGGCGCTGGCGACGTTCATCGGCGGGCTCGCGATCGCCGGCCTCTCGATCCTGTTCGGGCTCGCCGGCTTTGCCGCAATCTGGCAGAACGGCTCGCGCGGCATGGCGCGCATCCTGCTCGCCTTCCTGATCGACGGGGCGATCCTCGCCTATCCCGCCTATCTGGCCTTTCAATATCGCAAGCTGCCGTCGATCTACGACATCACCACCAATCCGATTGATCCGCCGCGCTTCGATGCGCTGGCGCGCCTGCGCACCGGCGAGGGCACCAACACCGCGGTCTATGCCGGCCTCTATTCGGCGGAGCAGCAGCGCCATTTCTATCCCGAGATCGAGCCCGTCGAGCTCGAGATCTCGGCCGACCGCGCCTATGCGATCGCGCTTCAGCTCGTCCACAAGCGCAAATGGATCGTGATCGACGAGCGCGCACCGCAGCCGCCGCGCCGCATCGGCCGCATCGAGGCGGTGGCGCGCACGCCGATCATGGGTTTCCGCGAGGACGTTTCGATCAGGGTCGTGCCGGATGGCGATGATTCCCGCGTCGATATCCGCTCTGCGTCGCGCAATTTCGACAGCGACCTCGGCAGCAACGCCGCACGCGTCAAGACATTCATCGACGACCTCAACACCGCCGCCGACGCCGATGCACTCAAGCCGGTGAAGAAGACGCCGGTGACGCCGCCCAAGGCGCCGGCGAAGACGGTGAAGAAGTGACTTGGCGAATGGGGAGTAGCGAATAGCGAATGGAGCCGCCCATTCGCTATTCCCCATTCGCTATTCGCCCCTAGGCCATCCGATAGGTCCCGCCGATCACGGGATCGCCATCCGTCGCCACCACGCCGCGGGCGACCAGATCTTCCAGATGCGCCAGCACGGAATAGCCGGCAGCTGTCGTCAGGCGCGGATCGATACCGATATAGATCGCGCGGACCATGGTCGGGATGTCGGTCTCGCCCTTGGCGAGGCGGTGCAGGATCGAGGCCTCGCGTGCCTTGCGGTGGCGGATCAGGAAGCGCACGAAGCGCTGGCCCTCGGGAATCTCGGGGCCATGGCCCGAGAAATAGAGATCCTCCTCGCGGGTGGCGAGCCGGTCGAGCGAATCCATGTAGTCGATCATCGAGCCGTCCGGCGGCGCCACGATCGAGGTCGACCAGCCCATCACGTGATCGCCGACGAAGTTGAACTTCCGCTCCGGCCAGGCGAATGCCAGATGGTTGGCCGTGTGGCCGGGCGTCGCGACGGCTTCGAGCCGCCAGCCGTCACCTTCCACGACGTCGCCGTGCGCGAGATTGACGTCCGGGGCAAAATCGCGGTCGGCGCCGGATTCCGGATTGTGCTTCTCGCTCTCGAATCGCGGCCGCGAGGCGCGATGCGGGCCTTCGGCATAGACCGGCGCCGCCGTCGCCTGCTTGATCCGCGCGGTGTTCGGCGAATGGTCGCGATGGGTGTGGGTGACGAAGATGTGCGTCACGGTCTCGCCGCGCACGGCATCGAGCAGCGCCGCCGCATGCGCCGCATCGTCTGGACCGGGATCGATGATCGCGACATTGCCCTTGCCGACGATGTAGCTGACCGTGCCCGTGAAGGTGAACGGGCTCGGATTGTTGCAGAGCACGCGCCGCACGCCGGGGCGGACCTCCTCGACGATGCCGGGCTTCAGCGGAAAGTTGCGGTTGAACGGGACGTCGTCGTTGTCGGACATGGGACTTCCTGTGCCACACTCTCTGCCGTCATACCCCGCGAAGGCGGGGTATCCAGTACGCCGCAGCGCCAGTGACAAAAGCGAAGTCTCTGGGATACTGGATCGCCCGCCTGCGCGGGCGATGACAGTTGAGCAAGCTAGCCGCGGCGGAAAAACACAGTGACTAGAAAAACGCCTGAATGCCCGTGATCGCGCGGCCCAGGATCAGGGCGTGGACGTCGTGGGTGCCCTCGTAGGTGTTGACCGTCTCGAGGTTATGGACGTGGCGCATCACGTGATACTCGATCGAGATGCCGTTGCCGCCGTGCATGTCGCGGGCGGTGCGGGCGATGTCGAGGGCCTTGCCGCAATTGTTGCGCTTCATGATCGAGATCATCTCGGGCGCGAACTTGCCCTCGTCCATCAGGCGGCCGACGCGAAGCGAGCCCTGCAGGCCGAGCGCGATCTCGGTCTCCATGTCGGCGAGCTTCTTCTGCACCAGCTGGGTCGCGGCGAGCGGCTTGCCGAACTGCTTGCGGTCGAGCGTGTATTGACGGGCGCGGTGCATGCAGTCCTCGGCGGCGCCAAGCGCACCCCAGGAGATGCCGTAGCGGGCGCGGTTGAGGCAGCCGAACGGGCCCTTGAGGCCGGACACGTTGGGCAGCAGGGCGTCCTCCGGGACCACGACGCCGTCCATCACGACCTCGCCGGTGATGGAGGCGCGCAGCGAGAGCTTGCCGCCGATCTTCGGCGCGGACAGGCCCTTCATGCCCTTCTCCAGCACGAAGCCGCGGATCTGGTTGTCGTGCGCGGCCGACTTGGCCCAGACCACGAAGACGTCGGCGATCGGCGCGTTCGAGATCCACATCTTGCTGCCGGTGAGGCGATAGCCGTCCGACACCTTCTCGGCGCGGGTCTTCATGCCGGCCGGATCGGAGCCGGCATCGGGCTCGGTCAGGCCGAAGCAGCCGACCCACTCGCCGCTGGCGAGCTTGGGCAGGTACTTCTTGCGCTGGTTCTCGTCGCCATAGGCGTAGATCGGGTACATCACCAGCGAGGACTGCACCGAGTTCATCGAGCGATAGCCGGAATCGACCCGCTCGATCTCGCGCGCGACGAGGCCATAGGCGACGTAGCTCGCATTGGCGCAGCCATATTCTTCCGGCAGCGTGATGCCGATCAGGCCGAGCTCGCCCATCTCGTTGAAGATCTCGCGGTCGGTCTTCTCCTCGAGATAGGCCTTGGAGACGCGCGGCAGCAGCTTGTCCTGCGCATAGGCGCGGGCGGTGTCGCGAACCATGCGCTCGTCTTCGGTGAGCTGCTCGTCGAGCAGGAACGGATCGTCCCACTGGAAAGAAGCCGCAGCCGGCTTGTCCTTGGCCTGAGGGCGCACGCTCATGAAACGTCCTTTCGCGTCTGGTTCCGTCGATAATTGCCCGACAAAGTAAAGCGCCGCGGCAACAAGTTCAATTGCATCCTGGCTTGGTCGTTCCGGGGTGGCGCTTTCAGCGCGACCGGGAGAAAGACAATGCGTGTCAGCTTTCGAGCTGCTCGTTGGCGACGATCTCGATGCCGAAGCCCGATAGGCCCTTGTAGTCGTGCACCGACGAGGTGAGATGCCGGATCGAAGTCACGCCGAGGTCGCGCAGGATCTGCGCGCCGACGCCGACCTCGCGCCACTGGCGGTTGCGGTCGGCCTCCGTCGACGTCTCGTCCGGCAGCGGCGAAACGGGCACGCCGGCCGCGCCGTCGCGCAGGTAGACCAGCACGCCGCGGCCGGTCTTCTTGAAATGCTCGAGCACGGCGGCCATGCGCTTGTGGCCGGTGAAGGTGTCCTTGACGATGTTCGGCTTGTGAAAGCGCGTCAGCACGTTCTTGCCGTCGCCGACCCCGTTATAGACGAAGGCGACGTGGGCGATGGAATCGAACGGCGAGCGGTAGGCATAGCCCTGCAAGGGACCGATCGGGCTGTCGGTGACGAAGGTCGAGACCCGCTCGATCAGCTTCTCGCGCGCCTGGCGGTAGGCGATCATGTCCGCGATGGTGACGTGCTTGAGCTTGTGCCTGACCGCGAATTGCGCGACCTGCTCGCCCTTCATCACGCTGCCGTCGTCGTTCATGAGCTCGCTGATGACGCCGACCGGCGGCAGGCCGGAAAGCTTGCAGAGGTCGACCGCGGCCTCGGTGTGGCCGGAGCGAAGCAGCACGCCGCCGTCCTTGGCGATCAGCGGGAAGATGTGGCCGGGCCGGGCGAAGTCGTTGGCGCCGACATTGGGATTGGCGAGCGCGCGGCAGCACGAGGCGCGCTCCTCGGCGGAGATGCCGGTGCCGCCGTCGGGCTTGTAGTCGATCGAGACCGTGAACGCGGTGGTGTGCGCGGAATCGTTGTGGGCGACCATCGGATCGAGCCGCAGCCGGCGCGCGTCCTCGGTCGTCACGGGCGCACAGACGATGCCGGAGGTATGGCGGATGATGAAGGCCATCTTCTCGGCGGTGCACAGCGAGGCGGCGACGATCAGATCGCCCTCGCCCTCGCGGTCCTCGTCGTCGGTGACGACCACGAGCTCACCCCGAGCAAAGGCCTGCAAGACTTCCTGAACGCTATCGGGCATTTCCCAATCTCTATCGGTTATGGCCGGGAGGCTTAGCCGGACTTGGGTCGGGGCGCTAGTCTCCCCAGCGCAACCACATATGTCCGAGGGCGGGCCTGCCGATGGGTTTCAGGCTTGCACCGGGCATACCAGCGATATAGGCGCAGATTGCCCGCAAGGAAGGCGGGCAAGGAAGGCGGCCCGACGCCGTCAGGGCAGCACCTCGCGGCGCTCGCCGAGGCGCTGATCGAGCTCGGCGCGCTTGTCCGCGAGCAGGCCGGCCTGGGCGGCTTCGATCACGGTAAACAGCTCATGTGCATCGCTGAGCCGGGTCACGGTGACATAGCTGGCGCCGGCCTCGTAGAGCGCGCCGACGTCGGCCAACAGGTCGGCCGTGGCGACGATCAGGGCGGTCGGATTGAGCGCGCGGACGTGACGGACCAACTTCTCGTTGGTGGCGCCCTTCAGCAGCGAATCCGGCACGCTGAGGATGATCATCTCGGACTTGCCGACGCCGGCATGGAGCAGCGTGTCGGCGCTGCTGATGTCGCCATAGATCACGTGCAGACCACGTGAAAGCAGGGTCTGGTACACATTGGGGTTGAAATCGACCACGGTGATCTGCTCGAGCAGCACCGGTGCCTGCCGTTCGATCTCGGCCAGCAGCGCGCTCGCCGCACGGAAAAAGCCGAGGATAACGATGCGGCGGGCCTCGCCATGGCCGCCCCCGTGGCCCTCCTCGGCATGGCCGTTGCCATGGTCGAGATCGCGCAGGCCGATCCGCTTCAAGGGGCCGATCGCCCAGCGGGTGATCTCGTCGCTGCGGGTCATCACGAAGGTCGAGAGCACCGCCAGCACCACGAAGGCGAACGAAGCCGCATTCGCCGTCTCGGCTGCGATGTGGCGGTCCGCGACGCCGGTCTGGATCACGACCAGCGAGAACTCGGAGATTTGCGCGAGGTTGAGCGCCGGCAACAGGCTGGCGCGCAGGCCCTGCTTCATCAGATAGAGCGGGGTGAAGGTGGTGACGAGGCGGCTCACCACCGTGAACGCCGCGATCATCAAGGCGAGGCTGATCACCGAGAGGCCGGGCACGGGAATGGTCATGCCGAGCGCGACGAAGAACAGCGTGATGAAGAAGTCGCGCAGCGTGGTGACCTTGGCGGTGACATCGAGCGCATAGGGGAAGGTCGAGAGCGAGACGCCGGCGATCAGCGCACCCATCTCGCGCGACAGCGACAGTTGATAGGCGGTCTCGGCGACGAGAAAGCACCAGGCGAGCGCACCGAGCAGGATCAGCTCGGGCCGCCGGGCGATCTGGTGGAACACGCGCGGCAGCACGTAGCGGCTGACCAGAAGCGCGGCCGTGACCAGCACCGCGACGCGGCCGATCGAGAGCAGGATGACGCTGACCTGCAGATTGGCGAGACTCGGCTGCACCGCCAGGAACAGGATGGCAAAGATGTCCTGGAGCACCAGCACGCCGAGCGTGATGCGGCCCGGCAGCGTATCGAGCTCGCGCTTCTCGTAGAGCACCTTGACGATGATGACCGTGCTCGACAGCGCGCAGGCGACGCAGAGATAGACCGCATCGAAATGCCCACCGCCGAGCGACAGGCCGATGCCGACGAAGAACAGAAGCCCGAGCAGACAGCCGCCCAGCAGCTGGCTGCCCGCCGCGAACAGGATCACCCGCCCGGCCCGAACGATCTTCTTCAGGTCGATCTCGAGCCCGATCATGAACAGCATGAAGATCAGGCCAAGCTCGGAGATGACGCTGATCGATTCCTGCGAATGGACCCAGCCGGCGCCGAATGGACCTATGCAGAAGCCGGCGATAAGGTAGGCCAGGATCAGCGGTTGCCGGGAGAAATGGGCGAGAAGCCCCAGCATCCAGGCGAACAGAATAGAGAGTGTGATATCGCGAATGAGCTCATGCATGCCAAATTGGTCCGTTTTGCCGCACCCTAGAGGTGGGTTGCGGTGCGGCAAGCGAGCAATTCGTCACATGCGGAATGGGCTCTTCGCAGCCATGCTGCTCGCTCCCCTCGCCTTTGCCGTGCCCGCCGCCGCGCAATCCAAGGTCAGTATCGAACAAAACTTTGCCGATTCGCTCACCACGCCGCTGAAGGAGGACCTCGCCGTATCCGGCGGTTTCTACGTGCCCGCCTATTCCAGCGTCGCGATGAGCCAGGGCAAGCTGCGTGTCGACTTCTCGGTGACGCTGAGCGTACACAACGCCTCCGAGACCCAGCCGCTGGTCATCAAACGCATCGCCTATTTCGACACCGCAGGCAAGCAGGTCGAGAGCTATCTGAAGACGCCGGTGGCGTTGAGGCCGCTCGCCACCGTCTCGATCTTCATTCCGACCGACGACGTGCGCGGCGGGACCGGCGCCAATTTTCTGGTCGACTGGGCCGCCACGGGCGAGATCGCAGAACCCGTGGTCGAAGCCTTAATGGTTGGCGGCATCGCCAACACGCATTACGCTTTCATCAGTCAGGGCCGTCCGACCAGGACGGCCGGCAAGAAGTAAGGCGGCCGGTGCAAAGCCGAGCTCAACAAGAACAAAACGAGGAACGCTCCCATGACGTCCAGCTTCGATTTCGCGCCCCTGTTTCCAGCAGGGCTGCCGGCCCCGTCTGCGCGCTGGACGGGCCTTGCCAAATACAGCTTCGTCGGCGGCAACAACGATTCCGAACAGGTGCCGCTCGACGAGCTGATCGAAGCGGCCGACACGGTGCTGCGGCGCGAGGGCCGCTCGCTCGCCACCTACGGTCTGGCGCATGGTCCGCAGGGCTACCTGCCGTTGCGCGAATTCCTGGTGACGAAACTCAAGCGCGACGCCGGCATCAGCTGCACGGTCGACGACCTCCTGATCGTCTCCGGCTCGCTGCAGGCGCTCGACCTCGTCAACGCCACCCTATTGACGCGCGGCGACACCGTGATTTTCGAGCAGGAGAGCTATCAGGGCTCCCTGACACGGCTGGCGCGGCTCGGCGTCAACGTCGTCGGCATTCCCCTCGACCAGGACGGCATGCGCATGGATCTGCTGGCCTCCGCGCTGGCCGACCTGAAGCGCCGCGGCATCCGGCCGAAATACATCTACACCATTCCGACGGTGCAGAACCCGACCGGCAGCATCATGCCCGAGAGCCGCCGCACCGAGCTGGTGCGGCTCGCGACCGAATATGGCGTGCCCATCTTCGAGGACGATTGCTATGCCGACCTCATCTGGTCGGGGCAGCGGCCGCCCGCGATCTACGCGATGAGCGAGAGCGGCGGCGTGATTCATATCGGCTCGTTCTCCAAGTCGATCGCGCCGGCGCTGCGCGTCGGCTTCGTCGTGGCGCCCTGGGAGGTGATGTCGCGGATGCTGGCGCTGAAGACGGATGCTGGCTCCGGTGCGCTGGAGCAGATGGTGCTCGCCACCTATTGCAAGCCGCATTTTTCAACTCACGTGCCGGCCCTGACCAAGGCGCTGCGCACCAAGCTCGACACGCTCATGGAAGCGCTCAACGAGCAGTTCGGGACCGCCGCTGAGTTCGAGGAGCCCAAGGGCGGCATCTTCCTTTGGGTGAAGCTGCCCGACCAGGTCGATACGCTGAAGCTGTATCAGGCCGCGCTCGCCGCCGGCGTCTCGATCAATCCGGGGCCGGAATGGTCGACCAGCAAGGGCCATTCCGCTTCGCGGCTGCGGCTGTGCTTTGCCAGCCCCACGCACCAGCAGATCCGCGATGGCGTCGCCGTGCTAGCCGAAGTCTGCCGCAGGGAGTTTGGCGTGCCCGCCCGCAGCGCCAATGTGGAGAAGCGAGCCTGAGGCCCAGTCCGGACGTCTCCTCACGCCGCCTGTGGCTGACTGCCGTGAATCGCGGAAGCCAGCCGCAGCAACAGGACGATGGAGACGTTGCCTTTGCCGGCCTCGATCTGGGCGATGTAGCGCTCGGAAATCCCCGAGCGCCGGGCGAGCTCCCGGCGCGACAGATCGCAGCGCATGCGTGAGGACCGTAACCGATCGCCCAGCTCGCTCAGAAACGCGGCCTCGGAATAAGGCGGTACGGCACAGCTCCCCGGCAGTACTTCGCCCGCAAAATCCATGACTTGATTCAGCATTGCTCTATCCACGTTCGCCTTCGGGAAACGCCATCTTATCTTCGAACCGCCCCGCCTCATTGACGCGGATCAAATTCGCGGGCGATCGGCAGCCGCCGTGGCAGGGCCGCGCGCGGGATGCTAAACTTTGGAATTGTTCGAGGCGGGGTTTTTCAGGACATGATGCGTTGTTCGGGCCGCTGGATCGCGGCTGCGGTGCTGTGGGTCGCGTTCACCCCCACGGCTGGTGCCGAGACGCTGGCCGTGACCGTGGAGCAATGGGGCCTGCTCGGCTCCTGGGCGGTCGATTGCTCGGGTAGGCCCGACCGCGACCAGGGCGCGCGCTTGACTTACGAAATCCGGAAAGACGGCCGTGTGATGTACCGGCGCGATTTCGGCGAGGCCAGGGACGAGAACGAGGTGGTGTCCGCCACGGTCAATGCCGAGGGCCTGCTCAATGTCATGGTGTACTTCCCCTCGCTGCATCAGGCCCGCGAGTTCGGGTTGCTGTTGCAGAAGGACGGCAGCCTGCGCGCGATCTACAATCGCAGCGAGCGCGGCGAGTACACGATCAGGAACGGCAAATACGTCGCCAGCGGTGCGCCGACGCCCGCGCAGCAGCGCTGCGACTAGCACGCCTTCGTCTGAACATCCGTTCAGAATTCTCTTCCCGCTCCTCCGGAACGTTCGCGCAAATCTGCGGTTTAGATGTGCATTCGTTTGGAGGAGGACATCATGAAGAAGCTTGGTTATGTGGTTGCGGCTCTCGGTGCGCTCGTGATCGCGGCGCCAACGCTCGCAAGTGCGGAGACGGTGGTGATCAAGCGCAGCGGCGGTTATCATCATCATCATCACCACGGCCCGTACGGCGCCCGCGCCGAATTCCGCGGACATCGTCATCATGGCTGGCATCGCCACCATCGCGGCGACAAGGTCGTCGTGATCAAGCGCAGCCATCGCCATCACCACTGGGACTAATGCGCAACGCGACAAGGAAATGGCCCCTCACGGGGCCATTTCTGTTGTGTTCTTTTCCTTCTCCCCTTGTGGGAGAAGGTGGCATAGGCGGCCTTCGGCCGCCGTTCTTGAGAACGCCGATGCTGCGCATCGGCTATGGCGCCGGATGAGGGGTTGCGTCAGCAAGTCCGAAAGTGAAAGACTTATGCGCGGAGAGAGACCCCTCACCCGTCTCGCCGCTTTGCGGCGAGCCACCCTCTCCCACAGGGGGAGAGGGTAAAGAGCGCCTAATCCCACGCCGGCGCGAAACCTGGATTGACGCAGCGTCTGTCCTTCGCCAGCGCCGCGATCTTCTCGCGGTCGACATCGTCGAGCGTGATCTTCAGCGCGTCGAGATTGGCCTGCTGGCTCTCGCGCCGCGAGGCCTTGGGGATCGCGGCGACGCCGTCCTGGTCGAGCAGCCATTTCAACGCGACCTGCGCGGCGGTGGCATCGTGCCGGGCGCCGATGTCGGCCAGCACCGGATCGCTCGCGAAACGCCCTTGCGCCAGCGGACAATAGGCAACCAGCGGGATCGACCTCGGCTGGAGATAGGCAAGCACCTTCGATTGATCGAGCATGGCGTGATATTCGACCTGGTTGCAGGCGATTGGCGCCTTGATCTCCTCGACCGCGACCTCGAGCAGCGCGGTGGTGAAATTGGCAACGCCGATGGCGCGCGTGCGCCCCTCCTCCTTCAGCGTCATCAGCGTTTCGAACACCGCCCCCCAGTTCGCGGCCTTCGACGGCCAATGCACGAGATAGAGGTCGACATGGTCGAGCCGGAGCTTCCTAAGGCTGGCGTCGAAAGCGCGGCGGATCGCATCGGAGCTGAGGTTCTCGTGCCAGACTTTCGTGGTGACGTGCAACTCGCCACGCGACACGCCGGACGCGGCGATGGCCGCGCCGATCGCCTCCTCGTCGGCGTACATCTCGGCGGTATCGATGTGGCGATAGCCGATCGAAAGCGCGCTCTCGACCGCGGCACGGCAGGCATCGCCCTGCATGCGGAAGGTGCCGAGGCCGAGCTTGGGCATGCTGATGCCCTGGGTTTTCAGATGATCCATGCAACAGGCTCCTGAGCAATTCAGCCCACCGGATCGCGCGGCGATGCCGCGTGAGTAGACTTTTCGGTGATGGAAAAGAAGTGGCGGGACCCCTCACCCTAGCGCGGGAGGAGCACAGCGGCCAATCAAGATCGGGTTAGCAATGCCTCTCCATCGTCATGGCCGGGCTTGTCCCGGTCATCCACGCATTGCCACGCGGCACGAAGAACGTGGATGCCCGGGACAAGCCCGGGCATGACGACTGGCGCGCCGCAACCTCACCAATGCTGCGCCACAATCGCGGGCTGCATCTGCGGCTGCGGCACGATGTCGACCGACCAGAGGTCGCGATTGTCGACGTCCTTCAGGGTCACCGTCATCACGCCGCTGTGGCCATCGATGTCGACCCGCCCGAAGAACTGCAAGCCGAAGCAGGGCGCGAGATTCTCGCCTTGCGCAGCGCTGCAGCCATGCTGGTACATCGCGACCGGGCCGAAGGTGTCGTCGAGCTCGCCCGGTCCCCAGCTGCCGGCATGCAGCGGGCCGGAGACGAACTCCCAGAACGGCTCGAAATCCTTAAATTGCGCCTTCTTCGGATCGTAGTAGTGCGCGGCGGTGTAATGCATGTCGGCGGTGAGCCAGACGATGTTGCGGATACCGGCGCGCGTGATGAATGCGAGCAGATCGGCGATCTCGTGCTCACGCCGGTCGGGCGGCCCATCGCCGAGCGCAACGGCATCCAGGCTGATCAGGCCAATCGGCAAGTCGGCCGCGATCACCTTCCAGGTCGCGCGCGAAGCGGCGAGCTCGCGCTTGAGCCAGGCGAGCTGCTCGGCGCCCAGGATCCAGCCGCGGTGATCATCGCCCTTGTTCCAGCTCTCGTCGCGGTAGCTGCGCATGTCGATCATGAAGACGTCGAGCAGCGGGCCATAGGCGATCTTGCGATAGACGCGGCCGTGCCGCGCGCCGATGTCGCGGATTGGCATGAAGTCGAAGAAGGCCCGGCGGGCTCGCGCGACCAGGCGCGGGGTGCCGTCGTCCTCGTGTCCGGACTCGTCATAGGTCCCGATCGGCGACCAGTCGTTGGTCACCTCGTGATCGTCCCATTGCGCGAACATCGGCACCTGCGCATGGAAGGCGCGAAAGTGTTCGTCGAGATGGTTGTATTTGTAGTTGCCGCGGAACTGCGCCAGGGTGTGCGCCACCTCCGACTTCTCTTCGGTGACGAGGTTGCGCCAGGTCTCGCCGTTCGGCAGCTTCTGTTCGGAAGGGATCGTGCAGTCCGCGTAGATGTGATCGCCACAGTGGATGAAGAAATCCGGATTGTTATCGAGCATGGTGCGATAGCTGCGATAGCCGCCGCGGGAGACGTCGATGCCCCAGCCCTGGCCCGCGGTGTCACCGGACCACAGAAACGAGATCGACTGGCGCGCTGCCGGCGCGGTGCGGAAATGGCCGACGCGGCTTTCGCCGACGAGTCCGGTGGCGATGTCGTCGAAGCGGACGCGGTAGAAGATGTCCTGCCCGGGCGGCAGATCCGCTAGCAGGAGTTTTGCAGTGAGATCGGCAGCGGGCAGCGCATCGCCGGAGGCCGAGGCGATGATGGTCTTGAAGCTCTCGACCGTAGAGCATTCCACCTGCATCCGCGCGGGACGGTCGGCGCGCGCCCAGATCACCGCGGAGCCGCCGGAGACGTCGCCGGACTGGATGCCGCCTGTGATCTGCGGTCGATCGGCGGCGCGGCTCACATGAGGCTTCGCGAGCGAGGCGATGGCGAGACCGGAGGCGGAGCGGACCAGGAACTGCCGCCGGGTCCAGGCGCGCGAGGCGCGGAGCGTTGCCATTCAGGAGACCTTCGTCGAATCGCGACGGAAGGTGCCTGCGCTCCTTGACTGCCAGCTTACGGTTTCTTGACTCCGCGCCTACGGTTTTGCGACGCGGGGATGACGGCTGTGATCACCGCTTCCAGTTGCAAATGCCGCCAGCGCGGCATGGCCAGGTCTGGATGCGGGTGTCCATCGCCTGCGCATCGAGCGGGTTGCCGCGGCGTGCTAGCTTGGCGCGGGCCGCCCCGCGCGACGGTGCGCTTCTGGCATGCGCGCTCTTCGGCTCGGCCACACGAACACGTTCGGCGGCAACCTTCTTCGGCACATCGACCGGCTCAGCACGCGCCTGCGCTTCGTTCGCGCCACGCGCTTCGAGCGCGACCGGCGCGAAGTGCGTCTCCGGCCCGAGACGTTTCGGCGACAGCACCGCCTTGGAGAGATCGAGACCAAGATATTCGCCGGGCTTGTAGTCGTCGGCGCGCGCAACACCGGCCCCTGCGACCACGAGGGCGAAGGCAATTGCGAAGGGAACGCTT
The DNA here is from genome assembly GCF_020194195.1 of Bradyrhizobium sp. BRP19. Lineage (NCBI taxonomy): Bacteria > Pseudomonadati > Pseudomonadota > Alphaproteobacteria > Hyphomicrobiales > Nitrobacteraceae > Bradyrhizobium > Bradyrhizobium sp. BRP19. Next base: position 52,135 of record NZ_JADYVZ010000004.1, on the reverse strand, counting down.
TTCAGGACCACGGACGCCTCCTGAAATCGATTTATGAAAGGGGCAATTTACCCCTATCTAGGAGGCGCCGCGCGTAATTCCAGCGGTCAGATGCCGCCGTGGTTAAGAAGTTTGACGGTGTCAGGCGACCTTTCGCGCAGCGTCCGTCCCGTCCAGGAACCCCATCAGGCGGCTGCGGATGATGGCTTCCGCCTCGCCCATGATGCGATCGATCAGCTCCTTGCAGGACGGGATGTCGTGGATCAGGCCCGCGACCATGCCGCAGCTCCAGGCACCGGCGTCCATCTGGCCGTCCAGCATGATCTTGGGATAGACGCCCGCGACCTGGTCGTGGATGTCGTCGATCGTGAGCTTGGCGCCCTTCTGGCGCTCGATCTCGAGCAGGCGGTCGACATTGGCGTTCTTCAGGACGCGCTCGGTATTGCGCAACGCCCGCATGATCAGGCGGGTGTCGAGCTCGGTGGCTGCGACCAGCGCGTTCTTGACGTTCTGGTGCACCGGCGCTTCCTTGGTGGCGATGAAGCGCGTGCCCATGTTCATACCGGCCGCGCCCAGCGAGAGCGCCGCGACCAGGCTGCGACCATCGGCCATGCCGCCGGAGGCGACGAACGGGATCTTCAGCTCTTCCGCCGCACGCGGCAGCAGGATCATGTTGGGAATGTCGTCCTCGCCGGGATGGCCGCCGCACTCGAAGCCGTCGACGCTGACGGCGTCGCAGCCGATGCGCTCGGCCTTCAGCGAGTGGCGCACCGATGTGCATTTGTGAATCACCTTGATGCCGGCGGCCTTCAGCGCCGGCATGTAGGCTTCCGGGCTGCGGCCCGCGGTCTCCACCGCCTTGATGCCGCCCTCGACGATGGCCGCGATATATTCCGGATAAGGCGGCGCCGAGAAGGCCGGCAGGAAGGTGAGGTTGACGCCGAACGGCTTGTCCGTCATGTCGCGGCAGCGCGCGATCTCCTTGGCGAGCAGCTCGGGCGTCTTCTGCGTGAGACCGGTGATGATGCCGAGCCCGCCGGCATTGGAGACGGCAGCGGCCAGCTCGGCGAAGCCGACGAAATGCATGCCGCCCTGGATGATCGGGTGCTCGATGCCGAACAGTTCGGTGATCGCGGTCTTCACTGAAAATCCTCCCGGTTTTGCTTGATGTTGAGCTCAGTCTAGCCGGACTTTCTCGCGGCGGTCACCATTTCTCTCCGAAGGGGCGGATCTCCATCTCGAAGGTCCAGGCGCTCTTCGGCTGCTGGTAGAGCTGCCAATAGGCGCTCGCGACCGATGACGGCGGCATCAGGAGATCGGGATTATCGAGCGCATTCGGCCCGAGCGCCTCGAGCCGGCGCTGGCGCACCCATTCGGTGTCGACGCCGGAATCGATGATGAGATGGGCGACGTGGATGTTCTTCGGCCCGAGCTCGCGTGCCATCGCCTGCGCGACCGCGCGCAGGCCGAACTTGGCGCTGGCGAAGGCGGCATACCCGCTGCCGCCGCGCAGGCTTGCAGTCGCACCCGTGAAGAAGATGTTGCCGCCGCCCCGCGGCAGCATCAGCCGCGCCGCCTCACGGCCCGCGAGGAAGCCGGAATAGCAGGCCATCTCCCACACCTTCCGAAACACGCGCTCGGTGGTGTCGAGGATCGGGAAATTGACGTTGGCGCCGACGTTGAAGATGCAGATGTCCAGCGGTGCGTGCTTGTCGGCGTCGTTGAGGAAGGCGATGACCTCATCTTCCTTCCGCGCGTCGAGTGAGCGGGCGTGGATCTCGCCGCCGGCGGCTTCGATCTCTTGCACCAGCGGCGCCAGCTTATCGCCATTGCGGCGGCCGGCGAAAATCGAGAACCCTTCGGCGGCAAACTTCTTGGCGATCTCGGCGCCGATGAAATCGCCGGCTCCGATGACGGCCGCAGTGGCGTTTCGCTTGGACAAGACCGCCTCCTCCCATGGGCCGCGCTGCGAGCGCGCGGCATTTATGTGCCGGAGGCTATAGTTCAAAAATAGAACTGTCAAACTGAGCGGCTGAATGTTAGCTTCTAGTGAGAATCTCTCTGATCGATCAACTTAGTTCCTTTTTCAGACTGACGACTTGCAGGAACCGCATCATGAAATGGGACACGCTGGAGGAAGAGCCCTGCTCGCTCGCGCGCACCGTCGCCGCGATTGGCGACCGCTGGACGCTGCTGATCCTGCGCGAGTGCTTCCTGCGGGTACGGCGGTTCGAAGCGTTTCAGACCTCGCTGCAGATCACACGCCATCTGCTCTCGGAGCGGCTGAAGAAGCTGGTCCGCTTCGGCATCCTGCGCCGCGTCCCCTATTCCGAGGCACCGAAGCGCTACGAATACATCCTCACCCAGAAGGGGCTCGACCTCTACCCGATCATCATGGCGATGGTGCATTGGGGCGACGCCCATATGGGCGACGAGCGCGGCCGCCCGCTGCTGCACGAGCACAAGAGCTGCGGCAAGCTGTTCGATCCCGTAATGGTGTGCTCGGAATGCGGCGAGGTGCTGCATGCCAAGCAGGTGCATGTGCATGCGGGCCCGGGGCGGAGAGAAGCGGGGGAGTGAGTGAGGCGCCGCGCCTCTCAAAGCTCAAGCGAGGGAACACCGTAATAGGAGTTGATGCCGCGCACGGCGGCGTCGTCGCTCCAGTTCCAGTCGGTCTTCTCACCGTATTTCGGCGCGCCTTCGAGATCCTTGGCGGTGATCGCAGTCACGTAACCGCCGAGCTCGGTGTCGTACTTCAGCGACTGCCAGGGCAACGGATAGTGATCATTGCCGAGGCCGAGAAAGCCGCCGAAACCAAGCACCGCATATGAGACCTTGCCGCTGATCTTGTCGATCATGACCCGTTCGATTGAACCGATCTTGTTGCGATCGGCACCGTAGACCGCGGTTCCCTCGACCTTGTCGCTTCCGATCAGCCGGCCCATCTCGTTACGGTCCAGTTCGCTCTGATTGAGCATCGTTATTCTCCACTCGGCCATTTGTGAATCAACCGAAAGGGGTGCGCGATCGTTCCGGCGCGTGTTCCGGAAATGCTTGGGAACATCGCCACAAAGAACCGGTTCTCTGAGGCTATCGAGGCCGCAACAGAGAAAGCCGCCCGCAATGTCCCAGACCGTCTCCGACTTCATCATTCAGCGCCTGCACCAATGGGGCGTGCGCCACATCTTTGGCTATCCCGGCGACGGCATCAACGGCGTGTTCGGTGCGATGAACCGGGCGGGCGGCAAGATCGGCTTCGTGCAGGCGCGGCACGAGGAAATGGCGGCATTCATGGCCACCGCTTACGCAAAATTCTCAGGTCAGCTCGGCGTCTGCATTGCGACCTCCGGTCCCGGCGCCTCGCATCTCGTCACCGGGCTGTACGATGCGCTGCTCGATCACCAGCCGGTGCTGGCGATCGTCGGCCAGCAGTCGCGCAACGCCCTCGGCGGTCAATATCAGCAGGAACTCGACCTCCTCTCGATGTTCAAGGACGTCGCCGGCGCCTATGTCATGCAGGCCTCCTCGCCTGCGCAGGTGCGGCACCTGATTGATCGGTCGGTGCGGATCGCACTGGCGCGGCGGACTCCCACCGTCATCATCTTGCCCAACGACTTGCAGGAGGAGAATTACGAGGACCCGCCCCGTGCGCACGGCACGCTGCATTCCGGCGTCGGGTACAGCCCACCTAAAGTCGTCCCTCGTGATGCCGATCTCGACCGCGCCGCGGAGATCCTCAATGCCGGCAAGAAGGTCGCGATGCTCGTCGGCGCCGGAGCGCTCGGTGCAACCGACGACGTCATCGCGGTCGCCGACCGGCTGTCGGCCGGCTGCGCCAAGGCGCTGCTGGGCAAGGCGGCGCTACCCGACGACCTGCCATGGGTCACCGGCTCGATCGGCCTGCTCGGCACCGAGCCCAGCTACAACATGATGATGGAATGCGACACGCTGCTGATGGTGGGCTCGGCCTTTCCTTACGCCGAATTCCTGCCGAAGGAAGGCAGCGCGCGCGGCGTCCAGATCGACATCGACGCCGGCATGATGTCGATCCGCTTTCCCATGGAGGTCGGCCTCATCGGAGATGCCGCCGAGACGCTGCGCGCATTGCTGCCGCGGCTGAAGCCCAAGAGCGACGGCGCCTGGCGCCAGGGCATTCAGGACGACGTTGCGACCTGGTGGAAGACTTTGGATGGCCGCGCGCATCAGCCCGCCGCGCCAGTCAATCCGCAGCTCGTCGCCTGGGAATTGTCGCCGCGCCTGCCCGACCGCGCCATCATCACCAGCGATTCCGGCTCATGCGCCAACTGGTTCGCCCGCGACCTGAAGATGCGGCGCGGCATGACAGCCTCGCTCTCCGGCGGGCTCGCCTCGATGGGCGCTGCGGTGCCTTACGCGCTCGCGGCCAAATACGCCCAGCCCGACCGCCCCGTGATTGCACTCGTCGGCGATGGCGCCATGCAGATGAACAACATGGCCGAGCTGATCACCGCGGCGAAGTATTGGCGCGACTGGAAGGACCCGCGTTTCATCGTCTGCGTCTTCAACAACGAGGACCTCAACCAGGTCACCTGGGAGCAACGCATCATCAACGGTGATCCCAAGTTCGAGGCGTCACAGCGCATTCCCGACGTCTCCTATTCGCGCTTCGCCGAGCTCGTCGGCCTGCGCGGCATCTTCGTCGACAGCCCACAGCTGCTCGGCTCGGCCTGGGAACAGGCGCTAACAAGCGAGATGCCCGTCGTGCTGGAAGTGAAAACCGATCCCGAGGTGCCGCCGCTGCCGCCGCACATCACCTTGCAGCAGGCGAAGAACTTCTCGCTCGCCCTGATGAAGGGCGACCCGAACGAGAGCGGGATGATCAAGGGAGCAGCGCGGCAGGTGCTGGAATCGATCCTGCCAGGAAAGCAATGAGGCGAGCCATGAGTGATTTCCGCGACATCCGGCACGGCGTCAACGATCCGGTCGACGGTCTCGACGTCAAGCGCCGGATCAGTGACAACCCCACCTCCCACGAGCAGGCGCAGCACCACGCGGACGTACGGGCCGACGCGACCGCCACGGCGGCCGAACCGTTCCTGCCCGAACGGCTTCGACGCAAGCCGACAGATCCCATCAATCCGCGCACCGGACGGAATCGCGCGGATTAGCCGTTAGGAACCTCGGCCCCGGCGGCGTGTTGGTCGCCGCACGTCGCCGGCAAGCGGCCACGCGACCTTTTCGGAAGGATTTGACCATGAAACGCACAATCATCGCTCTTGCCTGCATGATTCTCGCAGGCCCTGCCCTCGCCCAGTCGCTGGGCGAAAAGACCGGCGTGAATTCGGCGCTCGGCGTTGCGCCTGCGACCGCGGACTTCGTGACGCAGGTCGCGATCAGCGACATGTTTGAGATCGAATCGAGCAAGCTCGCCCAGCAGAAGGGCAACGCGGAAGAGAAAGCCTTCGCGCAGCAGATGATCACCGATCACACCAAGACGAGCAACGAGCTCAAGGGACTGGTCGGCAATGGCAAGGTACAGGCCAAGCTGCCGACGGCGCTCGACAGCTCGCACCAGAGCAAGATCGACAAGCTCAAGAATGCGAGCGGCAAGGATTTCAGCTCGGACTACAATTCCTATCAGGTCAGCGCGCATGAAGATGCCGTGTCGCTGTTCGAGCGCTACGCCAAGGGCGGCGACAATGCCCAGCTCAAGGATTGGGCCGGCAAGACGCTCCCGGCGTTGAAGCACCACCTCGAGATGGCCAAGAACCTCGGCCGGGCGCCGAGCGTCGGCCAATCCAACAAGTAACGCATCGCTGAGGGATGCCGGCCCTGCCGGCGTCCCTTCTCGCGCGCGATGAGAACGTCATCGCGCTGCCGCTGGGCGGTGCCTGCCGGTTGAGCCAGGAACCTTCTTTGCTTCCAGGCTTTACAAAACTGTCATGGAGGAACAGTCGCCGACGGACCGATGGCCCTTGTAACAGTCAAACCCACCCGGATCGATACGGCGATCGCCAACGAGATCGCGCACAATACCAACTCGGGGCTCGAGCATGCCGCCCAGGCCATGACGTGGGGCGCCGACGAGCATGTCCTGGTTGCGCTCGCGGCAGCAGGTTGGCTCTACACCCGCCTCCGGCACCCGCAGCAGCGCCCCGTTGCCGATCACGTCCTGATCGTGTCGCTGGCGACGGCCGTGTTACCGCATGTCTTAAAATGCGTGTTCGATCAGACGAGGCCCGACCGGCTGACGGTGAGCGGCCATGGGCGCGGTGTTCCCTTTTCGGGGCGCGCGCATGATGCATTTCCCTCAGGTCACGCCGTGCATATGGGCGCCCTTGCCTCGGCCGCGGGCCTGTTGCCGCCGACCCCGCGCAACCTGGCGCGCTCCTTTGCGGTAGCGCTGTCCCTGACGCGTGTCGCGCTGCTCGCGCACTGGGTCAGCGATGTCGTGGCAGGTTTCATGCTGGGCATCGTTGTCGAGCGCCTGTTCCGGCCGTTCACGATGGCGAAGTCACGGCAGCGGCAGCGCAAGGCCGGGGACAGCCATGACTGAATATCTCGTGCGCTTCGTCGCCGGCGGCCTGATCGTATCCGTCTTCGCGATCCTCGGTGACATGCTGCGGCCGAAGAGCTTTGCCGGGCTGCTCGGCGCCGCACCGTCGGTGGCGCTTGCCACCCTCGCCATCGCAGTGGTCCAGCACGGCCCGCAATATGCTGCGGCCCAGAGCTGGACGATGATATATGGCGCCGTCGCACTCGCCTGCTACAGCGTCGTCGTCTGCCACCTCCTGATGAGGTTCCGTTTCGGCGCGCTTCCAGCCACGATCCTCGCCTTTGCCGCATGGCTCGTTGTCGCCTTCGGCCTGCTCGCCGGCCTGGGAGGTGCCGCCTGATGCTGGTGAAGCTATCGACATCGGCGCTGAAACAGACGCGGTGGTACGAGTACGCCATTCGCTTCGTGCTCGGCGGCGGTGCGACGGTGCTCGCGGGCGTTATCGGCTCGAAGTTCGGCCCGTCCGTCGGCGGGCTCTTTCTTGCTCTTCCGGCCATCTTCTGCGCCAGCGCGACGCTGATCGAAAGCCACGAGCGTCACGCCAAGGAGAAGGCCGGCCTGAGCGGGCGGCGTCGCGGACAGAAGGCCGCGGCGCTCGATGCTGCCGGCGCCGCGCTCGGTAGCATCGGCCTCGCCGCGTTCGCCGCTATCTTCCATTTAATCGTCGGGGCAAGCGTCGCGCTCGCTTTTTTCGCCGCGCTGACGGTCTGGGCCATCGTGTCCGTGTCGGCCTGGTGGCTCAGACGCAAGCTTCGCAATGTCTCCCACAAATCGCGCCGATCAGGCCATTCGCCGTCGGCAACGGGCTCTCGCTTCGCAAAGCCTTAAAGCGCGATGAGATGAATCGTCATCGCGCTTTAGATTGTTGTTTACGCATGATCTTTGCGGAAAACCGCTTCGCACTTTTTCGGATCATGCCCTAGCTCGCTTTCGCTCCCGTCGAAGGCTGCGATTGCGGCGGCTGAAGGCCCGGGCTGTTGGCCCAGCGCTCGACCTCATCAATGATCTTCTGCTGGCTTGGCCGCACCGGCTCGGGCGCTGCGGGTTCTGCGGAAAGCTTGCGAGGTAACCTGACTTCGTCCGTCATGGTCTCTCTCCCTTCCGGAACAATGTCTTCCGGCGGCATGCGTTTCAATAAATTATTGATTTTATTTGATTTCCTACTCCCTTGCAGACTTCGTCGGCTTTCGCGGAACTCTCATCAAGTAGGTTCGTTGAGTAAGCTACTCAACCTACTCAATTTGCGTGATCGCCATGAACGACCTTCGCGCCGAGCGCCTTCAGGTCATGCTCTCGCCGGAAGAGTTGGCCGCCATTGACGATTTCCGGTTCAAGCACCGCATGCCGACGCGGGCGGCAGCAGTCCGCGAACTCCTGAAGTTCGGACTGGCCGCTGTGGGCGTCGATGCCGCTGCGGGCGTGAAGTCAAGCAGCTTCGGCGTATTCGGCCGCGGGCCTGAAGGACATACTCAGGGGGATCCGGAGAGCGGCGCCGAATGACGCACGGAAAGCCCCTCCAGAAGCAAACGACCCCGGCACGGTGGGTGCCAGGGCCGTCCTTGGAGATTGCTTCCGGCGCACCGGGGGCATGACTGCCGGAAGCAATCCGTCGACACTTCCCGCGGAAATTCGTTCCTGGTGAGAGCTAGCCCGTGGCGTCGCTCGAGCCGTCCGGCATGGCGCCGGAACCCGGCGTCTTGATGTTGTCGTTCAGCTTGGGATCGCGCGTCGCTTCACGCGAGGGGGAGCCTTTCGGATCCGCCTTGTGCACGGATTGCGCACGTTCCTTGTCGCGGGGCTGCACCTCCCCACGCTTGTCCTTGACGATGCCTTGGTCGGAATGGGCCATGATGCGCTCTCGCGTCTGCTGATGTGTCGGAGCGCTTACGCATAGCGGCGTCAAATGTTCCGCTGCGGCAATCAGCTGCGCACGGCGTGGACGGGAGATGCGCTCTCGAGATGCACCTGTCGCACCGTGGTCACCGTCGCGAACGCGACGGAGACGCCAAAGGCGAGAATGAGGGAGAGAAGAGCCAGACGCGGAGCCATCGCCAAACCTCCTTCTGCAATTGGAATCTCCGCGATCGACGTTCCCGGATGATCCCAAATCAGTTGTGCGCCTTCCGTGAGCGGTCTCACATGCAGATTCTTGAAGACGAGCTCACCCGTTCCGCTTTGGAGCTGCATGGACGGGAACGGGCGAAATTTCGCCGTCGAGCCAATCCTGCTCGTTGGCGAGTGCCGTCCAGGCGTCGGCCATGCGCGAATAGCGCTTATGGGCGGGCTGTCCGTCAGCGCGCTCGGCAAGCTGAAGACAATTGTCAGCGTTGTCTCTGAAGACGTCAGACTGTTTCATATAGAGGACGTGGGGACGGAACTCTTGCGCCGCAACCCGCTTACCGGATCGTAATGGTCGGGGAACTTTCGCACGCGGTTCGTCATTGAAGATCGATGCGAGTTGTCGCCGCAATCATTCTGGCATTGATCAGCACCTCGGCGCTTGCCGACAGCCTTGGCGAACGAAAGCCCGGCGCACGGGTGCCCTCCGCGATCGAGGTGATCAGCGGTGCCTACAATTTCAGCCGGTTTCAACAGGGGCTGCTCGAGAACACCGACCTCAAGGGCAACGCCGAGGTCAAGAACCTCGCCGCCCTGCGCGCCGAGGAAGCGGCTAAGCGCGACAAGAGGCTGAAAGAGGTCCAGCAGGCGATCGGCGCCGAACTGCAGCTCGGCAGGGCAACATCCTCGAGCGCGAGCCTCGTCGAGCCCGAAATGTCGGATGGTCCGGCCTATGTCAGAAGTTTCTATGCCGCGCAGATTCCCGAGTATGAATCGATCATCGGCCTGCTCGAGCGCTATCTGACGGCGCCCGACAATGCGGCGCTCGCAGCGTTCGCGCGCGAACAGCTTCCGCTGCTGCGCGCGCAGGTCAGGGACGCCGAGCGCACCATGGCGGACAAATAACTCTACTTGGCGTTCGGACGTTGCTGGCTCTGCGGCCGCACGGTGCGGTCGCTCTCCGGCATCTTGTCGCGACCCGCATCGCCGTTGTCGTCCTTGCCGCCGGACGATGACGTGCCGCTTCCGCTTGGATTCGAGCGGGTGGCCGCTCCGGTGGTCGGCGTGTCCGCCTGCGGGTTAGCGGAGCTTGCGGCGGGGTCGCCCGTCACGGAGCCGCGCCCGCTTGGCGCACCGCCCTGCGCCAGAGCCGACCCCGCGGCAAGCGCCGTGATGGCGATGGCGAAAATTGCTGCCTTCATGTCCGTTCTCCCTGTCTGCGCTGGCTAACCGTCAGGCTCGGCGCTCCGTTCCGAAGGAGGGCTGCGGACGACGGACGCGTGGACAACCCGCACTTGCGGGCCTTTTTCCTTCTGAGGCCATGGAACCAAACCGGCCGGACCGCCGTTAGTGTGGTTGGGCTGAGCAAAGCGGGTTCCAATTCCTGGCGCCGTACGTTGGCGCTTGATTTCGAATTTGGCTGACGCTCTTATTTCGTCGAACGCGTCTTGCCTCAGATTCGGCCGACGCCTGCGGGGGAAACAGTATGAGCGACCTCGATTCCGGAACTGCATCACGCTCCGGTCGTCGCGTCCCAAAGCCAAAAATCAACGGTACGTCCGAGCCGGATTCCCGAGCGGAGCTGCTGCTCGCCCTCCAGGCGATGCGCAGCGGTGACTTTTCGGTGCGCATGAGCGGCGACTATCTCGGTATCGACGGCAAGATCGCCGACACTTTTAACGAAATTATCGCCGCCAACCAGCGCATGGCACAGCAGCTCGAGCTGGTGGGCCAGGTGGTGGGACGCGAAGGCAAGACCCGCCAGCGCGTGAAGTTCGGCCTCGCCTCCGGCTCCTGGGCCGACATGGAAGGCTCCGTCAACACGCTGATCGACGACCTGTTGTGGCCGACCCGCGAGGTGACGCGTGCGGTCGCCGCTGTGGCGCAAGGCGACCTGCTGCAGACCGTCAAGCTCGACGTCGACGGCCGTCCGCTCCGCGGCGAGTTCTTGCAGTCGGCGACGATCGTCAACACCATGATCAAGCAGCTCGGCGTGTTCACCTCGGAGGTGACGCGCGTGGCGCGCGAGGTCGGCACCGAAGGCAAGCTCGGCGGCCAGGCCCAGGTGCCGGAGGTGACCGGCGTCTGGAAGGACCTCACCGAGAGCGTCAACTCGATGGCGAACAACCTGACCAACCAGGTTCGCAACATCGCCGAGGTGACGATCGCGGTCGCCAACGGCGACCTCTCCAAGAAGATCACGGTCGACGTCCGCGGCGAGATCCTCCAGCTCAAGGAAGCCATCAATACGATGGTGGACCAGCTGCGCTCCTTCGCCTCCGAAGTGACGCGCGTGGCGCGCGAGGTCGGCACCGACGGCAAGCTCGGCGGCCAGGCCATCGTGCCCGGCGTCGCCGGCACCTGGAAGGACCTGACCGACTCCGTCAACGCGATGTGCGGCAACCTGACCGCACAGGTCCGCAACATCGCCAACGTCACCACCGCCGTGGCGCGCGGCGACCTCTCGCGCAAGATCACCGTGGACGTGCGCGGCGAGATCCTGGAGCTGAAGGACACCATCAACACCATGGTGGACCAGCTCAACTCGTTCGCCTCGGAAGTCACGCGCGTCGCGCGCGAGGTGGGCACCGAGGGCAAGCTCGGCGGCCAGGCCCAGGTGCCGGGCGTCGCCGGCACCTGGAAGGACCTCACCGACAACGTCAACTTCATGGCCTCCAACCTGACCGCGCAGGTCCGCAACATCGCCGACGTCGCGACCGCCATCGCGAGCGGCGACTTGTCGAAGAAGATCACGGTGAACGTCTCGGGCGAGATCCTTCAGCTGAAGGAAACGCTCAACACCATGGTCGACCAGCTCAACGCCTTCGCCGGCGAAGTGACGCGCGTCGCCCGCGAGGTCGGCACCGAGGGCCGGCTCGGCGGCCAGGCCAACGTGCTCGGCGTCGCCGGCACCTGGAAGGACCTCACCGAGAGCGTCAACTCGATGGCCTCGAACCTGACCGCGCAGGTCCGCAACATCGCCGAGGTGACCACCGCAGTCGCCGGCGGCGACCTCTCGAAGAAGATCACCGTGGACGTGCGCGGCGAGATCCTCGAGCTGAAGGACACCATCAACACGATGGTGGACCAGCTCAACGCCTTCGCCGGCGAAGTCACGCGCGTGGCGCGCGAGGTCGGCACCGAAGGCAAGCTCGGCGGTCAGGCGGTGGTGCGCGGCGTCGGCGGCACGTGGAAGGACCTCACCGACAGCGTCAACTCGATGGCCTCGAACCTCACGGGCCAGGTACGCAACATCGCCGAGGTCGCAACCGCGGTGGCGAAGGGCGACTTGTCCAAGAAGATCACGGTGAACGTCTCGGGCGAAATCCTTCAGCTGAAGGAAACGCTCAACACCATGGTCGACCAGCTCAACGCCTTCGCCGGCGAAGTCACGCGCGTGGCGCGCGAGGTCGGCACCGACGGCAAGCTCGGCGGCCAGGCCGACGTGCCCGGCGTCGCCGGCACCTGGAAGGACTTGACCGACTCCGTGAACTCGATGGCGGGCAACCTCACCGCGCAGGTCCGCAACATCGCGGAAGTTGCCACCGCCATCGCCGGCGGCGACCTGTCGCGCAAGATCACCGTGGACGTGCGCGGCGAGATCCTTCAGCTCAAGGACACGCTGAACACCATGGTCGACCAGCTCAACCGCTTCGCGGGCGAGGTGACGCGCGTGGCGCGCGAGGTCGGCACCGAAGGCCGCCTCGGCGGTCAGGCCAACGTCCCCGGCGTCGCCGGCACCTGGAAGGATCTCACCGACAGCGTCAACTCGATGGCGGGTAACCTCACCGCCCAGGTCCGCAATATCGCCGAGGTGACGACCGCGGTGGCGCGCGGCGACCTCTCGCGCAAGATCACCGTCGACGTGAAGGGCGAAATCCTCGAGCTGAAGAACACCATCAACACCATGGTGGATCAGCTCAACGGCTTTGCCGGCGAAGTCACGCGCGTGGCGCGAGAGGTCGGCACCGAAGGCAAGCTCGGCGGCCAGGCCGAGGTGCCCGGCGTCGCCGGCACCTGGAAGGACCTCACCGACAACGTCAACTTCATGGCCTCCAACCTGACGGCGCAGGTCCGCAACATCGCCGAGGTCGCAACCGCGATCGCCGGCGGCGACCTGTCGAAGAAGATCACGGTGGACGTACGCGGCGAGATCCTTCTCCTGAAGGACACGCTGAACACCATGGTCGAGCAGCTCCGCTCCTTCGCCGCCGAAGTCACGCGCGTGGCGCGCGAGGTCGGCACCGAGGGCCGGCTCGGCGGTCAGGCCGTGGTGCCCGGCGTCGGCGGCACCTGGAAGGATCTCACGGACAACGTCAACCTCTTGGCTGCGAACCTCACCACCCAGGTCCGCAACATCGCCGAAGTCACCACGGCGGTCGCGCGCGGCGACCTCTCGCGCAAGATCACCGTGGATGTGAAGGGCGAAATCCTGGAGCTGAAGAACACCATCAACACCATGGTGGACCAGCTCAACGCCTTCGCCGGCGAAGTGACGCGCGTCGCACGCGAGGTGGGCACGGAAGGAAAGCTGGGCGGCCAGGCGCAAGTGCCCGGCGTCGCCGGCACCTGGAAGGATCTCACCGACACCGTTAACTTCATGGCGGCGAACCTGACCGAGCAGGTGCGCGGCATCGTCAAGGTGGTGACCGCGGTCGCCAACGGCGATCTGAAGCAGAACCTCACGGTGAAGTCGAAGGGCGAGGTCGCGGCGCTCGCCGACACCATCAACAACATGACCGAGACGCTCGCGACCTTCGCCGATCAGGTGACGTCGGTGGCGCGCGAGGTCGGCGTCGAAGGCCGGCTCGGGGGCCAGGCCAACGTGCCCGGCGCTGCCGGCACCTGGAAGGATCTCACCGGCAACGTCAACCTGCTCGCGGCCAACCTGACCTCGCAGGTGCGCGCGATCGCGGAAGTCGCAACTGCGGTGACCAAGGGCGACCTGACGCGGTCGATCCAGGTCGACGCCCGCGGCGAAGTGGCGGAGCTGAAGGACAACATCAACACGATGATCACCAACCTCCGTCTCACGACGGACGTGAATACCGAGCAGGACTGGCTCAAGACCAACCTCGCCAAGTTCACCAACATGCTCCAGGGACAGCGCGATCTCACCACGGTCGGCCGATTGCTGCTCACCGAATTGTCGCCGCTGGTGAACGCCCATACGGGCGTGATCTACCAGGTCGAGAACGAGAACGATCCCCAGCTCCTGCTGCTCGCCTCCTACGCCAGCGACGGCGTCTACCCCTATCAGCCGGTGCTGCAGTTCGGCGAAGGCCTGATCGGCCAATGCGCCTTCGACAAGCGGCCGCGCGTCGTCTCCGACATTCCCTCGGACGTGGTGCCGATCAACTCGGCGCTGTTCCGCGTCGCCCCGAAGAACCTCGTCGTGCTCCCGGTCCTGTTCGAAGGCCAGGTCAAGGCCGTGATCGAGCTCGCCTCGCTGGTCTCCTTCACGACCTCGCAGATGACGTTCCTGGAGCAGCTCACCGACTCCATCGGCATCGTGCTCAATTCGATCGAGGCCACGATGCAGACCGAAGGCCTGCTCAAGCAGTCGCAGCAGCTCGCCGGCGAGCTGCAGACCCAGCAGCGCGAATTGCAGCAGACCAACGACCAGCTCGAGCAGAAGGCGCAGCAGCTCGCCGAGCGCAACGTCGAGGTCGAACGCAAGAACCAGGAAATCGAGCAGGCCCGCCGCGCGCTCGAGGAGAAGGCGACCGAGCTCGCGCTGACGTCGAAGTACAAGTCCGAATTCCTCGCCAATATGAGCCACGAGCTGCGTACGCCGCTGAACTCGATCCTGATCCTCGGACAGCAGCTCAGCGACAATCCCGATGGCAACCTCTCGGCCAAGCAGGTCGAGTTCGCCCGCACCATCCATGGTGCCGGCACCGACCTGCTCAACCTCATCAGCGACATTCTCGATCTCTCCAAGATCGAGTCCGGCACCGTGACGGTCGACGCCGAGGAAATCCTGACCGCGAACCTGCTCGAGACCGTCGGCCGGCCGTTCCGGCACGAGGCGGACAACCGCAACCTGTCGTTCAAGATCGACGTCGATCCGAACCTGCCGCGCAGCATCGTGACCGACTCCAAGCGGCTGCAACAGGTTCTGAAGAATCTGCTCTCCAACGCCTTCAAGTTCACCGCCGACGGCGAAGTGCGCCTGAAAGTCGCCGGCGCAATCGGCGGCTGGGGGTCGGATCATCCGGTGCTGAACTCGGCGCCGGCCGTGATCGCCTTCGAAGTGTCCGACACCGGCATCGGCATTCCCCTGGAGAAGCAGAAGCTGATCTTCGAGGCGTTCCAGCAGGCCGATGCCGGCACCAGCCGCAAATATGGCGGCACCGGCCTCGGCCTTGCGATCAGCCGCGAGCTTGCCAGCCTGCTCGGCGGCGAGATCCACCTGCGCAGCGCGCCGGGCAAGGGCTCGACCTTCACGCTCTATCTGCCCTTGAAATATTCCGGCCCGACCCTCGCGCCGCGGGCGCCGGCGTCACAGCAATACGGCCAGCCGCCGGCGCTGCAGCCTGCCGCGCCTGACCAGCAGCGCGTTATCGAGCAGCTGCCCGACGACCGCCTCAACCTCGAGCCCGGCGACACCATTCTCCTGATCGTCGAGGACGACCCGCATTATGCCCGCGTGCTGGTCGATCTGGCCCGCGACAAGGGCTTCAAGGTCCTGGTCGCCGCGCGCGGCGCCGAGGCCCTCGAGCTCGCCAAGCAATACCAGCCGACGGCCGTCTCGCTCGACGTGTTCCTGCCCGACATGCTCGGCTGGACCGTGCTGAGCCAGCTCAAGCACAATCCGCTCACCCGCCACATCCCGGTCCAGATCATCACGCTCGACGAGGACCGCCAGCATGCGCTGGCGCGCGGCGCCTTCTCCTTCGTCAACAAGCCGACGACGACCGAGGGCGTCTCGGCCGCGCTGACGCAGATCAAGGAATATGCGCGGCCGCGGCGCAAGCGGCTCTTGATCGTCGAGGACAACGAGGCCGAGCGGCTCTCGATCCGCGAGCTGCTGCACCACGACGACATCGAGATCCTGGCCACGGATACCGGGGCAGGCGCGCTCACGACGTTGCGCGAGCAACCCTGCGATTGCGTGGTGCTCGACCTCAGGCTGCCCGACATGAGCGGCTTCGAGGTGCTCGATCAGATCCGCAACGACGAGGCGCTGTCGAACATCCCCGTCGTGGTGTTCACCGGCCGCGAGCTCTCGGCCGAGGAGGATGCGGAACTCCACACCATGGCACGCAGCATCGTGGTCAAGGGCGTGGAATCGCCCGAGCGCCTGCTCGACGAGACCGCGTTGTTCCTGCACCGCGTGATCACGGAGTTGCCGCTCGAGAAGCAGCGCATGCTGGAGAAGCTGAACAGTTCCGACGAGGACCTGATCGGCAAGACCGCCCTGCTCGTCGACGACGATGCCCGCAATATCTTCGCGCTCTCGAGCGTGCTGGAACGACGCGGCATGAAGGTGCTGACGGCCACGACCGGCAGCGAGGCGGTGACCTTGGTCGAATCCAATCCGGAGATCGCGATCGTGCTGATGGACATCATGATGCCGCAGATGGATGGCTACCAGACCATCGGCGTGATCCGCGAGAACCCGGCCTTCGCCCGTCTGCCGATCATCGCGTTGACCGCCAAGGCGATGAAGGGCGACCGGGAGAAATGCCTCGAAGCCGGCGCGTCCGACTACCTCGCCAAACCGGTCAACACCGACCAATTGCTGCTTGCGATCCGCATGTGGCTGCATCGCTGAGTTGGACATGCGTATGGACCAGGAAAAGGTCAACATCCTGCTCGTCGACGACCAGCCGGCCAAGCTGCTCGCCTATGAGGTGATCCTGAAGGATCTCGGCGAGAACCTCGTCATCGCCTCCTCGGGCCGCGAGGCGTTGGAGGTGCTGCTCAAGACCGAGATCGCGGTGATCCTGGTCGACGTCTGCATGCCCGAGCTCGACGGCTTCGAGCTCGCCGCGATGATCCGCGAGCATCCGCGTTTCCAGAAGACCGCCATGATCTTCATCTCGGCGATCCAGGTCAGCGACATCGACCGGCTGCGCGGCTACGAGATGGGCGCGGTCGATTACGTGCCGGTTCCGGTCGTGCCGGAGGTACTGCGCGCCAAGATCAAGGTGTTTGCCGAGCTCTACCGCAAGACGCGCGAGCTCGAACGGCTGAACCACGAGCTCGAGGATCGCGTCCGCGCCCGCACCGCGGAACTGGAGGCTTCCACCGCGAAGCTGCGCGAGAGCGAGCAGCGGCGCAGCATGGCGATCGCGGCAGGCAAGATGGGGTCCTGGGACTGGGACTGGATCAGCGGCGATTGGATGTGGGACGAGGGGCAATACAATATCTTCGGCGTCAGCCCCGACAATTTCGAGATCAATCCGGCCAACGTTCAGGCCCTGCTGCACCCCGACGACGTCGACCAGTTGCGCAAGGCGATCGCCGAGTTCAACAAGGGCACACGCGCCTATGAGACGGAGTTCCGCATCATCCGGCCCGACGGCGAGGTGCGCTGGTGCGTCGGCACGGCGGCCGCAACCACGGACGAGAGCGGGCGCGTGGTGCGCGTCAGCGGCGTGACCGTCGACATCACCGAGCGCAAGCGCGCCGAGGAGCGGCAGAACCTGCTGGCGCGGGAAGTCGATCATCGCGCGAAGAACGCGCTGGCGCTGGCGCAGTCGATCGTGCGCCTCACCCGGGCCGACGAGGTCAAGGCCTATGTCAACGCCGTCGAGGGGCGCATCAATGCGCTGGCGCGCGTGCACACCATCCTGTCGCTGTCGAGCTGGCAGGGCGCCGAGCTCTCCAGGCTGATCGACGAGGAGCTTGCGCCCTACTCGCTGGGCGACCAGATCAAATTGGCAGGGCCCGAAGTTCAGTTGCTGCCGGCGACGGCCCAGACGCTGGCGCTCGCACTGCACGAGCTCTTCACTAACTCGGCAAAGTACGGCGCGCTATCCACGCGAGCGGGGCGGCTCGCGATCGATTGGCAGGTCGACGAGGAGCTGCTCACGCTGAGCTGGGAGGAATCCGGCGGTCCCCTGGTCAAGACCCCGAAATCGCGCGGCTTCGGCACGCGAAGCCTGCTTGCGAGCATCGAGTCCCAGCTTGGCGGACAGGCGCAGTTCGATTGGCGCGCCGAGGGCCTGCTGTGCCGTCTTGAGGTGCCGTTGACACGCAAGACCGCGGCGGCTGCACCAAGCAAGTTCGACACCGCCGGCGCTGCCGAATTGCAACGCGCATCCGGTTAACCTGACGCTGCGCTGGTCATGCGCTGCGCCGTGCGCGGTTCGCGCGCGACGCGCCCCTCGAGCCAGGCTTCCGTTCGGGCGAGATCGCGCAGCGCCCTCGCGTAGCGGCGGGCCGCGCTCCGCTCCGCGCCAAGCGGAAGCTTGCGCGCCTTGCGCAGGATGTCCGCGGCCGCGTTGCGATAGGCCAGCGAGCGGTAAAGAAAGACGACCTTACCCATATCGATGTTCCCGTTTTGCTGGCGCCCATCTTGGCAAGCCCGGCATGAACGCCGGATGAAACGGGCGGTAACAATTCCTTCAGCGGAACGGAACCCGGCGATCACATGCGCGTTGGCGTGGCAGTTCGGGATGCCGTCCCATGCGCACCAAGAAGTCGTCTGAGCTGATCTCTGCCAGCGGCCTTATCAAGCTGATGACGCATGCAATGATGGGCGCAGCGCTCGGCCTCATTTTCAGCCTCACGCTCGTCCTGTCCAATCCAGCCGTCGCCAACCTGCTGAACAATGGCGGAAGCCAGGCCGCGATGGTCTTCGCCCTCACCTTGGTGACGACCTTCGCGATCGGCGCGACGCTCACCGGCGCCGTGTTCATCCTGGCCGAGGACAAGCAAACTTGAAGCGTGGGTGACGCACGGAAGATACTTCGCCGGGAACTCCCTGCCGCGACGCGCGGTTTGTGCCTGCGTCAATTTAACTCAGGGAGTTTCCCCGCATGAAGACGACCAAGCTCGCTCTCGCCGTAATATTGGCAACCGGCCTTGCCGCCGCGCCGTTTGCCGCCCAGGCCAAATCGCACAAGACTAAGCATGGATCCTCGATGTCGTCGGCACAGACCACCGGCGCCAACACCAAGTCCTCCAAGGGCGCTGATCCGTCCGGCCAAGGCGGCGCCGGTCCCGGCTCTGATCAGGGCGGCACCATGACCAACAAGGGCGGCATGACCGACACCAAATAGGCGCTCCCTGGAATCATGAAGGGCTCCGCATTGCGGAGCCCTTTGTCTTCTATCTTTGGTTCGGCGCTCGGCCTTCAGTATACGGCGCCAAGGATCTCAGCGGCGCTCGGCTGCGCGCGCGGAGTTGCCGCCTGTCTTCACGGCACGAAGCCGCACCCGGTCGCGGACGTTCGGCAGTACGTCGCTGCCGCCGGCAGCCTTCCATTCGGCGATCAAGAGATTGATCTTCCGGCGCAAGTCCATCTGCGCCAGGGCTCTCTCCGTGCAGTCGTGATCGCGCTTGACGAGGTCGCGCACCGACGCCTCGACGTCGGCCATCTCAAGCCTCAAGGCTCTGATTTTACGTCGAATTTCATTAATTCTGTTGTCCATGCCTTGTTAGAACAAAATAAGAACATATAGTCAAGTCACGATTTCAGGACGGAGACGCCAGATGCAGGTTCAAGGTAAATACGACGCCAGATTTTTCCTGGGCGAGCAGATGACGCGGGCGCAGGGTCTCAAGCTGAAGCGGCTCAGCGAAGAGGCCTACCAGCCCGGCCAATATGCGCGGGATCTGTCCTTCAGCGAGGCCGCCCGGCGCATCCAGGTGCTGGAAGCGGAGATCGAGCTGGCAAACTCCTTCTAGAGCATCGCATCGCGCTTTAGGCATGCGCCGTTCCACGCTCCCGGAACCATGGCTGTGCAGAATGGTTCTCCCCGCCGAGGGAGAATATGCATGGCACGCAAGGCAAAAAAGCGCCGCTACTCACGCAGCTCGGGAAGCGATGTCGCCACCGAGATGCGGCGTTACAAGAAGGGCACCGCGAAGAGCGGCCGTGGCGGGCGCGGCGGCCGCGTCAAGAACCGCAAGCAGGCCATCGCGATCGGACTGTCGAAGGCACGCAAGAAGGGCAAGAAGGTCCCGAAGAAGGCTTCGAAGCGCAAGAGCGCCAAGAAGACGTCCAAGAAAGCATCCAAGAAAACGTCCGGGACGTCGTCCAAGAAATCGTCGAACAAGAAATCATCGAAGCGCAAATCCAAGCGGTCGCGCTGACCCGCCTCAGATCATGCTCCCCGGCATGAAGCAGCGGATCGAAATCCCGAACGCAGTCTTGACCGGCCACACCATCGTGCGGCCGGCCCGGTTGGGCTCGGTGATGACGGCCTCATCCGGCACATCGATCCACTGTCCGTCGATGCGGACACGGTAGCGCCCGTTGTGCGACTCCCAGTCGAGATCGGCAAGGGCGAAACCGTCCGCGTCCGAGCAGCACGGACCGAGATGGCTGCGCAAACTGTCGAACCATGGCTTCAGAGGAGAATTCGCGTAGCGGCCGTCGTCGCGCCCGAGCGCGTTTCCCCCCGAGAGCACCAATGGCGCCACGAGCAGCGCACTCCTGAGCGAGAGCTTCAATCGATCCATGTCGGCACCGATCACTTGTGAACCACCGGCGAGTTCCACAAAGCGCCGGGAGGCTCGAAGTTCCACGCTTGCAACCCCTCTCAGCGGCGACGTTGGCGCAGAGCACCGAGGCGCCCTTGCGAGTGTGATCAGCGAACACGGCTTTTTCGGACGCACCAGGTCATCATCCCTACCGTTAACGAGAATGTGACCGGCCTGGTGCGGACGTGACGTGTGTGCAAAAGGCGGCCCGAAGGCCGCCTTCCTGGATTGGTAAGGGTCGAGTTGACGTTATGCGAGTGGCACCGCAACGAAGCGGGTGGCCTCCGCGCTTCTGACCTGAAGCAGCACGCTGCGCTTGCCCGACGATTTGGCCTGCGCCAGCTCGGAGCGCACCTCGCCGACATTGCTGACAGCCTTGCCGCCGACATTGAGGATGACGTCGCCGGTCCGGATGCCGCGTTGCGCGGCCGGGCCTTGCGGATCAACCTCGGTGACGACGACGCCGTTCTGGCCTGCGCCCTGAACGTCACCGGCGGGCGCCAGGCTGAGGCCGAGGCGCGGCGTGCCGGCACCCGGCTGTCCGCTGCCCTCGTCGGCATTGCCACTGCCATTGCCCTTGGCCTGCCGCTCGTTCGGCAACTCGCCGAGCGCCAGCGTCACCGTCTTGCTGTCGCCCTTGCGGAAGACATCGAGCTTCACGGACGTGCCCGGCGTCAAGCCGGCGATGGTGCGGGCGAGGTCGCGGGAGTCCTTGATCGTGGTGCCGTTGACGGCGGTGATGACATCGCCCGCCTGGATGCCGGCCTTCGCCGCCGGGCTGCCATCCTGCGGATTGTCGACGATCGCGCCGCGCGCCTCCTTGAGCCCGAGGCTGTCGGCAATATCCGATGTCACCGGCTGCACCTGCACGCCGAGCCAGCCCCGGGTGACCGCGCCCTTGTCCTTCAATTGCGCGACGACGAGCTTGGCGGTCGAGGCCGGGATATCGAAGCCGATTCCGACCGAGCCGCCCGAGGGCGAGAAGATCGCAGTGTTCACGCCGATCACGTTGCCGTTCATGTCGAAGGCCGGGCCGCCGGAATTGCCCTTGTTGATCGGCGCGTCGATCTGGATGAAGTCGTCATAGGGACCGTTGCCGATGTCGCGGCCGCTGGCCGAGACGATGCCCGCGGTCACGGTGCCGCCAAGACCGAAGGGATTGCCGACCGCGACCACCCAGTCGCCAATGCGCGGCTTCTGGTCGGAGAACTTGACGAACGGAAAGTCCTTCTTGCCGTCGACCTTGATCAGCGCGAGATCGGTCTTCGGATCGGTGCCGACCACTTTCGCGGTGTAGGTCGTGCCGTCGTCCATCGTCACCTGCACGGACTCGGCGCGATCGACGACGTGATTGTTGGTCACGGCATAGCCGTCGGCGGAGATGAAAAAGCCGGAGCCTTCGCCCGTGATCATCTGGTGGCGCTGGCGCGGCATGCCGTTCGCGCCGCCCGGAAAGCGGAAACCGAACTGTCGCGAGAACTGGTCGAACGGCGTGTCCTCGTCCGAATCCATCCGGTTCTGCTGCAGCATCGCGCTCTTGTCGTTGTCCTGATCGATTTTGACCCGCACCGAGATCACAGCGGGTTTGACCCTGCTGACGAGATCGCCGAAGCCGGGCGGCGTCGCGGCGGCTTCGGCCGCCTGAGCCGGCGCAATCAAGGAGTTGATGCCGTACGGCGAGGCGCCTGGCGCAACTGCCAGGGCGGCCACGCCCAGCGCGGCCACGGTGCCGAGCAGCGCGAGCCGCCGCGGCCGCAAGATCTTGCGAGACGTGGTGATGTCGGAATTGACGCGATCGTTCATGTCGAAATGTCCATGTTGAGCAGGTGTCGCCTTGCCCGCAACATGGTCGCTGCCACCTTACGGCGTCCCGTCCGTCCGATTAAATCTCGGCAAAGAATGGATGAGCGGTCGCAGCAGGCAATCCGGACGTTTGATACAGCTCAACGCGCCGCCTTCGCGCAGTGAAAAACTGCGACCATCGGATGATGCTCAGCGGAGGCGCGCCATGTACAAAGACATTCTCGTCCACATTCCCACCGAACGTCCCATGCGTCCCGCGATCGAGGGCTCGGTCTCGCTCGCGGCGAAGCTCAACGCGCATCTCGACGCGGTCGCGGTCGGCTATGTCGCCACCAGTACGGCTTACGTCATGGAAGGCGGCGCGGCGGTGGCGGCCGTGTTCGAGCTGGAGCGCGAGCGCGCCGTGGAGCGGGCCGAGGCGGCGCTCGCGGTATTCAAGAGCGAGGCGGCGAACGCCGGCATCGCCTATACCTGCCACGCACTCGGCGCGATCCCGGCAGATGCCGCCGGCTCGCTCGGCGAGATGGCACGGCTGCACGACCTCATCGTCGTGCTCCAGCCCGATCCGGCGCAAGGCTCGTTCGACAACGACATGCCGAGCGAGATCCTGTTCCGCGCGGGCGGCCCGGTGCTGTTCCTGCCCTACACTTTCCGCGGAGCCTTCAAGGCGAACCGGATCGGCATCTGCTGGGATGGTAGCCGCCTCGCTGCCCGCGCCGTGCGCGACGCAACGACGTTCCTGGCGCGCGCCGCCGAGATCGTGATCATCACGGTGAACGAGACCGAGGCGGTCTCCGGCGAAGCCTCAGCGAGCGGTCTGGCCAGACATCTGGGCCGGCGCGGATTATCGACCCGCACAGTCAGCCTGACCGCCACGCGCGTCGACATTCAGCCGACGATCCTGTCGCTGGCGGCCGACGAGAGTCTCGATCTCCTGGTGATGGGCGGCTACGGCCATTCGCGGTTGCAGGAACGCTTTCTCGGGGGCGTCACCCGCGCCATGCTGGAAGCCATGACGGTCCCGACGCTGATGTCGCATTGATGAGCCGGCTTGGCGCCGTCACGCCGCGACGGGAGCTTCCCATGTCGTGGGCGCGGCGGCGTCCTTGTCGCGATGCACATTGCACGCGTCGAAGTGCGCCTTGAGCTCGATTTCGGCAAGATGTTCGAAATGTTCGGCCTGGCCGAGGAGTTCCCAGTTCTGGAGCGGCCGGTAGGCCGCCTGCTGACGGCAGAGGGACGCCAGCGCCCGGTAGCGACGTACGTTCTCCATGAGACCCTCCCTCGCGTTCACCGGCTTATTGCCCTGATTTGCGTCAGGCCGATGGCGTTTATGCAAAACATTTGCTGCGCGCTCAACGCGCCTGAACCAAGTTAATTTTCGAGAAGTGCCGGTAAGGATTTTAGTTCCAAACGTCCGCTCGGAACTTTGTGCCCAGTGCTAGGCGTAGAGGCGGCGCTCCACGGCGACGCCCACCAGGTCGAGATAGCGCTCGATCAAGTCGGGACGGCCGACGAGATAGCCTTGCATCTCCTCGCAGGCCTCGCGCGCCAGGAAAGCACGTTGGGCTTCCGTCTCCACTCCCTCGGCAATGACCGGGATCTTCAGCGCGTGCGCCAGGCTCAGGACGGCGCGGACAATCTCGGCCGATTGCGGCGTCGCCTCCAGGTTGGAGATGAAACTGCGGTCGATCTTGATCTTGTCGAACGGGAACGACTGCAGATAGGACAGCGAGGAATAGCCGGTGCCGAAATCATCCATGGCGATGCGGATGCCGAGCGCCTTCAGCCGCCGCAGCAGGTTGAGCGCGCGGGTGAAATCGCCGATCAGCACGCCCTCGGTGATCTCGACCTCGAGCCGCGTCGGCGTCAGCCCCGTCTCCAACAGGATCTGGTGGATCGAGCGCTCGAGATCGCCCGCCTGGAATTGGACCGGCGACAGATTGACCGCGACCTGCAACGGCCGCGGCCAGGATGCCGCCTCGCGGCACGCCTCGCGCAGCACCCATTCACCGATCTCGACGATCAGCCCGTTCTCCTCGGCGAGCGGAATGAACTGGTCCGGCGGCACGAAGCCCGGCGTCGGGTGATTCCATCGCAGCAGCGCCTCGAAGCCGATGACCTCGCCATCCACCCGCGCCTGCGGCTGGAAATAGACGAGGAGCTGGTTCTGCTGCAGCGCCTGCCGCAGGTCGTGCTGCAACAGCCTGCGATCGCGCAGCTCCTGGTCCATCTCGGATTCGAAGCAGCGGACCGGCTCCTGCCCTCGCGCTTGGCGCGGTAGAGAGCCGAGTCGGCATTGGCGAGCAGCGTCGCCGCGTTCACGCCATCGTCGGGATAGAACGCGATGCCGACGCTGAGGCCCACGTGGGAGAGATAGTCGTCGACCTCGAGCTCCTTGCCGATCGTCTCGACCAGGCGTTCGGCCAGCGCCAGAACGTCCTCACGGCTGGCGTTGTCGGGCATCAGGATCATGAACTCGTCGCCGCCGATGCGGGCGACGAAGGCGCCTTCGGCTTCCGCGGCAAGCCGGTCGGCGGCCGCCCGCATCAGCATGTCGCCGACGGGGTGACCGAACACGTCGTTGACCTCCTTGAAGCGGTCGAGATCGAGGCTCAGCACAGCGAAACTGGTCGATGCCTCCTGCGCCCGCTCCAGCCGTTCGTCGAGCGCCGCGTTGAAGGCGCTGCGGTTCGGCAGGTCCGTGAGCGCATCATGATGCGCAAGATGGCTGATCCGCTGCCGGGTGGTGACACGCTCCGTGACATCCTCGATCACGCCGACCAGATATTGCGGATCCCCGTTGCCATCCGTGATCAGCATCTTGCGTGAATTGACGACCCGGTCGCGGCCCTTGACGCCGACTTCGAGCAGATGCTCCTCCAGAACCATCGGCATGCCGCTGGCCGCGACGCGTCTATCCTGCTCGTTGACCACGCGGGCCACGTCAGCCGGGAAGATCTGCTCGGGCGTTCGGCCCAGCATCTGTTCGCGCGGCATGCCGTAATAGTCTTCTCCGGCGCGGTTGAGCAGGATGTAGCGCGAACTCTCCGCACATTTCGCGAAGACGGCGATCGGAATGTTTTCGATGATTGTGTCGAGGAACTCGCGAGTCCTCAGCAGATCCTGCTCGACCTCGTCGCGCGTTTGCGCGCGTACTTCGATCATCCGCTGACGCTCGCGATCACCGGCCTCGTAAGCCGCACTGACGAACTTGCCCAGCTTGACGACATCGACCTGTCCGGTGGCATTGGTGGCGCAGCGGAGCTGCTCGGCGAACAGGCGATGCATGCTCATGCCATCACGTTGCGCCGCGTGCGGGCTTCATGCCGCAGTTTCCGTCGTTACGCATCCGCGCTCTCATAACGTCCCTAAACCACAGATTGAGACGCTTGGCATTGCGCGGTCGTTAATCGATTGTCCTTCTCCGGTGCGTTGGTTACCCCGGCCTGAATGAGCCGATCGATTTGGAAGGCATGCTCCGTAGAGATCCGGAGAAAGTGGCGCGCCTTGACACACCGGAGCCACGGCGGTGGGCTGATCCGTAATCTACCGGATAAGCGCACTTTCTTCGGCCCGCTTCGCGGGCGCGGAACTATCTTGCAGCTTCGGAACCCGGCCGGTCTCCGCGGCGATGCGAATAGCCGCGATATTGGCGGCATATTCGCCAGCGCTCTTGCCGCGAAACACGGCGGAGCCCGCGACCAGCGTGTCGGCACCCGCTGCAGCCACGGCCGCGGCATTGTCGCGCGTGACACCGCCGTCGACCTCGAGCCGGATCGGCCGCCCGCCGATCATGGTCCTGATCCGCCTGATCTTGTCGATCTGCGACGCGATGAAGGATTGGCCGCCAAAGCCCGGATTGACCGTCATCACCAGCACGAGATCGATACGATCGAGCACATACTCGATCACCGCTTCCGGGGTCGACGGACAAAGGCTGACGCCAGCCTTGCTGCCGAGCGAGCGGATCGCCTGGAGCGAGCGGTCGAGATGCGGCCCCGCTTCGGCGTGCACCGTGATGATGTCCGCTCCGGCCTTTGCGAACGCCTCGAGATAGGGATCTGTCGGCGCGATCATCAAATGCACGTCGAACGGCTTCTTCGAATAGGGGCGGATCGCCTTGATGACGTCGGCACCGAAACTGATGTTCGGCACGAAGTGTCCGTCCATGACGTCGCAATGGATCCAGTCGGCCCCAGCGGCGTCGATCGCGGCGACCTCCTCGCCGAGACGCGCGAAATCCGCGGCGAGGATCGATGGAGCGATCATGATCTCCTTCGTCATGGCACTGCACTCCGCGCATCCGCACCGCCGCTGAAGACTCGGCTCGCCAAGACGTCCATGGCATCGATGGTTTCGAGGTCGGCGACATCGAGCATGCGATTGAGATCGGACACCAGCCGATCGGCCTGCCGCAGGCGGATGCGGTCGACGGCGTTGCGGATCGAGCGCGCGTTGGAGAAGAACGGCTGGGTCCGACGCAGCGCGATGTATTTCTCGAACGCCTCGCGCGCCGCGGCCGACAAGCGATAGCCGCGCTCCTTCAGCATCAGCTCGGCTATGACGAGCAGCTCGGCCTCTGCATAGTCAGGGAATTCGATGTGGTGGGCGATGCGCGAGCGGAAGCCGGGATTGGAGGCGAAGAATTTCGTCATCCGCTCGCCATAGCCGGCGAGGATCACGACGAGGTCCTCGCGCTGGTTCTCCATCACCTGGAGCAGGATCTCGATCGATTCCTGACCATAGTCGCGCTCGTTGTCGGGACGATGCAGATAATAGGCCTCGTCGATGAACAGCACGCCGCCCATCGCCTTTTTCAGTATCTCCTTGGTCTTCGGCGCGGTGTGGCCGATATACTGGCCGACGAGATCGTCGCGCGTCACCGAGATCACCTGCCCGCGCCGCACGAAGCCGAGCCCGTGCAGGATCCTGGCCATGCGCAGCGCGACGGTGGTCTTGCCTGTTCCAGGATTGCCGGTGAACGACATGTGCAGCGTCGGCGGCGCGGAGGCGAGGCCGGCACGCTGCCGGATGCGCTCGATCAGCAGCAGCGAGGCGATCTGGCGCACGCGGTTCTTGACCGGCTTGAGTCCGATCAGCTCCTGATCGAGCTGTTGAAGCGTCTCGGTGATTCCGGCGGCTTCAGCCTCCTTGCGGAGATCGAAATGGGTCTCGCTGTGTTCGGTCGTGGTTGCGTGGGGGACATCGAGCATGGCTACCCTCGAAGAAAAGAGCTTCGCCGCGAGCGAGGCGGCGAAGCAGTGGTCCGCCAGGATGCGGAGCAGGGAGAGCTTCGCGCGGAAGCGGATGACTCAAGCTGGCGCGTGCGCAACCGGCTTGCGCACGGTGGTGTAGCGGACCGCACGGCCGCCGACCTCCTGCCGCACCAGCTCGAACTCCGTCTCTTGCTTCGGCCGGTTGACGAGGAAGGAGATCCGCACCGACTCCCAGCCGTGGCTGGCATCGAAGCCGCTGATGCGGATATAGCGGTCGCCGTAGACCCTGCGGCACTCGGCCAGCTCCATCATCACGCCGGCGGCGTCCTGGAGATCGAACATCGGCAGGCCCCACATCTCCCAATAGGTGTTTCGGGGATGCGGATCGTCGGTGAACTCGATGTTCACCGCCCAGCCATTGGCGAGGCAATACTGCACCTGGCTGGTGATCTGCTCGTCGGTCAGATCCGGCAGGTACGAGAAGCAGCCCTGGGTGATCTTCATCTCAAATCTCCTCAGACGGTTTCCAGCGCGGTCGGCACGAAGTCCGGCGTGTCGGTGGATTGATAGTTGAAAGTGACATCCTTCCAGACCTCGAGCGCGGCCTTCAGCGGCGTGCAGGTCTGGGCCGCCTTGGCCAAGATTTCCGGGCCCTCGTGCACATAGTCGCGGCCCTCGTTGCGGGCGAGGATCATCGCTTCCAGCGCCACGCGGTTGGCGGTCGCGCCGGCCGCAATGCCCATGGGATGGCCGATGGTGCCGCCGCCGAACTGCAGCACGACGTCCTCGCCTAACAGGTCGAGCAGCTGGTGCATCTGCCCGGCATGGATGCCGCCGGAGGCCACCGGCATCATCTTGTTGAGGCTCGCCCAGGACTGGTCGAAGAACAGGCCATGCTCGAGCTTGGTCGGGTTGAAGTCTTCGCGGCAGACATCGTAGTAGCCGCGTGTGGTGTTGGGATCGCCTTCGAGCTTGCCGACCACCGTGCCGGCGTGGATGTGGTCGACGCCGGCAAGCCGCATCCATTTGGCGATGACGCGGAACGACACGCCATGGCTCTTCTGCCGCGTATAGGTGGAGTGGCCGGCGCGATGCAGATGCAGGATCATGTCGTTGCGCCGCGCCCACTTGGCCATGGACTGGATCGCAGTGTAGCCGATCACGAGGTCGATCATCACGATCACCGAGCCGAGCTCCTTGGCGAACTCCGCACGCTCGTACATGTCCTCCATGGTGGCCGCGGTGACGTTCAGGTAGGTCCCTTTCACCTCGCCGGAGGCGGCCTGCGCGCGGTTCACCGCCTCCATGCAATAGAGGAAGCGATCACGCCAATGCATGAAGGGCTGCGAGTTGATGTTCTCGTCGTCCTTGGTGAAGTCGAGCCCGCCCTTCAGCGCCTCATAGACCACACGGCCGTAATTGCGGCCGGACAGACCGAGCTTCGGCTTCACCGTCGCGCCGAGCAGCGGCCGGCCGAACTTGTCGAGCCGCTCGCGCTCCACCACGATGCCGGTCGCCGGTCCCTGGAACGTCTTCACATAGGCGACGGGAAAGCGCATGTCCTCGAGGCGCAGCGCCTTCAGCGGCTTGAAGCCGAACACGTTGCCGATGATCGAGGCCGAGAGGTTGGCGATCGAGCCCGGCTCGAACAGGTCGAGATCATAGGCGATGTAGGCGAAATACGAGCCAGGTGAGCCCGGAACGGGATCGACGCGATAGCACTTGGCACGATACTTCTCGGCCGCCGTCAGGCGATCGGTCCACACCACCGTCCAGGTCGCGGTCGAGGATTCGCCGGCAACCGCAGCAGAGGCCTCGATCGGGTCGACGCCCTCCTGCGGCGTCACGCGGAACAGCGCGATGACGTCGGTGTCCTTCGGCGTGTAATCGGGCTCCCAATAGCCCATGCGCTTGTACTCCATCACGCCGGAGCGATAGCGCTCTTTGCCGCGGACCGTGCCTGCATGTGCGTTCATGTCTCTCTCCTGCTCTTTTCTCTGCTCTTTCTGATTGGCTAGGCCGCAACCGGCTCGCGGGCGTCGATGCGCGGATCGAGCTCGCCGGCGCGATAGCGCCGCGCCATCTCGCTCATTGGAATGACCTTGATCTTGCTGGCGTGGCCTGCGGTACCGAACTGCTCGAACCGCTCGCGGCACAATTCGCGCATTGCGTCCATCGCCGGCTTCAGGAACTTGCGCGGATCGAATTCGGAGCGCGCTTCCGCCGCCACCTTCCGGAACACCGCGGTCATCGCCAGCCGGCAATCGGTGTCGATATTGACCTTGCGCACGCCGCTTCGGATGCCGCGAACGATCTCCTCGACCGGCACGCCCCAGGTCTGCGGCATCTCGCCGCCGAACTGGTTGAACATGTCCTGCAGCGGCTGCGGCACCGAGGACGAGCCGTGCATGACCAGATGCGTGTTCGGCAGCCGGCAGTGGATCTCCTCCACCACCCGCATCGCCAGGATATCGCCATCCGGCTTGCGGCTGAACTTGTAGGCGCCGTGCGAGGTGCCCATCGCGATCGCGAGCGCATCGACCTTGGTTGCACGGACGAAGTCGACGGCCTGGTCCGGATCGGTCAAGAGCTGGTCGTGGCCGACCTTGCCCTCGACGCCGTGACCATCCTCCTGCTCGCCGCCACCGTGCTCGAGCGAACCGAGCACGCCGAGCTCGCCTTCGACGGACGCGCCGACCCAATGAGCGAGATCGACGACGCGGCGCGTGATCGCGACGTTATAGTCATAGTCGGCCGCCGTCTTGGCGTCGGCTTTGAGCGAGCCATCCATCATGACGGAGGTGAAGCCATGGGCGATGGCCGAGGCGCAGGTCGCTTCGTCATTGCCGTGGTCCTGGTGCATGCAGAGCGGAATGTCGGGATAGGTCCGCTCCAGCGCGTCGATCATGTGCGAAAGCATGAGATCGCCGGCATAGCTGCGCGCGCCGCGCGAGGCCTGGATGATGACCGGCGCATCGACCGCGGCCGCCGCCTGCATGATCGCGATGCCCTGCTCCATGTTGTTGATGTTGAACGCCGGCACGGCGTAGCCGTGGCTGGCAGCGTGATCGAGCAATTGGCGAAGGGTGATACGGGCCAAGATTCGTCCTCCTTATTGGCTCTTGCGGGCCATCGCCCGGCGAGCCGCTTCCGCAATGCTTTGCGGTGTGATGCCGAATTCGCGGTACAACACCGGGGCGGGGGCCGAGGCGCCGAAGCCGCGCATGCCGACGAATTCGCCGTCAGCGCCGATCCAGCGATGCCAGTCGCCGGCGACAGCTGCCTCGATGCCGACGCGCGGCGCGGTGCCGAGCACCGAGGCGCGGTAATCCTCCGGCTGCTCCTCGAACAGTGCGAAACACGGAGCCGAGACCACGGCGGCGCGAACGTGCTCGGTCGCGAGCAGGCGTGCGGCTTCCAGCGCGATCGAGACTTCCGAGCCGGTTGCGATCAGCGTCACGTCGCGGCCGCCATCCGGCGAGACGACGAGATAGGCGCCATTCGCGACGCGGTTTCTGCCGCGCGCATCGCTGCGGAAGGTCGGTAACGCCTGCCGCGACAGGCACAGCACTGAGGGGCGATGCTCTGCTGCGAGCGCGCAATCCCAGGCCTCCAGCGTCTCCACGGCATCGGCGGGGCGGAACACGAGCAGGTTCGGAATGACGCGGAGCGCGGCCAGATGCTCGACCGGCTGATGCGTCGGACCATCCTCGCCAAGACCGATGGAGTCGTGCGTCATCACGTGGATGACGCGCAGCCGCATCAAGGCCGCAAGTCGGATCGCCGGCCGGCTGTAGTCGGAGAACGCCAGAAACGTGCCGCCATAGGGAATGAAGCCGCCATGCAGCGCCAGGCCGTTCATCGCTGCGGCCATGCCGTGCTCGCGGATGCCATAGTGGATGTAGTCGCCGGCGAACGCACCGCTCTTGACCGGCGCCTGCGCCTTGGCATGCGTCAGGTTCGAATGGGTGAGGTCCGCGGAGCCGCCGACCAGGCCGGGAATTGTTCCAGCGATTCCCTCGAGCACCTGTTGCGAGGCCTGCCGCGTCGCCAGCTTCGGCCGCTCGGATGCAAAGTACTCACGCAATTTCGCCGCGGCCAGCGCATAGGAGGCGGGCAGAGCCGCGGCTTTGCCCTCGACGAACAGGTCGCGCTGCTCCGGCGTCGCACCTTCGTAACGATCGAGCCAGGCGAGGCGGTCGACCTGCCCGCGCTGCCCGATCATCCGCCAAGCCTTGAGCACCGGGATCGGCACCACGAAAGGCTGATAGTCCCAACCCAGCGTCCGCCGCGCCGCTGCCGTCTGCTCGGTGCCGAGCGGCGCGCCATGCACTTTCTCGGTGCCCTGTCTATCAGGCGCGCCATAGCCGATGATTGTGCGACAGGCGATCAGCGACGGCTTCGCGGTCTCCCGCTCCTCCGCTATCGCCTGCGCCACCGCTTCGGGATCATGTCCGTCGACGCGGCGCACCGACCAGCCGGAGGCAGCGAAGCGCGCGAGCTGGTCGTCCGATGTCGCCAGCGAGGTCGGACCGTCGATGGAGATGCCGTTGTCGTCGAACAGCACGATCAGCCGGCCGAGCCCGAGATGACCGGCCAGCGAGATCGCCTCATGGCTGAGGCCTTCCATCAGGCAGCCATCGCCTGCGATAACATAGGTGAAGTGATCGACGAGCCCATCGCCATGCCGCGCATTCGCCATCCGCTCGGCGAGCGCCATGCCGACCGCGGTCGCAATGCCCTGGCCCAGCGGTCCCGTCGTGGTCTCGACACCAGCCGTGTGGCCATATTCGGGGTGGCCCGGCGTCTTCGAGCCCCACTGGCGAAAGGCCTTGATGTCGTCGAGGCTGATATCGCCGCCGGTGAGATGCAGCAGCGCATAGAGCAGCATCGAGCCGTGCCCCGCCGACAGCACGAAGCGGTCGCGGTCCGGCCAGTTCGGATGCGCCGAGTCGAACTTCAGGAAGCGCGAGAACAGCACAGTCGCGACGTCGGCCATGCCCATGGGCAGCCCGGGATGGCCTGACTGCGCTGCCTCGATGGCATCGACCGCGAGGAAGCGGACGGCATTGGCGAGATCGTTATGCGTGACCGCATTGAGGTCAGCTTCGGCATGGACGGAGATGTTCATCGGAGTCTCTCCCTGTTCACTTCAGGCTGCGCTTGCG
The DNA here is from genome assembly GCF_020194195.1 of Bradyrhizobium sp. BRP19. Lineage (NCBI taxonomy): Bacteria > Pseudomonadati > Pseudomonadota > Alphaproteobacteria > Hyphomicrobiales > Nitrobacteraceae > Bradyrhizobium > Bradyrhizobium sp. BRP19. The sequence continues at coordinate 19,712 of NZ_JADYVZ010000004.1, read as the reverse complement.
CTCGATCAGCTGCATGATCAGCGGCGTCAGGATCAGCTGCATGGCCAGGTCCAGCTTCGCGCCGGGGCAGACGATCGAGTTGGCGCGCGACATCCAGCTCTGCGGCAGCATCGAGAGCAGATAGGGGAAGTCGATACCGCGCGGATTCTTGAAGCGGATCACCACCATCGATTCGTCCGGCGTCGGGATCCAGCGCGCGATGAATGGATTGGAGGTGTCCACGGTCGGGACGCGCTGGAAGTTGATGTCGGTCTCGGTGAATTGCGGGCAGATGTAGTGGATGTAGTCGGGCATCCGCCGCAGGATGGTGTCGGTGACCGCCTCGGTCGAATAGCCGCGTGCGCTGCGGTCGCGGTGCAGCTTCTGGATCCATTCGAGGTTGATGACGGGCACGACGCCGATCTTGAGGTCGGCATAGCGCGCGACGTTCACCTTATCGGTGACTACGGCGCCGTGCAGGCCCTCGTAGAACAGAAGGTCCGAATCCTCCGGCAGCTGCTTCCAGTCGGTGAAGGTGCCTGGTGCCGCACCATGCAGCGCCGATTCCGCGGCGTCGTGGACGTAGTGCCGCGTCACCGCGGTGCCGGTCTCGCCGTAATCGCGGAAGGCGCGTTCCAGCTCCTCGAACAAATTGGTCTCGGGGCTGAAATGGCTGAAGTGCTTGTTGCCGCGCTCGGCCTCCTTCGCCATCTGCGCACGCATCTCGGCACGGTCGTAGCGGTGGAAGGCGTCGCCCTCGATGTAGACGGCGTTGACCTTCTCGCGGAAAAAGATCTGCTCGAAGGTCTTCTTGACGGAGGTGGTGCCGGCGCCGGAGGAGCCGGTGATGGAGATGATCGGATGCTTCCTGGACATCGGACGCCTCGCTCAGAGCCGGAAGAATCCGCGCCGCGCGAACAGCGGCGCCGAGACGCTGGCAACCAGCAGCGGATCGCAATGCAGCTCCTCGACGCGCCGCACCTCGTTGCTCGAGCCCATGATCAGCGGCACGCGCTGATGCAGGCTCTGCGCCGATAGATCGAGGATGCGCTCGCGCCCGGTCGAGGCCGAGCCGCCGGCCTGCTCGATGATCATCGCCATCGGGTGTGCTTCGTAGGTCAGGCGAAGGCGGCCGTCGCCGTAGCCGGGCCGCGCATCGGAAGGGTAGAGAAACACGCCGCCACGGGTGAGGATGCGATAGGCCTCCGCGACCAGCGACCCGATCCAGCGCATGTTGAAATCGTGGTTGGCGTGCCCGTCGACGCCGGCGAGGCATTCGTCGATGAAGGCGCGCACCGGCGGATCCCAATGCCGGCGGTTCGAGGCGTTGATCGCGAACTCCTCGCAGGCTTCGGCGATCTGCACGCCGCTGCGCGCGAAGCGGAAGCAGCCCGCCTTGCGGTCGAGCGTGAAGATGTCGACGCCGTCGCCGAGCGTCAGCACCAGCGAGGTCTGCGGGCCGTAGGTGACGAAGCCCGCCGCGAGCTGCGCCGAGCCGCGCTGCTGAAAGGCGAGTGAGAGATCATCGGGGGCCGGCAGGATCGAGAAGATCGTGCCGACGGTCATGTTGATGTCGATGTTGGAGGAGCCGTCGAGCGGATCGATCGCGATGCAGATTCGCCCCTGACGATCGACGATCTGGGCCTCACGCATCTCCTCCGACGCCAGCGCCGCGATCGGCAGCCGGCCGAGGCAGCGGCGCAGGATCGCGTCCGCCTGGACGTCGAGGTCGCGTTGGAGATCGCCGTCGCTGTTGCGCCCGGTGGTCAGGCCCGAGGCGTCGGCGAGATCGCCGCTGGCGATGAGATCGGCAATCTCGATCGCCGCGGCCGCGATGGCATCGACCGCGGCTGCCACGGCCAACGCATGCGGCGCGGTCTCAGAATACCGTTGAAGGTGGTCGTCCAGCCTGAGTTGCCCGGTCATCTGCGTCCATCCCCTTGCCGGTGCCGCAACCATTCCCTCCTGGTGGAGGCAGGTCACGGTCAGTGCCGGCATTCAGGAGATTGACAGGAGCGGCTTAATAAGGAAAATTTCTAATCATAATGAGCCTCAAAGAATTTTCTTATAATGGCGCCGGCCATGCAGCGGCCCAGCTCCGGCATCTGACGATCCGGCAGCTGCGCTCGCTTGCGGCGCTCTCGGCCAAAGGCAGCGTGACGGCGGCGTCGAGCCATCTCGGGCTGACCCAGCCGGCCGTGACCCAGCAGCTGCGGCAGCTGCAGGACCTGGCCGGCCTGCCCCTGGTGCAGCGAACCGGCGACGGCATGCTGCTGACGGAAGCCGGCAGGGAGGTGCTGGCGCTGGCCGAACGGGTCGAAGCCGCGATCACCGATTGCCAGGGCGCGCTCGACCTGCTCGCGGGGCGGACCGGCGGCACCGTGCATCTCGGCGCGGTCTCGACCGCGAAATATTTCGTGCCGCACGCGATCGCGGCGTTCTCCAAGCGGCACCCCAAGATCGAGATCAAGCTGACCATCGGCAATCGCGAGGAGATCCGCGAGGCCATGCACGGCTACGACCTCGACTTCGCGGTAATGGGTCGGCCACCGGCCGACGTCACCGTCGACGTCCGCCAGCTCGGGCGCAACCCGCACATCATCGTCGCGCGCAAGGGCCATTGGCTGGAGAAGGATTCCGGCCTCAGCCTGACCGATCTCGTGCACGAGACCTTCCTCACCCGCGAGCCCGGCTCGGGCACGCGGACGCTGATGGAGGGCATGTTCCAGAAATCGGATCTCGAGCCGATCATCGGCATGGAGATGAGCAGCAACGAGACCATCAAGCAGGCGGTCATCGCCGGGCTCGGCATCGCCTTCATCTCGGCTCACACCGTGGCGCATGAGCTCGCCGAGGGCCGGCTCGTCGTGCTCGACGTCGCGGGCCTGCCGATCGTGCGGCAATGGTACGTGATCCGCCGCAGCGACAAGGTGCTGCTGCCGCCCGCGCAGGCGATGTTCGATTTCCTCGGCTCGGAAGGCTCGAATTATCTGCCTGATTTGCCCGAGCTAGGCGGACGATAGCCGGCCTTCGCTCAGCTCATCAGCTTCATGGCGAGCGTCGCCGCCAGCACCACGATGATCTGGAGCAGGCGCTCCGTCGTGAAGATGCGGTTGAAGGTGGTCATCGCGTGCCCCGGCCGACGTGAAGAAGAATCTCTCAGCCGTTGCTAGCATAGAAGGATGCGGAGACAACTCCGTAGTTGCCCGTGGCGGTCGCGCCTTCGGCGAGCCGGTTCAGGGCGCGCCGATGGCCGGCGATTAGGCCGCGAGCGGGGCGGTGTGGTCCGTGCGCGAGGCGAAATAGGCTTCCAGCTCCGACAGCGCCCGCGCCTCCCACTCGCTCGCCTGCTCCAGCAGCGACCAGCTCTGGCCCGGGCGGAACGCTGCGGTCTGGCGATAGAGCGATGCGATGCCGCGGTAGCGGCGCACGTTCTCCAGGATGGCGTGACCGTTCATGTCCGAAAACTCCCTCGTCATTCCCGCGGGAGAAACTGCGGCCAAATCTTTTTCGAAAAGTTAGCGGCGCGCGGCAAGTTCGCGGATGGTTGCCGGACTGTTGCTCGGGCGCAACGCGCGCGGCGCGATCTATTGCGGATTCGTTGCCGCGCTCTCGCCCGAAGGCTTCAGCCCGCCGCTTCTGACGATTGTCATCGTCGCGCGGCAGAGATCGGCAAGGCCGATCAGGAGGACGGCAAGAAGACAGAACAGGTTGATGGAATCGGCATGCGCGCTGGTCAGCGCATTGAGCTCGAAGAACGGCGGGATGAACGCCCACCACACCAGCGGCACGGTGAGCAGCGCGGCGAATGCCGCCGCCGGTGCACCCGCCATCAGCGCAAGCACGAACAGGCCGGGCAGGAACGCTGCGAAATAGAACTTTGCGCCGAGCAGGACGCAGATGCCCTGAACCACGGCCGAAACCGCGACGACGGCGAGCCCGAGCAGAAACGCCCCCCACGACCATGGCCGTACCCGCCGTGCGCCAAACAGCCCCGCACGTTTCATCAGCATCCCCCTGCCGCCCGTTAACCAGGTGCGTTGCGACGAAAGTACTACAACCGCAACCAATCCGCGAGATGCAAATTGCGTCATCCCGAGGTCGGTCGCACCGTTCGGGCGACGGCCGCTACTCGGTCAGCGCGTAGAGCAACCCCGCGACGGGCAAAGCAAGGCCAATGGCCGATGCGAGCGTCCAGCCTCCCTGTGCGAACGCCCATGCTCCGACCGCCGAGCCGACCGCGCCGGCGGCGAAGAACGTCGCCATGTAGAGACCATTGAGGCGACTGCGGTGCTCGTGCCCGAGCGCGAAGATGGCGCGGAAGCCCAGCACCACATTGCCCTGGACGCCGATATCGATCGCAATCGCGGCCACCACCAGACAGGCGAGGTTCAGCATCGAGCCGGACGCGCCGATGGAGGTCACCAGGAAGCCGGCGGCCGTGAGCAGCATCGCGACCAGCGTCGCGATCCGGCTATGGCCGCGGTCCGCGAGGCGCCCGGCGATCGGTGCTGCGAACACGCCGGCGACGCCGGCCAGCGCGAACAGCGCGATGCCGCGCTGGGAGAAGCCGAACTCGCCGGCGAGCTGGAGTGGCGCCACCGTCCAGAACAGGGTGAAGGCGCCGAACAGGCTCGCCTGGTACAGCGCGCGGCGCCGCAGCAGCGGCGTGGCCCGCACCAGGTCCGGCATCGACAGCAGCAATTGGCCGTAATGCATCCGCGTGACCGGCTTGCGCTTCGGCAGCGCCATCCAGAGCACGGCTGCGAGCACGATCATCAGCGCGGCGGAGGCGAAGAACACTGCGTGCCACGACAGCAAGGCGGTGACGAAGCTCGACACCGGACGCGCCAGCATGATGCCGAGCATCAGGCCGGTCGAGACGTTGCCGACGACGCGGCCGCGGATGGCTTCGGGCGCCAGATGCGCTGCATAGGGGATGATGATCTGCACCGCGACCGAGCCGAGGCCGATGAACAGTGCGGCGAGCAGGAACGGCAGCGCATGGGTTGCGAACGCCGCGGCGAGCAGCGCCGCGGCGCCGAGCATGATCACCGAGCAGATCAGCGCGCGGTTCTCGACGAGATCGCCGAGCGGCACGATCAGCAGCAGCCCGGTGCCGTAGCCGATCTGCGTCATCGTCACGATCAGCCCGCTAGCTGCATGCGACAGGCCGAGCGCGGCGCTGATTGGGGCGATCAGCGGCTGCGCATAATAGATGTTGGCGGCGACCATGCCACAGGCCGCGGCAAGCACGAAGGTCAGGCGCTGCGACACCGCATCCGGCCCCGGCGCGGTCTCGATCGTGGCATTCATCGTCATTCGCATGGTCTCCAGGTAAGGCGCAGGAATGGCCGTTAGGTAAGGTATAGGGAATGGTCATTCCCTATTCTGACAAAAAATTCAGGCGAGCAGCTTCATTGCGGCGCCGACGAGACGCTCTGCGTCGAGCGGCAGACGCGCCTTGCCGACGACGCGCATTCCCTGCGTGATGCAGAGCATCAGCCGCGCGGTGTCGTCGGCTACGACATGGCGGGGGATCGAGCCATCGGCCTGTCCGGCGCGGATGAGGCCGGCGATGAAGCTCTCGTTGCTCGCGAGCTGTGTGCTGACGCGGGCACCCACGACCGGATCGAGCGCGGACAGTTCGACCGCGCTGCCGACCACGAGGCAGCCGCGCCGCCCCTCGCTGCCCCGGGAATGCTCGACATAGGACAGCAGCACGTTGCGGATTTGCTCGCGGCCGTTTGCACCACGCGCCGCCGCGCTGCGGGTCTGCTGCTGGCGCAGGGCCGTGTAGCGCTCGAAGGCGGCGAGAAACACCGCATGCTTGTCGCGAAACGCCTTGTAGATGCTTCCCGTCGCGAGCCGCATCGCCGCAGTGAGGTCCCCGATCGAGGTGGCATGATAGCCGCGCTCACGAAACACGCGCACGGCGCGGTCGAGCGCGGTGTCCATGTCGAATTCCCGGGGACGGCCGGGCAGACGGGCGGCAGGTCGGGAGTGGCGGGCGGTCTTTTGCATTGCGGGATAATAGGGAATGAACGTTTCCGAATAAACACACGTGGTCGTGAAAGGAATCAATGACGAAGGAGAGAGCGTCACCCCCTCCGCGGCACCGGCGTCCCATCCGCCATGATCGTCACGCCCCTCCGCTCGACGATCATGCCGTAGGCGCGCGGCTGGCGGTGCACGTCGAAATTGAAGGTGGTGCGCTTGTAGGATTTGCAGAGATCGAGATCGCAGCGCGCCAGCGCGATCTCGTCGCTCTTTGTCGTGCAGGCCGCAATGATCTCGCCCGAGGGCGCGATGATGCAGCTGCCGCCGATGTGGTCGACGCCCTCCTCCACACCGGCCTTGGCGACGCCGACAACGAAAGTGCCGTTCTGATAGGCACCGGCCTGCATCACCAGATGATTGTGGAACAGCGAGAGATCGTCATGCTCCGGCGCGGGCGGATTGTGCACGGGCGTGTTGTAGCCGATCAGCACCATCTCGACGCCCTGCAGGCCCATCACGCGATAGGTCTCGCTCCAGCGGCGGTCGTTGCAGATCGCCATGCCGATCACGCCGCCGAAGGCATCGACCACGCCGAAGCCGCTGCCGGGCTCGAAATAGCGCTTCTCCAGATGCTGGAATTCGCGCCACGGTTCGTGCTCGGCATGGCCGGGCAGATGCACCTTGCGATATTTCAGGACGATCGCGCCACTCTTGTCGACGAGGATGGACGTGTTGTATCGCCTGACGATCCCGGCCTCGAGCGTCAGCTCGGCATAGCCGAGGCAGAAGCCGATGCCGAGCTGGCGGGCGAGATCGAACAGCGCCTGTGTCTCGGCACCCGGCATCTCGCGCTCGAAGAAGCTGTCGATCTCGGCCTGGTCCTCGAAGTACCAGCGCGGAAAGAACGTGGTCAGCGCCAGCTCGGGATAGACGATCAGGTCGCAGCCGCAGGCCCGCGCCTCGCGCATCAACGCCATCAGTCGCGCCACCACCGCGGACCTCGACTCGCTCCTCGCGATCGGTCCGAGCTGGCCGGCTGCAATGGTCACAGTTCTCGTCACGCGTCGTTCCTCATCTTTTTCGAGTGCGCCCGGCCAGAGCCTATCACCCGCGCGCACAGGCCGCCTCGGCGCCCCGTACTGAGGGCACAATCAAATTCCGGGCCTGCGGGTATCATCGTGCGGCGCTGGGTGAGCACCAAACAGGAACTTCGTTGCCGATCTGCAACGGTTCCCCGCCGTCTGAAGCCGGACAAAACAAACTCCCATTCCGGCCATGAACCGCTCTCACAAGGCCGTGAGACTATCAGGGGAACGACGATGCGCGCACAACGCGTTTGGAAAGTGAATGGGGCCGCCAGCATCGGGCAGCTTCAATCGAGACTGGACGACCTGAACAAGCGTCTCGGTCAGCTCGAAAACCAGCATCCGGACAGCTGGAAGCTCGAGGAGCTGAGATCGAGCGCGCTCAGCCTGTCGCGGGAGATCGACGACATCCGCTGCGCCGAAGCGACGGCGGCCTTGAGCGAGCTGCTGCGGAAATAGTCGGCCTGCCGATTCGCGCCGGCGCAGGGAACCAAGCGCGGCGGCGGCCATTTCCATGCAAAGCATGGAGCAAGACCATGAGCAGGCAGCTGACGCGCGCCGATCTCGCGCGCGACGTGGCCGGGCCCACGCTGGTTCTGTGCACGGCGGCGGCCTTCACCATCGCGCGCCATTTCTCATTGTGAAGAATTTGACGCTGTGAGGGATTTTGCATGACGTCCGATCCCGAGGAGCAGGTCAGGCTGCAAGGCTACGGCGAGATGACGCTGCGCACCGCGGTCGAGACCTTGATGCTGCTCGCACCGCGTGAGCGGTCCGAGGCCGCGATCTATCGCGTCCGCGACGGCGTGCGCCTCGCGCAAAGCGAGGTCGCCGAGCTCGCATCACACTGGGGTATCCAGCCCGCGCCCAACGTGCGATCGCCGAGACTGGTGCCGGAGCAGCACTGGCAAGACGTCGTCCGCGGCATGGTGCGCGACGCCCCGCTGCCGTCGCTGCTGGTGGCCTTTCTGGTCGGTGTGCTGGTCGCTCGCAGATGATGCGCGCTCGCGATGACGCGCTCATGTCAATGGAAATCGCGGCGTTCCGTGAAACCCGAGGAAACCTTTTTTGCTCGCGAAAACGCGACCGTTCCGCGCGGAACGTCTCGCGGCAGGAGGGATTGGTCCCCCGTTAAGCCTCGAACATGGAGACAACCATGACACGTACGAAACTCGTGAGCGTCGCCGCAACTCTGGCCGCGATTTTGCCGCTCGCAACTGTAAGCCCCAGCCTCGCTGCGGGACGCGGTCCCGGCCCGTGCACCCCACCGGCTGGAGAAGCAGTCGGCGCCGCCGGGCCCGCCATGAGCGGCGGCCAGTTGATGGCCGGCATCGGCCAATGCCAGCGCATCGGCGATTGGCACCCCACCAACACCTACGGTTACCCGGGCCCGGGTTACGGCTATGACGGGCCTCGCTGGGGCACATCAGCCTACGCACCCTACGAAGAATAGGGCCCTTCACATCAGAAGATCACAGCGGCGCGGTCGATCACGGCCGCGCCGTTTGCGTTGGCGGGGCGCACCAGCAGGGATTGCTCCGCAGCACCGAGGCGAGCTGCAGAAGTAGGTTGTCAGCTAATTTCCGCTAAAATTCGGAGTGCGAATCGAGAGCGAGGAATCGTGAAAGTCACGACTTGCGACGATATCCACACTAGGGCGGCTTCGTCCTCTGGTTTTGAGAGCCGGCCAATGCCGTTTCTGCTGGGCGTGCTGGTGGCGCGGCGGTAGTCTCCCAACAGCCGCCGGCTACGGAAGGATCGATCACTTCTGCCCGTCTGCTCGCATCTGCTCGGCGTAAGGACGTAAAGCTGCGGACATATCGTCGAGATGTTTCTGCCACTCGGCGCCAGGCAGGAAGGCGATCACCGGCTCGTCGCCGGGCGAGCTCGTCACGAACTCGGGATTGCGCAGCGCTTCGGCAATCCCGGTTTCCAGCTTCCTAACGACGTCGTCCGGAACGCTCTTCGGGACCGCGAAGCCGCGTTCCGCCGTCGTCATGACCGGAAAGCCCGCCTCCTCTGCCGTCGGAACGCCCGGCAGCGATGGAAAGCGCTTCTTCGACAGGATCGCGATGACACGAAGTGGCCCCTTGTTGGTGCCATGCAATTCGGGGATCTCGCTGAGGGTGACCATGCCGACGTCCAGATGCCCGCCCAGGAGATCGGTCCGCTGTGCGGCCGTTCCTCTGTAGGAGATCTCGTTGGGCTCGACTTTCGCGGCTGCCGCAAGCATGCGAATGGCCAGATGACCGTTCGTGCCGGCACCATTGTGACCGAAGGTCACCGAGCCCGGCTTGCTGCGCAGTGCGGCAACGACATCCGGCAGATTGCTGAATCTGCTATCGGCAGGCACCACCATGACATTCGGATCTTCGACGACGCGAGCGACCAGCCGGATTTCATCCGTGGTGTATTGGGTTTTGCGGGTCATCGGCAGGAAGTTGTAGCCTGGCACGTTGACGACACCGATCGAATAGCCCTCGGGCGCCGCGCGCGCGATCGACGCAAACGCGATCTCTCCGCCGGCGCCGGGCTTGTTCAGGACGACGAACTTCGCCTTGCCGCCCAGCACACGCTCGACAAAGGGAAGGAGCTTGCGCGCCATGACATCGGTGCCGCCGCCGGGCGCAAAGCCGACGACGACTTCGATCGGCTTGTCGTCGGGCCACGCGGCCCATGCCGACCCGCAGGCCGCGAAGCCAAAAGCCGTAGCGAGCGCGATGATTTTATTGTTCATGATTTCCAGCCCTGTTTTTGTTATTGGCCGATCGCGCCTCAGGCGCGCGATCAGCTTGGGACTCATCTAGCCGTCGGGATGACTGGAGGGCAACCGGCGAGGCACCACGGCCCGGCGCTGATGGTGGCGTTTTTGGTGGGTGTGCTGATGGCGCGGCGGTAGGCCCCTGACCTAGCTCCGCAAGTCGGAACCGCCGGCGCTCGCTTCTGGCAAGCCATGCTACCGCGACAGGCCACCCTGCCCCGCCAAATCGGCCGTGGACCCAATCCCGAAATCGTTGCAAAAAGGCGTCCTGACGCGCCGGCAGCCGGTCTGCCAAGACTTTGGAAAACGTCGACTTTTGGAAGAATGGTCGGAGTGGCAGGATTCGAACCTGCGACCCCTGCGTCCCGAACGCAGTGAATATCTTCTAAGTTATTGATTTTTATCGAGGTGGCAGCGGTTACCGTCCCGTTTTGTTCACGGTCGTTTCACCCAATTCGTTGCGATTTCGTTGCGGCGTTCTCTGGGGGAACGGGGCACAAGTGTGCGCGCTGGTTTGAACTTGGATCTGCTGATTTAGCCGCGTTTGTCAGAATCACCGCCCATCGATGCCACCGGAGGCGCCCGTGATCACGAAAATGCGAAATCCGGGACTGCTAAAGGGGAGAAGCCAACGAAAAGATCACTGAAGACGGTCCGTTCCGTGCGACTCAAACCGTCACATGTGTAGATCACGCGCTCTGGGGCCGGGTCGCGGGATCGTGGTCGAGTAGCTCGGCCATTTGGCTTTGCCCTCACAGATCCGGGCAGGCGGCTTTCCCGCACCCGGCTCTTCCCGAGGGTAACCCGCGTCATATCCGCGCCTGCGCCCATGTGCGAGTGATGCGTGGAGTTGGCAGGCGGAAGCGTGCCGTCAGGGTCTCGAACTCCGGCCAGCCCATGCGCCGACTTTTCTGGCTACGCCGTCTCAGACAACGCAGCCAGGTCCGACGCACTTCGCGGTAGAAGCCGTTGAGCGCTGGATAATTGTGCGGCCTGCCATAATAGCCATAGTGCCCGCGCAGAACGGCGGCGAACTACTCGTGCTGCGTGGCCAGTGGCGCGTGCATGAGCCGCCAGGTCTCCTGGCGCAACGCCGTCAGCTTGCGCGTCAGGCGTTTCCCTTCCGTCTTGTGCCTCACGATGAACCGGCCATCTCGGGTCCGCCCGCAGTAGTGGGTGAAGCCGAGGAAGGCGAAGGTCTCTGGCCGCCGCTCGCCCCGCCGCTGACGCGAGAGGGCCGCGAACCGGCCAAACTCGATCAGCCGCGTCTTGTCCTCATGGAGCGTCAGGCCGAAGCTGGCCAGCCGCGCCTTGAGGGCCAACAGCATTTCCCGCGCATCTGCCTTGTTCTCGAAGCCCATGACGAAGTCGTCCGCGTAGCGCACGATCACGATACGACCGCGTGCGCGGCGACGACGCCATTTCTGGGTCCAGAGATCGAGGATGTAGTGCAGGAAGATGTTGGCAAGGAGCGGGCTGATGCCCGCCCCTTGTGGCGTGCCCCTGTCCGTCTCTTGCTTCTCGCCGCTCTCAAGAACGCCGGCTCGCAGCCACAGCCCGATGAGCTGCAAGATGCGAGGATCGGCGATCCTGTGCGCCAGCATCCGCAACAGCCACTCGTGGTCGACCGAGTCGAAGGAAGCGGCCACAGACTGCCCATCGCCAAGATATTCCGGCTTCGGTAACGATCACGCGCACGCGTCACGCTTTCGAAGGTCGGACGCTGGCCGTCATCAGTACCATCAGGCGGCGCGGCATCCACTTTCTCCTCACGGTTCTGCCGGATGGCAGTCGGTCGTTGATTCCGGCGAGCTGGACCGATTGGAAGGTGGAGCCGCTTGGAGGCACGCCGCCAATCGATGCCGATGACGCTGTCCACGATCTCGGCAGGCTCGGTGATTTGCTCCACTTGCGCAAGCTGGTCGACGCTCTTTGCATCCGGGGTGCCGAGTCGGCGCCGTGCAAGGAGAGCCGCCATGCAATTGAACCTGGACTTGTTCGATCAGCCCGAGGTTCCACCAAGCGCGCCAGTCGCGTGGGACCAAATCGACGAAGCCGCCCGCATCGCGGCAATCGAGCTTCTGGCGCGCCTCATGTCACGCCTGCTTCAGAGCGGCCCGGCGACGGAGGCAAGCGATGAATGAGCACGTCAAGATTACGTCAATTCATCTCTCTCGACAGGCCGTCGTCTATCTGCGCCAATCCAGCGCCGCACAGGTCGAGCACAACCGCGAATCGACCGAGCGGCAATATGCACTTGTCGGCAAAGCGCGCGACCTCGGCTGGCCCGATGACCGCATCATCGTTATCGACGAGGATCTTGGCCTCTCCGGTTCGGGCACGGTGGCGCGTTCGGGCTTTGCCCGCCTCACCGCCGAAGTGGCGCTCGCGCGCGTCGGACTGGTGCTCGGTCTCGAAGTCTCGCGGCTCGCGCGTAATAACGCCGAATGGTACCGCCTGATTGATCTGGCCGGATTGACACGCTGATCGGCGATGCCGACGGCATTTATCATCCGGCCATGTTCAATGACCGTCTCTTGCTGGGGCTCAAAGGCACGATGAGCGAAGCCGAACTGCACGTGCTGCGGGCTCGCCTCAACGGTGGAATCCGCAACAAGGCGGCGCGCGGCGAACTGCGCCGCGGTCTGCCGGTCGGCTTCGTCTGGGGCGAGACTGATGGCGAGGTCCGCTTCCATCCCGATGAGGCTGTCGTTACCGCCATTCGCCATGTTTTTGCGCGCTTTGCCGAGATGGGATCGGCACGTCGCGTTTGGCTCTGGTTTCGGTCCGAGGGGCTCACGTTCCCGCTGCAGCTGCACGCCCGCGCCGAGATCCGCTGGGTCGAGGCCAGTTACACCGCCATCCACCAGGTCTTGACCAATCCCGTCTATGCCGGCGCCTATGTCTATGGCAAAACGCGCCATGAGACGATTCTCGATGGCACTGGCGCGCGCAAGCAGCGGATTCGATTCTTGCCGCGTTCCCAATGGCAGGTTCTCATCCCCGAGCATCATCCAGGCTTCATCGATTGGCAGACCTATGAAGCAAATCAGCAACGTCTCGCCGCGAACACGCGACCTCAGCCGCACAAGGGCGGCGGTGCCGTGAGAGAGGGTGGCGCCCTCCTGCAAGGTCTTGCCAGTTGCGGCCATTGCAGCCGCCGCCTGCACACCCACTATCGCGGACGCAATGCTTCGCCAGGCTATCACTGTGCTGGCAAAGTGCTGGTCGAGAACCGAGGCGTCTACTGCCTCAATATCGGCGGCGTTCAAATCGACCACGCCATCACCCAAGCGTTCATCGCCGCCTTAGAACCCGCAAAGCTGACCGCGACACTCACCGCCGCGGAACGGCTTGAGGCGGATCGCGAGGCGGGGCTCAAGCAATGGCGACTTGCCGCGGAACGCGCCAGCTACGAAGCCCGGCGTGCAGAACGGCGCTATCGCGCCGTCGATCCCGATAACCGTCTCGTCGCGCGCGGTCTCGAGCGAGAGTGGGAAGCGTGCCTGAAGGCGCTGGAGGCCGCCAAGGCCGATCTTGCGCGTCGTGAGGCTGCTCGCCCCCATACGATCAGCCAACAGGAGCGTGACCGCCTGCTCGCGCTCGGACCTGATCTCGTCTCCGTCTGGAACGCAAGCACGACGACGCCGCGCGACCGGAAAGAGTTGCTGCGGACGCTCCTCGACGAGGTCATCGTCAAAGTCGATCGCGAGGCCTTTGCCGCCCATTTGACGCTGCGCTGGAAGGGCGGCGCGCTGACCGAGATTGATCTCGGCCTGCCCCGATCGCGGCCAGCGACGATCCGCACCGACGAGGATACAGTTGCGCTCCTGCGACGACTGGCAGTGCATTATCCCGATGCCGTGATCGCCGGCATCCTCAACCGGCAGAGCCGCACAACGGCCTACGGCCACCGCTTCGACCGCAACCGCGTCGGTAATTTACGCCGGCACTGGAAGATCCCAGGCTTCCAAGATAAACCGCAAGCCGCCGGCGATCTTTTGACCATCAAGCAAGCCGCCGCCGCGCTTGGTGTCGCTCCCTCGACGATCCATCGTTTGCTCAACGACGGCATTATCGCCGGCGAGCAGCTCACGCCAGGCGCTCCCTGGCGCATTCGCCTGACCGATGAACTCAAGGCCCGCTTCAACGGTGAAACGTCCGACGACTTTCTGCCGATGCGCGAGGCTATGCGGGCGCTCGGGGTCTCGCGCCAAACCGTCTTGCAGCGAGTCAAGCGCGGCGAACTCGAAGCCGTGCACGTTGTGCGCGGGAAGCAAAAAGGACTCCCCATCAAGGTCTTAGCCCCGCAAGCCGGCCCTTTTCGACCAAACCGCATGAACCAGGGGGTATTATGAAGCCACGTCCAAGAAGCTGCGTATGTCGGCATCGAGCACCCAGTTCACGTGCTGGCTCATGATCGCCGTATGCAGAGCATCAAGCACCATGTGAGGATTCCGCCCCGGCCGGAAGCCATAGGAGAACCCGAGGAAGTCGGCCTCGTAGACGGCGCTCAGCACCTCGGCCACCGCGCTTTGGACAATCTTGTCCTCTAGCGCCGGCACGCCGAGAGGCCGCTTACCGCCATCGGCTTTGGGGATGTAGACGCGCCGCACCGGCTGTGGCCGGTAACGACCGGAGTGGACCCGTCCGCAGAGGTCGCGGAGGTTATCCGTCAGCCTCTCTTCGTACTTCGCCACCGTCACCTCATCGACCCCCGCGCTGGCCTGCCGCTTTTGTCGTCGAAACGCCCGAAGAAGAGCGTCTTCCTCGACATGGTGCAGCAGGGCCGTGAACCGGGTTTGGGCAGCTTGCTTGGCTGCCGCGTTCACCCGCTTGAGGTTCGGCGGCAAGGTAACCCGGCTCTGTGTCCGGACCCTGGCCTCCTCGCGCAGGCTCCCCTCGGGCTGGTCCCTTCCCTCCATGCGTCTCGTTACCTTCGACGACTTCACAGGTAGTATGGACCAGTCCGACTCCCGACCTCAGCTCGGACAACGGCTCTGGCAGTGCCTTGCCCTGGAGACCAATCCAGCGGCCCCGGTCGGGCCTCTCATGTTCCAATGATTGCCTTCCGTGCGTGATGCGGCCATCGACCCCGACGGAGCGGCATCGTCTCGCGTATCGACGATGCTCATGCAGCCTTCGTGCTTAGGGAACACACTCGGCCTCCGCGAACATCCACCTTTCGAGGCTCATTCCCGCACCCCGCACGACTCCTGTCTACACTTCGGACCCCAGCGTTGCCGCGACGCCCGCAAGACTCGGTCCCGGCTTGCCTGCTACGGCTTTGGCCGGATGGGACTTGCACCCACAAGCAATCATCAGCTTGGCATGACGTACTCCCATGGCGTGGTGTAGCTGACGGCAGGTCACCGCCGAATTTCCGGCGGGTCGGAAGGCATCAGCCTGCCACGGCGGGCAAGCCGACGATGGGATCATCGCTCAACGGCGCGATGGTTTCCAGCGTCATGTAGCGGGCCCGCTGAACCGCCCACTCGTCGTTCTGCTCGAGAAGGATCGCGCCGACCAGGCGAACGATGGCGTCTTCATTTGGGAAGATGCCGACGACCTCGGTCCGCCGCTTGATCTCGCCGTTGAGGCGCTCGATCGGATTGGTAACCGGTATGAGATGTCTCGGTGCCAACGTTCCCGCTGCGGTGTTCTACATCGTGGCGTATGGTGCGACCATCGGGACAGAGGCACCGGGAGCACGAAGTGCGGGCAGGCCGATGTTATTCGATGAGCCGAGAGCTCGAGTTAGTAGCTGGCCGCCTCTGCGACTCGCCCGGTTGCGCTGGGAGCGCGAATCCGTAGTTGTCGTGTCGCCCGCAGCTCCCGTCATTATGTCTGGCAGGAGGTGCGAATGCGACGGGTGATTGGCATCGACGTCCACCGAACTTTCGGCGAGGTGGTGTTTTGGGAGGACGGCAGGCTCCGACATGCGGGCCGCATCGATATGACGCGGACTGCGCTGGAGGGATTTGGCAAGACCCTGCTGGCCAGTGATGAGGTGGTGCTCGAAGCGACTGCCAACAGCATGGCGGTGTCGCGGGTTCTGGCGCCGTTCGTGGCACGGGTGATTATCGCCAATCCGCTGCAGGTGAAGGCGATCGCCCAGGCTCACGTTAAGACCGACAAGATCGATGCCGGCACGCTCGCCAGTCTGCAGGCGGCCGGGTACCTGCCGCAGATCTGGACGCCTGACGCGGAGACCGAACGCAAGCGTCGGCTGGTGGCGCGGCGCTACCAGGTCGTGCGGCATCGCACGCGGCTCAAGAACGAGGTGCATTCGATCCTGCACGCGCACCTAATCCCGAAGTGCCCGCATGCCGATCTTTTCAACGCCCGCGGCCGGGCGTGGCTGGCCGCCCAACAGCTGCCGCACGATGAGCGCGCGGCCATCGATCGGCATGTCCGTGAGCTTGACCGGTTGGCGGAAGACCTGGCTCTGCTCGACCGTGAGATCGCTCAGGACGCCATCGACGACCTCGCGGTCAACAGATTGATGACGATCACCGGCGTCAATCTGGCGGTCGCCGCCGGCATCGTGGCGGCGATCGGCGACATCAGCCGGTTCGACAGCCCGCCGAAGCTGGTGAGCTATTTCGGGCTGAACCCGCGGGTGCGGCAGTCGGGACTGGGAGCCGCCCATCACGGTCGCATCAGCAAGATCGGCCGCAGTCACGCGCGCGCCATGCTGGTCGAGGCCTCCTCGGCCGCGGCCAAGGCGCCCGGTCCACTGCATGCTTTTTTCGTGCGGATTCGCGCCCGGCGTGGCCATCAGGTCGCCGCGGTGGCCGTGGCTCGCAAGCTCACGGTGCTCTGCTGGCATTTGTTGACGAAGGGCGAAGATTAGCTGTGGGCGCGTCCGGCGCTGGTCGCCAACAAGACCCGCGCAATGCAACTTCAAGCTGGACATCCGCAACAGAAGGGCAGCCGGCTGCGGACCAGCCTATGCCTACAACATCAAGGCGCTGCGCGACCGTGAGATGTTGATTGCCGCCCAGGCGGAGCGAAACTACGAACAATTGGTGTCGCAATGGAAACCGCGGCGGCCAAAACCTGGCGCGCGGGCGCCTCAGCTCGGCAGGACAAAATAGGCAGTCCGGTGACGCTTTCAGCCGACGCGTCACGCTTCGCCACGAGGTCGCCCGCGCCGGACAACCATAACCGCCGCTGACGGCAGTGCCAGCCAGGAATGCAGTCCCGTTCCACGCCAGCATGCCGCCGTGCTCGGGCCGGTCAAGGCCAAGCCGTGCGGTGGCCGCAAACGCGGCCAGCCTTGACCGACCCTGCGCGCGGCGGCTGCGAGATCGGTGGCCGGGACGGAAGAATGGCCCGCGCCGCGGCCGAACAAAAGAATGGACGCGATTTCCGCATAGTCATCGGGGCGATCATTTAAAAATCGCTTGTCCATCTCATCCGTAAAAATCGCTTGTCCATCTCATCCGTCGAATGCAGCTTGGCACGGTGCTGAGGCGGGAAGCTCATATAGGCGAGCACGTCTGGCTCGGCCTCATCCATGAAGGCGGCGAGCTTTGGCAGTTTGGGACGGAGCTGGTCGGCGACCTTGCGCCACTGAGCCCTGGCCGCTTCGGCATCGTCCTGGGCAAAGGCGGTGGCGATGAAGGCGGAGACGACGCGTCTTCCGCTCTTGCCGGCATGGGCCAGGACGTTGCCCATGAAGTGGACGCGGGGGTCGTTGAACAAGTGGTTCACCGAATCCGCTCGATGCAGCGACCGGCCCATTCATGCCTTCACATCAACCCGGCACTCCGCGCGATGCCGACGGAGACGCGTCGAGGGAGGCGATCAAGCACAAAAGAAGCGCAACAAGAGCGGCTGCCAGCCGCTTGAGGTTGATGGCGGCGGCCGTCAGATAGGCCTGGATCTTCATGTTCGGTAGACCACGCCGTATGGCGCGCGCCAGCCCATGCCAGGTCTTGGCTTCGCCATGGAAGCCCTCTGAACGCCAGCGATGACGCTGATAGAGCCGTCGATCCTGCCAGCTCCATCGTTCGCGACGGCGCCGGGCGCGGAGCAGTGCCGGATAATCGTTCCCTACAACAACTGCCTTATTAACTCGCCCCTTCGATAGGCAATCACCCTTGAGCGGACACCGGGCACAATCCTTTGCCTTTGAGTAAAAGAAACGGCCGTGCTTGATGGGTCGCGCGGGCCGCAAGACACGTCCTCGCGGGCACTTCAGGATGTCGTGCTTGGCGTCGTACCGGAAGCGCCTGAGCGGTACGCGACTCTTGATCGGTTCAGCTTTAGCTGGGATCAGGGCATCGATGCCGCGCCGTTCGAGAGCACCGTATACTTTAGCGTAGGCATAGCCGGCATCGGCGGTGACCGTTTTGATGTCAATGCCTGTAATCGCTTCAACCTCGTCGACTTGCGGCTCGATCATCTCGCCTTCGTTCGTTTGTCCAGTTGTGACCGCGACGTCCAAAATGACTCCGACCTTGTCATCGACGGCCGTGTGCTGCTTGTAAGAGGGCTCCAGCCGCCGGTTGCGGGCATTCGTGGCCATCGTCGCATCGGGGTCGGTCGTGCAGACCTTCTTGTACTTGCCACTCTGTCGGCCCGTTTTCTCAGCCTCGCTTTCATCCTCGTTTTGATTTTCGCTCAGGACATCCACCACATGCTGCTCGGTGAGGCTGTCCCAACTCACATTGGCGCGGATCAGCGACGCATCGATGTGGACCACCTCCGCAGTGGCGATCTTGGCCTTCAGGCAGGCCTCGACCGTGCGCTTGAAGATCCTACGGAACCGCTCTTCGCCCCAGCGCTGGCGAATGCGCGTCAGGCTTGAATGGTGCGGTAGTTGCTCATGCAGGCCATAACCGACAAACCAGCGGATCGCGATGTTGACCTGAGCTTCACGCATCAGCTTGCGATCGTGCACGATGCCGCTGAGCAGACCGGCGAGCATCAGCCGTACCGCCGCTTCGGGATCGATGCCGGGCCGGCCGTCATTCGCGCAGTAACAGTCGGTGACCTCTTGCCTTAGCCAAGTCAGGTCGAGCACACGATCGACCCGCGCCAGCACGTGCTCGTCTGGGACGAGTTGTTTGAGCGAGCCGGTGATGAAGAGCTCAAGCTGATCCCGCTCCTTGCGCCCCAGCATCTCGTTTGCTCCGCCGATCGCGAATCGCCGACAAGAATGGAATCAGTCAATTCGGACTTTTTCAACGATCCCACGCGGCAGCGCTGCCAGGCGGTGTTGAGCCCCTTGCTGACGGCGGCCTTGATGCCCTCATGCGCATCGGAGATCACGAGCTTGACGCCACGAAGCCCGCGCCGAGCGAGCTTGAGCAAGAACGCGGTCCAGAACGTCTCGGCCTCCGAGGGACCGATGTCCATGCCGAGAACTTCACGCCGGCCGTAGTCGTCCGTGAAGAGTGGCTAAGCGATTGAGCTAGAATCGCATTTGTCGTTGTGGACTGTTTTGCGTTTGCAGGGGTTTGATGCTTCGGGCGTCGGAACCTTGCAATTTCATTTTCAGGATTCGGTCGAATCGCCAACCATGATTCCGTCATCGCATCGGAGGTGGCGATGCGACCGAAGAAGCACAGGACGACGGGATCGGGCGATCTGTTCCGGGCCAGGCTGGACCAAATCATCAATATGAAGCACGAGCTGGTTCAGCTCGCCGGCAAGGTCGATTGGGACTGGATCGACGGCGAGATCGCGCCGCTCTACAGCGAGAATGGTCGGCCCGGGATCGCGAGCCGCTTCATGATCGGGCTGTTGCTGCTCAAGCACATTTACGGGCTGTCCGATGAGGGGGTGTGCGAGCGCTGGGTCCACGACCCATATTTCCAGTACTTTACCGGCGAAGAGTTCTTCCAGCACGCATTCCCGCAGGAGCGCTCGGACCT